>NZ_JBEZYA010000010.1:0-150633 GCF_040638295.1 Actinoplanes sp. NPDC026619
GCCCACACCGCCGGCCACCGGCCCACCTGGCCCACCACCGCCCACCTGATCGACCTGCCCACCTACCCCTTCCAGCACCAGCGCTACTGGCTCACCCCCACCCCCTCCGCCGGCAACCCCGCCCACATCGGCCAGCAGTCCGCCGGCCACCCGCTCCTGGCCGCCGCCATCGACCTCCCCGACGACCGCGGCAGCGTCTTCACCGGGCGCCTGGCGCTCTCCGTGACATCGTGGTTGGCCGACCACGCCGTGGCCGGCTCGGTCCTGCTGCCCGGCACTGCCTTCGTCGAGATGGCCCTGCACGCCGGTAGCCTCGGCGGCTGCCCGGTCCTCGACGAGCTCAATCTCCAGGCCCCGCTGGTCATCCGGGCGCAGGGCGCGGTCCGGCTCCAGGCGACCCTCGGCCCGGACGAGCAGGGCCTGCGGTCGATCACCATCCACTCCCGGCCGGACGACGACCCCGACGCGCCGTGGACGCTGCATGCTGCCGGCTCGCTGACCGCGAGGCCCGGCGCCGCGGGCAAGGAGTTCGCGGCCTGGCCCCCGCCGGGTGCGACGCCGCTGGACGTGGACGGGATCTACCGGGGCCTGGCCGAGGCGGGTCTCGAGTACGGCCCGGCCTTCCAGGGCCTGCGGACCGCGTGGAAACGAGGCGACGAGGTGTTCGCCGAGGTGGACCTCCCGGCGGAGCAGCAGTCGCAGGCGCAGGCCTTCGGTCTTCACCCCGCGCTGCTCGACGCCGCCCTGCACGCGGCGGCCGAACTCGGCGCGACGGACGAGGAGCGGCGCACGGCTCGCCTGCCGTTCGCGTGGACCGGCGTGCGGCTGCATGCCGGCGGCGCCACCGAGCTCCGGGTCCGGCTCGCGCCGGCCGGCGCCGGCGCCGTGTCCCTGGACATCGCCGACGGTTCCGGCGCTGCCGTGGCCACGGTCGAGGCCCTCGCGGTACGCCCGATCACCGCGGCGACGCTTGCCGCCCTGGGGAAGGACGGCCCGGACGCGCTCTTCACCGTGCAGTGGACGGAGCTGCCGGCGTCGGCCGTCGTCCCCACCGGGAACTGGGCGGTGGTGGGCCCACCGGAGATGCGGGCGATCCTGCCGACGGTGCCGGGCTATCCCGACCTGACCGCGCTCGCGGCGGCCGCCACCGCCCCCGAGGTGATCGTGCTGCCCGGCCTGGCTCCGGCCGGCGAGCCGACGGCGGCCGACCTGCCCGCCCGCATTCACCGGACGCTGTCCGGCCTGCTCGCCACGGTCCAGCAGTGGCTCGCCGACGCCGACCACGCCGCATCCCGGCTGGTTCTGCTCACCCGCCGGGCGGTGCTCGTGCCCGGCGACGACGGCGACGCCGACCTGCTGCACGCCGCGGTCTGGGGCTTCGGGCGCAGCGTGCAGTCGGAGAACCCGGGCCGGCTGGTGCTGGCCGACGTGGACGACGACGACGTCTCCCTGCGGATGCTGCCGGCCGTGCTCGCGGACGACGAGCCGCAGGTGGTGATCCGCAACGGCGTGCGGTTCGCGGCCCGGCTGGCCCGGCCGGCCGGCGCGGAACCGGCCTCGCCGGCGGAGTTCGATCCGAACGGGACGGTTCTGGTCACCGGCGGCACCGGTCAGCTCGGCGCGCTCTTCGCCCGGCACCTGGTCCACGCGTACGGGGTCCGGCAACTGCTGCTCACCAGCCGCCGCGGCGCCGGCGCGCCCGGCGCCGCGGCGCTGCGCCGGGAACTCACCGAGCTGGGCGCCGAGGTCACCGTCGCCGCCTGCGACGTGAGCGACCGGGCCGCACTGGCCGCGCTGCTCACCGACGTGCCGGAGGCGCACCCGCTCACCGCGGTCGTGCACACCGCGGGCGTCCTCGACGACGGCGTGGCCGGCTCGCTGACCCCGGAACGCCTGGCTACGGTCCTGCGCCCGAAGGTGGACGCGGCGTGGCACCTGCACGAACTGACACGGCATGCGGATCTGAGCTCCTTCGTGCTGTTCTCGTCGTTCGCCGGCACGCTCGGCAACGCCGGGCAGGCCAGCTACGCCGCCGCGAACTCCTTCCTCGACGCCCTGGCCGCACACCGCCGGGTCGGGGGCCTGCCCGCCATCTCGCTGGCCTGGGGCCTGTGGGCGCAGGACGAGGGCATGGCGGCCCGCCTCGGCGACGAGCGGGTGGGCCGGATCAACCGGTCCGGGGTGACCGCGCTGACGCCGGAGCAGGGCCTTGCCCTGTTCGACCAGGCCCTCGTCCAGGATCTGGCGGTGGCCGTCCCGGCCGCGCTCGACCTGGCGGCGCTCCGCGGCCGGGCCACCTCCGGCCTGCTGCCGCCGCTGTTCCGGGGGCTGGTGCGCGTGCCGTCACGACGGCGGGCCGAGCCGGCCGGCGGCGCGCTGCGGGACCGGCTGGCCGGGCAGTCCCCGGAGGACCAGGAGAAGACGGTCCGAGCGCTGGTCCTCGACACCGTGACCACGGTGCTCGGCCATGCGCCGGGGCAGCGGGTCGACGCGGACCAGGCGTTCAAGGAGATGGGTTTCGACTCGCTCACGGCGGTCGAGCTGCGCAACCGGCTGGCCACCGCCACCCAGCTGCGGCTGGCGCCGACGATGGTGTTCGACTACCCGACACCGGCCCGGCTCGCCGAGCATCTGCGGGCCGTGCTGGCCCCGCCGCCGGCCGACCCGGCGGAACCGCTCCTCGCCGATCTCGACCGGTTGCGCGCCGCGCTGGCCGCCGTCGATCCGGGCGCGGAGGCGCGGGCCGCGATCACCACCAGCCTGCAGGTGATTCTCGCGAGCTGGCAGGAGACCGGCGAGCCGCCGGCCGGCGAGGCCGACGTCGCGGAACGACTGCGGACGGCGTCCAGCGACGAGATCTTCGACTTCATCGACAAGGAGCTGGGCTCCGTCAGCTGACCGCCGCCGGGACCGGGAGAGGACACGACGAATGACGTCCGAGGACAGGACACTGCAATACCTGAGGCGGGTCACGGCGGAACTCCACCAGACCCGTCAGCGGCTCACCGATCTGGAGTACAAGGCACGCGAGCCGATCGCGATCGTCTCGATGAGCGGCCAGTTCCCCGGTGGGGTGCGTTCCCCGGAGGAGCTCTGGCAGCTGGTCGACTCCGGCACGGACGCGGTGGGCGGGTTCCCCGTCAACCGTGGCTGGCGGGTCGACGAGCTCTATGACCCGGACCCGGAGCGCGCCGGTCGCTCGTACACCCGGGAAGGTGGTTTCCTCTACGAGGCCGACCATTTCGACCCGGCGTTCTTCGGGATGAGCCCGCGCGAGGCGATCGCCACCGACCCGCAGCAGCGGCTGCTGCTGGAAAGCACGTGGGAGGCGTTCGAGCGGGCCGGTATCGATCCGGCGGTGCTGCGCGGCAGCCGTACCGGACTGTTCGTCGGGGTGATGTACGGCGACTACGGCGCCCGGCTGCTCGAGGCGCCCAAGGAGTACGAGGCGTTCCTGCGCAACGGGAGCGCCGGCAGCGTCGCGTCGGGCCGGGTGGCGTACATCTTCGGCTTCGAGGGCCCGGCCGTCACCGTCGACACCGCCTGCTCCTCCTCGCTCGTCTCGCTCCACCTCGCCTGCCAGTCGCTGCGGCAGGAGGAGTGCTCGCTGGCCCTGGCCGGCGGGGTGACGGTGATGGCCACGCCGGGACTGTTCGTGGAGTTCAGCCGGCAGCGCGGGCTGTCGCCGGACGGCCGCTGCAAATCGTTCGGCTCCGGGGCCGACGGCGCGGGATTCGGCGAGGGCGTGGGCCTGCTGCTGCTGGAGCGGCTCTCCGACGCCCAGCGCCTCGGCCACCCCATCCTCGCGGTCATCCGCGGCAGCGCCGTCAACCAGGACGGCGCCAGCAACGGCCTCACCGCACCCAACGGACCCTCCCAGGAACGGGTCATCCGCCAAGCCCTCGCCAACGCCGGCCTGAACCCCGCCGACATCGACGCCGTCGAAGCACACGGCACCGGCACCACCCTCGGCGACCCCATCGAAGCCCAAGCGCTGCTCGCCACCTACGGCCAGAACCGGCCCACCGACCGGCCACTACGACTCGGCTCGATCAAATCCAACATCGGCCACACCCAAGCCGCCGCCGGCATCGCCGGGGTGATCAAAATGGTCATGGCGATGCGGCACGAACAACTGCCCCGAACCCTGTACGCGGACACGCCCACCCCGCACGTCGACTGGACCGCCGGCGCCGTCGCCCTTCTCACCGAGCCGGCGCCGTGGCCGGCCGACCCCGGCCGCCCCCGCCGCGCCGGCATCTCCTCGTTCGGGATCAGCGGCACCAACGCCCACCTCATCCTCGAGGAGCCACCCGCCGTGGAGCCGCCCCTCGGCGAGGCGGCACGGCCGGCCGCGCAGCTTCCGCTTCCCTGGCTGATCTCGGCACGCGGCGGTCCCGCACTCCGGGCCCAGGCCGGCCGGCTGCACGCTCACCTCGCGGCGCATCCCGGCCTGCACCCGGCGGACGTGGCCGTGGCCCTGGCCACCACTCGCGCGGCGTTCGAGCACCGGGCCGCGGTCGTCGGGGCGGATCGCACCGCGCTGCTGGCCGGGCTGGCCCGTCTCGCGGCGGGCGAGTCCGCCACCAACCTCGTGCACGGCACTGCCGGCGGCACGCCCACGGTGGCCTTCGTGTTCACCGGTCAGGGCAGCCAGCGCGCCGGGATGGGCCGCGAGCTGTACGACACGTACCCGGTGTTCCGCAAGGCGCTGGACGAGATCTGCACGCACCTCGACCGGGAGCTGCCGCGGCCGCTGCTGGAGGTCATGTTCGCCGCCGCGGGCTCGGCCGGGGCGGAGTTGCTCGACCAGACCCGGTACACCCAGACCGCGATCTTCGCGATCGAGGTGGCGCTGTTCCGGCTCCTCGAACACTGGGGGGTGACACCGGACGTGGTTGGCGGCCACTCCATCGGCGAGCTGAGCGCGGCCCACGTGGCCGGGGTGCTGTCGCTGGCCGACGCGTGCACGCTGGTGAGCGCCCGGGGCCGGCTGATGCAGGAGGCCGCCCGTCCGGGCGGCGCGATGATCGCGGTCCAGGCGAGCGAGGAGGAGCTGCTCTCCTCGTTCACCGGGCCGGACGGGGCCGTCGACCTCGCCGCGCTCAACGGGCCGGCCGCGGCGGTCGTCTCCGGCGACGAGGACGCGGCGCTGCGGGTCGCCGCGCACTGGAAGGAGCAGGGCCGCCGCGTCCGGCAGTTACGCGTCAGCCATGCGTTCCACTCCGCCCACATGGATCCGATGCTGGCGGCGTTCCGGGAGGTCGCCGAGGGCCTGACCTACGCCCCGCCGCGGCTGACGGTGGTGTCGAACGTGACCGGCTCGGTGGCCGGCGCCGAGCTGGCGACGGCGGACTACTGGGTCCGCCACGTCCGCGGCACCGTCCGGTTCGCCGACGGGGTGCGCGCCATGCACGAGCTCGGCGCCACCCTGTTCCTCGAGGTCGGGCCGGACGCCGTGCTCGCGTCGATGGTGACCGAGTGCCTCGCCGGAACCGGCGTCGTGCCGGCCCCGGTGCTGAACTCGCGGCGCCCGGAGACCCACACCCTCACGCTCGCGCTCGCCCGGGCGCACGCGCACGGCGTCCGGGTCGACTGGGGCTCGTTCCTCGCCGGCCAGGACGCGCGGGCGGTGCCGCTGCCGACCTATCCCTTCCAGCGCCGCCGCTACTGGCTGGACGCGCCCGACATGATCGGTGCCGAGCACCTGCCGGAGGTGGCCGGCCACGTCGAGGAAGCCGCCGATCGCGAGGAGGCGACCAGCGACGAGGCGGCCGACCTGCGCCGCACACTCGCCGGCCTCGACGAGACGGGGCGGGCGGAAGTCCTGCTCGACCTCGTCCGCCGGCACGCCGCCGCCGTGCTCGGCCACGCGTCCACCGACGACATCGACCCGGAGCTCGAGTTCGTGTCGCTAGGCTTCTCGTCCTTCACGGCGCTGGAACTGCGCAACCTGCTGTGCGAGGCCACCGGCCTGCTGTTGCCGCCGGTGACCGTCTTCGAATATCCGACCCCGGCCTCGCTCGTCGCCTACCTCGCCCACGAGCTGACCGGGGCGCACCCGGCTCCGTCCCTGAAGGAGTAACCCATGACATCGACCGTCGTCATCGCCGGGGCCGGCCCGGCCGGACTGCTGCTCGCCGGCGAGCTCTCCCTGGCCGGCGTCGAGACCGTGGTGATCGAGCCACGGGCCGGCGCCGGGACCCGCTCCAGCGGGATGGCCATCCACAGCCGTACGCTGGAAACTCTGAACCTCCGCGGCCTGGCCGCGCCGATCCGGGCCGAGATGATCCGGTGGCCGCGCACGCCGTTCGCGATGCTGTGGCTCGATCTCGACGCGGTGACCGAGAGCGATTGGACATACGGCTTCCCGCAGTGGCGCACCGAGACCCTGCTGGCGGAGTGGGCCACCGGTCAAGGCGCCGAGCTTCGCCGGGAGCAGGAGGTGGTCGGCTTCACGCAGGACGAGACCGGGGTGACGGTCGACGTGCGTCCCGCCACCGGTGCGGCGTACCAGATCCGAGCGGCCTACCTGGTCGGGTGCGACGGCGCGGAGAGCGTGGTGCGGCGCGGCGCGGGCATCGAGCTGGCCGGTAACCTGCCCGGCTACTACGGCATCCTCGGCGACGTGCCGCTCACCGACGAACTCGAGAGCCTCTTCGAGGCCGGCCCCCGGCCCGGCGGCATGTTCGGAGCGCTGCCGATCGAGGAGGGCATGTTGCGGCTCATGTCGATCGAGTTCGACCGAGAGCCGCCGGTGGACGCCGGGCCGCCCACCGTGGCCGAGCTGGCGGCCGGTGTGGGCCGGCTGAACGGCGAGGAGCCGAAGCTGACCGACGCCTACTTCCTGGCCCGGTTCGGCGGGCCGTCCCGGGTGGCGGCGGAGTATCGCCGTGGCCGGGTGCTGCTCGCCGGGGACGCGGCGCATCAATACTTCATCTCCGGGACGCAGGCGATGAACACCGGCCTCCAGGACGCCATGAACCTCGGCTGGAAGCTGGCGGCGGAGATCCACGGCTGGGCGCCGGCCGGCCTGCTGGACAGTTACGCGGCCGAGCGGCAACCGGTCGGGCGGCGGATGCTGCTGCACGCCGAGTCGGTGGTCGCGATGCTGCACCCGCTGGACCGGCTGGCCTCACTGCGCACCCTGTTCACCGAGCTGATCGAGTTCGAGGACGTCAGCCGGCACCTGTTGCGGATGACCACCGTGACGCGCTACCCGGGCGGCGACCACCCGCTGACCGGCACTGCCGTCGCCGATCAGCCACTGGTGACCGCGAGCGGCCCGGCCACGATCGCGGAGGCGATGCGCTCCGGGCACGGCCTGCTGCTGGACGTCTCCGGCGACGGGGGCCCGGCGCCGGACGTCGCGGAGTGGTCCGGGCGGGTCGAGACGGTCGTGGCCGCGCCGCTGCCGGGGGTCGACGCCGAGGTGCTCCTGATCCGCCCGGACGGGCACATCGCGTACGCGGGCGCCAAGAGCGGCCTCCGCCGGGCGCTGACCGCCTGGTTCGGCGGCGACCCGGGGAGCGACCAGGCGCCGGAGTCCGCCGAGATAGACGGAGCCTGGCGCCTGATCGTGGACAGCCCGATGGGCAAGCAGGACGTCACGGTTCGCCTCACGGAGGCCGCCGGAGCGCTGACCGGCACGCTGACCAACAACGGCAACCAGATGAGCACCGAACTGCTCGACGGCCGGTTCGACGGCGCGGCCCTGCGGTGGAAGGTCAAGCTGAAGCGGCTGCCCAGCCTGACATTCACGGTGACGATCCGCGGCGACGACATGTCCGGGACGGCGAAGGCGACGATGCTCGGCGGGTTCGCCGTCCAGGGCCGGCGTGACCGATGACCGCCCTAATCAGGAGTTACCGTCAGGGCCTGGCTGGGGCAGATGAGGGCGGCCTCGTGAGCGGCCGGATGCAGCTCCGGTGGCGGGTTGTCGTCGAGGACGATCACGGTGCCGTCGGCCGGTGACTGATCGAAGAGCTCCGGCTCGGTCAGCACGCACTGACCGGCGCCCACGCATCGGGTGAGATCAGCGACGATCTTCATGCCGGGTCACCACGCCACCGGCAGCGCGTACAACCCGTAGATCTGGGCATCGGCCTTGAACGGCAGATCGTCGACACCGGCGGCGAGCCGCAGCGTCGGCACCCGGCGGAGCAGCGTGTCGAAGACCGCCTGGAGCTCGGCCCGGGCCAGATTCTGCCCCAGGCACTGGTGCGGGCCGAAGCCGAAGGCGACGTGCTGCCGGGCCGAGCGGTCGAGGTCGAACGTGTCCGGGTCGGGGAACACCGACGGGTCGCGGTTGGCGACCAGGCCGAGGGTGAGGACGCCCTCGCCGGCCCGGATCCGCACGCCGCCCACGGTGGTGTCGGCGACCGCGATCCGCGCCACCACAGTGTCCACGATGGTGAAATAGCGCAGCATCTCCTCGACGGCGCCCGCCGTGCCCTCCGGCGCGGAACGCAGCTTGGCGAGCTGGGCGGGATTGTCCATCAGCTGGAGCGCGCCCAGCGAGATCATGTTCGCGGTCGTCTCGTGGCCGGCGACCAGCAGCAGGAAGCCGAGTGCGGCGAGCGACCGGCGATCGTACGTGCCCTCGGCCCGGCGTTGCCGGATCTGCCGCCCGAGCAGGTCGTCCGGCGGGTCGGCCTCCTTGCTCGCGATCAGGTCGGACATGTAGTCGCGAACCTGCCCGAAGGCTTCCCGGCGCCGCTCCGGCGCGATGTCCCGCTTGATCATCGCGGCCGTGCCGGCCTGGAAGAATTCGTGGTCGGCGTAGGGCACGCCGAGCATCGCGCAGATCACCCGCGACGGCACCGGCAGCGAGACGGCCTCGACCAGATCGGCCGGCTTCGGCCCGGCCAGGAGCTGGTCGACCTGCTCGTCGACGATCCGCTGGATCTCGGGAACGAGCGCGTTGATCCGGCGGACGGTGAACTCGCCCAGAACCGCGCGGCGGGCCGGCCCGTGCTGCGGCGGATCCATGGTGAGGATGGTGCGGTCGGCCTCGTCCGAGGTTGCCCGGCCCGGCCGCAGGTCGGCCGGGGCCTGGTTGGGAAAGCCGGGACGGAACCGGTCGGCGCTGAAGCTGGTGTCGTTGAGGACCTGCCGCACGTGCTCGTGCTTGCTCACCACCCAGGTCCAGGTGCCGTCGGGCAGCCGGACCTTGGTGATCGGGTCCTCTTCGGCGATCTCCCGGTAGGCGGCGGGAGGGGTGTAGGGGCAGGTGCGGGTCACCGGGAATTGATGCATGGACACTCCTCGGCAGGGGATGGCCGTATGTGGAGGATTCTCTTCCGGTTACCCGTCGACCGTACCTTCGCGAAGGCCCGCAGTCCACCATCAAACGGGCGCTGATCGGCTGCACCTCTCCTGACGTGCGAGAATCCGGCACCATCGTCAGGAGGCCGGCCCATGACGCTTCGCGCGGACGCGCGACGCAACCGCGAACAGATCATCGCCGCCGCTCGCACCGTCTTCGCCGAGCGCGGCTACGACGTGCCGATGGACGAGATCGCCCGGGCCGCACGGGTCGGCGTCGGCACGCTCTACCGTCGTTTCCCCGACCGCGACGCGCTTATCCGGGCGGTGGCGACCGACAGCCTCACCCGCATCCTGGACGAGGCGCGCACGGCCGAAGCCGAGGAGTCGAGCGCCTGGCCCGCGCTGGTCCGGCTGCTGACCCGGTCGGCCGAGCTCCAGTTCAGCCCGGTGGCGGTGCAGGGCGCCGACCCGGCCATCGCGGGCCTGCGCGATGACCTGCTGGAGCGGCTCGGCCGCCTGGTGCTCGCCGCCCAGCAGGAGGGCCGGCTGCGCGCCGACGTCGGGGTGGGCGATGTGGCCCAGCTGTCCGCGCTGATCCTGCGCCCACTGTCGGCCCGTGACCCGGAGATCGCCCGCATGTCGGCGAGCCGCTGCACCGCGATCCTGATCGACGGCCTGCAGGCGAGGCCGGGCGCGGCCCTGCCCGGCCGCCCCCTGCAGCGCCAGGACCTGAGCCACTGACCGGCCGGCCGCATGCGTGGCTCCGCTGCCCGCTACCGCAGGGCGCCGAAGACCGCACCGGCGACCACGGCGCCGATGGCCGAGCCGACCAGCACCTGGGCCGTGGTGTGGTCGCGCAACTGCACCCGGGACCAGGCCACGGCAGCCGTGATTGCCGAGGCCAACAGGAGCCACGGGCCGAAGACCATGGTCAGGACCACGGTCGTCGCCGCGGCCACGCCCGCGTGGATGCTCGACTTCCAGAAGTGGTTGATCGCGGTGGCGATCACGCCGCCGGCCAGTGAGGCCACGATCAACGCTGTCAGCTCTCGCGGGGCGTGCAGGAACAGCAGCAGGGCCAGGCCGATCGTCACCGAGGCCAGGCCGAACAGCAGCGGGCGGGTTCGTTGCTCGCGCACGCCGATGTGGTGGTCGGTCAGGGTGCCGCGGCGGACGCCGCGCAAGATCAACGCGTACGGGAGCACGGCGCAGAAGAGGCTGGCCAGCAAACCCCACAGCAAACCCACAGTTATTGATGTCGATGCATGGGCGCCGACGACCAGGGGAAGCACTGCGGCCAGCACAGCTGGGGCGAAGAGCTCCGTCAGGCCGCGTGCCAAAGTGTCCCTGGTGTTACGCACCGGTCACATCCTGCCTTCCATGGGAGCGCTTCTCGTGCTGAAATGAAGATCTTCGATCCGACGCGGGCTGCGATGCGTATCACTGGTGAACCTTGGCAGACGTCTGGCGAGTGGAGGTGTCGCGGTGGCCGTAGGGCCTGGTAGTGGGGATGATCATCAGTGGTTCGGGGCGGTCAGCGAGCCTACCCAGTCGATGCCGACGATTCCCCGGCAGCCACCGCCCGTGGTGGTGGCGCGCGCGGTCATCGTCTATCAGGAGAAGCCGCGTAAGCCGTGGCGCCTGTGGGCGTTCACCGCGGTGCTCGTCGCGTTGACGATCGGCGTCGTGCTGGGGCAGACGGTGGCGTTCGAGCCGACCTACCGCGCGACGGCGAACGCGCAGACCCCGGCGCCGGCCGACGTGATCCAGTCGCTGCCGGCCAGCGGGGTGCCGTGGCCGGATGCCGCGCATCAGCTGACCGCGCCGCTCGGCACGGTGAAGACCCGCACGCTCGAGGTGGCCGGCACCTCAGCGGTGTTGCACGTGCGCAGCGCGGACCTGGGCGACAAGCTGTATGACATCGCGACCATCGACCGCAGCGCGGTGCCCCACCTGGTGGATACCAAGGCCAGCGCGCGGGTGGAGCTGGTCAAGTCCGGCGAGGCCGGGACGGTCGGCGCGGAGATCCAGCTCAACTCGAAGGTGAAGTGGACGCTCAAGCTGGCCGGCGGCACCAGCGAGCAGAACGTGGACATGCAGGCGGGCGGGGCCACGGCCGTCACGATGACCGGCGGCACCGCACACGCGGTGCTTCAACTGCCACCCCCGACCGGCACGGTGCGTCTGTCGGTGGCGGGCACGGTCGGGGAATTGAGCGTACGGCGAAAGACCGGCACCGCCGTGCGGATCAAGCTGACCAAGGGCGCCAAGACCGCGACCGTGGACGGCAAGACTCAGGGTGAGGTGAAGCCCGGCACCCTGAGCTCGACCGACTTCAAGACCGCGAAGGACCGCTATGAGGTGGCGGTCTCCGGCCCGGTCTCGTCGCTGGTGTCCGAGACGTTCTAGCTCAGTCTTCAGTCCGGTCAAGGGCGGCGGCGGGGCGGTCGGACGGGGGATCCTCCCCCGTCAGGCCGTCGATCGCCTCGCGGAACAGGTCGGCGTGCCCGACGTGCCGGGCGTACTCGTCGTGCACGTCGACGATGATGCGCCGCAGGTTGGGCGGGTTTCCCTGGTCGTCGGCGGTGAACTTCGCCGGCTGATCGAGCCCGCCCGCCGCGAGCGCCTCGGCCATCGCCGCCCGCGAGCGCGCCACCGCGTCCCGCCACAGGCCGTAGAGCACCGCCGGTGAATCGTCGGCCGCGGTCCGCCAGACCCACGTGGGGTCGTCGCGGTCGGCGGCGGAGAGCGGCGGCCCGGGCGGCTTCCCGCTGAAGTCGATCGTGTACCGCTCCTCGACCATCGCCAGGTGCTTGATCAACCCGCCGAGCGTCATCGACGACGGCGGGTGCGCCCGGTTGAGGGCGGAGGCGTCGAGGCCGCCGGTCTTCCAGGCGAACTGCGCCCGCGACCGGTCCAGCGCGAACAGCAGCATCTCGGCCTCGCCGGCGTCCAGCGCCGGCTCGTGGATCGTGGTGTCGTCGGTCATGGCGGCCAGACTAGGCTCGGTTCCGGTCGAAAGGCGTCCGGAACATGAACCCCACCGCGCGAGCCCTGCAAACTCTCGAACTGATCCAGAGCAGTCCCGGCATCACCGCCGAGCGGCTGGCCGACAAGCTGGGCGTCACCGAGCGGGCGGCCCGCCGCTACGTGGGTTTCCTGCGCGACGCCGGCATCCCGATCGAGTCGACCCGCGGCCCGTACGGTGGCTATCGGATCGGCCGTGGTTTGCGCCTGCCGCCGTTGATGTTCTCGGCGACCGAGGCGCTGGGCCTGGTCATGGCGGTCCTGGACGGTCATCATGACGCGACCGAGGGGCCCGTCGGCGCCGCCCTCGGCAAGATCATGCGAGCGCTTCCCGAGCCGGTCGCGGCACAAGCCGCAGCGGTACGCCAGAAGGCCGCGCCCGTCCCCGACCGCGGCGCCGCCCGCCCCGATCCGGGGATCACCGCCGCCCTGGTCGAGGCGTGCGAGCGACGGCAGCGGACGATCGTGCACTACCGCGCCGAGTCCGGCACCGAGCGGGACCACGACACCGAGCCGTGGGCGGTGGTGGTGCGCCACGGCCGGTGGTACCTGCTGTGCGGAACCGCGCGGGGCCGCCGCGCCTACCGCATCGACCGGGTGCTGAGCGTCGAGGCGCAGGCCGGCACGTTCGAGCCGCCGACCGGTCTGGACCCGGCGAAGGAGCTGGAGGACCACCTCGCGGTCGGCTGGGAGTTCACCACCGACGTACTCATCGAGGCGCCGCACGCCGCCGCCGAGCCATGCGTCCCCCGCAGCCTGGGCCGGCTGGAGCCGGCCGGCGAAAGCCGATGCCGCCTGACCGGCACAACGAGCAACCCGAAGTGGTACGCCGAGCAGCTCACCGCCGTGCCGGTCCCGTTCACCATCACCGGCGGCCCGGAACTTCGTCGCGCGGCCCAGGAAATCGGCCGCCGGCTGATGGATGCGGCGGCAGGCGAAGCCGTCCCCCGGCCGACCGGAGACCCCGCGGCGGAGGACGGCGGCCGGGCGGGCGCCGCGTCAGCGGGCGAGCCAGCCGCCGTCGACCGGCAGGACGGTGCCGTGGATGTAGCGGGCCGCGTCGGAGGCCAGGAAGACGACGGCGCCGGCCAGGTCGGCGGGGGTGCCCCAGCGGCCGGCCGGGATGCGGTCGAGGATGGCGGCGGCGCGGGCCGGGTCGTCGCGTAGGGCGGCCGTGTTGTCGGTGGCCATGTAACCCGGGGCCACCGCGTTGACGTTGACGCCGTGCGCCGCCCACTCGTTGGCCAGGGCTTTGGTCAGGCCGACCACCGCGTGTTTGGCCGCCGTGTAGGCCGGGACCCGAATGCCGCCCTGGAAGGACAGCATCGACGCGACGTTGATGATTTTGCCGCCGCCGGGGGCATCGAGCATGATCCGGCCGGCCGCCTGGGACAGGTGCCACACCGCGTCGAGGTCGACGGTCAGCACCTCGTCCCAGTCGGCGGCGGGGAAGGCGGCCGCGTCGTCGCGGCGGATGATGCCGGCGTTGTTGACCAGGATGTCCACCCGGCCCAGCTCGTCGAGGACTCTGTGGACCGCGTCGGCAAGATCGTCCTTGGCCAGGTCGCAGGGCACGTAGAGGACGCGGCGGCCGAGCGCGGAGACCGCCGCCATCGTGTTGGCGGGGGCCGAGCGGCACAGCAGGGCGATGTCGGCGCCGGCCTCGGCCAGGGCGATCGCGCTCCCCTGGCCGAGGCCGCGGTTGCCGCCGGTGACCAGGGCGACCCGCCCGTCGAGCCGGAAGCTGTCCAGGATCATCGTCAGTGCCCCAGGTCGCGCAGCATCGGCACGGTGCGGCCCACCCACGACAGGTTGACGTCCTCGATGGCGCCCTGGGTGCGCTGGGTGCCGGCCAGGAACCACAGGTAGTAGGTGGTATAGCCGGGCGCGCTGGCCACCGTGTGGTAACCGGACGGCATCATCTGCACGGCGTGGTCGCGGGCGGTGTAGTTCTCCTCGTAGCCGTCGTCGGTGTAGACCCGGGAGATCCCGAAGCCGTCGCCGGGTGAGACCCGGAAGTAGTACATCTCCTCGTGCGCGGCCTCGCCGGGCAGGTCGTCGAACTTGTGCCGGTGCGGCGGGAACGTGCTCCAGTTGCCGGAGGGGGTGTAGGTCTCCCCCACGATCAGCCGCCGGGCGGGCAGCTCGGGCTGGGCGATCTCGGTGAGGATCTGGTGGAAGGTGCGCCCGAAGTTGGCGGCGCCCCACCGGCCGTTCGCGACCTGCGCGGGCGCAATGACGTAGGGCGCCACGGCCAGGTCGCTGGGCGCGCTGGGCAGCGCGATCTCGACCGGACCGCCCAGGGCGGAAATGGCGAACGACGAACCGGCCGGAATGTAGACCGAGTGCGGCTTCCCCCCGAAGACGTTAGGCCGGCCGCCGACCTCGGAGAACTTCTCCTCGCCAACCGTGAACGACGCCTTCCCGCCCAGGAGCACGGCGAGGATCTCCCGGTCACCGGACTCGCCCGACCACGACTCCCCCGCCGACAGCCGCAACAGCTGGAAGTCGAGCAGGTCGCAGGGGTTGAACGGCAGCGCGTTGAGGCCGGAGTCGGCGGGGATCGTGCAGTGATAGCGGTAGTCCATGGGGCTCCTCACCAGTGATCGGACCAGTCGGGACGGGTGACGCGGGTCAGGGCCTCCAGGTAGAAGTAATCGCCCCAGAGATTGCCCTCGTCCACGCCCACGCCTTTGGGCTTGTCGTAGACGCCGTGCCGGAGAAGAGCGTTCGAATCCGGCTTTCCGGCGGTCGAGTAGTCGTCGATGAGCGACGTGAGGATCCGGCCGGCCGCCGCCCGGTAGCGATCCCCGCCGAGGGTGAGCAGCCCGCAGACCGCGATCGCCGCCGCGGAGCTGTCCCGCTCCTGGCCGCTGCCGTCGCCGAAGACGAGATCCCAGTAGGGAACCGAGTCGGCCGGCAGGCGATCGAGGAACCGTTCGGCGCAGCGCTCGGCCGCCGCCCGGAACGACGGGTCGCCGGTGTGCCGGTGGTTGAGCGCGAATCCGTAGATCCCCCACGCCTGTCCGCGCGCCCAGCACGATTCGTCGGAGCTGCCCTGCTCGGTCTCCCCGCGCACCGGTTCGCCGCCGGCCGGATCCCAATAAAAGGTGTGGAACGTCGTACCGTCGGGCCGGAGGATGTTGTCCCGCAGTTGTTCGGTGTGCCGCCGGGCGATGTCGGCGTAGCGCGATTCGCCGGTGATCGACGAGGCCCAGAACAGCAGCGGCGTGTTCATCAGGCTGTCGATGATGGTGCGGCCCTGCTGCCGCGGATCGCTCATGTCGCCCCAGGCCTGGATGATCCCGGCCGGCTCGAGCACCCGGGTGAGCAGGTGATCGGCGGCGGCGACGGCGGCGTCGCGGGCCACGGTGTCCTCGGCCAGCTGCCAAGGCACGACGCAGGACAGCGTGTAGAGGAACCCGAGATCGTGGGTGTCCACATCGGACAGCGAGTGGATCCGGTCGGCGAAGCTCGGCACGTGGCCGGCGGCGGCGCGGGCATAGGACGCGTCCCCGGTCAGTTCGTGGGCCAGCCACGTCATGCCGGGCCAGAAGCTGGTCGTCCAGCCGAAGTTTCCGCCGCGGTCGAGATAGTTGCCGCCGGTCGTGGTGTCGCCGGGATAGTTGGTGCCGAACGTCGCGATGTTCCGGTCGATGGTGGTCAGCGCGGCCGCCACGGCGGCGGCGACGGCCTCGGCGTCGGGGCTGGGACGGACGTCGATCGCCGTCATGCGACTCCTCTCGTTACGGATGGCAGAGCGGGCGCGGGCAGGACGGCGTTCAGCGAGAACCGGCTTCCGGCCCACACCAGGTAGAGAAGCGGGGCCGCCGCGAGGCCGAGGGCGATCGCCGGCCGCGTCGAGAGCAGGACCTCGAACACACCGAGCGCGACGAGCGAGAACAACGTCAGGTACCAGTGCCGGACCGCGAGATAGACGCTGACCCGGCACGCATCGCGATTACGCACCTCGGGCCGCTCTGCGAGCACCACCAGGGCGAGCAGGCACGTGGCGAGCACCAGAATCATCGCGACAATGAGAATCGGAATTAACATTGCGCCCGCCTGGCGGCCCCACGCGAACCGCACGTCCACGCCGAGCACGACGAGCGCGGCCACGGTGGCGGCGACCAGTGGGACGGCCCGGCGTGCCGAGGCCCGCCAGGCCCGCGTGAACACCTGGACCGGGGCCGACCCGTCGCCGCCGGAGTACGCGGCGAGCACCGCGAACGATCCGCACAGGCCGGGGCCGGCCAGCGGCGAGAGCAGCGCCAGCAACGGCCAGGACGTTGCCGGGTCGGTGGTGAACAGCACGACCACCAGTGGCAGACAGGAGAGTGTGAGCAGGAGGTTCGTCATGAGGGCCAGATAGGCGACCTCGAACACGGCGCCGATGTGTCTCATCGCGCTCAGCCCTTCAGCCCGGTGCTGGCGATGCCCTCGACGAAGTAACGCTGCCCGAGCAGGAAGATGATCGCGATCGGCAGCACCGACAGCACCGACCCCGTCATGATCAGGGCATATTCGGCGTTGTACGTGTTCACGAACGTCTTCAGGCCGATCTGGATCGTCCACAGGTCCCGGCTGCGCAGGTAGATCAGCGGGCCCATGTAGTCGTTCCAGGTCTTCACCAGGGTCAGCAGGCTGAGGCTGGCCAGCGCCGGCACCGACAGCGGCAGCATGATCCGCCGGTAGATGCCGTACTCGCTCATGCCGTCGATCCGGGCCGCGTCGAGCAGCTCGTCCGGGATCGACTCGTAGTACTGCTTCATCAGGAAGACACCGAACGCGCCGAACGCCTGCAGCGCGATGATCGACCACCGGGTGTCCGACAGGTGCAGCTTCGAGAACAGGATGAACTGCGGGATCATGTACGACTGCCAGGGCACGGCCAGGGTGCCGATGTAGGCGAGGAACAGCACGTTGCGCCCGGGAAAGCGGACCTTGGCGAAGCCGTACGCGGCGAAGCTGCCGGTCAGCACCTGCAGCAGGGTGACCGCGACCGACAGGATCAGGGTGTTCTTCAGCCACGTCGTCATGTCCGACTTCTGCCAGATCGCGACGTAGTTGTGCCAGACCACCGGGTCGGGCAGCCACTTGACCGGGATCGTGTAGACGTCGTTGTTCGCCTTCAGCGACGACATGAGCATCCAGTAGAACGGCACGAGGATGGCCGCGGCGGCGACGATCAGGGCGCCGTACCCGAGCAGGCGGTTGATCTTTTTGCCGCGCCTGCCGCCGGCGGGTGGCGGGGCCAGGCTCAAGCGGTCGGCGGGGGGAGCTTCCAGAAGGGTCATGACTGCCGCCGGTTGATCAGGAACTGGACGATCGTGATCACGAAGCAGATCAGGAAGAGCGCAATCGACACCGTCGATGCGTATCCGAACTGGTTCTCGACGAAGCCCTTTTGGTAGATGTACTGCGACAGCACCAGGGTGGACTGGCCCGGGCCGCCGTTGGTCATCACCAGGATCAGGTCGAAGACGTTGAAGCTGCCGATCGTGAGCATCACGACCACGAAGAACGTGGTGGGCCGCAGGCCGGGCAGCGTCACGGCGCGGAACCGCTGCCACGCGTTCGCCCCGTCGACCTTGGCCGCCTCGTACAGCTGGCCCGGAATGGTTTGCAGTCCAGCCAGGAAGAGGAGCATGTAGTAGCCCATCTCACGCCAGGTCCCGACGATGATCACGGCGGGCATCGACCAGTCCGCCGACGTGGTCCAGCCGGGCGGATTGTCCACGCCGAGCCCGCGCAGCACCGCGTTGATCGGGCCGTATCCCGGGCTGAACAGCATGTTCCACACCTGGGCGAGGGCGACGATCGAGGTGATGTAGGGGAAGAACGCGACCGTACGGAAGAAGGCGACCCCGCGCAGCCGCCGGTTGAGCAGCAGCGCCAGGGCGAGCGCCGCGACCAGCGTGAGCGGGATGTGGAAGACCGTGTAGTAGATGGTGTTGAGCAGCGCGGTCCGGAAGCTGTGGTCGTGCATCAGCTGCCGCACGTTCGCCAGGCCGGTCCACTCGGCGCCGCCGAAGACGTTCCATTCGGTGAACGCGTAGTAGAACAGCAACGCCACCGGCACGAGTGTCAGCACGGCGAAACCGGCGAAGTTCGGCAGCAGGAACGTCCAGCCCACCACCGTGTTGCGCAACACCTGCCGGCCTCGCCTGCGGCGGGCCAACGGCAGAGATGTCATGTCAGGCTCCCGGGTGGTTACGGCGCCGCGGGTGTACGTCGTAAACCCGCGGCGCTCGCGTCACTACTTTGTTGAGCACTACTTGTTGAGGACCTCGGTCTTGGCCCGGTTCTGTGCTTCGGTGATGGCCGCGTCGATGTCCTTGCTGCCGGACATGACCGCGGTGTGCAGGTCGCTGAGGATGTTCTGCAGCGCCGCCGTGTACTTGGAGACCGGGTTCTCCGGCTTGGTGTCGTGCTTGGTGAAGGCGAACTTCGACAGGTCGTCCTGCGGGACGCCGTCCAGCTGGAAGAACGTGTCCTTGACCGCCTCCGTGTCCGCCGGGGTGATGCCGATCCCGGCGAGCGCCTTCGCGCCGTCCGGCCCCGCGGCGTACTGAAGGAAAGCCTTGGCCGTTGCCTCTTTGCTCTTGCCGATCTTGGGGTTGATGCCGAGACCGGTCGGGTCGCCGAACGTGACCGGCGTGGCGCTGGTGCCGGTCGTGCTCTTGTCGAGCTGCGGCGCCGGGGCGAAGCCCCACTCGAACTTGTCCGCCTCGCCGGACGCCTGCTGCTTGCGCAGGGTGGCGATGTACCAGGAGCCCATCGTCATCATCGCGGCCGACTGCTTACCGAACTGCGCCTGGTAGGTGAGGCTGTTGGTGGTGGCGTCGCCGAACTTCACCTGCGCGCCGGCGTTCTGCAGATCAAGAGCCCGGGTGTAGTACGGCTTGAGATAGCTGAAGTCGCCGCTCTCGATGGTCGCGCCCTGGGTCTGGGCGAGCGCGAAGCCCTGCACGGTCGACTGCCAGGTGTGCTCGTAGTCGCCGACCGCTTTGGAACCCTTGAGCTTCGTGGTCAGTTCTTTCGACGCGGCCGCGTAGTCGTCCCAGGTCCAGGAACCGTCCGGGATCTTCACACCCGCCTTCGCGAACAAGGTCTTGTTGTAGAACAGCACCCAGGAGTCCTGCCGGTACGGGATCGCCCAGGTCTTGCCGTCGGCCTGGTAACTGGAGATGCCGCCGACCTTGTCGCCGAGGGCGGTGGCCACATCGGACACGTCGACCAGCTGCTTGCCGTTCTGATACGTGTAGAAGTTCTTCAGGGTCTTCTGCGCGTAGATGTCCGGGGCCTTGCCGGCGGCGAGGTCGGCGACCATTTGGGTGTCGTAGTTGGCCGCGTCGTACTCCTTCAGCTCCACCGTCACGTCGGGGTGCGTGGCGTGGAAGCCGTCGGCCAGGGTCTTGAACTCGGGCGTGGTGGCGAAACTCCACCCGGCCAGAGTGAGCGTCTGCGGGCCGGAGGCTGATCCCTTGTCGTCATCGCCGCTGCTGCAACCGGCCAGGACCAAGGAGATCGCCGCGGTGGCGCCGAGGACAGCCGCGAAAGAGCGCTTCATCATTATTATTCCTTCCTGTGCTTTTCCAGGGGAGTGCGGGTGTGGACTCCGTCGGGCCAGGTGGCCCGCGCCTCCCACCCGTGGTCGATGTGGGCCTCCGCCGCGGTGGGCGGGGCCGGGTCGCGGGAGAGGCCGACGAGCGCGGCGACCCACTCCCCCGGGCGGACCGGCCACTCGAGCCAGGGCACCCGGGTCGGGGCACCGAGCGGCCCCGCGTCGTCATGGATCTCCACGCCAAAACCGTTAGTGCCACTTACGTTGGTGGCACTAACGTTCGTGGCACTAACGTTCGTGCCACTAACGTTCGTGCCACTAACGTTCGTCGCACTAACGTTCGGGCCGCTAACGTTCGTGGCACTAACGTTCGGGCCGAGGAGCGGGATCAGGTGTGACACCAGCTCGCCCGTCACCGGCCAGCCGCCCATGCGGAGAATGCCCGGCCGGTCAGTGCGCGCGAAACGGATCTCCCAAGGGCCGCGGACCAGCGAGAACACGGTGATCTCGGCGGCCGGGCGCGATTCACCGGGCCGGCCGCTGCCGTGGTCGCGCTGATCCGGGCCGGCGACGTTCCAGTGCGCGAGCCCGGTGGAACCGGCGACGCCCACCTCGCCGTCGACGCGCACAGTCAGGGTGCGGAAGCCGGTGCGGTGCGAGCGGCGGGCCGTATGCGGGTCGATCAGCGCCACCGACTGGTCGAGCGGGTCGGTCCAGCCGCTCTCGTCGAGGATCGGGGCGGTCGCGGTCGAGTAGCCGAGGCGGGCGTAGAGCGGGGAGTCGCCGGTGGTCGCGCCCTCGACGTCATGGTCGGTGCCGTGGTTGATCACCCGGACGATGCCGTCGGCGCGGTTGCCGGAGATCAGCCAGCCGGGAGCGCGGGCGGCGCGGAGCACGTCGCCGGTCTCGATCGGCAACGGCTCGGCCGGCGCCGTCCACACCGGGTGGTCGGCCGGCAGGGCGATGCCGAGCAGGCCTTTGCTTGCCCAGTACGGCGAGCCGGGGCCCGAGTAGGACTGCGCGAGCCGGCGCCACGGTGCGTGCCAGCCCAGTGAGAGCAGGCCGTCGGCGTCGGGGGCGCCGCGGTCGGCGAAGTGGTGCACGATCCGGTCGGCGGCGTGCCGCAGCGCGCCCGGTGCGGTCGACGGCACCTCGGCCAGGGCGCCGGCCCAGAACGGCGCGGCGGCGGCGAAGCGGTAGGTGAGGCTGCGGCCCTGGATCAGCGGGGAGCCGTCCGCGCCGATCATGGTGATCGCATCCTGCAGGAAACGGTCGAGGTCGGCGACGTAGCCGGCGCGGCGGGAGGTGGCCAGGTCGGCGGCGCCGGACATCCGGGACCACAGGATCGGGTAGACGTGCAGCGCCCAGCCGTTGTAGTGGTCGTAGGCGCGGGTCGAGCCGTCCGCCAACCAGCCGTCGGCACGCCGGAGGCTGTCGTGCGTTTCCAGGTCCGCGACCATATCGGTGCCGGACCAGGGGCCGCCGACCGAGCGCAGGAAGGTCTGCACGACCAGCCGGAACCACACCCAGTTGGTCTGCGGGTAGTCCTGGTCGCCGACGACCGGGGACAGGTATTCGACGATCTGCTCCTGCGCCGAAGGCTTGAGGCGGTCCCAGATCCACGGGCGGGTCAGGTCGAGGATCAGGGCGATCGAGGCGGCCTCCACCTTGGCCTGGCCGTGTTCGTCGAGCCGAGTCCAGCGGTCCGGCGCGTGCGGGTCGGTGCCGGTGGACAGGCCGGTCGCGTACCACTCGGCCAGCTCGTCGAGGCCGTTGCCGCGCTCCCCCGCCAGCCGGAACCCGGCGAGCAGGAACGTGCGGGCGAAGCCTTCGAGTCCGTCGATCGCGCGGCCGTAACCGCCCTCGGCGCCCGGCGGCGTGATGCGGGCGTGGCCGGGTGAGGCATGGCGGCGGGCGGCGGCGAGCATCCGGTCGGCCAGCAGTAGCCAGTCGTCGCGGGTGCGCTCGGGGCTGTTCTCGGGCACGCGTCACTCTCCGAGGGGCTCGGCTGGTTGGGGTGGAGAGACGGTTTCCGGGAAGTTAAACGCTCAGATTCAATCATGTCAACGCCATGTTCATCCTGAATGGAATCTAAAGTGATCTGTTACGATCACGATCGATCACATCGGAGACCATCATCGGAGTGTGGGGATGTCTGATCTCCTTCTCCCCCCAGCGGAATCGCTGCCGGTCCGGCCGGCCACCGATCGGGGCGTCTGGGATGCCGGGCGGCTCGACCCGGCCACGCTGCGGCGCATCTCCGCCGGCGCGGCGGCCGATCGGGCGCGGCCGTGGCCGGTTCCGCTGGCGAGCGGGCTCGCCCGCTTCTACCGCGACGGCGATCGCGATGCGTATGAGCAGGTGCTCTGGGCGCGGGCCGACCGGGTGAGCCGGGCCGCGCTGATGGCGGCGGCCACGCTCGATCCGCAGTGGATCGATGCCGCCGCCGACGGCGTGATCCTGCTGTGCGAGCAGAGCACCTGGTGCTGGCCCGCGCACGACGACACGTTCCGGCGGCACGGCTCGGTGCTGCCCACCGTCACCGATCCGTACCTCGACCTCGGCGCCGGCGAGGTGGCCGCACAGTTGACCTGGATCGATCATCTGCTCGGCCCACTGTTCGACAGTCAAATGCCAGGACTACGAGCACGGATCCGGTACGAGGTGGACCGCCGCGTGCTGGCGCCGTTCGAGACCCGGCGGGACTGGCACTGGCTCGGGCTCGACGGCCACCTGCACAACTGGAACCCCTGGATCCACGGGAACGTGCTCGTCGCGGCCCTGCGCCTGGTCGACGACCCGGTTCGGCGGGAACGCCTGGTGCGCCTCGTCGTCGACGGGCTCGACCGCTACGCGGCCTCGATCCCGGCCGACGGGGCCATCGACGAGGGGTATTCCTACTGGTGGAACGGCGCCTGCCGGCTCCTCGAGGCATTAGACCTGCTTGCGTACGCCAGTGATGGCGCCCTCGGCGACGCGACCGCCTGGCCGGCGCTGCGGGAGACGGTCGCCTTCCCGCATCGGGTGCATCTCGGCGGCGACTGGTACCTGAACCACGCCGACGGCTGGGCCCGGCCGCCGCGGACGCAGCCGTGGGACTCGCTGCACCGGGCCGCCCGGTTGTTCGGCGACCAGGAGGCGGAGGCGCACGCCGCCGCGCACCGGATCGACGGCGAACCGGCCGGCGACGAGACGCTGGGCTTCGGCCGGCTGCTGCGCGCGCTGACCGACCCGGCCTGGCTGTCGGCCACGCGGCGAGCCGAGAGCCCGAAATCCTTGACAGCGGGGTCTCCTGCGCTTCCGAGAGCCCATTTTCCAGGAAATCGGGCTGACGTCTGGTTCTCCTCCACTCAGGTGCTGATCGCGCGCGGGCCGCGGCTCACCCTCGCGGTCAAGGGCGGGCACAACGGGGAGAACCACAACCACAACGACGTGGGCAGCGTCGTCGTCGCCCTGGGCGGGGTGCCGGTGCTGGTCGACCCGGGGCGCCCGACCTACACGAGGCAGACGTTCGGCCCGGATCGGTACGCGATCTGGACCATGCGCAGCGAGTGGCACAACACTCCGACGATTCTCGGTGTGCAACAGTCGGACGGCCGGCAGTTCGCGGCTCAGGGCATGGAGTGGCGGGACGGTGTGGTTTCGGCGGAGCTGTCCACCGCGTACCCCTTGAAAAGCCCGAACAGCTGGCGGCGGACCGCGCGGCTGGTGAACGACGTGGTGTTGATCTCTGATGCCTGGGAGCTGGCCGACGAGCCCGGATCGACAATGATCCACTATGTGGTGGCCGGATCAGTTTCGGTCGGCGACGGGTTTGCGGAGATCGTCGCGTTGGAGGGGGCGGGTTCGGTGGTTCTGACGTGGATGCCGGCCGTCGCCTGCTCACTCACCGTGCGCGAGCTCGACGATCCGATGCTGAGCGACGTCTGGGGACCTCGGCTGACCAGGCTCGACATCGATGTCACCGGCCTCGGGCCGATCGGCGGTCTCGAACTGAGCGTTAAGGAGCAGCGGTGAGCACCTCTGACAAGCGCGGGCCGCTGCAGGTGGCCCGGCGTGCCCGGCTGCTCGAGGCGCTGCAGCGCGACGGCGTGCTGCGCATCTCCGACCTGACCGGCGCGCTCGGCGCGGCGGCCGTGACGATCCGCCGCGACATCGCCCAGATGGCGGCGGAAGGCCTGGTCAAGCGGGTGCACGGCGGTGTTGCCCTGCCGTCCGGCGCGGCTGACGAAGCGGCCGAGGAGACCGGTGGCGAGTCGATCGGGATGCTGGTGCCGTCGCTCGACTACTACTACCCGAGTGTGGCGCAGGGGGCCGAGGAGGCCGCGCGCGAGCTGGACATGCGGATCGTGCTGCGCGGCTCGTCGTACGAGTCGGAGGATGACCTTCCGTCGCTGAGCCGGCTGGTCGAGCAGGGCGCGGACGCGCTGATCGTGGCGCCCCGGCTGGACGCGCCGACGTCGGCCCGGACGATTGCCTGGCTGGCTGACCTGGAGATTCCGGTCGTCCTGCTCGAGCGCACCGCCGCCGCCGGGCCGCATCACGAGGTGCTCGAGTCGGTGGTGACCGATCATGCGCTCGGGGCCGAGATGGCCGTGCGGCACCTGGTCGCTCTCGGACATCACCGGATCGGGGCGGTCCTCGCCGAGCACAGCCCGACCACCCCGCACATCCGGCGCGGGTGGCTCACCGCGCTGACCGAATGTGGTCTCGAGCCGGCGGCCACCGTGGATGCCCTGGTGCCGGACGCGAAGCTGCCCGCGTGCGCCGCGGAGCTCGACCGGGTGCTCGATCAGTGCCGGGACACCGGCACCACCGCGCTGCTGGTGCACGCGGACGCCGAGGCGATCGCTCTGGTGCAGCGGTGCGAGGAGCGCGGGCTCACGGTGCCGGGCGACCTGTCGGTGGTGGCCTACGACGACGAGGTGGCCGGGCTGTTCAGCCCGGCGCTGACCGCGGTCCGGCCGCCGCGCCGGTCGATCGGCAAGGCGGCCGTACGGCTGGTCGCCGACCGGCTGTCCGATCCGGATCGGCCGGCCCACCGCGTGGTGATCAGCCCGTCGCTGACGGTGCGCGCGTCCACCTCAGCGCCCGCTTGACCGGTTGCCGCGCCCGGTGCTGACCGCCCGGCCGGTGCGGGCAGAGCCGTCAGGCGACCGTCACGGTGATCGTGTGCAGGCCGGTGGCGCCGTTCGGGAACGGGGTGGCGCGGGCCGCGGTCTGCGGGGCGCCGGTGCGGTCCGTTGCCCGGACCGACAGGGAGTGCGGGCCAGCGGTGGCCGGCCAGGTGAAACGCCACTGGACCCAGGTGTCGATCGACGGCGCGGGCAGCAGCTCCGCCGGCTTCCAGTCGCCGCCGTCGACGCTGATCTCGACCGTCTTGATGCCGCGGCGCTGGGCCCAGGCGACCCCCGCCACCGTCACCGGGCCGGCCGCCGGGCGGGCGAACGGGCGCGGTTTGTCGATGCGCGACGCGGTCTTCACCGGGCCGTCGGCCGACCAGCCGCGCTCCACCCAGTACGCGTCGAACTTGGCGAACGTGGTCAGCTCCAACTCGGTCAGCCACTTGCAGGCGCCGGCGTAGCCGTACAGGCCGGGGGTGAGCATCCGGACCGGGAAGCCGTGCTCGAGCGGCAGCGGTTCGCCGTTCATCCCGACGACCAGCATGGTGTCCCGGCCGTCCAGGGCGGTGGCGACCGGCGTGCCGATCGTCATGCCCTCGGCCGAGCGGGCCACGATCTGGTCGGCGCCGGATTGCACGCCGACCTCCTTCAGCAGCGGCGCGAGTGGCACGCCGAGCCATTTCGCGGTGCCGATGTACGGGCCGCCGACCTCGTTCGACACGCAGTTGAGGCTGATCACCCGCTCCATCAGCGGCCGGCGCAACAGATCCTCGAAGGACAATCGCATCTCGTTGCCGACCATCCCGTGAATGCGCAGCGACCAGGAGTCCGGGTCGATCCGGGGCACGGTCAGCGCGGTGTCCACCCGGTAGAAGTCGGCGTTGCCGGTGAGGAACCCGGGGCCGGCGCCGGCCGGGACCGGCTTCGCGGGGTCGGCCGCTGCGGGCAGCCGCACGTCGGCCCGCGACCGCGCCGCGGCCCCGCCGCGAACCCGCTTCACCCCGGTCGCGCCGCCCTCGGCGACGACGGCCCCGGCCGCCACCAGGGCCGCCGCCGCGAGGAAACGCCGCCGGTCAAACCCCTCGACCGGCTGGGTCGCCGGTGCGGGCGTTACGGGCCGGGCTCGGCCGCTCCGGTTCAGCAGCCACCATAGGGTCAGGCCGGCGATCGTTGCCCCGAGTAGGGACGGGACCACGTCGAACGGGTGCGCGGCCGGGCGGGACAGGGCGGCGGCCGCGCCGGCCAGGCCCAGGACGGCTGCGCCGGCGATCAGCACGAGCCGGTGGCGGCGGCCGAAGATGCCGGTTGCGGCGGCCAGCAGGGCCAGGACCACCGCAACTCCGGTCAGCAGGGCCGGTTTGTCGTTGGTACCGAGTTCGCGTACCGCAAATTCTTTGATCGGGGTCGGCGTCGCGTCGATCACCGCGGCGCCCACCGCGACCAGCGGGCCGGCCTCGGGCCGGGTTGCGGCCGCGAGAAGTTCCGCGACCGCAACCCCGAAGCCCGCTGCAACTATCCCGGCGAGCGCGCCGGAAAGAGGGCGCAACATCAGCTCTTCGGCATCAGGACGGAGTCGATGATGTAGACGTTCGCGTTCGCGGTCTGCACGTTGCCGCAGATCACCGACGCGTCGCCGTTGACCTTGAAGTCCTCGCCGCTGCCGCTGACGGTCACGTCGCCGCCCTGCAGGGTCTTGTGGGTGCCGGCCAGGTCAGCGGGGGTGAGCTTCCCGGACACCACGTGGTAGGTGAGGATGCTGGTCAGCGTCTTCTTGTCGGCGAGGACCTTCTTCAGGTCGGCCGCCGGAATCTTGTTGAACGCGTCGTTGGTCGGCGCGAAGACCGTGATGCCGTCGGCCGAGTTGAGCGAGTCGACCAGGCCGGCCTGCTTGACCGCGGTGACCAGGGTGGACAGCAGCGGGTTGCCGGAGGCGGCGGTGGCCACCGGGACCTGCGCCATGGAGGCGAAGCTGCCCTTGTTGGACGGGTCGGTCGGCACGGCTGCGCAGCCCGAGCCGAAGTTGACCATCGAGTCGGCGGAGGCGGACGAGGGGGCCATGGTCGGCGCCATCGTGGTCGTGGTCGGCGCCGCCGCCGTGGTGTCCGAGGAGTCGTCGCTGCTGCCGCAGGCGGCGAGCGAGACCGAGAACGCCAGGGCAGCGGCGACGGCGGTGAACTTCATTGCACGCATGGTGTATTCCTCCATCATTGGGGGCGAACACCAGTAATTCGGAGCGAACCCGGCCGCGGATAGGTCGGATCTCAAGCCAATTTCAGATCGGCGATCATTTCGGTGGTCGGCTGCGCCGAACCCTTCGGCGGCTCCACCGTCACGCCGACGTCGGAGACGCCCGACATCCCCTCGACGATCTGCACGACGGCCGACTGGCCGGGAACGAGCACGCCCGCCGACGCGGCGGTGCTCGAGCGAACGGTCCACAGCTGATAGACCTGTCCGCCCGCCGGTGCGGCGTCGGCGGCCAGCATGATCACGCCGGCGTCGTGCAGGCGGGACATCGCCACCGTGACCTTGCCGCCGCTGGTCAGCCGCTGTTCGCGCACGGTCAGGTCGGGGGCGGCGAGCAGGGCCTGGATGCGCGCCTCGGCGGCCCGGGCGGACACGGCGTCGGCGTGCTCATGGCGTACCCGCTGCTCTTGAACAACCGCGACCGAACCGCCCACCGCGACCACGACGGCCGCCGCGACCGTCAGCTGCCGCCAGCGGGGGTTCGCCGGCCGGGCCGGCGCCGGAACCGAGACCGGCGGCACCTGCCGGGTCGAGGTGATCGCGGTCAGCACATTCGTGCGCAGGCTCGGCGGCGGCACCGACCAGGTGCCGTCGGCCAGCCGGGCGGCCGCGGCGCGAAGGTCGTCGGTCTCGTCCCGGCAGGCCTCGCACTCGCGCAGGTGCCGCTCGAACGCGGCCCGCTCGATGTCGTTAACCGCGTCCAGCACATATGCCCCCAGCAGGGCGTGTGTCTCGGCCGTCATGCTCGCACCCCCGCTCCCAGGCAGTCCCGCAAACGGATCAGCCCGTCTCTCATTCTTGCCTTGACGGTGGGCAGCGCCGCCCCGACCAGCTCCGCGACCTGCGGGTACGAGTGGCCCTGGTAGTAGGCGAGGACGACGGCCTGGCGCTGCAGCTCGGTGAGCCCGTCCAGGCAGTGGCGCACCTGCTGGCGTTCGAGCCGCCCGGCCACCTCGTCGGCGACCGCGTCGTAGGGGGTGTCGATCGACGCGGCGCCGCTGCGGAACGTGCGGTCGGCGGCGGTCTGCTCGGCGCGGACCCGGTCGACCGCGCGGCGGTGCGCGATCGTGAACACCCACGAGGTGGCGGTGCCGCGGGCGGGATCGAAGCGGGCGGCCGTGCGCCACACCTCGAGGAGCACCTCCTGGGCGACCTCCTCGGCCTGCCCGGGATCGCGCAGCACCCGCCGGACCAGGCCGTATACCCGCGGCGCGACCAGGTCGTAGAGCCGCGCGAACGCGCTCTCGTCGCCCTGGGCCACCGCCTTCATCAGGTCGCCCTCGTCGGCGGGTCCGGCCCGGCCGCCGGCGACCGCCGACAGACGGCGGCTCGCGCTGTGCTCCGTCATGTGTGCTCCACCCTCCGCGCGGTTCGGTTCCGCTCGACGTGATTCGGAGCGGTACGCCGCGTGGATGGGTGCCATCATCCGTACGAGCGGTGCCGAGCCGGTCGCGGAACCGGCGCCGGCGCAGTTCGAGGTGTACGACATTCGCACTTCCGCCCAGCTCGACCGGATCGCCCGGTCCGGCGCGGCCATCGACGACGTGGAGCACCTGGTGGTCACGGTCACCGCGACCGACACCGAGGTCCGCACCCTGCGGCGGCACTACACGAGCGACTCGCGGATCAAGAACATCGTCGACTCGCGGGAGATCTGGATCGTTCCCACCGTCAACCCGGACGGCTCCGAGTACGACGTGGCCACCGGGTCGTACCGCTCGTGGCGCAAGAACCGCCAGCCGAACACCGGGGTGGCGGCGGTCGGCACCGACCTGAACCGCAACTACAGCTACAGGTGGGGCTGCTGCGGCGGCTCGTCGGGCACGCCGTCGTCGGCGACCTATCGGGGGAAGTCGGCGTTCTCGGCCCCGGAGACCCAGGTGCTGCGTGACTTCGTGGCGAGCCGGGTGGTCGGCGGAGTGCAGCAGTTCGCCTACACGTTCGAGATGTATCCGACCTCGTCGGCGCAGGGCGGCTTCTATCCGCCGGCCGGCGTCATCAACCGGGAGACCGCCCGCAACAAGGAGGCGGCGCTGATCCTGGCCGAGGTGGCCGACTGCCCGTACAAGGTGATCAATAAGTCCTGCTAGAAGTTGGCCGGGGTGGGCGGGACCTCCCACCCCGGCCGGTTTCAGGATTGCGTCCGGCTCCACTGCTGGTTGGTGCCGCTGCCGCAGGTGTACTGCTGGATGTCGGCGCCGTCGGCGGTGTTCGAGCTGACCACGTCGAGGCACTTGCCGCTGTGCCGGGCCTTGATCAGGAAGTAGCTGCCGGTCGCGGTCCACTGCCACTGCTGGTTGGTGCCGGTGCCACAGGTGTACTGGATGATGTTGGCGCCGTCCGCGGTGGACGAGTTCGCGACGTCGAGGCACTTGCCGCTGTTCTGGTTGACGATGCGGAAGTAGCCGCTGCCGGCGTCCTGGAACTCCCACTTCTGGTTGCCGCCGCCGTTCCACGCGTACTGCTTGATCTCGGCGTTGTTGGCGGTCGAGGCGCTCACCGCGTCCATCACCTTGCCGCTGTTGCGGTTGGTGACCCGGTAGTAGGTGGCCGCGTTGCCGGTGACCGTCCCGGCCGCCGCGTCGATCGTGACCGTCGGATACCAGCTCAGGCTCATGCTCGTCGCCGAGGGAAAGGCGATCGGGAGCCAGACGTACGTCGAGTCGTTGACCGGCCCGCCGTTCGCGCCCGCCCAGCGGTCACCCAGGTAGAGGTAACTCGTGGTCGAGGTGCCCTGGACCGGCAGCACATAGGTCGGCTGGGAGCTGAAGGTCGTCGAGTCGCCCACGTTGGTCCAGCCGGTCCACGGGCCGCTGATGCTGGAGGCCGTCGCGTATTGAGCCTGGTTGGGGCTCCAGCCGGTGGCCGCCGAGGTGAGCATGAAGTAAGTGCTGCCCCGCTTGAACAGCGCCGGCGCCTCCCGGTGCCCGCCGGCCCAGAAGTTCCCGACGACCGCCGCGATACCCGTGTAGTCCGCGTTCAGGCGGTAGATCATCAGGTCGTAGTTCTCGTTGGCCGCCGAGATCATGTAGGCGGTGCCGTTGTCATTGAACAGCGTGATGTCGCGAGACATGTAGGTGCCGTTCGGGCGGAAGCTGCCCTGATAGGTGTAGGCGCCGTCCACGGTCGACGACACCGCCACCGCGGCGCGGGCCTCGCCGTAGTCGGTGCCGCTCTCCTTGTGCATCCACATCACGTACTTGCCGGTGGTCGCGTTGTAGATGACCTTGGGTCGCTCGATGTTGGCGCCGGCCAGCTCGGACGCGGACGCCGACGTCAGCACGTTGCTGCGGAACTCCCAGGTCTTGAGGTCGGTGGACCGGTAGACCGAGACCGCCTTGAACGTGTTGTCGGCGTTGCGGTTCTCGCCGAACCAGTAGTAGTAGGAGCCCACCTTCAACACTCCCCCGCCGTGCGCTTGCACGCCGGCGCCGGAGGTGTCGGTGAACTGGGTGCCGTTGGTGATGGTGACCGCCGCCGCCAGCGCCGGCACCGGCGCTACGAGCACGGAGGCCAGGACGAGGGCCGCTACGAGTCGCCATTTCATGCCCCTGTTGGTAGCCGAGCGCTCCCCTGCGCCGCCATGAAACGTCCAAAAGCGAAACAACTCGTTCATCGTTGACCATCTATGCAGAGCGCGCTATGTTAACGTTCACGAAACATTTGGGAGCGCGCCGTGACCCTCTTCCAGGTGCAGCGCCACGAGCGCCTGATGAGCGAACTGCATCAGCACGGCGCCGTCCGGGTCAGCGAGCTGGCCCGCGACCTCGGCGTTAGCGAGCTGACCATCCGCCGCGACATCGCCGCCCTGGCCGCCCGCAATCTGGTCACCCGGGTGCACGGCGGCGCCACCCTGCCGATCCGCTCCCGCCCGGCCGGCCGCCCCCGCAGCTCGACCACCCTGACCGTCGGCATGGTCGTGCCGTCGCTCGACTTCTACTGGCCGCCGGTGGTGGCCGGCGCCCGGGCCGCCGCAGCCGCCCTCGGCGTGACCGTGCAGCTGCGCGGCTCCACCTACGACCCGGACGAGGACCGGTGGCAGATCGGGCGGCTGATCGAGGCCGGCGAGGTGCGCGGTCTGCTGCTCGCGCCCAGCCTGGACGGCGACGACGAGATGATCGAGTGGATCGGGCGGCTGCGGGTGCCGGCCGTCCTGATCGAACGGCAGCCCCGGCGCTGGACCTCGACGTCCCGGCAGGTCGAGTGGGTGCGCAGCGATCATGCTCTCGGGCTGGAGATCGCGCTGCATCACCTGCGCGAGAGCGGCCACCGGCGGATCGGGCTGCTCGTCTCGCGCGGCAGCCCGACCTCGGCGTACCTGCTGAAAGCCTGGCCGGAGGACCAGCCGCCGGTGATCCTCGATGATCCGCCGGATCGGCGCGCCCTTCTCTCGATCATCGCCGGCCGCGCCTGCACCGCATTGATCGTGCACAGCGACCCGCATGCGATCGCGGTCGCCCAGGCGTGCGCCGAGGAGGGCATCCGCATTCCCGATGATCTGGCGCTGGTCTCCTACGACGACGAGATCGCGCATCTCGGCGAGCCGCCGCTGACCGCCGTCCGGCCGCCGAAGAACCACGTCGGGCGGCTCGCCGTCGAGCTGATCGTGTCGCGGCTGCTCGACGGGGACCGGCGGCCGGTGCGCGGCATGCTCGTCGCGCCCGAGCTGGTGGTGCGGGACTCGTCGTTCGGTTGTGAACGGTTCGGACTGCCTCGGTTCGGTTCGTAGCGCGTCTCGCCGGGGAAGCGCTCCCATGACATCCGTGAAGACACTGCGGAATGCCACCATCCTCGCCCTGGTCGCGGCCGGCCTGGCCGTGCCCGCCGCCGCCACCCCCGCGGTCGCCGCCACGTCCGGCTTCCGCGGCGTCAACTGGGCCGATCAGCGCGACAACTTCGTCGACGACACGCTCGTGCTGGGCGGCCTCGCCACCTCGGACAGTTATGCGACTACGCAGGCCAAAGCCAACGGGATCCTCACCGGGTTCCAGAACAATCTGGGCGCCAATACGGTTCGGATGCCGGTGAATTATGCAACGGTCTCCGGGTCGTACTGGAACTCTTACATCGGCGCTATCGATGCGGCGACGGCCAAATCTATGAAGGTCATCCTGAGCTACTGGGAGGGGGCCAGCTCGCGTAATGGAACGGTGGACAACACCACCCAGTACTGGTCGATGTGGCAGACGATCGTCACCAAGTACTCGGGCAACGCCAACGTGTACTTCGAGCCGTTCAACGAGCCGTACGGCTACAGCGACACCGACTGGAAGAACCTGGCCGCGCAATGGCTCAGCACGTACGGAAGCGTCCCGCGCGGCCGGGTGATCATCAGTGGGGCCGGCTACAACCAGCGGCTCACCACGATCGGCAGCGACACCCGCTTCGACGGCACGCTGATCTCCCGGCACACCTACCAGTTCTTCGACTCCAGCCGCACCACCGAGGACTCCTGGCGGGAGTCGCTGCGCACCAGCGTCGGGGCATACAAGGACCGGGTGCTGATCACCGAGTTCGGCGCGCCGATGACCGACGGGCGCAACTACAACGTGAACTCGACCAGCGACAGCTACGTCGCGTTCATCCGGGGCACCGCCGCCGAGGCGCGCGCCGAAGGGCTCGGCACCGTCTACTGGCCGGGCGTGCGCATCGCCGACCCGTACCGCCTCCAGGAGATCACCGGCAGCGGCACCAGCCTGGGCCTGTCCACCACCAACGCCTCCGGCAAGGACCAGCTCAACTACTCGTGGGGCCTGTCCGGCGGCGGCAACGTGGCGCTCACCCACTACCAGGTGCTCAACCGCAACAGCGGCAAGGCGATGGATCTGGTCAGCGCGTCGGTCGCGGACAGCGCCGAGGTCAAGCAGTACGCCTACAACGGCGGGCTCAACCAGAAGTGGGCGTTCGAGGACCTCGGCACCGGTTACGTCCGCGTCGTCAACCAGAACAGCGGCAAATGCCTCGACGTCGCGTCAGCCTCCACCGCGGACAGCGCCAACGTCATCCAGTACACCTGCGGCACCGGCACCAACCAGCAATGGCAGTGGGTCGCCTCCGGCTCGTACTACCTGCTCAAGGCCCGGCACAGCGGCAAATGCCTGGACGTGGTGAGCGCCTCGACCGCCGACGGCGGCGACATCACGCAGTACACCTGCAACGGCGGCACCAACCAGCAGTGGAGCCGGACGGCTGCCTAGTCGCAGTGCTCGAGCGGGCTGTCGTAGGCGACCGTGCCGACCGAGCCGCCCCACCGCACACACGTCGCGGCGGCCTTGGCCTTCACCGGGCCCGCGTAGTACTGGAAGGAGCCGGCGTCGGTCGCCCGGTCGGCTCCTTCCACCTCGAGGTACGCGGCGACGTCGGTCTCCGTGCCGATGTCGGTGAGCTTCAGCGTCACCGTGCAGTTCTTCTTGGTCGTCGCGTTGTACAACAGATAAACCCGGCCGAGCAGGGCGCCGCCCGCGTCCTTCAGCGCCACCTGGTCGATGGCCACGAACGCCGCGCCGCACACGTCGCGCGCGCTGTAGGGATTCGCGGCGGGCGCCGAGGTCGCCGTCTCCGACGGCTCCGGGCCGGGATCTCCGGGGGTGGTCACGCTGGGTCCGGCCCCCGCCGGCACCGTCGTTCCCGGCAAGACCCCGGCTGATGTACGGGCGGAAGCAGTCGCCCCCGGCCCGGGTGATCCTGATCGTCCCGGGCCGGACGTGGGCAGGCCGACACGCTTGTCCTCACCGGGCCCGCCACCACCGACGTTGGGCACGCCGATCTGACTCGCGCCGGGCGTCTGCCCCTGCGCGGGAGTGGGCCCGGGACGCATGGCAAGCGTGACGCCCACCCCGGCCACCGCCAGGACCAACGCCCCCACCGCAACCAGCACAGTCTTCCGCCCACGCCCACCTTTAGCTGGCCCGCCACCAGTCGGCGGCACCGGACCGCCAGCCGCCGGCGAGAGCGCCGCCGCCTTTTGACCCGGCGCTCCCCGGCCCGTGTTCCCGCGCCCCGCGAAGCCCTGACCGGCGTTTCCCTGGCCCACCATTCCCGGGCCAGCGTTAGCCGGGCCCGCCAGGCCGGGGCCGCCGATCCTCTGTCCCGCCAGGCCGAGGCCCCCGCTTGCCTGGCCCGCGGCGCCATAGCCCGCGGCGCCATAGCCCGCGGCGCCATAGCCCGCGGCGCCATAGCCCGCGGCGCCATAGCCCGCGGCGCCCCAGGGTGCCGAGCCGTGCACCGCGTTTCCCCCAGCCATCGGGCCGTGGCCAGCGGCGTTGTGGACGGTCGCGGTTTGTCCCGGTGGGGTCTCGCTTCCCGGTGCGTAGACCGGCATGCGCCGCGACGGGCCCTGGCCGGTGAGCGCGACCCGGGCCGCGGCGGCGAAGGCGGCCGCGCTCTGGTGGCGGCGGGCCGGGTCCTTCTCCAGCGCGCGCAACACCACGGCGGCGACCTGTGCGGGCACGTCGAACGGCAGCGTCGGCGGGTCGGCGACGATCAGCTGGGCGATCACCTGCAGTGGATTGTCGCCGACGTAGGGCGGGCGGCCGGTGAGGCAGATGTAGGCGACGGCGCCCAGCGCGTACACATCGGTGGCCGGGGTTACCGGTTTGCCCTCGGCCTGCTCGGGGGCCATGTAATGCGCCGAGCCGAGCACGACGTTGGTGCTGGTCAGGCCGGCGCCGGTGGTGGATCGGGCGACACCGAAGTCGACGAGGACGAGCGCGCCACCCGGGCGTACGAGGAGGTTGCTGGGTTTGACGTCGCGGTGGATGATGCCGGCCTCGTGTGCGGCCTGCAGCGCGTCGGCGACCTGCCCGACGATCTCCACCGTCTCGGCCGCGGCCAGCTTGCCGGCCGCCTGGATCCGGGCGGCGAGGGACGTGCCCTCGACGAACTCCATCACCAGGTAGTCGAGGTTGCCGCCGCCGTCGAGCGGGGTCTCGCCGAAGTCGTAGACCTGCACGATGCCGGGGTGACGCAGCGACGCCATCATCCGGGCCTCGGTGCGGAAGCGGGCGATGAACTCACGGTCGGCGGCCAGGCCGGGTAGCAGCACCTTGACCGCGACCGGGCGGTGCAGCAGCCGATCGACGCCGCGCCAGACCTCGCCCATGCCACCGGCCGCGATCCGCTCGGTCAGTTCGTAGCGCTCGCTGAGCACGGCTCCGGGGGACAGCACCCGGCCATGGTACTGGCCGGACCCGGGGGCCCGGCCAGTAGCGAACGTACGAATACTGTCAGTGTTCGAACCCGGGGGCCGCCGTTACGCCACCAGTGGCTTCAGCGCCTCGCCGGCCTGCGCGACGGCGCCCGGGATGTGGCCGGTGCGCACCAGGTTGAGGGTCAGGCCGGTGATGCCCGCGTCGATCACGTCGTGCTTGAGCTGCTCGGCGACCTGCTCCGCGGTGCCGATGAAGACCCGGTTGAGGCGGTCCGGCGGAACGCTGTCGAGCATCCGCTTCGACTCCTCCTCCGACTCGACGATCACCGCCATGGCCAGGTAGCTGGTGGGCAGCGTGGCCGGGTCACGGCCGGCCTCCTCGCAGCGCTGCCGCAGCGCCGCCACCTTCTTCGGGACGTCGGCGCGGTCGCAGATGATGTTCATGTGGTCGGCGAACTCGGCCGCCATCCGGAACGTCTTCTTCTCACCGGAGCCGCCCAGCATGATCGGGATCCGCTTGCGGTAACGCGGGTTGTTCATCGCGCTCTCGACCTTGTACCACTTGCCGGCGAACGTCGGGTTCTCGCCGCTCAGCATCGGCGAGATGATGTTGAGTGCTTCCTCGAGACGCTCGAAGCGGTCGGTGAACGTGCCGAACTCATAACCGAAGTCGTTGTGTTCCCGTTCGAACCAGCCGGCGCCGATGCCGAGGACGGCCCGGCCGTGCGACACCATGTCGAGCGTGGTGACGGTCTTGGCGAGCATCGGCGGATTGCGGTAGGTGTTGCCGGTGACCAGGGTCGACAGCTGGATCGTCGAGGTGGCCGTGGCCAGCGCGCCCAGCGTCGTGTAGGCCTCGAGCATCGGCTGGTCCGGCGTGCCGATGCCGGGCAGTTGGTAGAAGTGGTCCATCACCAGGACCGTGTCGAAACCGGACGCCTCCGCCTCCCGTGCCTGTGCGACCACCGTGTCGAAGATCTGCTCGACCGGCTTGTCCGGGTAGGTGAAGTTCGGGATCTGGTATCCCAGGCGAATCGTCATACCCCCAGCCTTACCACTCATCCGTTGCCGTTGCCCTTCAGTACGTCGCACGGCCTCCGCTGATGTCGTAAACGGCGCCGGTCGAGAAGGTGACCTTCGCCGAGCACAGCCAGGCGATCAGCTCGGCCACCTCACCCGGCTGCCCGACCCGGCGCATCGGGATGAGGCCGGTGATGTGGGCGAGGGCGGCGGGGCCGGTGTCGGCGTTCATCGGGGTCTCGATGACTGCCGGGGCGATCGCGTTGGCGAGCACGCCGGTGGTGGCCAGCTCCTTGCCGAGCGACTTGGTGAGGGCGATGACGGCGGCCTTGGACGCCGAATAGGGCGACATGTTCGGATTGCCGTCCTTGCCGGCCATGCTGGCGATGTTGACGATCCGCCCCCAGCCCTTGCCGATCATGCCGGGGACGAAGGCCTGGCAGGTGTTGAAGGTGCCGCGCACGTTGACCGCGAAGGTGCGCTCCCAGCCGTCGAGCGGGATCTCCCAGAGCGGCGCGTTCGGCCCGACGATGCCGGCCGAGTTGACCAGGATGTCCACCGGCCCGGTCTCGGCGGCGGCCGCGCGCACCGCGGCCGGGTCGGTCACGTCGACCCGCAGGTCGGCGCCCTCGGCCAGGTCGAGGGTCAGGGTCTTGATGCCGTCGGCGGCCAGCCGGGCCGCGACCGCCGCGCCGATGCCGCTGCGACCGCCGGTGATCACCGCGGTGCGCATCAGTGCGACTCCCGGGAGACCTGCGAGCCGCTGGAACCGACCAGGAAGTCGCAGTCGGCGCCGGTGCTGGCCGGCCCGACCGTGTCGACGTAGAGCTTCTCCCACCCTCTCTTCGGCGCCGCGTAGGCCTTGACTGCCTCCGGCGCCGCTTCCCGGGCGGCCAGTTCCTCGTCGGGGATGTCCACGTCCAGGCGCCGTTTCGCCACGTCGAGCACGATGATGTCGCCGGTGCGCACCTTGGCGAGCGGGCCTCCGGCGGCGGCCTCGGGAGTGACGTGCAGGACCACCGTGCCGTAGGCGGTGCCGCTCATCCGGCCGTCGCAGATGCGCACCATGTCGCGCACACCGGCCTCGAGGAGCTTCCGCGGCAGTGGCGTGTTGGAGACCTCGGGCATGCCGGGGTAGCCCTTGGGGCCGCAGCCGCGCAGGATCAGGACCGAGTCGGCGGTGACGTCGAGGCCGGGGTCGTCGAGCCGGGCGTGCAGGTCTTCGATCGAGTCGAACACGACGGCCGGCCCGCGGTGGGACAGCAGCTCGGGCGACGCCGCGGCCGGTTTGATCACCGCGCCGCCCGGGGCGAGGTTGCCGTAGAGGACCGCGATGCCGGCCTCGGGCTGCAGCGGCTCCGCCCGGGTCCGGATCACCTCCCGGTCGTAGACCTGGGCCTCGCCGAGATAGTCGGCCAGCGGGCGGCCGGTGACCGTCAGCGCGGCCGGGTCGAGCAGGTCGCGCACCTCTTTCAGGACGGCGTGCAGACCGCCGGCCCGATAGAGGTCGTCCATCAGGAAGCGGCCGGCCGGCTGCAGGTCGACCAGCAGCGGCACGCCGGAGCCGACCCGGTCGAAGTCGTCCTGGGTCAGCTCGATGCCGAGCCGGCCGGCGATGGCCAGCAGGTGCACGACCGCGTTGGTGGACCCGCCGATCGCGGCGAGGGCGACGATCGCGTTGAGGAACGACGCCCGGGTCAGCACGTCGCTGGGCTTGCGCTGCGCGTCGACCATCTCGACCGCCAGGACGCCGGTGGCGTGCGCGGCCTCGAGCAGGCGGCTGTCGGGAGCCGGGGTGCCGGCGATGCCGGGCCGGGTCATGCCGAGCACCTCGGCGAGCAGGCCCATCGTCGAGGCGGTGCCCATCGTGTTGCAGTGGCCGCGGCTGCGGATCATCGAGGACTCCGAGCGGCGGAACTCGGCCGCGCTCAGCGTGCCCGCCCGCACCTCCTCGGAGAGCTGCCAGACACTGGTGCCGCAGCCCAGCGGCACACCCCGGAACGTGCCGGTGAGCATCGGCCCGCCCGGCACCACGACGGCCGGGATGTCGACCGAGGCCGCGGCCATGAGCAGGGCCGGGATGGTCTTGTCGCAGCCGCCGAGCAGCACGACGCCGTCGATCGGGTTGGCCCGCAGCATCTCTTCGATCGCCATCGCGGCCATGTTGCGCCACAGCATCGCGGTCGGCTTGACCAGCGTCTCGCCCAGCGACACCACCGGCAGGTTGAGCGCGATGCCGCCGGCTTGATGGATGCCGTCGGCCACGCTGCGGGACACCTCGTTGAGATGCGCGTTGCACGGGGTCAGGTCGGAGGCGGTGTTGGCCATCGCGATGTGCGGGCGCCGGCCGTCGAACGCGTCGTCGGGCAGGCCGCGGCGCATCCAGGCGCGGTGGATGTAGCTGTTGCGGTCGTCTCCGCCGTACCACCCGGCGCTTCGTCTTTCCGTCATCCCGACCTCCGGCCTCTCGCCGATGCGAACGCTACCGCCGACGCTCGCCGGAAAGATAGAGCTTTCATTCTGTCGGAACTGAGGTCTAACATCCGGAACATGACCGATCCGGAGAGCCGCCTGGTGGGCGCCGACCGCGTCCTCGCGGTGCTGGCCGAGCTGGCCCGGCACCCGCAGGGCATCGGTCTGGAAGACATGGCCCGCGCCATGGACAGCCCGAAACCGACGATCCACCGGTGCCTCGCGGCGCTGCGCCGGGCCGGTTTCGCGGCGCAGGACGGTTACGGGCGTTATGTGCTGGGTGACGAGTTCCTCCGCCTGGCGTTCGCGCACCACGAGGCCCGCCCCGATCACGTGCGGGTGCTGCCGATGCTGCAGGCGCTCTGCGAGCGCTACGGCGAGACGGTCCACTACGCGACCCTCGACGGCCGCTCGGTGGTCTACCGGTCGAAGCTCGATCCGCCCAGCGGCGCGGTCCGGCTCACCTCGGTGGTCGGCGGCCGCAACCCGGCGCACACGACCGCGGTCGGCAAGCTGCTGCTCGCCGCGACGCTCCGGAGCCGGGAGGCCGTCCACGAGTGGGTCGGCGGCACCGAGCTGGAGACACCCACCCCACGCTCGGTCGCCACCACCGACCAGCTGTGGGACGAGCTGCGAATCACCCACGAGCGCGGCTTCGGGGTGGATGATCAGGAGAACGAGCCGGGGGTCAACTGCCTGGCGGTCCCGGCCTACCTCACCTCACCGACCGTGCCGAGCGGCGCGATCAGCATCAGCGGCCTCGCCTACCGCACCCCGATCGAGAAGTTGGTCGCCGACGTGCCCGCGATCCGCGCGATCGTGGCCGGAACGGAGCTGCCATGATCACCTCGCTGGAAGTCACCCCGATCAGTCCCGACCGTTACGAGCTGGGCGAGGGCCCGCTCTGGGATTCCGCACGGCAGCGCCTGCTCTGGGTCGACATCCTGGCCGGCCAGGTGCTCGCCGGCCGTCTCGACCCGTTCGAGGTGACCGACACCTGGTCGTTCGACGACTTCGCCACGGCCGTCGCCGTCGCGGCCGACGGTTCGCTGCTCGTCGCCGAGCGCGAGATCCTCACCCGGGTCGATCCGGACGGGCGGCGCAGCCAGGTGGCCCGGGTGCTCGCGGCCGGCTGCGGCAGCCGCCTCAACGACGGCGCGGTCGACCCGTCCGGCCGCTTCGTGGTGGGCAGCATGGCGCTGGACGACCGCACCGGCCAGGAGGTCCTGGTCCGGCTGGAGAACGGCGGCTGCACCACGCTCGACAGCGACCTCACGCTCTCCAACGGCCTGGCCTGGACGCCGGACGGCAGCGGGCTCTACAGCATCGACTCGGTCGCCCGCCGGGTCCGGGTGCGCGACTACCCGGGCGGCGATCGCCACGACCTGCTCGAGATCACCGGCGGGCTGCCCGACGGCATGTGCCTCGACAGTGACGGCAACCTGTGGATCGCGGTCCACGGCGCCGGCCGGGTCGAGTGCCGCAGTCCGGGCGGCACCCTGTTCGGCGTCATCGAGCTCGACACGCCGCAGCCCACCAGTGTCGCGTTCGCCGGTCCCGACCTCGACGTCCTGGTCATCACGACCGCGACCGAGGGCATGTCCGCCGCCGGCCTGGCGGCGCATCCCGACTCGGGCCGCATCTTCACCGCCCGCGTCGGCGCAACCGGCCTCCCCACCCCGTACTGGAATCCCGCCCTCTGAATCGGAGACCCCGTGCATCTCATGCGTGTCGGCGCCCCCGGCGCCGAAAAGCCGGTAGTTCGCGTCGACGACCGCTCCTACGTCGACGTGTCCGACCTGGTGACGGATTTCGACGAGTACTTCTTCGGCAGCGGTGGCATCGCCGCGCTCGCCGAGCCGGTCGCCGAGCGGATCGCCGCCGGTGAAACCGAGTCGTTCGGCGATCAGCGGATCGGCGCCCCGATCGCCCGCCCGCACCAGCTGCTGTGCATCGGCCTCAACTACCGCGACCACGCGGCCGAGACCGGTCAGGCCGTGCCGGACGAGCCGATCCTGTTCACCAAGTCACCGAACACGCTGGTCGGGCCGAACGACGACATCCGCATCCCGCGCGGCTCCACCAAGACCGACTGGGAGGTGGAGCTCGGCATCGTCATCGGCAGCCGCACCTCCTACCTCGACTCCCCCGCCGACGCGGCCGCCGCCATCGCCGGATACGTGCTGGTCAACGACGTGAGCGAGCGCGAGTTCCAGATGGAGCGCGGCGGCCAGTGGAGCAAGGGCAAGTCGGCGGAGACGTTCAACCCGGCCGGCCCGTGGCTGGCGACGCCGGACGAGATCCCGGACGTGCTCCACCTGGGCATGACCCTCGACGTCAACGGCGTGCGCCGGCAGACCGGCAACACCGCCACGATGATCTTCGACCCGTTCTTCATCGTGCACCACCTGAGCCAGTTCATGGTTCTCGAGCCGGGCGACCTGATCAATACCGGCACCCCGCCCGGCGTCGGCATGGGCTTCCGGCCGCAGGTGTGGCTGCAGGCGGGCGACGTCGTCGAGCTGTCCATCGACCGGCTCGGCACCGCCCGGCAGAACGTGATCGGCCCCCGCTGATGCGTGCTCTCGTCCTCACCGGCCCCGGCAAGGCGGAGGTCCAGGACGTCCCGGCGCCCTCCCCCGGGAACGACCAGGTGGTGGTCGACGTCGAGCGGGTCGGTGTCTGCGGCACCGACATGGAGCTGTTCAGCGGCGAGATGAGCTATCTGCACACCGGCGCGTCGTCCTATCCGCTGCGCCTCGGCCACGAGTGGTGCGGCACGGTGACGGCGGTCGGCGCCGGGGTCGGCGAGAGCTGGGTGGGCCGCCGCGTCACCGGCGACACGATGATCGGTTGCGGTCACTGCCGGCGCTGCGAGCAGGGCCGGCACTGGGTCTGCGAGCAGCGGTTCGAGCTGGGCATCCGCGACGGCCTGCCAGGGGCGCTCGCCGAGCAGGTCGCGGTGCCGGCCGCCTACCTGCATGCGCTGCCCGACCCGGTGGACGCGACGCTCGGCGCCCTGGTCGAGCCGGGCGGCAACGCGCTGCGCTGCGTCCAGGCCGCCCAGCTGAGCCCCGGGGAGCGGCTGCTGGTGCTGGGGACGGGCACGATCGGGCTGTTGGTCGCGATGTTCGCGCGGGCCGGCGGCGCCGAGGTGCATCTGATCGGCCGCGGCGACGACGATCTGGCCCTGCCGAAATCGCTGGGCTTCGGCCACGCGTGGACCCGCACGGCCCTGCCCGACCTGCCGTGGGACGCGGTGGTGGACGCGTCGACCGGCGCCGAGATGCCGCCGTTCGCGCTCGACCGGGTCGAGCCGGGCCGCCGCGTCGTCTACATCGGGCTGTCCGTGCCGCCCAGCCTGGTCGACACGCGTGACCTCGTCCTCAAGGACGTGACCGCGGTCGGCGTCCTCGGCGCCTCGGCCGGGCTGGCCGGCGCCATCAACGCGTACGCCGACGGATCGGTCGACCCGCGCCCGCTGGTCGCCGCCACCGTCACCCTCGACGAGATCGTGGACGTCTTCGCCGGCCGGCGCCCGCCGGGCACCGGCCCGAAAGTCCACGTCGACCCCCGCCTCTAAGGAGCTGAGATGAGCGAATTCGACGGTCTCACCGCGATCGTCACCGGAGGTGCCTCCGGGATCGGGCTCGCCACCGCCACCCTGCTCGCGTCGCGCGGCGCCCAGGTGGCCTGCCTCGACCTCAACCCCGAGGTGGACAAGCCGCTGATCGGTGTGCGCGCCGACGTCACCGACGACGAGTCGATCCGCGCCGCGGTGGCGTCGGCCGCCGAAACGCTCGGCGGCATCGACGTGGTCATCAACAACGCCGGGATCGGCGCGCAGGGCACGGTCGAGGACAACGACGACGCCGAGTGGGCCCGGGTCTTCAACGTCAACGTCTACGGCATGGTCCGCACGACCAGGGCCGCGCTCCCCTACCTTCGCCGCTCGTCGCACGCGGCGGTGGTCAACGTGTCGTCGATCGCCGCCACCGCGGGCCTGCCGCAGCGCGCGCTCTACTCCGCGACCAAGGGCGCGGTCCTCTCGATGACCCTCGCCATGGCCGCCGACCACCTCCAGGAGGGCGTCCGGGTCAACTGCGTGAACCCCGGCACCGCCGACACCCCGTGGATCGGCCGCCTGCTCGCCAAGGCCGACAACCCCGAGGCCGAGCGCGCCGCACTCGAGGCCCGGCAGCCGACCGGCCGCCTGGTGAGCGCGGACGAGGTGGCCGCGGCGATCGCCTACCTGGCCAGCCCACTCGCCGCGGCCACCACCGGCACGTCCCTGGCCGTCGACGGCGGCATGCAGGGCCTGCGCCTGCGCCCACGCACCTGAGGGGTGCCGGCCCGGGAACCGGGTGTGACCTGGTGGCGTCTCAACGGTTCCACGAGGGGGCGGGACCATGGGTGGGCGTACGTCAGCGTTGGCGGTTTGTCTGGTTCTGCTGGCCGGCTGTGCCGGGCCGGCGCCGGCTGACGGGGAGAAGCCGCGGCGGGACGCGCGGTCCCGTGGGGTGCCGGTCGTCGAGGCGGCGTGGGTCTCGTGTGACCGGTTTGTGCCGGCGCCGGACGGCATGCTGTTCGGCGGCGGGTGGGAGGCGGTGGTGCTGCCGGCGCTGGGCGGCACGTTCCGGGCGGTTGCCGCGGTCATCTGCCGCAGCGACTCGCAGCCGCATCCCGGCGGCGGGTCGGATCTGGTGGCCGTCGAGGAGCGGGCTACGGACATCGCCGACCTGGTCACGGCGCTGCGGCTGCCGGATCAGAGCATGCGGGACTGCCATGGCGAGTTCTGGGCGCAGTACGTGCCGTGGCTGGCGCTGCTGGATGCCCAGGGGCGCTGGGTCCGGCCCGGCATACCGCTGGCGCCGTGCAACGCGCCGCGGGCCGAGGTCAGCGCCGCGATCGCCCGGCTGCCGGTCACCCGCGTCTCGACCCGGGTGCTGCGCCGCAACGATCGGGACGTGGCCAAGGCGGGCGGGTGCCACGACGCGGAGCCGTACGACGAGGTCTTCGGGGTGGTCCATGAACCCGACCCGGCGTCCTTGCCCGCCGCCACCGCCGGCATGCGGGTCTGCCGGTTCCGCACCGGGTCGGCCGTGCTCGATGGTTACGGCATCCTCCAGGACGGCGGCCCGCTCCCGGCCGCGACGTGGGCTGAGGTCCGGCGCGAGATCGCCGCGGCCGGGCCGGCGGCCGCCTGTGACCAGGTCGGCACGCGTTTCGCCGTGCTTCGCGAGAAGTCGTGGGACCGGCCGATCTCGGTGGAGGCGGACGGCTGCCGCCGGGTGCTGATCGAGGGGAGCATCAGCAACCGGGGCGACCTGCGGCAGGGCTCCGCCGAGCTGGTGTCGCTGCTCTACGGCTGATCGGCCGGCCGCCGCGGGCGGTAGGCTGCGCCGCGATGATGCAGGTGAGCGTGCTCGGGCCGGTGGAGGTTCGGGACGGGGCGGGGACCGTCGCCGGTGGCGGTGACCGGCAGCAGGCTGTGCTCGGGGTGCTGGTCGCGGCCGGTGGCCGGGTCGTCTCGGCGGATCGGCTGGCCGATCAGGTGTGGAACGGCGCGCCGCCGGCCAAGGCCGCGTCGGTGCTCCAGGTGTACGTGTCCCGCCTGCGCCGGCTGCTGGAACCGGACCGCCCGCCGCGCAGTCCGGCGACCGCGCTGGTCTCCGACGCGGGAGGCTACGCGCTGCGCCTGCCCGATGAGGCGGTCGACGCCTGGAGCTTCGAGCGGGAGGTCCGCCTCGCCGCCGAGCTGCCGCCGCTGCAGGCGGTCGAGCTCCTGCGCACCGCCCTGGGCCGGTGGCGCGGCCGCCCGTACGAGCAGTTCACCGACGAGGCCTGGGCGCGCACCGAGATCGCCCGCCTGCGGGAGGCCCGGTCCGTCGCCCACGAGCGGGAGACGACGGCGCTGCTGCGCCTGGGCCGCACCGCCGACGCCGTGCTCGCGGCGCGGGCGCTGGCCGACGCGGAGCCGCTGCGGGGTGAGGCTTGGCGGTTGCTGGCACTGGGACTGTGGGCGTCGCATCGCTCGGCCGACGCCCTGGACGTGCTGCGCGCCCACCACGCCCGCCTCGACGAGGAGCTGGGCCTTCACCCGGAACCGGCGCTCGCCGCGCTGGAGCGGGCGATCCTCGAGCAGCGCACCGAGGTGCTGGCCGAGGCGATCGGACCGGCCGCCACCGCGGTGCGCCCGGCCCAGTTGCCCCGGGCCGGCGCCGCGTTCGCCGGCCGGGCGGACGAGCTCGCCGAGCTGGAACGGATGCTCGACGAATCCGGTGAGGCGCCGCTCGCGGTGATCGCCGGCGTGGGCGGGGTGGGCAAGACGACGCTGGCGCTGCGCTGGGCGCACCGCCACGCCGACCGGTACGCCGACGGTCATCTCTACGCCGACCTGCGCGGATTCGGCCCGGAGGAGGCGCCGGCCAACCCGTCGGACGTGCTGTTCGCGTTCCTGGCCGCGCTCGGCCTGCCCGAGCACCGGGTGCCGCCGGGCCTGGACGAACGGGTCGCGCTCTTCCGCAGCGTGCTGGCCGGCCGGCGGATGTTGCTGCTGCTGGACAACGCCCGGGACGCGGCCCAGGTGCGGCCCCTGCTGCCCGGCGCGCGCGGCTGCGCGGTGGTGGTGACCGGCCGCAGCGGGCTGGCCGGACTGGTCGTGGCCGAGGGCGCCCAGCTGCTGCGACTGGACGCGTTCGGGGCGGACGACGCACGCGAATATCTGCGTACCCGGCTCGGGGCCGCGGTCGTCGACGCCGAGCCGGCGGCCGGCGACGCCGTCGTGGCCCGCTGCGGCGGCCTCCCCCTGGCGCTGGCCGTGGTGGGTGCGCGGGCGGCCCGGCACCCGCTGGCCGCGGTCGCCGAGGAGCTCGCGGGTGAGCAGGGCCTGGACGCGTTCGCGATGCCCGGCGACGAGAGCGACCCGCGGTCGGTGTTCAGCTGGTCGTACCGGCATCTGTCGGCGGACGAGGCGGAGCTGTTCCGGCGGCTCGCGCTGCACCCCGGGCCTTATGTCACGCTCGACGCCGCCACCGCGGTCGCGGGCGGCGACCGCCGGGACACCCACCGCCTGCTGCGGCAGCTGTCCGACGCGCACCTGATCATCGAGAGCCGGCCGGGGCGCTTCGTTTATCACGATCTGCTCCGCGCGTACGCCATGGAACTTCCCGGCGATCAGCGGGAGACGATCGACCGGCTCGCCTGGCACCACCTGTACGCCGCCGCGAATGCGGCCAAGATCCTGTATCCCTTCCGCCCGTCCCGGGTGGCGGAGCCGCCGCCCGAGATGTCGGCGCCGGTGTTCACCGAGCGTGAGCCGGCGCTGTCCTGGCTGGACATCGAGTACGACAACGTGATGGCGCTGACCTCGGCGCGCCCGGACCTGCTCGGCCGGTTCGTGTGGTCGCTCGGGCAGTTCCAGCAGGACGTGCGTTACCACCTCGACGAGACGATCGAGCTGACCACCCGGGCGCTGGCCGAGGCCGAGCGGGACGGCGATCAGTGGTGGATCGGCTACCTGCATTACATGGTCGGGCGGGCGTGGCTGCGGCTCGACCGGGGCGCCGAGGCCCAGCCACACCTGCGGCGGGCGATCGAGGTCGGCCGGACCACCGACGACCCGGGGCGACTGGCGCACGGGCTGCTCGCCTACGCCATGTCGATCACCCCGGTGAACACGGTGCCCACCGCCGAGCAGGCCGAAGCGGCTTTTCCGTACGCCACCGAGGCGCGCGCCGTCTACCGGCGGCTGCCGGCCAGCGTGGCGAACGTCGAGGAGGCCAACACGCTGGGCGTGATCGGCTGGCACCACTGGTATCGGCCCGGCGGCCACGAGGACGCGCTGGGACTGATGCGCGAGGCCGTCGAGGTGCACACCCGCTGGTCCAACCCGTACGGCGAGGCCAGCGCCCGGATGGAACTGGGCCGGATGCTGCTGCTCGCCGACGAGGTGGATCAGGCGATCGCCGAGTTCCGCCAGGCCCTGGAGATCTACGGCGAACGGCGGGCCCTCTGGATCGAGCCGCTGGTCGGCCTGTACCAGTGCCATCTGCGGGCCGGCGACTCCGCGGCCGCCGTTCGGGTCCGGGACGAGGCGCTGGGGTTGCTGGAGATCGCGCACTACCCCGACCTCGACCGGATCACCAGGATTCTCGGATCTTCTGCTGAACCGATTCCCGCGGCGTCCGTAGAGAGGGTGAACCCGCCGACCTAGGGAGCCGGAAATGGCCGCGAACGACAACCTCGATGTGGACACCAGCATCCTGGCGCGCGAATACTTCCACGGCTTCATGGGCCAGGTCGGCGAGATAGCGCAGCGGCTGAAGGCCGAGCTCGAGGCCCATCCCGCGTTCAAGGCGGGCCGGGCGGCGACCGGCGACGCCGACGCGACGGTGACGGCGCTGCCGGACTCCAAGGACGCGGTTCCGGTGATCCAACTGCTCGGGGACCTCCCGAAGAACGGCCAGCAGAGCATGAACGACGCCGGCCGGATCTTCGACGCGATGGAGTCGGAGCTCGCCGATGCGATGGGCGGCACCGACACCACCGTCGACGGCGGCCGGCACGGCTGACGCTCATGTCCATCGAGATCAGCGGCGACTTGGCGAAGTTCCTGCAGGTCCTCACGGGTGAGGAGTTCCCGCAGGCGGACGAGGACAACCTGTTCGCGCAGTCGCGCGCGCTGCACAAGGCGGCCGACGACGTCACCGAATCGGCCGACCAGTTCGTCGCCGGCGTCAACGCGTACCGCAACGGCGCCGACGGGCAGACCGGCGACACCTTCGTCGAGGACATGCGGCGGTACGTGATGGACGACCCCGGATATATCGGGATCACCGCCAAGTACGTCAACCGCCTCGGCCACAGCTACCGCAACACCGCCACCGAGCTGCAGTACGCGAAGCTGATGGTGATCGCGGCGCTGATCGAGCTGCTGCTGGAGTTCCTGGTCGCGATCGCGATGGCCTGGATCAACCCCGGAGCCGCCCTCGCCACGCTGCTCCGCGGCCGGCTCCTCATGCAGTTGCTGGAGCGCAGCCTGGTCGCCCGGCTCATCGCGCGGGTCGTCGCCGCGCAGCTCGTCGGGATCGGCCTGCAGACCGCGATGGACGTGCTCGTGCAGGCCTACCAGTTCAGCCAGGGCAGCCGGGATCAATGGAACAAGGAAGCCACGATCTCGGCGGTCGAGATCGGCTCGCTCGGCGGCGTGGTCGGTCTCGGCATCGGCGGCGGCCTGACCGGGGTCGGGAAGCTGCTAGGAAAGCTCGGGTCGCACATCCCGACCCCGAAGGTGCTCGACAACATCCACCTGAACGACGCGACCAAGAACTTCCTCACCCACACGGCACCCGCGGCGGCGCACGAGATCACCACCGAGGCCACGTCGGAGATCATGACCGAGGGCCTCTACAACGCGATGAAGGGCCAGGGCTTCAAGGTCAACGCGCTGTACGCCGGTCTCTCCGGCGGCATCTCGGGGGTCGCCGGCGTCGCTGGTTCGGGCATCGGCGCCCGGCTCAACAAGGAGTTCGGCCCGAACTGGAGCGAGCGGCTGGGTAACGGACCGGCCGAGGTGGCGCAGGACGAGGAACCGCTGCTCGGCTCCGGGGACGACGCGACGCCGGACACCGACTCGGTCGCGTCCGAGGAGTCCGACGACGGCGAGCCCGACAACCGCCGGCGCGGCGCGGAGGAGACCGGGTCGGGTTCGGCTCCGGCAGCGGGCGCGGTCGGTGCCGGGATCGCCGCCCTCAACGGCACGGGCAACATCTCCGCGGCGGGTACGCCCGGAAACGCCGCCAACAGCACGAACGCCGCCACCGGCACCAACGCTGCCACCAGCACGCGTGGTGCCACCAGCACGAATGTTGCCACCAGCACGAATGCCAGCAACACGACTGCCAGCAACACGAGTGCGGGGGGCAACCCGTCCAACGCGGGTGGCCAGGGTTCCGCCACGGACAGATCCGGCCGGCCCACCACGGCCGGCGCGACGTCCACCGGCAACACGGCGTCCGCCACGGCGCCGGCTTCCGGTTCGTCGTCGGTGTCGGCGGCGGCCGGTCCGGTGGAGTTGTCGGCGGCGGCCGGTCCGGTGGAGGTGTCGGCGGAGAGTTCCTACGATCTGAACGCGGCGGCCGGAACCGACACCACGGCTGCCGCCGCCGGACCGGCCACGGTCGACAGCCCAGCCATCGACAGCTCCACCAGCGACAACGGGACCACCGCGGTCGACAGCGCCGCTCCCGAGCGGGCCTTCGCCACGGCCGAGCAGCCGCAGTCGGCCGCCACGGCGTCCTGGGCCACACCGGCGGCCGCGCCCGTCGTATCGGTCGCGCAGGTCGCGCCGAAGGTGGCCCACGCGATGAGCGGGCTCCCCGCCACCCGGTCGGCGGACCCCCTGGTGGACTGCGCGATCCGGGTCGGCGACGTGCTCGGCCGGCTCGGCGCCCACACCACCCTTGACGACCGCGCCATGGTGCGGCCGGTCGACGTGGTGGAGCAGCGCCTCGACGGCCGTTTCGCCCCGGTGACCGAACAGTCCCTGCGGGAGTCGCTGGCGGAGGGCAACGTCGCCGCCCTGCTCCTGGAGCCGGCCGGCCTCGACAAGCACATGCTGCTGGTCACCAAGGTGAACGGCCAGTTGATGACGATCGAGACGCAGGCCGAGCCCGACCGCGCGGCCCGGCCGTTCCGGGAGACCGCCCCGATGAAGGCCGTGCTGTCCGGCAGCGAGCTGCGCCAGGTGGACCCGGCAGAGGCCGGCGTGGTCGGCAGGCCGGTGGAGACGCGGTCCGCCGGCCTGCTGAACGCCCTGCTCGACCCGCCGACCTCGATCAGCCCGCACGGCAAGAGGAAGACGGAAGCCGCCGCGGAGGAGCAGACGACCAGCGACATCGAGGATTGGGCGATCCTCGAACCCGGCCAGGTCGCCGGGCTGCCGTCGGAGCCGGCCCGCAGCGGCCCCGGGAGCAAACTCCGCAAGCCCAGGCCGGAGAACGCCGTGCTCAAGGCGAGCGCCGCCCGCTCCGCCCTCGCGGCCCTCGCCCTGCCGGGCCTCGACGCCGGCCGGCCGGCCGCGGCCACGGCCGGCGCGGTGACCGCCACGCCGGGTCCGGTCCAGCAGAACCTGCTGGTCACCTCGGTCCGCGCGGCGGCGGACGCGCAGCGACTGTCCGCACTGTTCGGGCGGCTGCGCGGGGAGGGGTTCATCGCGAACTCCGCCTCCGCCTACACCAAGGTCGCGTTCAGCCAGATGGCGCTCAACGCGGCCCGCCACCAACTGCAGACGCACATGCACGAGCTCGCCCGGCTGGCGCCGGAGTCGCCGGACCTGCCCCGGGTGCTCGACGAGACGGCGCTGGCGGTCGAGGCGGTCAAGGCGGCGGCCGAGCAGTCCGGCCAGCAGGTTCGCCAGACCCTCGAACACCGCACCGTGAAGGCGTACCAGCACAGCCGGCCGGACGCCGTACGCGATCTGGTCAGCAAATACGGCGGCCAGGTGGCCGGGCTGGTCGAGCTGTTCGAGATCAGCAACGTCCCGGTGGCCGGCGCCGTCCAGTTCACCTTCACCGCGGCCCAGGCGGCGTTCCTGGAAGGCCGGGCCCACATCCGGGTGGCCGCGCTGGAGAAGGATTTCTCGCCCCTGCAGGCGGTCGCGGAGCTGGACAAGAAACCGCTGATGATGGCGAATTACGTGGTCGAGCGGCAGAAGGCGCTGGTCCACCTGGCGCTGGACGCGGCCTCGATCGGCGGCGGAATGGTCCCCGCGTGGGGCGTGGTCAAGACGGCCCTCACCAAGATCACCGACAAGTACCTCGACGAACGGGTGAAGATCACCGAGGACTGGCTCGCCGGGCACGAACGGCCGGGCGACGCGGCCGGGCGGTTGCGGGAGGCCGGGCGCCGCGTCTGGGACGACCTGCGCGAGACACTCAAGGACAAGCTGACCAGCTCGGAATTCCGCACCCTGCTCTCCGACGCGGCGAAGGAAGGCAACGTCGAGCCGCTCAAGGCCGCCGAGTTCGCCACCGACACCGTGCTCGACGCGACACTCGGCGCGATCTTCCGGCTGGCCGACATCGAGGGCGCCGCGGTGGTGGACGGCGCCGACATGCGCGGCTGGATCCGCCGGGTGACCGGCCACGGGACTCCCGCGGCGCACGAGACCGAGGCCGAGACACCGACGACACCCGTACACGCCAGGCCGCCGGAGGGATTCCGCAAGGTCTCCGCCAACGGTTTTCCGATCGTCACGGTCGATCCGGCCAAGCGGAACGGCGGTCGCGACTGGGTGGGCGCCGACTTCCACGGTGTCCTCGTGTGGGGCTGGCTGGGCAGCAACGACCACTTCACGCCGATCGAGCCGGGAGATCATCTCGTCGAGGGGGCGCGCTGGCTCGACCGCACCGTCGGCCGCGAGGAATTCCACGCGATGGCCGAGGACACCACCGTCAGCGGGCGCTGGTACCAGCCGTTCGCCGACTCCTTCACGTTCCTGTTCGTCGCCGACGACGGCCGCGCGTTCTGGGCGCCCGGCCACGCGGCCACCGGCGGCCTGGTCAGCGACGAACACGACGTGCAGCACGAGCTGATCGCCCACCCCACCTGGCTGCGCACCTCGTTCAACTGGACCGCGCCGGCCCGGCTCGAGGCCGACTTCAGCACCCTGGACACCGCCAAACCGCAGATCGACGCGCTGGAACTCCAGCTCTTCGGCGCCGAGTTCGCCCGCCGGCTGCTGGACACGCCCGGCAACGGGCCGATCAGGCTGCACATCAAGGGCGTCAGCCGCAACGCGCTGCGCCCCGAGAACGCGGGCAAGCGCGCCCAGGCCCTTCGCGACCTGCTGGTCGAACGGGTCGTGCACGAGTACGGCAAGGCCCGCCTGATCCGCGGCAAGGAGCCGGTCGAGCTCGACCCCGACCGGATCGTGGTGATCGAGGAAGGCGACGCGGCCGTGGCGCCGCCGTCCCGCCGCACCGGCCGGACCACCCGCGCGGCCCGGGCCTTCGCCTGGATCGACGGAGCCGCCGTCGAGCCGGTCCAGGCCCCGGCGACCGAGCCGCCGGTCTCGTTGTCCGTGCCGAACCGCCTGATCGGGGCGATGGGCGATCTCGCGGCCATCGACCCGAACAACACCGACCCGCTGACCGACTGCGCGGTCCGGGTCGACCGGGTTCTGGCCCGGCTCGGTGGCACGGCGGCCACGCTCGAGGACGGCGCCACCCGCCCGGTGGACCGGGTGCGCCGGCGCATGGGCGGCACGTTCCAGCCGGCGACCGTGGCCGACCTGAGGACCGCGCTGCTGCCGGGCCACGCGACACCGGTGCTGCTCGAGCCGATCAACGGCGTACGCCACATGGTTCTGGTCGTGAATACCGACGAGGGCCTGGTGGTGGTCGAGACCCAGGCGACCGGCCGGGACCGGTACGAGATGCTGACCGACGAGGGCCTCGGGTCGATCCGGCTGGTCGTCGACGAGGACAACCGGCTGCGGCAGGTCCGGACCGCCGAGAGCAAGCGCGGGATGGTCTCCGGCGGCGAGATCGCGAAGGGTGGCGAGACCGCCCGGGCGCTGATCGACCCACCGCGCTCGACCGGGCCGCAAGGCCGGCGGAAGACGAACGCCGCCCCGCCGGAGCAGACGACCAGCGACCTCGAGGACTGGGCGATGGTCGAGCCCGATCAGGTCGCCAACCCGCCGGCCGGCCTCGCCCGCAACGGCAACGGCGGCAAGCTGCGCAAGGCCATGCCCGAGCGCGCCGAGAACGGTGTGCTCAAGGCGAGCACCGCCCGCGCCGCCCTGGCCGCGCTCGCCATGCCGGGCCTGGAGGTCGGGCGGCCGGCCGGCGCCCCGGCCCGGATCCTCGAGCCGGGTTCGGTCCAGCAGTTGATGCTGGTCACGGCGGTCCGGGCGGCGGCGGACGCGCAGCGGCTGTCCGCACTGTTCGGGCGGCTGCGCGCGGAAGGGTTCATCGCGAACTCGGTGCCCGCCTTCACCACGGTGGTGTTCAGCCGGATGGCCCTCGACGCCGCCCGGCGCGTGCTGCAGGGGCAGATGAGCGAGCTCGCCGGCCTCGCGCCGGACTCGCCGGACCTGGACCGGGTGCTCGACGAGACCCGGCAGGCGATCGGGGCGGTCAAGAATGCCGCGGAGACCGCCGGCCATCGGGTCCGCATGACGCTCGAGCACCGCGCGGTCAAGGCCTATCAGCACAGCCGGCCGGACGCCGTGCGCGAGCTCGTCGACAAATACGGTGGCAAGGTGACCGCGCTGGTCGAGCTGCTCGAGATCAGCAACGCCCCGGTGGCCGGCGCCGTCCAGTTCACCTTCACCGCGGCCCAGGCGGCATTCCTGGAGGGCAAGGCCCGCTGGGAGGTCCGCGGGATCGAGCAGGAGCACTCGGCCATGCAGGCGGTCGCGGCACTCGACTCCAAGCCGCTCATGATGGCCGAGTACGTGGTCGCCCGGCAGAAGCTGCTGGTGCACCTGGCACTCGACGCGGCCTCGATCGGCGGCAGCATGCTCCCGGTGTGGGGCGTGGTGAAGACCGCGCTCACCAAGCTCACCGACAAGTACCTCGACGAGCGCGTGAAGATCACCGAGGACTGGCTGGCCGGTCGGGAGCGACCGGCCGACGTGCGCGGGCGGTTGCAGGAGGCGGGCCGCCGCGTCTGGGACGACCTGCGCGAGACGCTCAAGGACAAGCTGACCGGTTCGGATCTCCGCGACCTGCTCACCGAGGTGGCGAAGGAGGGGAAGGTCGAGCCGGCCAAGGCGGCCGAGTTCGCCACCGACACCGTGCTCGACGCGGTGCTCGGCGCGATCTTCCGGCTGGCCGACATCGACGGCGCCGCGGTGGTGGACGGCGCCGACATGCGCGGCTGGATCCGCCGGGTGACCGGCCACGAGACTCCCGCGGCGCACGAGACCGAGGCCGAGACGCCGACGACACCCGTACACACCAGGCCGCCGGAGGGATTCCGCAAGGTCTCGGCCAACGGTTTTCCGATCACCGCGATCGACCCGGCCAAGCAGTCCGGCGACCGCCATTGGGTGGGCGCCGACTTCCACGGCGTGCTCGTCTGGGGCTGGCTCAGCGGCGATCAGTTCACCCCGGTCCAGCCGGGCGACCACCTCGTCGAGGGGGCACGCTGGCTCGACCGCACCGTCGGCCGCGAGGAATTCCACGCGATGGCCGAGGACACCACCATCGGCGGGCGCTGGTACCAGCCGTTCGCCGACTCCTTCACGTTCCTGTTCGTCAGCGACGACGGCCGCGCGTTCTGGGCGCCCGGCCACGCCGCGACCGGCGGCCTGGTCAGCGACGAACACGACGTGCAGCACGAGCTGATCGCCCACCCCACCTGGCTGCGTACGTCGTTCAACTGGAGCGCGCCGGCCCGGCTCGAGGCCGACTTCGGCATCCTGAACAGCGACACCCCGCGGATCGACGCGCTGGAACTGCAGCTGTTCGGCACCGCGTTCGCCCAGCACCTGGCGGACAACCCGGACACCACGGCGAAGGTGCGCATCAAGGGCGTCAGCCGCAACGCGCTGCACCCCGAGAACGCCGGCCTGCGCGCCGAGGCGCTGCGCGACATCCTGGTCGAGCGGATCCGCCACGAGCACGGCAAGGCGCAGTTGATACGCGACCAGGACCACGGCGAGTTCGACCCGGACAAGCATGTGGTGATCGAACAGGACGCGGCCGCGGCGCCCGCGTCCCGGCGCACCGGCCGGCTCACCCGCGAGGCCCGGGCCTTCGCCTGGATCGACGGCGTCGCCGCCCCGGCGGTCCCGGTGACCACCCCGGCGGTCGACTCACACGTGCCGAACCGCCTGATCGGCGCGATGGGCAACCTCCCGAAGATCGACCCGAAGGTCACCGACCCGCTGACCGACTGCGCCGACCGGGTCGACCAGGTGGTCTCCGAGCTCGGCGGCACGTCGCGGACGCTCGAGGAAGGCACCCCGGCGCAGGAGCGGCTGCAGCAGCGGATGGGCGGCCGGTTCGCGGCGGCGACCGTGGCCGAACTGGAGGCGACGCTGCGCCGGGATCACGCGACGCCGGTGCTGCTGGCGCCGATCAACGGCGTACGCCATCTGGTTCTGGTGGTGAAGACCGCGGCCGGCCTGGTGGTGGCCGAGACGCAGGCGGCCGGCCGGGACCGGTACGACTTCCTGGCCACCGACGAGTCCGGGTTCCTGGACACCGAGAACTTCGCGTCGATCCAGGTGATCGTCGACGGCGACAACCACCTGCGGCAGGTGCGGGCCGGCGACGGCCGGCGCGGATTCCTCTCCGGCGGCGAGATCAAGCCGGCCGGCGACACCGCCCGGGGCATGATCGACCCGCCGCGCTCCACCGAGGCCCAGGGGTGGCTGCTGCAGAAGAAAGCGCCGTCGACGAGCGGGCCGGACCACGCGGTTCACACGTACCAGGTGTCCGCGCTGGCCACGGCCGCGCTCGTGGCCGGAATCCCGACCGCGGCCCTCGGGCTGCGCCCGAACGGCCCGGCCGCCGCGATCGCCCTGGACAGCCACGCCGAGCCGGACGACGGCGAGATGATGGCCGCGATCATCCGCAAGGTGACCGAGGGGCAACATCAGTCGACGTCGCTGAACCAGATCCTGGAGACCGAGTTCATCAGGAACTCGGCGGTGGCGACCTACCGGATCTGGTCGGCACGGCACGACGTGGATCTGGCGGTCCTCCAGCTGGAGAACGCGCTGCGCGACTACCGCCGGGGCGGCCGCACCGACGTCCTGACCGCCGAGGTGATCGACATGGCGTCGCGGCTCGCCGCGCGGCTCGAGCAGACCGGGCGCAGCGTGCGGGCGGTGCTCGAGAACAAGAGCGTCGAGGGCCACGTCTCGCTGCAGAAGAGCGGCGTCGTGGACGGGATCACCGCGGTCAGCCAGGGCGTCAACACCGGTCTCGGCTTTCTCAGCCTCGGCGCCGGCCCGATCCCGGCGGCGGCCTCGTTCGGCGTCTCGGTCGCCCGGGAGGTCGCGATCAGCAGCTTCGCCGCCTTCCGCGAGCACCACTTCCGCAGCGAGCACTCGGTGCTGGCGGCCGTGGAGACCCTCGACGCCAAGCCGTACGTGCTGGCCGAGCACGCGATCGAGCAGCAGCGGCGGGCGTTCACCCTGTTGCTGGAGGCGGCCTCGATCGGCGCCAGCATGTTGCCGGGCTGGGAGTTCGCCAAGATCGCCCTGGAGAGCACCGCGGAGGCCTACCTGGACGCCCGGCTCCGGACCAAGCTCATCAAGCGGATCGAGGCGCAGCCGGGGGACACCGCGGCGATCCGTGCGGCCCGGATCGAGGCCGCCAAGAAGCAACTCTGGAAGGACTTCGGCGCGCAGGTCAAGGAGAAGGTGTCGAGCCTGGAGTTTTACCAGAAGCTGTCCGAGGGCGACCCGATGGAGGCCGGCCAGATCGCCGAGGAGGTCGGCCTGAAGTCGGTGCTCGGTGCGATCTTCGAGCTGCTCGGCGTCGACCCGATGGAGAAGGTGACCGGCGCCGACATGCACCGGTGGATCCGCGCGGTCACCGGGCACAACCCGGAGATGCCCCCGTCGCCGATCACGCCGGCGACACCGGTGCACGCGCCTGCTCCCGACCGGTTCGACAAGGTCGACGCGGCGGGGCGGCCGATCGTCACCGCCGAAGCGGGGAACGGCGTGGTTGCCGTGAACTTCCACGGCGTACTCATCAGTGGGTCGTTTGATCCGGTGACGAAGGCGTTCACCCCGTCGGATCCGCTCGACCACGACCACGCGATGACGAAGTGGCGCAAGCGGATCCTGCACCGCGACGGCTACACGATGGTCGGGGCCAAGGGCGCCGAGATGGTACGGGGCCGCTGGTACCGGCCGTGGCCGGCGAAGCAGACCTACCTGTTCGTCGGCGACGACGGCAAGGCCGCCTGGGCGCCCGCGTTCGCGCCGACCGGCGGCACCAACAGCGACGAGTACAACATCGCCACCGAGCTCGGCCGGCACTCGGACTGGGTGCATCAGGGCTTCGACTGGACCGCCCCGGACACCCTCGACGTGGACTTCAACCGCTCCGCCACGACCGGCCCGCAGGTCGGCCCGCTGGAGTTCCAGCAGTTCGTGGCCGAGGCGGCCCGGCGGATCGTGGACGCGCCGAACGGGGTGCCGACCGTCCGGGTGCAGGTCTCCGGCCGCAGCACGCTCGGCCTCGACAGCGAACGGGCGGGCCGGCGCGCCGAGGCGGTGCGGGAAAAGGTGGTCGAGCGACTGCGCGCCGAGGTGGCCGATGCGGCGCTGGTCCGCGGCGTCCCCGCGCCCACGGTCGACCCGGCCGACTACGTCTCGATCGTCGCCGACACCACTCAGAACACCGTCGGCGACCTGACCGCCCGGGCCCGGGCCACCGTGCGGTTCGCCGAGGTGGCCGCCCCGGCGCCGGAGACCGTGGTCCCGCAGGCGGTGCACGACGCGCTGGCCGAGACCGACCGGTTCCCGGGCCCGCGCCGGATGTCCGACGACCCCCTGGTGGACTGTGCGGTCCGGGTCGGCCACGCGCTCGGCAAGCTCGGCGCGGTCCGTCGCGGCGCCGTCGACGACGGCGCCGGGTCGCGGCCGATCGACACGATCGCCGAGCGGTTCCGCGGCGAGTTCACCCGGGCCGATCTGCGGTCGTTGCGCACGTCGCTGCGGCCCGGCCACGCGACCGCGGTGGTACTCGACGCGCCCCGCCAGGCGCGGCACGCGGTGCTGGTGGTCCGGGTCGGCGACGCGCTCGTGCTGGTGGAGACCCAGTCCGGGCCGGGCCGGCCGCGCTTCGAATACCTGGCCGACGACGACCCGCGGTTCGCGTTCATGCAGGCGCCGGCGGATGCCGAGGGCCGGCTGCTGCAGGCCGCCGACCGCAGGGTGGTGACGAGCGCGGAGCCGATGCCGGCCGCCGGCGCGAGCGATACGGTCCTGGCCCAGCTCGACCCGCCGGCCACGGTCAGCCCGCACGGGCCGACCCCGGGCAACGAGCCGGTCCGCGCCGACTCCTGGGAGCAGGTCGACGCTCCCCCGGCCGAGGACCTGGACCCGCGCCTCATCGAGAACGGCAGGACGCACCCCAACGTCCTGCACAAACAGGGCCCCCGCGCGATCAAGATGCTGATGGGCAACTCGATCCGGGCGGCGTTGGCGCCGCTCGACGCGCCCGTGCCCGACCTGCACTCGAGCCTGACCCCGTTGGCCGAGGCGGTGCTGGCCTCGCCCTTGGACAAGGGGTTCGACCACGCCACGATGGTCAGCGAGGCGCTGAAGGTCGCCGGCAACGCCCGGCGGCTGGGCGCCGTTCTCGACCAGTTGCGCGGGGAGGACTTCGTGTCCTCGGCGCCGGTCGCGTGGACCCAGATCTTCGCGGCGGGCCTGCGGATCGACCGGGCCGTGGCCGCCATCGACCAGGATCTGATCGCGTTCGCCCGGCTCGCGCCCGATTCGGAGAACGGGCTGGCCATCGCGTCCGAGCTGATGAGCAGCATCGAGTGGGTGTCCCGGACGGCCGCCCGGACCGGCGAGGCGGCGAGCCGGGCGCTGAAGACCCGGGTCGCCGAGGCCGTCCTGCACGCCCAGCCGGACGGCGTCCGCACGCTCATCGAAGAGCACGGCGGCAAGCTGGCCGAGATCACCGCCCTGTTCGAGATCGCCGGCGGGCCGGTGGCCGGCGCCGTCTCGTTCGGCTTCTCCGCGTTGCAGGCCGGGCTGCTCGAAGCCCTGGCGGCGGCCCGCCTGCACAGCTTCACCGAGAATCACTCGGCCCTCGAGGCCGTCGCGAGACTCAAGCCGGCCGACATGGCGGAGTACGTCACCGCCCGCGAAAAGTTGGCCGTCAAGATGGCGCTCGACGCGGTGTCGATCGGCGGGGGGATGCTGCCCGGCTGGGGCATCGTGAAGACCGCCATCGGCAAGGTGGCCGACAAGTACCTCGACGAGAAGCTCCAGCACACGAAGGACCTGCTCGAGGGCAAACACCGCGACACCGACCTACGCGGCGCCATGGCCCGGGTGTGGGCGGACACCAAGGAGACCCTCAAGGAGAAGGTGACCAGCGCGGAGCTGAAGTCGGCGCTGGCCGAGATCGCCAAGGAGGGCCCCGACCCGCTCAAGCTCGGCGAGCTGGCCACCGACACCGTCCTCGACGCCGTGCTCGGCGGGGTCTTCCAGTGGCTGGAGGTCTCCGCGCTGAGCGTGCTCACCAGCGACGACGTGCACGACTGGCTGAACCGGATCGGCGGGCTACCGGCCACCGAGACCATCGAGGCGGCGCCGGAGACGCCCACCCACCCCCGGCCGGCCGGGGGCTTCCCGCTGACCGACCGGAACGGTTTCTCGATCGTGACCGTGAACGAGTCCCGCTCGGGCGGCGGCCGGCATCGGGTCGGCATCGACTTCCACGGCTCGCTGGTCTGGGGCGACCTGACGGACGGCACGTTCACGCCGGACGAGCCCGGCGACCACCACGTCGAGAAGTTCCGGTGGCACGGCCGCACCCTCGGCCGGGATCAGTTCCGCGAGATGGTGGACAAGGACGCGGTGACCGGGCGGCTCTACCAGCCGTGGCCGAACCGGCTCGACTATCTCTTCGTCACCGACGACGGCCGGTCGCTGTGGGCGCCCGGCAGCTCGCAGACCGGCGGCTCGCGCGGTGTGCAGCACGACATCCACCACGAGGTGACGGCCCACCCGAACTGGCTCGGCAAGAGCTTCGCCTGGACCGCGCCGGACCGGCTGGACGTCGACTTCGACACGACCGACGCGACCACGCCGAAGGTGGACCCGCTGCAGATGCAGCAGTTCGCCTTCGAGGCCGCCCGCCGGATCGTCGACGAGGACCCCGTCACCGTCTACATCGAGGGCCACAGCAGCAACGCGTTCCGCCCCGAGAACGCGCGGCAGCGGGCGGAGGCCGTGCGCGACCAGCTCGCCGCGCGGATCGACCACGAGGTCGGCAAGGCTCAATTCCTGCGCGGCCTCGACCGGACCGTCGACAATCACGCCTCGATCATCGAAATCGTCGAGGACGGACAGACCACCGAGACCCCCAAGCCGCTTGCCGTACGCCGTGGAATGCTCACCCGGGAACCGCGGGCGGTCGCCTGGATGAGCGCGCCCGCCTCCACCCGTACCCCCGAAATCGCGCCGGCCGTGACCGAACCCGAACCGGAAGCCGTCATCGAGCTGGTCTCGCCGCGCGTGCGCGAGGCGATGGACCAGCTCGCGCCGGTCCGCGCCGAGGAACAGGACGCGCTGACCGACTGCGTGATCCGGGTCAACGAGCTGCTCGGCCACCTCGGCGGGACGGCCGTCACGCTCGACGACGGCGCGGCCGTCAAGGGCACCGGCCGGATCGCGCAGCGGCTCGGCGGCACCTTCCAGGACGCCACCGTGGCGGGCGTGCGCGCGGCGCTGGCCGAGGGCAACCTGGCGGTGCTGCTGATCGAGACCGCGGGCGAGGCCAGGCACGTGCTGCCGGTGCTGATGACCGCCAAGGGCCTGGTGCGGTTGGAGACGCAGGCCGTGCCGGAGCACCGGTACGAGTTCCTCGGCGACGACGACCTTCCGATGATCAAGGTGGTGCTCGACCAGGACCGCAGGCTGCTGCAGGTCCGCGCGGACGGCGGCCGGGGCGTGGTCGCCGGAGCGGTGGTGCCCGAGGCGGCCGCCCGCACCGCGCGGGCCCTGGTCGACGCGGCAGCGACGACCGAGGCGCAGGGCGGCGGCAGCAACCGGCTGCGCAAACTGAACCGTCCGCCGCTGCAGCCGCCGGGCGACACGGTTCGCCGGCCGCAGGGGTTCGCGCTGATGGCGGCGCTCAAGACGGCCGGCGTCGCGGTGCCCGGGCTGGTGCCGGCCGCGTCCGGCGCGACCGCCGAGATCGCCCTCGGCCCCGACCACGCCGACACTCCGCTGATGGTCGGCGTGATCCGCAAGGTCGGCGACGGCCGGCGGCAGTCCGCGATCCTCGCCCAGCTGTCCGACGCCGAGTTCGTCCGCACCTCGGCCGTCGCGACCTACGAGATCTGGTCGGCGCGGCGGGACGTGGACACCGCGGTCAAACAGCTGGAGGGCGTGCTCGAGCAGTACGTGGCCGCGGACCATGCGGAGACGATGACCCCGCAGGTGATCAACCAGACCAGCCGGCTCGCCAAGGAGATCGACGACGCCGGGCACGACGTCAAGGCCATGCTCGAGCACAAGAGCGTGGTCGCGCACATCGAGCAGCAGCCGAGCCGGGCCCGCAACACGATCAAGACGGTCAGTGAGCGCCTCAACAGCGTCCTCGGCCTGCTCAGCCTCGGCGCCGGCCCGATTCCGGCGGCCGCCTCGTTCGGCGTCTCGGTGGCCCGGGAGACCGCCCTGGCCGCGCTGGCCACCTTCCGCGAGCACGACTTCCGCAGCGAGCGGTCGGTGCTGTCCGCGATGGAGACGCTCGACCGGAACCCGTACGCGCTCGCCGAACACGTGATCGCCCAGCAGAAGCGCGGTTTCAAGCTGCTGCTCGACGCCGCCTCGATCGGCGGCAGCATGACGCCGGCCTGGGACTTCGTGAAGATCGCGCTGTCCGCGACGTCGGAGGTCTACCTGGACGAAAGGCTGCGCACGAAGCTCGCCGCCGAGCTCGCGGCCGATCCCAGCGTGTCCACGGTGGCCCGGGTCAAGGCGCGCATCTGGAAGGACTTCGAGACCCAGATCCGGGAGAAGATGGCCTCCGGTGACCTGGTCAAGCTGATGGCCGACGCCGCCGCCGGCAAGGGCTTCGACCCGCTCACCGCCGGTCAGATGATCGAGGAGATCGGCGTGCGGTCGCTGCTCGGCGGCTTCTTCGAGCTGATGGGCGTCGACCCGGTGGAACCGGTGACCGGCGCCGACATGCACCGGTGGATCCGCACGGTCACCGGGCACAGCGCCGAGGTGCCGCCGTCGCCGGTCAGCCCGATCGCCCCGGAGCATCCCCCGCTGCCGGCGAACTTCGACCGGGTCGACGGCGCGGGCCGGCCGATCGTGACCGTCAAGCCGGGGACCAGCACGGTGGGCGTGGACTTCCACGGCGTACTCGTCGAAGGCGCCTTTGATCGGTCTTCCAAGAATTTCACCCCGGCTCGGCCGGCCGAGCACGGCCTCGCGCTGACCAAGTGGCGCAAGCGGATCCTGCAGCGCGACGGCTACACCGAGCAGGGCGGCGGCGTGGTCAAGGGGCGCTGGTACCAGCCGTTCCCGGGGCAGAAGACCTTCCTGTTCGTGGGCGAGGACGGCGCCGCGACCTGGGCGCCCGCGTTCGCCACGACCGGCGGGGTGAACAACGGCGAGTACAACGTCCGGGCCGAGCTCGAGGCGCATCCGAAATGGGTGCACCCGGACTTCACCTGGACCGCGACCGACACCCTGGCCGATCCGGCCGACCCGCTGGCGTTCCAGCTCTTCGCGGCCGAGGTGGCCCGCCGGATCGTGGACGCGCCGCACGGCCTGCCGGTCACGAAGGTCCAGGTCGGCGGGCGGGACGCGGCCGCGGTGCGGGAACGGCTGGTCGAGCGGGTGGGCGCCGAGGTCCGCAAGGCGGCCTGGGCCCGCGGCCGCTCCGACCTCACGGTGGACGCCGCCACGCTCATCGAGGCCGGCCACGGCGCCGAGACCCGCATCGTCGAGGGGGTGACCCCAGCGCCCGGCACGGTGGTCTCCGCGGAGCTGCAGGCGGCCGTGGCCACCCTGGACCGGATGCCGGCCATCAGTTCCGACCCGCTGGTCGACTGCGTGATCCGGGTCAACCGGGTGCTCGGCGAGCTGGGCGGCGTGGGCCGGACCACCGACGACAGTGCCGGGTCGCGGCCGATCGACACGATCGCCGACCGGCTCGGCGGCGACTTCACCCGGGCCGGCCTGGCCGGCCTGCGCGCGGCGCTGCAGCCCGGCAACGCCACCGTGGTCGTGCTCGACCCGCCGGACCGGCCGCGGCACGCGGTGATCGTCGCGCGGTCCGGGAACGCGCTGGTGCTGATCGAGACCCAGGGCGGGCCGCGCTACTCCTACCTGTCCTCCGATGATCCGCGCTTCGCGATCATGCGGGCGGCCACCGACGGTGACGGGCACCTGCGGCAGTTCCGCACCGACGGCACCCGGCGGGTGGTCTCCAGCCCGGCACCGCTGTCCGGCACGTCGGCCGCGAGCGACCGGGTGCTGGCCCTCACCGACCCACCGACCTCCACCGACCCCTGGGGTGGCGGCGGCAACAAGATCCACAAAGAGCCGACCGGCCCGGTCCGCGGGGCACTCGACACTCTGCTGCGCAACACGCTGGCGACGGTGACCCCGGGCGCGACGGCACCCATGCAGGTTCTGCGCCCCTCGAATCGGTCCGCCGCCCTGGCGCTCGCCAGCGAGCCTGGACCCGACGACCACCTGCTGATCGGCCTGTTCCGGTCGATCGCCCAGGGCCGGCGCGTCCGGAAAGTCCTCGACCACCTGATCCACCAGGAGTTCGTCTGGCAGGAACCGGTCGTGGCCATGACCGTCAACAACAGCCGGCGCGCGATCGGCATCGCGCTGCTCGCCGTCGATCGGGCCGCCGGCGACCTGCAGCGCGACCCCGCGGCGTCGCCGGCCCCGTTGATCGAGGCAGTGGAGGCCCTCTCCCGGACCGTCAAGGACGCCGGGAAGTCGGCCCGGGTGGCCATCGAGAACACCGCGGTGCGCGCGCACATCCACACCCAGCCGGACGCCGTCCGCGACTTCGTCAAGGACCACGCCGACAAGATCAATACGGTGGTCGGCGCGTTCGACGTGGGCGGTTCCTTCGTGCCCGGCCTGATCTCGCTCGGCGTCAGCGTGGGCCGGGAGACCGTGGTCGAATCCCTGGCCATGTGGCATCGGCACGTGTTCCGGGCCGGCAACTCCGCTCTGGTCGCGGTCGACACCCTCGACGAGAAGCCGCTCGCCCTCGCCCAGTACGTCGCCAACAAGCAGCGGATCGGCCTCGGCCTGCTGCTCGACGCGGCCTCGGTCGGCGCCGGCCTGCTGCCGGGCTGGGAGATCGCCAAGCTGGTGATCACCAAGGTCTCCGAAGGCGTGCTCGCGGAGCGGCTGCGCCAGGCCGAGCAGCAGGTGGCGGTCGTCGACGCGGACACCTCGACCGACCAGCAGACCCGGCTGCAGCACGCCCTCCAGACGGTCTGGGGCGACACGCACAAGGCCCTGCAGGACAAACTGACCAGCGGCGAGTTCGCCGAGATGGCGAAGACGATCGCCGAGGAAGGCCAGCTCGACGGCCTCAAGACCGCCAAGCTGGTCACCGACGGCGTGCTCTCCTCGCTGCTCGGCGGGTTCCTCGAACTCATGCCGATCGACCCGGCCGAGGTGGTGACCGGCGACGACATGCGTGGCTGGATCCGCGGCGCCGCCGGGCACGCGGGGCCGGCGGTCGAGCCGCCGAGCCCGGTCACGCCGGTGCATCCGGCCCTGCCGCAGGGCTTCGCCGCGGCCGACCGCAACGGCCACCGGATCATCACCAAGGAGGGCGACCTCGTGGGCATCGACTTCCACGGCGTCCTGGTGTGGGGCGATCTCTCGAACACTCAGGACTTCCGGCCCGCCCGGCCCGGCGACCACGCCTACGAGCAGAAGGCGTGGTCCCGGCGGGCGCTGGCCGAGGACGGCTACCTGGAGAACGGCGCCAAGGTCACCGGACGGTGGTACCAGCCCTGGGCAGACGTGTTCACCTACCTCTTCGTCGACGACGACGGCACGGCCACCTGGGCGGCCGGCACGGCAACGACCGGAAAACTGCACAGCGCCACCCACGACGTGCACCACGAGGTGCCCGGGTGGGTCCGGCCGTTCTCCTGGGACCCGCCCGCGTCCCTCGACGTCACCGTCGACGGCGGCACACCCCGGCTCGACCCGCTGCGGTTCCAGCAGCTCGCCTTCGACACCGCCCAGAAGATCGTCCGCGGCGAGCCGGTCACCGTGAACGTGGAGGCCGGCACCGGCGCCACCGCCACCCGCGACCAGATCGTCGAACGCCTCGAGCGTGAGGTGCGCCGGGCACTCTTCGACCTGGGTTCGGACCGCGAGATCGACGTAGCTGAGCACGTCGTGATCGTGACCGGAGACGACACCCTCTGGCAGCGCCTGACCGGCTCCGGCCTGAGCGTCTGGACCAGCACGCCCCCGCCGGCGGCCACCCGCGAGGGGAACGGGAGCTGGGCCCTCGGCGGCGGCCCGGCCCGGTGACGCCGGCTTTACGGGCGCGTCAGCGCCGGCGGCGGCGCCGGACGGCCATCACGAGCGCGGCGACAGCGACTCCGGCGGCCGGCGTCGCGGCGATCCACACCCGGCTGCCGGCCGGCGCTCGGGCGTCGGCGAGGGCGGCCGGCGGGTCGACCCGGCCCGCGCCGGTGGCGGTAGCCGTGATCCGCTGCTCCACCGCGGCAGCGGAAAGCGCCGGGAAGGCGGCACGGACCAGCGCGGCGGTGCCGGCCACATAGGCGACGGCGTACGCCGGGTCGCTCGCCACCCGGGTGCCGGACTCGCCCGGACCCGGCACGGTCACGTCCACGCCCGGGGCGCTCACCTCGGCAACCCCGCCGGTGGCCGCGTCGGCCGACGCTCCGCCGGCCGCGATCGAGCCGACCAGGAGGACGCCGTCGCCCGCCGTCGCGCTGCCCGGCGGACCGGCGGGCGCGACGACCAGCACGTCGTGCGCCACCGCGGTGGCCACCATCGCGCCGACCGCGGGCGCCGCGATGTCGGCGTAGCTGCCGAGCGCGATCACCCGGGCGCCGGCCGACAGCGCCACCTCGATCCCGGTCGCCACCCGGGCCGGATCGGTGGCGGCGGCGCCGGCCGTCACCCGTACCGGAAAGATCCTCGCCTCGGGGGCGACGCCGCCGTCGGCGGAGGCGATCAGCCCGGCCATCGCCGTCCCGGTGCCCAGGCAGTCGCTGTCCCCGGTCTGCCCGGTGGTGAGGTCGGCGCCCACGTCGACCCGGCCGGCCAGGCCCGGAACCGTCCGGTCGACACCGGAGTCCACGACGGCCACCAGCACGCCCCCGCCCCGGGTCCGCGACCGGGCCGCGGCCAGGCCGAGCAGGTCGTCCGGCCACGAGCCGCCGCCGGTCGCACCGGTCACCCCGCACGGGCCGGCCTTCGCGAGCGGGACGGCGCCGGGGAGCCGGCCGTAGCCGACCTCGGATCCGTTGGCGTCCCACGGCAGGATCACCGGCCAGCCGGCCGGCAGCGCCTGCCCGGCGGTGGTCAGCCCGGCCTCGCCCGGCGGCGTGCGGCCCTCGTTGACCCGCACGATGTCGGCGGCCCGCGTCGCGCCGCCGAGAAACCGCCCGGCGATCTCGGCGGCCGTCTCCGGCTTCCCGGCGTACGCCTCGGCCACCACGTAGTACTTCACGTAACCGTCGTCGGCCGCCGCCGGCGCCGCCGTGCAGGCCAGCCAGCCCAGCAGGACCGCGGCCGCGGTCAGCAGCCGGGTCATCGCTCGGCCCGGCTCACGGCCGACCAGCGGGCGCGCATCATCCGCCCGATCAGCACCGGCGCGGCCCGGCCGCCCGTGTCGGCCGTCAGCCGGCGGGCGGCGGCGAGCTCGTCGCCGCGCAGGCCACCGCTGAACACCACACCGGCCAGGCCGTCCGGATCGGCCGGGAAGGCGGCCAGCCGGTGCCAGCCCGCGGGCAGCTTCCGGCCGAGCGCGTCGCCGACCACCATGACCCGGTGGCCGGCCGCGTGCAGCCGCTCGGCGAGGGCCCGGCCATGAACGCGGCTCAGCTCGGCGTCGCCGGTCATCGTGAAGACGTCCGGCACGAGCGACAGGTCGATCCACAGATGCCAGCCACCGGCGACCCCCATCTCGGCGGGCAGGCCCATGCCGGACGGGCTTTCGCCCGGCGGCAACCACGAGAAAGGGCCGGTCACGCGTACGTCGAGGGCGCCGCCCGAAGCATGAAGGGTCACGTCGAGCTCGCCCTCGCCCGGCGGTGGCGGGCCGACCGGCGGAGCGGGTTCCGGCGCCGGCATCGGCCGGGTGCGCCGGTGCAGGGCCAGGGTGGCCCCGGCGATGGCCATCGCGATCAGCGGAGACACGATCACCCACAGCGGAGTGCCGTGGTGCGGCTCGGGCGACGCGGCCGGCGACGGCGGCGCGGGCTCGGCGTCCAGCACGCCCGGGCCGTGCGCGTCCGCCGGAAGGACCAGGACCCAGCCCTTGTCCAGCGCCGTCGGATCGGTCATCCGCCCGCCGTCCGGCTGGGGCCGGTCCCGGCTCAGGGCGAAGATCTCCGGGTACCGCTCGCCGTTGCCGAGCGTCTTGAGGGCGATCGCGTAGAGGTAGTCGCCCTCGCCGACGACGTAGTACTTGCCGCCCGGGTCGGCGCGAGCCGGCGAGGCGGTACCGAGTGCCGGGCAGGCCAGCACCATCGCAGTCAACAGCGCGGCCAGGCGCCGGATGGCAGCAGTCACACGCCTACTACGTGGCCCGGGCCGGACGGTTCATCATTGCGATAGATTCCCCGGGCCAGCGTCCCGTTCGAGCACAGGAGCGCCGCACTGTTCCCCTCGCGCGCCGTCGTGGCGACCATCTGCCTCGCCGTGGTCCTGTTCTGGGCCGGCGCGCCGGCCGCTGCCGACCCGAGCCCTGCCGTCGGCGAATACCAGAAGTACACGGTGGTCCGCACGGTCGGTGGCCATCCCGAGAACCTCGCCCAGATCGCGCTGCGGGCCCTCGGCGACGACGGCCGCGCCGCCGAGGTGCTCACGCTCAACAGGGGCCGCGCCGAGCCCGGTGGCGCCACCGTCCCGGCTTCCGGCACGCTCGCGGCGGGCTGGGTGCTGATCCTGCCCTGGGACGCGGCCGGTCAGGGAGTCGAGTACGGCCCGGTGCCCGACGCCGCCCCGCCCGACGCCGCCGGCTACTGCGGAACGGCGTCCGGCCGCCCGGTCTCCGGGTTGTCCTGGGCCCAGTTGCGGCTCGCGCCCGAGTCCGCCTGGTTCCGGGGCAAGGGCACCGGTGTGCTGGTCGCGGTCCTGGACTCCGGCATCACCGGCGCCAGCCCGGCCCTGGCCGGCCGGGTCCAGCCCGGCGCCGACGTCAGCGCCGGCGACCAGACCGCCGGCCGGGCCGACAACGACTGCACCGGGCACGGCACCGCCCTGGCCGGCGTGGTGGCCGCGGCCCCGCAGCGGGACGCGGGTCTGGTCGGGGTGGCCCCCGAGGCGGCGCTGCTGCCGGTGCGGATCGCCACGCCGGCCGGCCCCGACGCGCTGACCGCCGGGCTGCGCGCCGCGGTCGACGGCCGGGCCGAGGTGGCGCTGCTCGGCGTGCGCACCGACCTCGCCGACCCGCGGGTGCAGACCGCGCTCGCCTCGGCCGTCGCCGCGGGCGTGGTCGTCGTGGTCCCGGCCGCGGCCGCCGACGTGCCGGTGCCACCGGGCGTGCTGCGGGTGGCCGGGGCCGGGCCGGACGGCAAACCCGTCGACGCGTACGCCGACGGGGCGGCCGACCTGATCGCGCCGGGGTCCGACGTGGTGAGTCTCGCGCGCACCGGCTCCGGGCAGGTCCGGGCGAACGGCCCGGAGTTCGCGGCGGCGTTCGTGGCCGGGACCGCCGCGCTGATCCGCGGCGCCCAGCCCGATCTGACCCCCGCCCAGGTCGCCAAGCGCATCGTGGACGGCACGGACAGCTCCGGCTTCCTCGACGTGGCCGCCGCCGTCCGCGGCTCCGGCGCCGGCTCGTCCGTGCTCGGTTCGGCCGGCGGTGTGCTGGCCGCGGTGCTCATTCCGACGCTCGCCGTGGTCGCCCTGTTACTGGGCGCTCGGAGGCGACGGACTTCACACGTAGCGATGACAAGCGATTAACCATCGCCCGGTAGGTTCCACGGTGGCCGGATCGACCGGCCGGAGGGGAGTCGCTGGATGGTGGCGACAACTGCGCCCGAGACGGCGGACGGCCGGGCCGCCGAGGTCATGCGCGGCCTGCACGACGCGCACGCCGACGACGTGCTGCGGTTCCTGCTGAAGCTCTCGCTCGGGGACCGGCAGCTCGCCGAGGACTTGCTCCAGGAGACGATGGTGCGCGCCTGGCGGTCGATCGAGGTGCTGGACACCGAGCCCGAGACACAACGCCGCTGGCTGTTCATCGTGGGCCGGCGGGTCGCCATCGACGCGGCCCGGGCCCGGCAGGCGCGGCCCGCCGAGGTGGGCGCCCTCGACCTGACCCGGATGCCGGCCGAGGGTGACGCGGCCGAGCGGGTGGTCGCCGCCCACACGGTGCACAAGGCGCTGCCGCGGATCAGCGCGGAACACCGTGCGGTGCTGACCGCGCTCTACTTCCGCGGCCTGTCCCCCGCCGAGATCGCCGCCGCGCTGGGCATTCCGGAGGGCACGGTCAAATCCCGGACGCACTACGCGTTGCGGGCGCTGCGCGCCGCGATCGGCGCCGTGGACGGGATATGACCCCATGCAGCCGTGCCTTCCCTCTGCCCCACGGCGTTACGCTGGTCCACGCACCGCTGGGCGCTCGAGCCGACCGACGGGAATCCGACGAGTCCATGACTGATCTGCGACACGAAACCCTGCAGCCGCTCTGCGGCGCATACCTGTCCGGTGCGCTGCCGCCCGCTGACGAAGCGGATTTCGAGCGCCACCTGGCCGGCTGCCCCGAGTGCATGGACGAGTGCGACCGTCTCGGCGCGACCGCTTCCGGCCTGGCATCGCTCCCTCGGGCCGACATCGAGGACCTGCTCCTGGCCGAGCCATGGCCCCCGATCACCGCCGCCACCCCGCCGCCACCCGCCGCCTTGTCGTCGCCCGCCGCCGCTGCCGCTTCGCCGACCGCCACTGCCGCTGCGCCGACCGCCACTGCCGCTTCGCCGACCGCCGCTGCCGCTTCGCGGGCGCCCGCCGTTGCTGCCACGAAGCCGGGGCCCGCCGCGCCGCCCACCGCCTCCACCCGCCCGCCCGCGCGATCCGGGGACTCCCGGCGGCCCGGCCGCTCCCGTCGCCGGCGGCTCCTCGGCAGCGTGCTCGCCGCGCTCGTGGTGGCCGGCCTGGGCGTCGGCGTCGTGGTCAAGATGGCCCAGCAGCCGAGCGCCCCCGCCGTGCAGACCGACCAGGTCGGCTCGGTCTCGGCCGAGGGCACCGGCGCCGCGGCCCGCCTCGCGGTCACCGTCGACGCCAAGAGCCAGGTCCGCGCGACCGTGGCCGGGCTGACCCAGGGCGAGCGCTACAAGCTCTACGCCATCGACGCCGCCGGCACGAACCACCTGGTCACACAGTGGACCGCCGACGCCGACGCCGAACGCGTGGTGACCGGCCGCACCGACGTGCCGCTGACCGACCTCGCGTTCTTCGCCGTCACCCACGGCGCCGCCGACTCGGCCGTGGTCTCGGCCCGGGTGACCCGCTAGACATCCCGGCGAGGGGCCGCCACCACGCCCAGCCCTCGCCGCCGCGCCGGGCCAGAGCCGACTTCCTTGATTCCGTGCGCCCACAAGCTGGACGAGGGGCCGATTTTCAGGAGATCGGGCCTTGGCGCGGCGGATTACTGGCGGGACCACTTCTGGTTGGCGCCGCCGGTGCAGTCCCACAGCTGCAGCTGGGTGCCGTCGGCGTTCACGTTGTCGACCACGTCCACGCACTTGCCGTTGACGTAGTTGACCAGGTCGTTCGAGTCGTTCACCCAGAACTTCTGGTACCACTCGCTGCTGCACCCGGCCAGCACGACCGCGGTGCCGTTGTCGGCCCCGCCGCCGGCCAGCGACAGGCACTTGCCGCCGGAGCGCAGGCTGCCGTCGCTGCCGGTGGACCACTGCTGGTTGGACGCGCCGGTGCAGGTCCAGATCTGCAGGCGGGTGCCGGACGACGGCACGTCGAGACATTTGTCGCCGAGCGTGACGATCTTGAAGGTGGCGGCGGCCTGGGCCGTCGCCACCGGGGTGGCGCCGGTGGTCTTGGGCGGCGCCGCCGCGGCGGTCGTGGTCGCGACCGTGCCACCCACGCCGGGCGCGGCCGCGGCCGGCGGGTTGCCCGCTGCCGCCGCCGCGCTGCTGGCCCGCACCGCAACGGTCGGCGGGACGGCCGGCACCGCGGCGCCGGGCGCGGCCGTGGCGGTGGCCATGCGCGGATCCTTGGCGTAGTAGGCCGCGAACGCGAGCACCTGGTCGGCGAACTCGCCGGCCGGATCGGCCGAGGTGGGCGCGGCGGTGACCGGTCCGCCGCGGAAGGCGCCGAGAGCCGCCGGATAGGGGTCGGCGGTCAGCCCGCCGAGCGCCGAGGTCAGCGAGCACATCGCGGTAGCCAGGGTCGGCACCGCGTCCTTGGGCTGCCACGGCGACTGGCCGGCGCGGGCGTAGCGGGACCAAAGGGCCGGCAGGAACTGGGCGATGCCCTGCGCGCCGTCCGAGCCGAGCACGTCGGCCCGGAACGCCGAGGCGGCCATCAGCTGCCCGGCGATCCGCGCCCCGGTGACCTGCGGGCACTGCTTGCCGGCCGCGACCACGAGCGGCACCAGGGTGGCCGGCAGCGGGATCGGCTTGGCCGTCTTCACCGGCGCGGCCGAGGACATCGAGGAGGCGGATCCGGCCGGGACGACGAGCGCGGAGTGGTTGGTGTACCAGTCGGCGTAGCCCACGACCGTACGCACATATTCGCGCGCCTCGTCCGGAACGCCCCGGGCCGTGCGCACCGCGTCCACCCCGGACTGGTGCGCGGCGAGCATCGGCTGCCACAGGTCGTCGCCGAGGTCGTCTCGGCGCAGCTGCCCGGCCAGGTCACACATGAGGTGGGCGAGCGCGGTCGTCTCGGCCGCCGGGTCGTGCCGCTGCGCGCCGGGCCAGGGCGCCCAGAGCTGCCACTGGGCGTCGGTCAGCCCGGCCACCCCGGAGCCGCCCCCGGGCGTGGTGGCATCCACCTTGAACCGGCTGGCCGCCATCAGCTGACCGGCCAGCCGGGCGGCGGTGAGTTGCGGGCAGGCCAGGGCGGCCCGGGCGATCACCGCGACCTGGTCGGCCGGCACCGGGTCGCCGACCAGCTCGGCGCTGTCCGAGCCGTGGTGCAGTGCGGCTCCGGCGACGGCGCCGCCGACCCCGGTGAGCAGCAGGGTGGCGGCCGCTCCGGCGACCAGGCGGGCGGTGCGGCCGCGGGGAAGCGACGACGTGACACGTCGCCTCAGGGCGTTCAGGGCGGCCACGGAACTCCTCGGCGGATGGATGTGCGGAGAACCGGGACATCCTCCACAGGTGCACTTGCACGCGACTTAATCGCCCCCGGCGACGATCGTCAATACGCACCCGCCTTTGTCACACCGACTTGCGCCGACGCCGCCCGACGCCTCACATGGGAGCGCGCCCACGCCACCGGCCAGCTCACATAAGAACCCGGCGGCTCACATCGGAGTGCGCCGTCGTCGTGCGGCGGCCGCGAGGGCGAACGCCAGCAGGGCCACGGCGGCGCCGCCCGCCGTCAGCAGCGAAGTGCGGGCCGGCCGGGACACACCGGCCGGGACGGCCACCACGATCGGCGCGGCCGGCGCCAGGGCCGCGGCCGCCGCGCCGCGCGGGGCGAGAGCGGTCACCGCCGCGTACGCGTCGAGCGTGCCGGGTCCGCCCGGCGCGGGCCGGGCGGTCGTCTCGAGCCGGTCGCGCACCTGGGCCGCGGTCAGACTCGGCCAGTAGGAGCGGACCAGCGCGGCAGCCCCGGCGACATACGCCGCGGCGACGCCCGCGCCCTCCACCCCGTAGTGCCCGGACCCGCTGGGCGCGATGCTGAACGCCCCATCAGCCGGCGCGGCCAGGTCGACACCGGCTGCGGCGGGCGCCGGCGTGGCTCCGGCCGCGCTGACCGCCAGGACCTCGGGGTATGCCGCCGGATAAGCGACCGGCGGCTCAGCGGCTGCCGAGCCGGAGCCGGAGTCGGCGGCCGAGGCGACCACGAGCGCGTCGTGGCTCACGGCGAACCGCACCGCGTCGGCCAGCGCCCCGTTCGGCGTGGTGACCCCGGTGGCGACCAGGATGACGCCCGCACCCGCGGACGCCGCGGCCCGGATGCCGGCCGCGATCCGGTCGCCGGTCAGCTTCCCGTCGGCGTCGGTGACCCGGATCGGCAGCACGGTGGCCGCCGGCGCCATCCCGGTGAATCCGGCGTTGCCCCGGGGCCGGGCCGCGACGATACCGGCCAGCGCGGTCCCCCGCCCGCGGCAGTCCCGGTCGCCCCGGCCGCCGGTAATGTCGGTTCCGGGCCGGACCGCGCCGCGCAGATCCGGGGCGGTCGCGCTGACCCCGGTGTCCACGACCGCGACGACCACGCCCGCCCCCCTGGTCACCGGCCAGATCTCCCGCGGGGCGAGCAGCTTCAGCGGCGGCGGGGTGTCGGTGGAGGTGACCGGCGACGGCGGCACGCACCCGTCGGCCGGGGTAGGCAGGGTGGGCGGGGTGGCCGGGGCCGCGGCGAGAGCGGCCACCAGCAGGAGCCGGATCATGCGGGGGTCCCGGCGGGCACGGGTTCGGCGTACGCCGTCTGAATGAGCTTGAAACCGCGCCGGGTGAGCACCATCGCCCGTCCGGGCGGGAGGTTTCGTCCCTTGACCCCGCCGAGCAGGGCGCCCTCGCTGGGTGGGCAGGAGAGCGCGACGTCCGGGCTGTTGGTCTCCTGCAGACGGCGCAGCAGCGGGTCCATCGACATCCGCATCAGGTTGGCGGTGCCGCGCACGGCGACGAGGTGGAAGCCGATGTCGGTGCCGTGCGGCACGTATGGCATCAGCGGCAGCAGCGGATTGTCCTGCCCGGCCAGCAGCTCGAAGTCGTCGACCAGCACGAACAGGCGCGGCCCGGTCCACCAGTCCCGGCGGCGCAACTGCTCCGGGCTGACGTCCTTGCCGGGCAGCCGGCCCTTGAGCCCGGCCACCGCGTCGGCCACCGTGTCGCGGGTGGAGTCGACCGAGACCGAGTAGCCGAGGCGGTACTCGGCGGGCACCGCGTCGAACAGCTGCCGCCGGTAGTCGACCAGCATGATCCGCGCCTCGTCCGGCCCGAACCGGGCGACGATGGACCGAGCCAGGTGGCGCAGCAGGTTGGTCTTGCCGCTCTCGTTGTCGCCGAGGCCGGTCAGATGCGGCAGCTCCGCGAAGTCGTGCCAGTAGGGCTGCAGCGCCGTCTCGTCGAGCCCGAGCGGCACCCGGACGTCGCCCTCGGCCGGCGGCAGCGACTCGGCCGCGAGCACGGCGGGCAGGGTGCGCACCGCGGGCGCGTCCGGCCCGCCCCAGAACTCGGCCGACGTGGCGGCCAGGGCCCGGACACCGTCGGCGAGGTCGTCCGGATCGGGGTTGCCGTCGATCCGCGGCAGCGCGGCCAGGAAGTGCAGCTTGTCCGGGGTGAGGCCGTGGCCGGGCACCTTCGGCACGGTCGCCGCCATCCGCAGGTCGACGGCGGAGTCGACGGCGTCGCCGAGCCGCAGCTCCAGTTTGTTGCCGAGCTGGTCGCGCATGCTGTGGTGCACCTCGGACCAGCGGGCCGCGCTGACGATCAGGTGCAGTCCGAAGGTGAGCCCGCGGGCGGCGATCTGGCGCAGCGACACCTCCAGAGCCTCGAACTCCTGCCGCAGCGTGAACCAGCCGTCGACGACCAGGAAGACATCGCCGTACGGGTCGTCGTCGACCTTGCCTTCGGCCCGCCACCGCCGGTAGGTCTCCAGGCTGTCCACGCCGAGTTCGCTGAACCGCCGTTCCCGGGCGTTGAGCAGCGCGACCACCTCGGCCACGGTGCGGCCCACCTTGTCGGCGTCGAGCCGCCCGGCCACGCTGCCCACGTGCGGCAGCCCGGCGATCGTGCTGAGTGTGCCGCCACCGAAGTCGAGGCAGTAGAACTGCACCTCACGCGGGGTGTGGGTGAGGGCAAGAGCGCAGATGAGGGTACGGATCAGAGTGCTCTTGCCGCTGCGCGTGCCACCGGCCACCCCGATGTGCCCGCCGACCCCGGACAGGTCGACGGTAAGCAGGTCACGCAGCTGCTCGAACGGCTTGTCGATGAAGCCGAGCGGCACCACCAGCTTGCCGCGGCCGGGCCAGTCGCCGGCGATCAGGCCGCGGTCGGGATCCGGCACCAGCGCGGTGAGCAGGCTGTCCAGGGTCGGCGACGCGGCCAGCGGCGGCAGCCACACCTGGTGCGCGGGCGGCCCGTTGTCGACCAGCTGGTCGGCGACGATGGCGAACACGCTGCGTCCGGTCGGCTCGGCAGCCGCCTCGGGTGAAGGAGCCACCTCCTCCTGCGGGACGTAGTCCAGGCCGTACCGGACGACCTGCCGTTGAACGATGTCCTGCCGGGCCCGGAGCAGGGACCGGCGGAACTCGCCGGAGACGTAGGCGGCCTTGAACCGGATCAGCGTCGAGACGTCCTTGCGCAGGTAGCCGTTGCCGGGTGAGCTCGGCAGCTCGTAGGCGTCGGGCACCCCGATCACCGAGCGGGACTCCATGGCCGAGAAGGTGCGCAGGCCGACCCGGTAGGACAGGTGCGATTCGAGCTGGCCGATCCGGCCGTCGTCGACGCGCTGCGAGGCGAGCAGCAGGTGCACGCCGAGGGAACGGCCGAGCCGCCCGATCATCACGAACAGCTCGATGAAGTCGCGGTGCGCGGCGAGCAGCTCGCTGAACTCGTCGACCACCACGAACAGGGTCGGCAGCGGGTCGAGCGGGGCGCCGGCCGCCCGCGATTTCTCGTATTCGAGCACCGAGCTGAACCCGCCGGCCGCGCGCAACAGCTCCTGCCGGCGCACCAGTTCGCCGTGCAGGGCGTCGCGCATCCGGTCGACCAGCGCGGCCTCGTCGGCCAGGTTGGTGATGACCGCCGAGGTGTGCGGCAGCCGGTCCAGGCCGAGGAAGGTGGCGCCGCCCTTGAAGTCGACCAGCACCAGGTTGAGCGTCTCGGACGAGTGGGTGGTGGCGAGCGCGAGCACGAGCGTACGCAGCAATTCGCTCTTGCCCGAGCCGGTCGCGCCGATCAGCATGCCGTGCGGGCCCATGCCGCCCAGCGCCGATTCCTTGAGGTCGAGTTCGACCGGCGCGCCGGTCGCGTCGACGCCGATCGGCACCCGCAGCCGGTCGGCCGGGGAGCGGGCGGAGCGCAGGCCGGGCAGATCGAGGTGCTCCAGATCCGGGATGCGCAGGAGGCTGCCGAGGTCGAAGTCGGCCTTCATCGGCTCCTGCGCGATCTCGGCCGCCATGCCCAGCCGGTACGGCGAGAGGATCCGCGCCACCACCCGGGCCCGGACGACGCTGAGCCGGTCGGGCACGGCGAGCGGCTGCCGGGTCTCCACCCCGGCGCGGTCCCGGCCCAGCATGGTCACGGCGTCGGCGGTCACTTCCAGATTTAGTACGCCTTTGGCCACCGTCACCGGCGGATCGTCCAGGTCGACCAGCACCGCGTTGCGGTAGCCGCCGCTGGTGAACCGGGTTCCGGACGGCACCCGGCCGCCGTCGCGGATCACCACGACGTACGGCTCGTCGCGATCGGCGGTGGCGCCCGCCTCGTACCGCGGCCGGCTGCTGAACTCGTCGCCGAGCAGTTGTTCGAGACGCTCGACGCTGTCGGCGGCGAGCCGGGCGGCGCCGGCCGCGTCCTGTTCGGCCGGATGCTGCAGGTGCGGCAGCCACTTGGCCCACTCCCAGTCGGCGGCGCCGGCCTCGTCGACGCACAGCGCGATCCGCACCTCCTCCGGCGCGTGCATGGTGACGAGCTGGCCGACGATCGCCCGCACCAACCCGCGGGTGAGCTCCTTGTCGCCGCTCACCCGCACCTCGGCGAAGCCGGGCAGGAAGATCGCCACCGGTTGATCGGACAGCGTGCTGTACGCCTTGATGAAGCGCCGCAGCGACTTGGCCGACAACGGCTCGAGGTCCTCGATCGGCTTGGTCTGCAACGGCGCGATCCGCACCGCCAGTCGCTGCTCGCCGGTCCCCGCCCGTACCTCCAGGAAGTCGGGGTGGGTGGGCCGGCGCTCCCAGCGCCGGGTGGTCATCGCCACCGACCACAGCGAAGCCGGGTCGGGATGCCGCCACAAACTCGAATCCCTCTGCTGTACGGCGTATTTGCGCACCCGCTTGCGGTGCTGGGAGAGGTAGCGCAGGTAATCCCGCCGGTCCCCGCCGCTCTTGCGCTTGCGGTCGCCGCCGCTCATCGCCATCGAGCCGAGCATCATGCCGCCCATCGCGGCGCCCATCATCCCGGCCATCACCCAGGTCAGCGCGCCCCGCCCGGAGCCCATGAACATCAGCATCATGACGCCGCTCATCAGCGCCATGGGCAGCACCATCATGGCCTGCTTGAGTCCCTTGGGCTCGGGCTCGGCCAGCTCGGGTGGGTCCTGCAGGCCGAGCTCGCCGGTGGGCATCTCCGGACCGCTGCGCCGGGCCGGACGCCGGAACAAGACCGTGGCCATTGCGCCTCCAGGTAAGTCGGGTTCGCCCCCACAACGGACGGCACGGCGATCCGGGTCGAAAAAAGAATTTACGAATTTCGGTTGAACCGGCTCCCGGCCGCTCCGTAGTGGGTGCCATGACGGATGCCTCCACCGCCGAGATGTGCCGGCTGGTCGTCTGTGGACCGGACCGGCAGATCGAGGTCGCCGTGCCCGCGTCGGTGCTCGTCGCCGACCTGCTGCCGGCGTTGCTGCACCACCTGGGCGAGGGACTCGCCGACAACGGCCTGCCGCACGGCGGCTGGGTGCTGCAGCGGATCGGCGCCGCGCCGCTGGACGAGGAGAGCACGGTCGCCGCCGTCGGCCTGCACGACGGCGAGGTGGTGCACCTGCGCCCGCGCGCCGAGCAGCTGCCCGAGGTGGACTTCGACGACCTGGTGGACGGCGTGGCCACCGGGGTCGGCAACCGGCCCGGCAAGTGGCGGCCGGAGATGACCCGGTGGGCGGCGCAGGGCGCGGTCGCGGTGCTGCTGGCCGTCGCGGTGGCGGTCCCGGCCATGCCCGGCCCGCTCCTGCCGCGAGCGGCCGCCGCCCTGTTCGCCGCGCTGGTCGCGCTGGCCGGCGGCGCGGTGCTGGCCCGCCGGCTGGACGAACCCGGACTCGGCGCGGTGCTGGCCGCCGCGGCCGTCGGCTTCGCCGGGGTGGCCGGCCTGATCCTGCCCGGCGATGACGGCGCCGCCCAACTGCTCGCCGCCGGCGCCACCGCCACCGCCACCGCGGTGCTCGCCGCCGCCCTGCTGGGCCCGGCCGGGCTGCCCTTCGTCGCGGTCGCCACCACGGCCCTGCTCGGCGTGGCCGGCGGCGCGCTCCGGGTGCTGGCCGGCCTCACCGGCGGGCAGGCGGCGGCCGTGGTGGCGGTGCTCGCGACGGCGCTGGTCCCGATCGTGCCGATGCTCGCGTTCCGGTTCGCCGGGCTGCGCCTGTCGCCGCTGCCGACCAAGCCCGAGCACCTGCAGGAGGAGCTCGACCCGGTGCCGGCCGCCCCGCTGATGAAGCAGTCGCGGGTGGTCGACGGCCAGATGACCGCGCTCTACGCCGGGCTGGGCGCGGCCGGGACCCTCTGCGTCGCGCCGATCTGCCGCACCGGCGGCTGGGCGGCCCTGCTGCTGCCGGTGCTGCTCGCGCTGGTGTGGCTGCTCTCGGCCCGGCCGATGACCAGCGGACGGCACCGCCTCGCGCTGGGCGTCCCGGCCCTGACCGCGCTGGCCGGCAGCATGCTGGCCCTGCTGTCCGCGGCCGGCCCGGTGACCCGGCTCGGCGCGCTGGCCCTGGTGGCCGCGGCGGTCTGGGCCGTCGCCGGGTTCGCCCGCACGATGCGCGAACGCCGGCTGATGCCGATCTGGGGCCGGATCGGCGACGTGCTGCTGACCGTCACCGCGGTGGCCCTGCTGCCGGTTCTGCTCGCGGTCCTCGGCGCGTACGGCTTCTTCCGGGCGATCGGGGGCTGACGCGATGCAGTCCCGGCGCGACCAGGCGCACGCACAGTCCTACCTGCTGGGCCGGCTCACCGCGGGCCTCGTCACCGGCGAGCTCGACCAGTCCGAGTCGCCGCACCGCCGCGCGATCACCGGCCTGGTCGCCGGCGTCCTGGTGGCGGCTCTGGTGGCCGGCGGCTTCACCGTCTACGGCCTGTTCGTGCCGGGCGGGGCGACCTCGTGGCGCAAGTCCGGCACGGTCGTCGTGGAGAAGGAGACCGGCACCCGCTACCTGTACGCGCAGGGCCGGCTCCGCCCGGTGCTCAACTACGCGTCGGCCAAGCTGCTGCTGGGCGACCAGCTCACGGTGAAGTCGGTGGCCGGCGGCTCGCTGGCCGGGGTGCCGCACGGGCTGCCGGTCGGGATCGTCGGCGCGCCCGACGGCCTGCCCACCCGCGGGATCGGCAACACCTGGTGGACCGCGTGCGCCCCGGTCTCGGACGGCCGCACCGCGCTCACCGTCGAGATCGGCGACTCCCCGGCCGGCACGCCGCTGGATGCGGGGCACGCGCTGCCGGTCTCGTCCGGCGGCGCCTCCTATGTGATCTGGGACGGACACCGATACCGGCTGAGCGAATCATGGGTGTCCGCGGTGCTCGGCTACACCGGCGCCGCCGTCGAGGTGCCCCCGGCGTGGCTCGACCTGATGCCGGCCGGGCCCGACCTCGGCCCGCTCGACGTGCCCGGCCGCGGCTCCCCGGGGCCGGCCGCCGATGGTGCGCCGACCCGGGTCGGTCAGCTCTTCACGGCCGGCGACGACCGCTGGTACGTGCTGCGCGCCGACGGGCTCAGCCGGCTCACCTCCACCGCGTACGCCCTGCTCGCCGGCGATCCGAAGACCGCGCTGGCCTACCCGGACGGGGTGGTGACCGCGACCCGGATCAGCCCGGCCGCGCTCGCCCGGATCGCGGCGTCGACCACCGCGGCCCCCGGCGCCGACCTGCCGGCGGCGTTCCCGGCCGCGGCGCCGTCGGCCGGCATCACCTGGTGCGTGCAGAACTCGCCCACCGAACAGACCCGGCTGGTCGCCGCGGGCGCGGTGCCCGCGCTCAACGTCACCCGGGCCGGCGTCGGGCTGACCCGCGAGGCGCGCACCGCCGACGCGGTGGCGGTGGAGCCGGGCCTGGGCGGCCTGGCCGTGGCCGGCCGCCGCGACGAGGCGCCCGGATCCACCTACTACCTGGTCACCGACGCCGGGACGAAATATCCGCTGGCCGGTGCGGCGGTGGCCAAGACGCTCGGCTACTCGCCGGACGCCGCCATCGTCATCTCACCGGACCTGCTCGACCTGCTGCCGACCGGACCCCTGCTCGACCCGGCCCGGGTCGTGGGGTGAGCGGCAGCCGGACCTTCGGCGACCCAGCCGGGTCCCGACCGTAGAAGGGAACAGTGATGGCACTCCAGAACAGGGTCGATGACGGGAGTCTTCACCCGCTCGTCGGCCAGCTCGAGGACGCACACGGCCAGCTCGGCAACGTGCACAACAACATCTCCGAGTCGCTCTCCAACCTCTCGACGGGCTGGCAGGGCGACGCGTCGGCGAAGCACAGCACGTCCACCCTCCAGTGGCTGGACGGGCTGAACACGGTGCGGCAGGGCGTCGGCGAACTGCACGGCATCATGTCGACCCACGCCGACGTCAGCGCCCGGGCCGAAGCGGAAGTCGGCGACGTGTCGTCGAGCTGGACCTGAGCACCAATCCACCGGAAATCCAGATCGGAGCAGACGCATGGCTAGCTTCAATGTCAACTACGGCCACATGGACGGCGCGGCCGACGACCTGCACGCCGCCACCACGCACATCGAGACCCTGACCGGTTCCGTGCAGGAGCGGTCGCACGCCTACTTCTCGAGCAACGACGGTGAGGTGCTGGACGCCTACACCGCGGCGCACGCCAAGATCAACGAGGGTCTGGACTCGATGCGGCAGGCCGCCGCCAACGGGCGCCTGAAGCTCGAGGAAGCCGGCAACATCTACCGGAAGACCGACAGCTCGACCGCCGGCCTCTTCTGAGGATGACGTGCCGGGACGGGCGTCCCCCGTCGTCCGTCCCGGCCACCCGCTAGAGGGAGAAGCTCATGGACTACTCCGTCCACACGCCGTACATGCGCACCCTGCAGGCCAAGTTGAAGGCCGTGCACGACAGCATCCCGACCCACGGCACCGGCACCACCCAGACCTTCGACGCCAACCTCGTCGGTATCGGGACCGACGCCTTCACCCCCGGCAAGGAGGTGGAGACCACGATCGCCGCGACCTCGAAGGCGATCGGCGCCCGGACGGTCATGCACAGCAAGGCCCTGCACGCCCTCTACAAGGGACTCGACGACCTGATCAACACCACTGATCACGCCGAGTCGCTGGTCGACATGTCGGTCGAGACCTGGAGCGACCGCTTCGGCGACCCGTTCGCCGGCAGCACAACCACCACCACCACCAGCTGACCGATTTCGTACGCCGTACGCCCGACCCGGCGCGAGGAGCATCGCCATGGCCGCCACCAACAACCCGCCGCCCACCGAACTGTCCGGGTGGACCTGGGACGACGTCGTCATCCACATCTTCGGGATGGGGAACGACAACGCCGACGGAAGTAGCGGCAAGGTCCTCAACCGGGACCTGGTCGCCGGGCCGGGCGTGCGCTGGATCCAGTTCGTCCAAGCGGTCGACTCCGGCGTGATCGAGAACTACGGCGCCGACTCCGACGGCAACCTCGACCTCATGCCGGCCGACACCAACGACATCCTCTTCGCCGTCTACAAGATGTGGCGGGAGAACGGCAAGACCTACTCGCGCAACATGACGGTGCAGGCCAAGGTCACGTTCTGGGACGCGCAGGGCGGGAACACCCCGGCCACCGCGTTCGAGACCTATTACCAGGGCAGCCGCAACGCCCTCGACAAGCTCTTCCAGGACCGGGACGCGATCTTCGACCCGACCTCCTTCCACAGCGCCGGTGTGCTGCTGCACGAGGCCGAGGCCTACCTGACCGCCGCCGACGCCGCGCTCAAGCAGGTGCTCGACGACGTCGGCAGCGACACCTCCGGGCTCCAGGGCACGGCGGCCGGCGCCTTCGCCGCGTCGCTGAAGAAGCTGCACGACGACATCCACTTCCTGGCCCGGGACATGGAGGCGGGCACCGATCACAGCTGGTCGAAAAAGGTCTACGAAACCTCGAACGACCTGTGGGACTTCCGGAACAAGGTCAACCAGTCGTTCGGGATGTTCGCCGACCACACCGTGCAATGGTTCAACGGCTTCAACCCGTGGACCCTGCGCTCCGCGCTCAAGCAGATCCTGACCAGCGTGCGGATCGGCAACATGAAGGCCGTCCCGATCAACTTCCCCGACCCGTACGGCTACGGCTCCAGCTCCGGCACGGTCGACATCACCACCGCGGCCGGCTGGGAAGCGCTCGACACCCTGATGAAGGGCGCCTGGCTCAAGCAGGCCCAGGTGCTCGACGCCGAGGTGCGCTCGGTGCTCGGCCCGTTCACCGAGAAGCTGAGCACGCTGGCCGACGACGTCCGCGACCTCACCCCGCCGCCGACCGCCAGCACCGGCAACAACAACACCGGCGCCAACATCCCCGACGTCAGCGGCGGAAACGGCACCGACATCCCCGACATCGGCGGTGGCTCGGGCTCCGACCTCCCCGATATCAGCGGCGGCTCCGGCTCCGACCTCCCCGACGTCAGCGGCGGCTCCGGCTCCGACATCGCCGGCATCAGCGGCGGCGGGTCGGATGGTCTCGGCGACCTGGGTAGCGGATCCGGATCGAGCGGCCTGGACGGCCTCGGCGACCTCGGAAGCGGCTCGACCTCCGGCCTCGGCGACCTCGGCACCGGCGATCTGAGCAGCGGCGGTTCGAGCGGCCTCGGCGACCTGGGCGGCTCCGGTCTCGGCTCCGACCTGGGCACCAGCTCCGGCATCGGCACCGGGGGCGCGGGCAGCCTGGGCAGCAGCATTCCGATCCTGGGCGGCGCGTCGAGCGGCCTCGGCAGCCTCGGCGGCTCCAGCGGATCGAGCGGCCTGGGCGGCTCCAAGTCGAGCGACCTCGACTCGCTCGGCGAAGGCACCGCCTCCTCGCTCTTCCCGACCGACGTGGACGGTTCCGACATCGGCGCGCTCGGCGGCGGGGCCGGCGCCGGCGGCACCACCACCGCCGACACCGGACTCGGCGAGAACCTCGCCGGCCTGCTCGGCGAGCCCGCCACCAGCAGCGTCACCACCGGAAGCCCGCTGACCAGCAGTGGCAGCTCGTCGGGCATGCCGTTCATGCCACCGATGGGCGGGATGGGTGGTGGTGGCGCCGGCCAGCAGGAGAACAAGGAGCGCGAGCGCAAGACCTGGCTCGAGGAGGACGAGGACGTCTGGGGCACCGACCCCGACTGCTCGTTCGCCGTGATCGGCCGCGAGGAACTGCCGGAGGAACCGACAGCGCCGGCGCCGGCCGCACCGGGCCGCCCCGGCACCCGGCAGACCCCCGGCTTCACCCCGCTGCGGCGCAGGGGCTGACGCGATGCCGGCCTCCACGATCTCCTACGACGGCTGGACCTGGGAGCAGATGGTCCAGAACGTGTTCGGCGCGTCGGTGCCGACCGACCGGCTCAAGGTTGCCGGACCGGGCATCGACTGGGTCCGGTTCACCGAGCTGACCACGGTGAAGACCGCTGCCGGCAGCACGCCGGCACTCACCCCGGGCCCGAACGAGCTGCTCGGTTACCGCAAGACCGGCACCGAGGGCGGCCAGGACGTCTGGCAGGTCGTCCGCGGCTGGATCTCGTTCTACGACGGGAATCCCGCGCCGAGCGCCGCGTACGCCGACTTCTACCAGTCCACCACGAACGCGCTCACCACGCTGTTCGCCGACGGCAGCCACATCTTCGACCCGCTCAGCTTCCACGACGCGGGCCATCTGCTGAAGCAGGCCGAGGACTACCTCACCTCGGCCGAGGCGGAGCTGCGGGCGCTGATGGCCGACCTCGGTGACGCCGCCGACTTCCAGGGCACCGCGGCCGGGATGTTCCTGGCCGCCATTCAGCGGCTGCACGCCGACGCCGACCTGCTGCTCAAGGACATGACCGGCGCCGGGGTCCGCTGGTCCGACCAGGTCTACTACACCTCGAACGACCTGTGGGACTTCCGCAACAAGGTCAACCTGGCCTGGCGCGAGTTCAGCGACCACACCTTCCAGTCGTTCAACACGTTCAACCCGACCCAGCTGATCGTCGCGGTCCGCACCGTCCTCGACCACTTCGACCAGGGCACCCTGAACGCCGTGTCGATCGACATCCCCAACACCTACGGCACCGGGGAGTACGCCGGCACCTTCGACCTGACCTCGGCGGCCGGCTGGAGCAGTCTCGACGCCATGCTCCAGCGCTCCTGGACGGAGCAGGTGGAACGACTCGACGGCCAGATGCGCGGTTACCTCACGACGCTCGGCGAGAAGCTCGCCACCACCAATTCGATCATCAAGAAGTTCACCATCACCGGCAACGAGCACAACGAGAACACGGGTACGAACGGCGGCGGTGACGGGTCCGGCGGCGACGGATCCGGTGGGGGCGACGGCGGGGGCGACGGCGGGGGCGGCGACGGCACGATCACCTCGGGCGGCGACGGCACCGACTTCGGGGGCGGCTCCGGGGACGGTTCCGGGGGCGGTTCCGGGAGCGGTTCCGGGAGCGGCGACGGCTCGCTCGGCGGGGGCGGCGACGGGTCGATGCAGAGCTTCGCCTTCGGGACCGGCGACAGCTTCCTGACGACGGGCGGCGGCGGCAGCGATGGCATCGGCGGTGGCGACGGCTTTTCCTCATCCGGCGCCACCGGCAGCGTCATCGGCGGACTCGACGGCGCCGGCGGCGTGGCCGACCTCGCCGGCGGGGGCATCGGTGGCGGCGGTGGCCTGGCGCTGGGCCTCGGCGGCCTGGGCGGGCTCGGGCGCTTCGGCGGGGCCGGCGGCTCGTTCGGCAAGGGACCGAATCAATACGGCGCCGTCGGCGGGGACGGCATCGAGGGCACCGAGCCGGGCGGGATCAGCGTCCTCGGCGCCGGCGGCAACGGCAGCGGTGGCCTGCTGAGCGGCGGGTTCGGCGCCGGCGGGAACGGCATCGGCGGGCTCGGGACCGACGCGTCCGGCGCTGCCCTGGCCAAGGGCGGATCGGCGATCGGCGACGACCTGGCCGGGCTGCTCGACGGATACTCCGCGGCCACCGGCCCGAACCTGCCCGGAACGACCCCCGGCGAGATGTCGACCGGCTTCGGCAGCCCCGGTGGCCCGGGCGCGCCGGGCGGTCTCGGCGGGCTCGGCGGCCAGGACGGCGAACGCAAGCGCCGCCGCCGCGGGTCCGAGGACCCCGAAGCCTGGGGCACCGACCCGAACTCCCAGGCGGCCGTCGTGGGACGCACCCACGCGCCACGCAAACCGGAAACCCCCGACACCGCGGTCGAGGGTCTGCCCACCGGTCCGCAGCCTGCGCCCGCCGCGGCGCCGGTCGAGGAACGCGTTCAGATCCACGGCATCCGCTGAGCACCAGATTCGCTGAGCACCAGATTCGCTGAGCACCAGATTCGCTGAGCACCAGATTCGCTGAGCACCAGATTCGCTGAGCAGCAGGAAAGGAACCAGCCATGACGAGTCCGCAGATGAACCAGGTCGAGCAGGCGCTGGCCGACTTCGAACGGCAGAAGGCGGCACTCGGCGAGATCGAGCGCGGCCTGCACGGCTCCACCAGCACGGTGGTCGCGAAGGGCCGGGCCCTGGCGGTCACGGTGAACAGCCACGGCGCGGTCGCCGAGATCAAGTTCATGACCTCGGCCTACCGCAACATGTCCGGCGCCGAGCTCGGCGATCTGCTGGTCAGCACGATCGAACAGGCGCGGGCCGAGGCGATGGCACAGACGATGCAGGCGTTCGCGGCGGTGCTGCCCGGCGGCCAGGCGATGGTGGACGCGTTCACCGGCCGGGCCGGCGGCAACGTCGAGACCCCCCTGGAGAAGCTCCTGGCCGAGGTCCTGCTCGACACCGACGGCCCGGCCGAGCACTGATGACCGCGCCGCCCGTCGAATCGGTCCTGGTCCGGGCCGAGATAATCGACAACACCCTCCTCCTGTACGCCGAGGGCGAGCCGACCGCGGACGCCCGCGTGACGGCCGCGGCCCTGCCGTACCTGCCGGAGCGGACGACGGTGGTCTGCACGGCCGCCGTCGCGGGGCGGCCCGACCTGTTCGCCTTCCTGCCCGGCCTTCTGGTGGTCCACCTCGCGGGCCTGGCGGACGGCATCCGCCTGGTGCCGCTCGGCCCCTACGCCGACCGCGCGGCGGTCCCGGCCAAGGCCGCGGCCCTGAGCACCTACCTCGGCCTTGACCAGCTGACCGTCTCCCTCGACCCACCCGGCTCCCCCACCGCCCGCCCGCCGTCGCCCGCCCGCCCGCCGTCGCCCGCCCGCCCGCCGTCGGCCGCCCGCCCGCCAGCGGTCACCAGGCCGCCGGCGGGCGCCCCGAAAACCCCGCCCGCGCCACCACTCTCCGACGGCCGAACCCTGCGCCTGGCCGCCGTCTCCCGGCCGCTGCCGCGGGAGAAGACCGAGCCGCCCACGGTCGCGCTGCGGCCCGAGGCCGTCCGGCCGCCCGAGGCCATGCTGCCGTCCGAGGCCGCGCCGCCGTCCGAGGCCGCGCCGCCGTCCGAGGCCGTCCTGCCGTCCGAGGCCGCGCCGCCGTCCGAGGCAGTCCTGCGGCCCGAGGAAACGATGCCGCTGCCGACCGTTTCCCCAACATCGCCAGTCGCGCTGAGGCCGGCCAGGACCATGCGCCTGGCGGCGATCCGCAAGCCCAAGCCGGACGAGACGACCAACCGGTTGGTAGCCCTCACCGGATCCGCATCGGCCGACGCCGCACCCGCATTGCTGCCGGAAAAAACCACGCCGATGGCCCTCGTCCCCGAGGCGCCACCGGCCGCCCTGCCGCCGGATAAGACCGTGCCGCTGGCAGCCATCCCCAAGCCCCAGCCGGACGAGACGACCAACCGGTTGGTAGCTCTCACCGGATCGCCGCCGACCGAAACCACACCCCCAGCCGAAGCCACGCCCACAGCCGAAGCCGCACTGCCGGCCGAAGCCGCGCCCACGGCCGAAGCCGCACCACCGGCCGAAGCCGCACCCCCAGCCGAAGCCACGCCCACAGCCGAAGCCGCACCGCCAGCCGAAACCGCACCCCCAGCCGAAGCCACGCCCACAGCCGAAACCGCACCGCCAGCCGAAACCGCACCCCCAGCCGAAGCCACGCCCACAGCCGAAACCGCACCGCCAGCCGAAGCCGCACCACCGGTGGCCACCGTCGAGGTGTCGCCCGCCGCGACCGCGCCCGAACCCACGGACGAGGACGCCGCACCTCCGGCAGCCGACACCGCATCACCCATACCGCCCGAAATGCACGACGTGCCGCCGACAGCGAGCAGCGCTGCTCCCCCGCCGCCCGGCCAACATGACGTGCCGGTGGCGGCAGACAGCGCAATTCCGGCACCGGCGGAGGAGAAGGCCCTTCGGTTGGTGGCGCCGATTGCGCCGCGGTCGGCGGCGACCGAGGTTTCGCCGTTCCGGCGTGCCCTGCTTGTGGCCGAGCAGGCCGCGCCCGATCGGGAACCGGAGCCGGTCGGCGACGAGGCCGCCGAGTTGCTGACGGCCGGCCACCCTGCCCCGGAGCCGCCACCGCGAACGCTGATCGCGACGGCCCGCCCGGAGATCCCGGAAGACCCGGAGCCCGAGGCGCCCGCCGCCGAGCCGGACCGGGTCCAGGTCACGCGGCGCCAGTTCGGCCGGGAGCGGCCGGCCGACGACCTGCGGCGGCTGCTGGCCGGGCGCTACGACGCGCACTCGCGGGTGGCCGCGCGCATCCTCTCCGAGGAGCCGGGCCTGCGGGTCGCCACCCTGACGGCGCCCGACCTGCTGGCCGGGCTGATCGCGGTCCGCGCTTACTGCACCACCGAGCGCGCCGCCGTCAACGCGGCCCTGCGGGGTGCGGACGACCCCCGCGCCGAGGCGCTGGCCGGCTGGGTGGCGTACGGACTGCATCGCCTCCCGGCCGTCTTCGGCCCGGTGTTCCGCACCGTGGCCGGGTGGCCGGCCGACGCGTACCGCAAGGGCGCCGTCCTGACCGAGCCCGCCTTCCTCGACGGTGAGCGCATCCGTCCCGCCGGGGCCGGCCACGAGCTGGTCATCTGGTCGGCCGGCGCGCGCCGGGTCGGCCGGCTCGCCGACGGTGATCTGGTGCTCTTCCCGCCCGGCAGCAGCTTCGAGGTGCTCGACATCGAGCCGGACCGGCTGTTTCTGCGCGAGCTTCCCGGCGGCCGCCCCGCCACCGGTGGCGAGCAACTCGTGGCGAAGCTCCGCGCGGCCCCGGCCGGCGCGGCCCCGGCGGCGATCGCGGCATTGACCGACCTGCCCGGCCTCGACGAACACGGCCGGATCTACGTGACGCAGACGAATGATGAGGTGGCGTCGTGAACGGGACCATCGTGGCGGTCTCCCAGACCGAGCCCGGCTGCCGGTCGAGCATCGGCGCGGCGCTCGCCGAGGCGCCACCGGGGGCGACGATCGTGGTGCAGCCCGGCGTCTACCGGGAGCAGCTTCGGCTGGCCCAGGGCGTACGCCTGGTCGCCGAGGAGGGCCCCGGCACCGTGACGGTGGACGGCGGGGATCAGGTCGCGGTCTTCGTGGCCGCCGGCAGTGTGACGCTGACCGGCATCGACGTGGTCGGTGGGGCGCGGAAGCTGCCGGCCGTGCAGGTCGGCGGCGGCCGGCTGGAGCTGGTCCGGTGCACCGTGCGCGGCGGCGGGATCGTGGCCCTGCACGTGCCGGAGGGCGAGCTGGCCATGCGCGACGGCAGCGTGACCAACCCGGACGGGGCCGGTTTCCTGTTCGAGCGCAACGGCTCGGGCCGGGTGGCCGGCACCCGGATCGCCGGCCTCGGCTCGGCGGGCGTGGTGGTGACCGGTGGCGCCGATCCGCACCTGGTCCGCTGCACGATCACCGACGCGCGGGGCGCCGGCCTGATCAGCACCCGGGGCGGCCGGGGCGTCGTCGAGGAGTGCGTGATCAGCGGGGTGGACGGGCACGGCGTGGTCGTCGAGGAGGACGGCGCGGTGCGGCTGTCCGGCACCACGGTCGAACAGGTCGGCGGCGTGCCGGTGCTGATCACCGGGGGCGTGCCGGTGCTGACCGGCTGCACCTTGCGCGCCGCGGACGGTCCGGCCGTGACGGTGGCGGGTCTGGCCCGGCCCACGCTGAACGGCTGCAGGATCGAGACCGAGGCCGGTTACGCGCTCAGTGTCCAGGGGCAGGCGACCGGATCCTACGTGGAGCTGACCGTGACGTCCGGCGACGCGGGCGCGGCGGTGGTGGTGACCGGCGAGGCCGCGCCGCGCTTCGAGGGTGGCACGTTCGCCGCCCCGGAGGGTGTCGGTCTGCTCTTCGCCGACCAGGCCACCGGCCGCGGCGAGCGGATCACCGTCGGCCCGGCGCGGGGCGGCCTGCGGGCGGCCGGCTCCGCGCGGCCGGAGATCGAGGACCTGACGGTCCGCGAGGCGACCGGGGAGGGCATCGAGGTCACCGATCAGGCGCATGTGACGGTACGCCGGGGAACGCTCACCGGTTCGGGCGCGGTGGTGTCGGGTGGCGAGCTGGTGCTCGCCGACGTGACGGTGCACGGCGCGGGCCTGGTCGTGGCGGCCGGGATGCTGCGCGGGACCGGCGTGCAGGTGGAGTCGAGCACCGGCGCCGGCGTGCTGGTGCAGCGCGACGCCGAGCTGGCCCTGCGCGGCAGCCGGGTGCAGGCGAGCGGCGGCCACGGCGTCCGTTTCGCCGCCGAGTCGCGGGGCGAGCTGGTCAACTGCGTCGTGGTGGAGAACGGCGGCGACGGGGTCCGGGTGGAGAGCCGCGAGCCGGTCCGGCTGATCGGCAACGAGCTGCGCGGCAACGCCGGCGAGCAGCTGCGGACGATCGGCGGCAGCAGCAGCGGGGGCGGGGCCGAGGTCACCCGTACACCCGAACCGCCGGAGGCGCCTTTGACCGTGGCCGCACCATCCGCCCGGCCGGAAGCCGCTCCGGTGAGCGAGACCGGCGACGCGTCCGCGACGCTGCTCGCCGAGCTGGACACCCTGGTCGGCCTGGCCGGGGTGAAGCGCGAGGTGGCCACCCTGGTCGGTCTGCACCGGATCGCCGGCAAGCGGCTCGCCGCCGGCCTGTCCGCGCCGCCGATGTCCCGGCACATGATCTTCGCGGGGGCGCCGGGCACCGGAAAGACCACGGTGGCCCGGCTCTACGGCAAGATTCTCGCGTCGCTCGGCGTTCTCGGCGGCGGCCAGCTCGTCGAGGTGGCCCGCGCCGACCTGGTGGCCGAGCACATCGGCGGCACCGCGGTGAAGACCACCGAGAAGTTCCGGGAGGCGATCGGCGGCGTCCTGTTCATCGACGAGGCTTACACCCTGACCGCGGGCGGCGGCAAGGGCGGCGACTTCGGTCAGGAAGCGGTCGACACGCTGGTCAAGCTGATGGAGGACCACCGCGACGAGGTGGTCGTGATCGTGGCCGGCTACTCCACCCAGATGCGCTCGTTCCTGGCCGCCAACCCCGGCCTGGCCTCGCGTTTCGCCAAGAGCATCGAGTTCGAGAGCTACTCCACCGACGAGCTCGTGCTGATCGTCGAGCGCCTCTGCAGCAGCCACCACTACGCCCTGGAATACGACACCCGGATCACGCTGACCGGCCTGTTCGCGAAGATGCCGCGTACCGAGTCGTTCGGCAACGCCCGGGTGGCCCGACAGGTGTTCGAGGAGATGCTGAGCCGGCAGGCGCTGCGGCTGGCGGTCAGCGGCGCCGACGACGGTGTCGAGCTGGCCCGGCTGCTCCCCCAGGACCTCGGCGAGGCCGCCCAGCCGGACGATCCGTCGTCGGCCGAGCTCGACGCCATGCTCGCCGAGCTGCACTCGATGATCGGCCTGGACTCGGTCAAGAAGGAGGTCTCCGACATGGTCGACCTCCTGGTCACGGTGCGCGCCCGCACCCGGGCCGGGCTGCCCGCCCCCTCGGTCTCCCGCCACCTGGTCTTCTCCGGGCCGCCGGGCACCGGCAAGACGACGGTGGCCCGGCTCTACGGCCGGCTGCTCGCGGCGCTCGGCGCGCTGCGCGGCGGCCAGGTCGTCGAGGTGGCCCGCGCCGACCTGGTCGGCGAGTATGTCGGGCACACCGCCCAGCGCACCCGGGAGGCGTTCGACCGGGCCCGCGGCGGCGTGCTGTTCATCGACGAGGCGTACACCCTCGCCCCGCCGGACGCCCGCAACGACTTCGGCCGCGAGGCGATCGACACGCTGGTCAAGCTGATGGAGGACCACCGCGACGAGGTCGTCGTCATCGTGGCCGGCTACGAGGCGGAGATCGAGCAGTTCCTCGCCGCCAACGCCGGCCTGAACTCGCGGTTCTCCCGGCGGATCCACTTCGCCTCGTACACCGCCGACGAGCTGGTGGCGATCGTCGAGGGCCTGGCCCGCTCGGGCGGTTACGACTGCCCCGGCGACACCCTGCTCGCGCTGCGCCGCCTGTTCGAGGAGGCGCCGCGCGGCAAGGGCTTCGGCAACGGCCGCTTCGCCCGGCAGGTGCTGGACGAGGTGATCACCCGCCAGGCCGGCCGGATGCGCGGTCACCACTCGCCCAGCGTGAGCGACCTGCGCACCCTCCGGGTCGGCGACGTCGGGTGATCAGGGTTTGCGGCCGGCCGCGCAGTACTGGTCGATGGCCGCCTCGACGACCTCCGGCCGCCACTGGGTAACCGGCACCACGCCCGGGTCGACCAGCTCCAGCCCGTCGAACAGCGCCTTGATGCGCGACGGGCTGCGCAGGTGGTATTTCGGTTCGGCCGACAGGTTCCAGATGCCGGTCGCCTCCCGGTTGTCCGCGGTGGTGTCGCCCCCGTCGTACATCGCGAAATAGCTGCCGGCGGGCAACGGCGCCATCAGCCGGTCGATGATCGCCTTGGCGTCGTCGTCGCTCTCGACGTGACCGAGGACGCCCATGACCAGCACCGCCACCGGCTGGTCCAGGTCCAGGGTGGCCGCGGCCTCGGCCAGGATCTTCTCCGGGTCGTTCAGGTCGGCGTGCAGGTAGGCGGTCGCGCCCTCGGGCGTGCTGGTCAGCAGCGACCGGGCGTGCTCCTGGACGAGCGGGTCGTTGTCGACATAGACGATCCGGGCATCCGGAAAGACCCGCTGCGCCACCTCGTGCGTGTTGTCGGCGGTCGGCAGGCCGGTGCCGATGTCGAGGAACTGGCGGACGCCCGCCTCGGCGGTGAGGAACCGCACCGCCCGCGCCAGGTATTGCCGGGAGAGGCGGGCGCTGGCCGCGAGGGCCGGCAGCGACTGGAGGATCTGGTCGCCGACCGCCCGGTCCGCCGGGAAGTTGTCCACTCCGCCGAGCAGGTAGTTCCAGATCCGCGCCGTCAGCGGCACGCTGCCGTCCACCGTCACCGTTACCTCCATTGTGGATGGTGTTCTACCAAATCCGGACTTATTGACGCAGGGCAGCACATGTAGGTACGTTCCAGCATCAGCTACATTACTGGATTGTTACTTAACTGGACCGCCGGCGACCCTTGTGAAACTTTCTTCAGACCTAATAGGTTGCCGACGGCAACAAAACATCCGAAGTGGCCTTCGTGAGGTGGTGCGTTCGATGACAACCGATCCCATCCTGCTCGAGATGCGGTCGATCACGAAGGAGTTCCCCGGCGTCAAAGCGCTCGCCGACGTCAACCTGGTGGTGCACGCCGGCGAGATCCACGCCATCTGCGGCGAGAACGGCGCCGGCAAATCGACGCTGATGAAGGTCCTCAGTGGCGTATATCCGCACGGATCGTACTCTGGGGAGATCATCTACCAGGGCTCGGAGGTGCGCTTCTCCGACATCCGGCAGAGCGAGCGCGCCGGCATCGTGATCATCCACCAGGAGCTCGCGCTCATCCCGGACATGTCGATCACCGAGAACATCTTCCTCGGCAACGAGCCGCGCCGGCGCGGCGCGATCGACTGGAAGTCCGCCCAGCGCCAGGCGAAGGACCTGCTGGCCCGGGTCGGGCTCCAGGAGGATCCGGACACCCTGATCAAGGACATCGGCGTCGGCAAGCAGCAGCTCGTGGAGATCGCCAAGGCGTTCGCCAAGGACGTCAAGCTGCTCATCCTCGACGAGCCGACCGCGGCGCTGAACGAGGCCGACTCGTCTCACCTGCTCGACCTGCTGCGCGGCTTCCGCGAGCGCGGCGTCACCTCGATCATGATCTCGCACAAGCTGAACGAGATCGAGTCGATCGCCGACGAGATCACGATCCTGCGGGACGGCAAGACGGTCGAGACGCTGAACGTCAAGCGCGACGGCGTCGACGAGGACCGGATCGTGCGCGGCATGGTCGGCCGGGAGCTGGGCAGCCGGTTCCCCGACCACACGCCGACGATCGGCGAGGTCTTCTTCGAGGTGCGCGACTGGACGGTGCGGCACCCGATCTCGGCCGAGCGGCTGGTCTGCAAGGGCGAGAGCTTCCAGGTCCGGCGGGGTGAGATCGTGGGATTCGCCGGCCTCATGGGAGCCGGCCGCACCGAGCTCGCGATGAGCATCTTCGGCCGCTCGTACGGGGTGTACCTCGGTGGCCGGATCTTCAAGGACGGTAAGGAGATCCAGCTCAAGTCGGTGGCCGAGGCGATCCACCACGGCCTGGCCTACGTGAGCGAGGACCGCAAGGCGATCGGCCTCAACCTGCTCGACGACATCAAGACGTCGACGGTGGCGGCCAAGCTCTCGAAGATCACCAAGCGGGGGGTGCTCGACGAGGTCGCCGAATACCAGGCGGCCGAGGCGTACCGCAAGGAGCTGCGCACCAAGGCGCCCACGGTGGACGAGGGCGTCTCCAAGCTCTCCGGCGGCAACCAGCAGAAGGTCGTCCTGGCGAAGTGGATGTTCACCGACCCCGACCTGCTCATCCTCGACGAACCGACCCGCGGCATCGACGTGGGCGCGAAGTACGAGATCTACGGCATCATCCAGCGGCTCGCCGACCAGGGTAAGGGCGTCATCCTCATCTCCTCGGAGCTGCCCGAGCTGATCGGGATGTGCGACCGCATCTACACCGTGTTCGAAGGCCAGATCACGGGCGACATCGCCCGCCAGGATGCCGACCCGGAGACCCTCATGAAGCAGATGACCTCGACGAAGAAGATGCAGATCCGATGAGCCGATTCAAGGACCTTCAGAAGAACCTTTTCGGAGGTACGACCTCCAACGCCCGCCAGTTCGGGATGATCTTCACGCTGGTGGCGATCGTCCTGCTGTTCCAGTTCCTGACCGCGCGCGACCTCGGCCTCGGCTTCGGCGACGGCCTGACCCTGCGGTCGGACAACCTGATCGCGCTGTTCCAGCAGAACTCCTACATCCTGATCCTGGCCATCGGCATGCTGATGGTGATCGTGGCCGGCCACATCGACCTGTCGGTCGGCTCGATCGCCGCGTTCACCGGCATCCTGGTCGCCAAGTCGATGGCGGACTGGTCGCTGCCCTGGCCGGTGGCGATCCTGTTCGGCCTGGCGATCGGCGCGGTCATCGGGGCGTGGCAGGGCTTCTGGGTGGCGTACGTCGGTGTGCCGGCGTTCATCGTCACGCTGGCCGGCATGCTGCTGTTCCGCGGCGCCAACCAGTTCGTCGGCAACGCCGACACGATCCCGGTCCCCACCGGCTTCCAGAAGATCGGCGGCGGCTTCCTGCCGGAGATCGGCCCCGACACCGGGTACAACAACCTGACCCTGCTGCTCGGCCTGGCCGCCTGTCTCGCCGTGGTCTGGCGGGAGCTCTCGGCCCGGCGGACCCGCAAGGAGATGGACGCCGAGCCGACGCCGATGTGGGTCTCGATCCTCCGGATGGCGATCATGATCGCGGTCCTGATCTTCGTGACGCTGCGCTTCGCCGGCGGCCGGGTCGGCACCAGCTTCCCGATCTCGGGCGTGATCCTGGTCGTGCTGGTCATCGCGTACAGCTTCTACACCCGCAACACGGCGGGCGGCCGGCACATCTACGCGGTCGGCGGCAACTCCCGCGCCGCCGAGCTGTCCGGTGTGAAGCTTCGCCGGGTCAACTTCTTCGTCATGATGAACATGTCGGTGCTCGCCGCGCTGGCCGGCATGATCTTCGTGGCCCGGTCCGGCGCCTCCGGCCCGCAGGACGGCCTCAACTGGGAGCTCGACGCGATCGCGGCCGTCTTCATCGGTGGCGCGGCTGTCTCCGGCGGCATCGGCACCATCTCCGGCTCCATCGTCGGTGGTCTGGTCATGGCCGTGCTCAACAACGGCCTCCAGCTGCTCGGCGTGGGCACCGACCGGGTGCAGATCATCAAGGGCCTGGTGCTCCTGCTCGCCGTCGCCCTGGACGTCTACAACAAGAGCCAGGGCCGTTTCTCGGTCATCGGCAGCCTCACTCGACCATTCCGCCGGGACGCACCCGCTACTCCGGCAACGTCCGCGACGGGTGACGAGCCCGCCCGGACGACGGTAGGCAGCTGACGGCCCTACCGGCCCCTCTTCACCCATCAACACCCAACACCCCTCACGAAAGGCACCAACTCCCCATGCGTAACTTCTTCGGCAAGTCGGTAGCGGTCGGCGCTATCGCGATGCTTGCCCTGACCGCTTGCGGCTCGGGCCGCGACGGCGACACCGACACCGGCACGGGCGGCACCGCGGCCAAGGGCTTCGCGGCGAACTCCCTGATCGGTGTGGCGCTGCCCGCGAAGACCTCGGAGAACTGGGTCCTCGCCGGTGACCTGTTCACCAACGGTCTCAAGGAGGCCGGCTTCACGAGCGACGTGCAGTACGCCGGCGCGTCGACCACGGTCGCCGACCAGCAGGCGCAGATCACCGCCATGACCACCAAGGGCGCCAAGGTCATCGTCATCGGCGCGACCGACGCCGCGCAGCTGTCGACCCAGGTCGCCGCCGCGCACGCCGCCGGTGCCAAGGTCATCGCGTACGACCGCCTGATCCTGAACACCGCCGACCTCGACTACTACGTCGCGTTCGACAACTTCAAGGTCGGCCAGCTCCAGGGCCAGGCCCTGCTGGACGGCATGAAGAAGAAGAAGGCGACCGGCCCCTACACGATCGAGCTGTTCTCCGGCTCGCCGGACGACAACAACGCCGGGGTGTTCTTCAAGGGCGCGATGGACGTTCTCCAGCCGGAGATCGACAAGAAGAACGTCATCGTCGGTTCGGGTCAGGTCGAGGTGAAGCAGACCGCCATCCAGGGCTGGAAGGCCGAGGGTGCGCAGGCTCGCATGGACCAGCTGCTGACCTCGACGTACGGCAGCAAGGAGCTCGACGGCGTCCTGTCGCCGAACGACACCCTGGCCCGCGCGATCATCCAGTCGATCAAGAGCCGTAACAAGGCCATCCCGGTCGTCACCGGCCAGGACTCCGAGGTCGAGTCGATCAAGTCGATCATGGCCGGCGAGCAGTACATGACGATCAACAAGGACACCCGCACCCTGGTGGCCGAGTCGATCAAGATGGTCAAGTCCCTCCAGGCCGGCACCGACCCGGAGATCAACGACACCAAGTCGTACAACAACGGCACCAAGGTCGTCCCGACGTTCCTGCTCCCGCCGGTCGCCGTGACCAAGGACAACGCCGCCGAGGCGTACGCCAACGACCCCAAGCTCGCGCCGCTCACCAAGTAAGAGCGCCGGGCAGCAGTTGACGCAAAGGGTTCCCGGGTTCCGTTCCCGGGGACCCTTTGCCGTCCAGGGAGGAGCCCGGACGTGACCACAGCGCGCGGGCTGACCCCGCCCTCTCCGGCCAACGGCCAGGAAGAGATCCGCCGCCAGAACCTCAGTGCGGTCCTGCGTCACCTGCACGTGCACGGCCCGATCTCGCGCGCCGAGCTCACCGGCCGGCTGAGCCTCAACCGCAGCACCATCGGCGCGCTCGCCGCCGACCTCGTCGCCTCCGGCCTGGCCACCGAGGAGGCGCCGACCACCAGCCGCCGGGCCGGCCGCCCGTCGCTGGTGGTGAGCCCCCGATCGGATCGGGTCTGGGTGCGGGCCGCGAGCATCGAGCCGGACCGGCTGCGCGCCGCCCGCATCGGACTCGGCGGCCGCATCATCGACCAGTGGGAAGCCCCGCGCCCACCCGGCGCGACCCCCCTCGACACGGTCGCCGAACTCGCCGTGCTGATCCGGCGGACGGAGCGCGGCCTCGGCCCGGACACGCTGTGCGCGGGTGGCGCCGTGGCCGTCGCCGACACCATTCACGAGCTCGACGGGACGATCCACCTGACCGGCGCGGACGACAAGATCGCCGCGGCGCTGGGACCGGACTTCGTGGTGGCCGACCTCGCCGACGCCGCCGCACTCGCCGAGCACGTGCGCGGGGTCGCCGCCGGCATCGACGACGTCGTCTACCTGCACGGCGGCCCGGGCGTCAGCGCCGGGATCCTCAGCGGCGGCCGCCTCGTCACCGGGCACGGCGGGCGCAGCGGCAAGGTCGGCCACATGGTGGTCCACCCGTACGGGCGGAAATGCGGTTGTGGCTCCCGGGGGTGCTGGGAGACCGAGATCGGGGCGGCGGCGCTGCTCCGTGCCGCCGGCGCCTCGGAAGGCACCAGCCCGCAGGCGGTGATCCGCGCCGCCGAGTGGGGCGACGTGCTGGCCCGGCGCGCGCTCGACGTGGTGGCCGACTGGCTGGGCCTCGGCGTGGCGAACCTGGTCAACGTCTTCAACCCGGACATCGTGGTCTTCGGCGGCGCCCTGCGCGAGCTCTACGTCGCCGGCGCCGCCAACGTCCGGCACTGTCTGGACACGATGGCCCTGCCGGCCTCCCGCGAACACCTTCAGCTGCGAGCCGGCTCTCTCGGGGCGGACGCGCCCCTGATCGGCGCGGCCGAGCTGGCCTTCGAGAGCCTCCTCGCCGACCCGCTCAACTCTGCCGGTTGAACAACCGCTTCGACCAGAGGTAACCACCCAGCGCGATGACCGCGCACCAGGTCAGCGCGATCCACCCGTGGTTGCCGATCGGCTCGTCCATCAGCAGGCCGCGCAGGGTCTCGATGATCGGGGTGAACGGCTGGTACTCGGCGAACCAGCGCAGGCCGGCCGGCATCGAGTCGGTGGGCACGAAACCACTGCCGAGGAACGGCAGCAGGATCAGCGGCATGGGCGCGTTGCTGGCCGTCTCGACGGTCTTGCTCACCTGGCCCAGCGCCACGCACAGCCAGACGAACGCGAACGTCACCACGATCAGGAAGCCGGCCGCGGCCAGCCACCCGAGCGGGCCGGCTGCAGGCCGGAAGCCGACCAGCAGCGCCACCCCGATCACGATCGTGACGCCGAAGATCGCCTGGATCACGCTGCCCAGAACGTGCCCGGTCAGCACCGAGACGCGGGCGATGTGCATGGTGCGGAACCGGGTGATGATGCCCTCGGTCATGTCCATGGCGATGGAGATCGCGGTGCCCTGGACCGTGGACATCACGGTCATCAGGATGATCGCCGGGGTCACGTAGTTGGCATACGCCGCCCGGCCCCCTCCCCCGCCCAGCCCGGCGCCCAGGGTGCCGCCGAACACGTAGACGAACAGGAGCAGGAAGACGACCGGCATCCCGACCAGGATCATGGTCATCGACGGATATCGCAGCATGCGCTTGAGGTTGCGGCGCAGCATCGTGGCGGAGTCCTGCAGGGGGTGGAAGGCAAGGGTGCTCATCGCGCGGCCGCCTTTTCGTCGGTGAGGGCCAGGAAGACGTCGTCGAGATCGGGGGTGTGCACGGACAGTTCGTCGACCTCGACGGCCCGGTCGTCGAGCCGGCCGATCAGCGCCTTGAGCGCGCGCAGGCTGCCGTCGCTGGGCACCCGCAGCTCCAGGGCGTCGTCCGCACGCGAAGCCTCGCCCAGCACCGCGAGAGCGGCGTCCAGGCCCGCCGGGTCGGCGAACCGCAGGCGGACGTGCCCGCCGGGGATGCGGCGCTTCAGCTCCTCCGCGGTTCCCTCGGCGACCACCCGGCCCCGGTCGAGGACGGCGATCCGGTCGGCCAGCTCGTCCGCCTCGTCGAGGTATTGGGTGGTCAGGAAGATGGTGACGCCGGAGGCCACCAGATCCCGGACGATCTGCCACATGTCCCGGCGGCTGCGCGGGTCGAGGCCGGTGGTCGGCTCGTCGAGGAAGATCACCTGCGGGCTGCCGACCAGGGTCATCGCCAGGTCGAGCCGCCGCAGCATGCCACCGGAATAGGTCGACGCGACCTGGCCGGCCGCCTCGGTCAGGCCGAACTGCGCGAGCAACCGCTCGACCCGTCGCCGGCCCTCGGCGCGGGGCAGGTGGTGCAGATCGGTCATCAGCCGCAGGTTCTCGGCGCCGGTGAACAGCTTGTCCACCGCCGAGAACTGACCGGTGACGCCGATCGCGGCGCGCACCGCGTCCGGTTCGCGGGCGACGTCGTGCCCGGCGACCCGCGCCTCACCGGCGTCGGCACTGAGCAATGTGGACAGTATTTTCACGGCCGTGGTCTTGCCGGCGCCGTTCGCGCCCAGCAGCGAGAAGACCGTTCCGCGCGGCACGTCGAGATCGAGGCCGTCGAGCACGACCTGGGTTCCGTACGACTTCCGTAGTCCGCGAACAGTGATCATGATGTTCTCCCCGAGTCAGGCGCGGTGGATGGCGATGTCGCCGTAGCCGGTGCGGCCGCGGATCTCGACAATGTCGTCGGCCCCGTCGGGCCGGGTGGTGTTTTCCAACTGATTCAGCACGTGCCCGAATCCGGTGTTCAGTTCCAGCCACGCGGCGGTGCCCTCGGCGACGCCGACGTCCAGGCCGCCGGCCGCGGTGGCGATGGTGATCGAGCCGCGGACCACCTCGCCGAGGCGGATGTTGCCGTTGGAGGTCTTCGCGTCGACGCCGGCGGCGGCGCGGTCGATCTCGATGACGCCGTTGGCGTTGCGCACCCGCACGTCGCCGGTGGCCGCGTCGATGACGGTGTCGCCGTTGGCGTTCTTGACCGTCACGGCGCCGCCGGCCTCGCCGACCTGGATCTTGCCGGAGGCGGTGGAGATCTCGGCGTCACCGGCGATGCCGTCGACGGTGATGTGCCCGAACCCGGTGTGCAGGTGCAGCGGCCCGGTCCGTTCGAGCAGGATGCTGCCGGTGGTCCTGATCCGGCACTCGCCGAGCCGGCCGGTGCCGCGCACCTCGCCCATCTGCAGGTGGGCGGAGACCCGGGAGCCGGCGGGCAGGGCGATCGACACCTCGACCGACCGGGTCTTCTTGGAGAAGTCGAACATCCGCTTCGGACCGGTCACCGCAAGTGTGCCGTTGCTGTAGTCGACCCGGGTCTGCCGGGCGGCCTGGACGTCGGACTCGTCGGACTCGTCGCTGGGGCGGACCTCGACGACGGTGTCGGCCCGGTCGCTCGCGGCGATCCACACGTTGCCGACGGCGTAGTCGAGAGTCACGGAGATCGATTCGGGTGTTTCGAAGGTAGGCATGGTTGTCCCCACAACTTGGGTCGGTGAGTCGTCCCCGCAGGTCAGGGACGCGGAAGGAAAGAGGGAGGGAAAACTCAGCGCACCCAGCCGCTGAAGCTCTGGGAGGAGCGTTTCGTGGTGCCGCGCGGCTCGGGCCGCGCCGCCGGGTCGGCCTGCTGCAGACCGGCCGCGGCCGCCCGGACCAGCCAGGCGTTGACCGATCGGCCCTGCCGGGCCGCGGCCTCCTCGATCGCGGTCTTGAGCTGCTCGGGCATGCGGACGTTGATCCGGGCGGCCGGGCCGTCCTCGGGAAAGATGTCGGGCGCCCCGGAGGGCGCCCCGGAGGGCGGCTCGGCGGGCGCCCCGGCCGACTCCACGATCGGCACGTCGACCACGAACTCCGGGTCGCGGCCGCGCAGGCGCAGCTCGACCGAGCCGGGCGCCAGGTCCTGGGTGATCTCGTCGGCAGCGGCCGACAGCGCGTCGAGCAGAGTCATCCGGATCGCCGACTCGAGCGGCCCGGTCAGGCGCTCGACCAGCGCACGCGCCTCGTCACCGCCGGTCTCGGCGAGCGTGGCGAACTCCCGCCCGAGGCTGTTCACATACGTGGTCAAGTCCATGGCATCACTGTGGCACACGGGTGGCACCTCCCGCAAGCCACAGTGATGCCACTTTGGCACCGCTCGGTGCCATTACATGCTGGAGGCCACGCCATCGGCATTAGCCCTGGCGTGGCCGCTCCATCGTTCGTCAGATTTTCAGCGCCGGGGGCACCCCTGGCGGTGTCTCAAAATAAACGCCCTAGAACGGCGCGGGTCCGCGACCGGCGATCGACATCAGCACCTGGGTCGCGAGGAGCTTGCGGACGCCGGTGACAGCCACCGTGCCGATCTGGTCGTAGGGCAGTTCCAAAGTGAGGCCGTCGCCCGCGTTGCGGACGTCCTCGGTGATCTGGTCCGGACGGAACGTGCCACCCCAGCCGTCAATTCCTCCCCGCTGGTTGGTGCTCAGGGAAGCCATGCCGGATACGCGTGTGCCATCGACGAGGGTCAGCCTCGCCGGACCGGAGTAGGTCGTCATAGTCATTAACCGTATCCAACCCCTCAGCATCGGGACCCACCCAATACCGACCTGGACCGTGCGGCCCATGCGCTATGACGGGTTACCGACCCCCGTGAGCGGGAACATGCCGGGCCGTTCCGGATGTCCGGGTCACCATCTGATCTTGGCGGAAGAGGAGGATGAGGGCATGGTCACCATCGAGACGGAGCGGCTGCGCCTGCGCGGCTGGCGCGACGACGACCTGGACGGGCTGGCCGCGATCAACGCCGACCCGGAAGTGATGCGCTACATCCTGGACGGGGCGGTGCGTGATCGCGCGCGGACCGAGGAGGGCCTGCGCCGGATGATCGACACCTGGGCCGAGCACGGGTTCGGCCTGTTCGCTGTCGAGGTTCGCGAGACCGACCGGCTGATCGGGTGGGCCGGGCTCGCGGTGCCGGTGTTCCTGCCCGAGGTGCTCCCGGCCGTGGAGATCGGCTGGCGGCTCGACCGGGGCGCCTGGGGCCAGGGTTACGCCACCGAGGCGGCCCAGGCGGCGCTGCGGTTCGGCTTCCACGATCGTGGCCTGGACCGGATCATCAGCATCCGGCACGTCGACAACGACCGGTCCCGGCGGGTGATGGAGAAGTTGGGGATGGCGTACGCGTTCGACACCGTAGTGCCGAGCCACGATCAACCCGTCGCCGTCCACGCGCTCACCCGCGACCAGTACCGCTCAGCGGCCGGTCACGCCGTCGACTAGCTCGCGCAGGATGTCGGCGTGGCCGGCGTGCCGCACCGTCTCGCTGGACACGTGGGCGAGCACCCAGCGCAGCGTGCGTGGCTCACCGGCGACCGGCTGCGAGGTGCGGGCGTCGAGACCGGGCGCGGCGCGGAGGTGCGCGTCGCTCTCCGCGATCGACGCGCGGTAGGCGGCGATGACCTGGTCCGGGGTCCGGTCGGCGGCGACCACCATGCCGAAGTCGACGCCGGCGTGCCGCTGGTCGCCGGCGAAGGTGAATCCGAACCAGTAGCGCTCGGCGTCGGTCAGGTGCTGGACGAGGCCCAGCAGCGTCGTGTCCGACACGACCAGCCGGCGCCGCAACTGCTCCTCGTCCAGCCCCTCGACCTTCTTCAGCACACACGATCGGGCGAACGTCAGGAACGCCTGCGCCGTGTCCAGTTCGCCGCCGTCGTCGAGCGGCACACGTTCACGTTGGGTCTCGAGCATGGTCCGACCTTACGGATAGACCTCCACGGTGGAGAGCTGGCCGGCCGGCCAGGCGGTGTTGCCGGTGACGGTCAGCCGCACGTAACGGGCCTGGGCCGGCGTGCAGGTCACGGTCACCGCGTTGCCGGTGGCCGGGTCGAACGTGCGGGCGGCGGCGCCGGCGAGCGTGCTGAACGACGAGCCGTTCGTGCTTCCGGTGGCGGCTAGCGTCTGGGCCCGGGCGCCCCACGCCGGTGGCAGCTTCAGGACCAGGCGCCCGACCGTCGTCGCGGCGCCCAGGTCGACCTGGATCCACTGCGGGAAGGCGTTGTTCGCGCTCTCCCAATAGCTGGCGGTGTCACCGTCGACCACGTTGCCGGGGGCGTAGTTCTGCACGTGGCCGCTGGCCGAGGTCGCCCGGCTCCGCGCGAGGTCGGAAACCGGCGGGGGCGTGCTTTCGGCGTACACCTCAATCTGCCCGAGCTGGGCCGCCGGCCAGCCGGTGTTGCCCGCGAAGCTCAGCCGGAAAAATCGGGCGGTGGCGCCGCTGAGCGCGACGGTCACCGCGTTGCCGGACGCCGGGTCGAAGACCAATCCGGCGGAGCCGGCCGCGGCGCTCCAGGTGCTGCCATCGCTGCCGGCTTCAATGCCGATCGTTTGCGTACGGCGTTCCCAGCCGGCCGGGAGACGCAGGACCAGGCGCGTCACCGGATAGGCGGCGCCGAGGTCGACCTGGAGCCACTGCGGGAACGCGCCGCTGGACTCCCAGTAGCTCGCCGCGTTGCCGTCGACCGCGTTCGCCGCCGGGAATCCCCCGTTCGTGCTGCTGGCGCTGACCACCTTGCCGGCCGCGAGGTTTCCGGTGGCTGCCCCGATGGTGGGAGAGGTCGGCCGCACCGCCGTGAGCGCGATCTGGCCCTTGAGCATCCGGCCGCCGTCGGTGGTGAGGCGCAGGTAGTAGTCGGCGTCGCAGCGGGTGCCGTCCTCGTCGAGGGCGCGGATGCCGGCGCCGGCCGGCACGTCCGCGGCCGTCTCCGCCGTCTTGGCGATCTGGTTACCCTCGTTGAACTCGTCGAACATGGACACGTAGAGGCCCTGGGCGCCGAGCCGGACCATGTTGTAGAGGCTGCGCCAGTAGAAGTCGCCGTGCCGGCGGTGCCCGGCGGAGAGGTCGCCGGGGAGCACGCACGGCTGGTAGTCGATCCCGTGGCTGTTGCAGTCGGCCTGGTCCGGGGTGTTGACGTTGGTGAAGAACCAGTCGAGGCCGTCGAGATCGCCGGTGCGGCCGACCATCCACGGCGAGAGCATGTGGAAGGCGTGGTAGACGTCGAGGTAGCCGGTGCGGCTGTCGTTCTTGCCCTCGCGCCAGTAGGTCGGCACCCCGCCGATCACGTAACAGCCCTGCGCCTTGAGCCAGTTGACGACGTCGAGGCAGGCGGCCGGGCTGAAGTTGTGGTTGTCGTCGTCGAAGCCGAAGCCCCAGACGCAGACCACCGGCTTGCCGTTCTCCCGGGCGTACGCGCTCGACGCGGTGTGCGCGGACATCTTCGTGGTCCAGTCCGTCTTGAGCTCGGACTGCATGTTCGACCAGCCGCTCACGTCGTACATCACGTAGAACTTGCGGCCGGTCGCCTCCGCGGCCGTACGCACCTTCTGCGCCATCGCGTCACGGGTCGGGCCCTCGTCGCCGACCGGGTTGAAGCGCTGCAGGGCGGCGGTGTCGATGCCGTAGGTCCGCATCCAGCCGAAGTGGGTGTCCACCGTCTGCTGGTCGTAGGAGGAGAACAACGCGGCGGCCCGGCCGTCGCCGAGGTTCGGGTAGGCCGTCGGGTAGACGTGCGTGAAGTCGCGGGTGTCCGGCCAGGACACGATCGTGGTGTTGGTCGTCGACGGCGGCTGGAAACGGTCGCGGCTCCAGTGCCACCAGCCGCCGATCGGCGCGCCGTCGCCGGGGCAGGCGAACCAGCCCTGGTAACCAACGCTGATCTTGCCGACCACGTCGCCGGCCGGGGATGCGGCGAACGCGGGTGCTTCGAGGCCGGGTGTTTCCAGAATGGCGGCGGCCGGGGACAGGGCCGCCGCGGACAGCAGGGTGCGCCGGGTGAGGGGCATGGGGAACTCCTCGCTTGGGGATCTCCCTGGGGTTGGGGGATCGACCGTCATCGTGACGTTGCCCGTCACACGAATGCAATAGTTGAACTGAATTCCGCAACAAGTTGGCCGTATGGCCGAAACTTTGCTCCATGGCAGGATGAGGCGGTGTCTGAACCAGGTCTGGTCTTCAACGAGGTGCCGGAGCTCTACGACCGGGCCCGGCCCGGCTACCCGGCCGAGCTGTTCGCCGACCTCGCCGACCTGGCCGACCTCGGCCCGGGGTCACCGGTGCTCGAGGTGGGCGCCGGCACCGGGCACGCGACCCAGCCGCTGGCCGGGTTCGGCTGCGCGGTGACCGCCCTCGAGCCGGGCGCGGACATGGTGGCGGTCGCGCGCCGGCGGGTGGGCGGCTACCCGAACGTCACGCTGGAGACGTCCACATTCGAGGATTGGGACGCGCGCGGCGCCCGCTTCGACGCCGTCGTGGCCGCCTCGTCGTGGCACTGGGTCGACCCGGCGATCGGCTGGCGCCGCGCACACGAGCTGCTGAAACCCGGCGGCCGGCTGGCCCTGGTCGGCAACGTCGTATTTCGAAAGACCGACGAGCCCGAGGTGTACGCCGAGACCGCCGACCTGCACGAACAGTTCGCTCCCGGCGACCCTGCCTGGGGCCACCCGCCGCTGGAGGACGAGGCGCGGGCCGCCCCGGCCGACTGGTCCGACCGGTTCGAGCAGCCGACCGTGCTGTGGTACCCGGCGGTCCAGTGGCTCGACGGCGCCGGCTTCGCCGACATGCTGCGCACGAACTCGCCGTACCGGAAGCTGGCCCCCGCGGTGCGCGAACCCCTGCTGGACGCGATCGCCGACCGCATCCGCACCCGCATGGGCGACCGAGCCGCCCGCCGCTACCTGACCGTCCTGCGCGTGGGCCGCGCGATCTAGCGACAGGTCTCTATCCTGGCCGAATGGACGCCGTCCTGCTGGTCTCGCTCGCCGGGCTCGCCATCATCGACAGCACCAGCATCGGCACGCTGTTCATTCCGGTGTGGCTGCTGCTCACGCCGGGCGGCATCCGTGCGCCACGCCTGCTCGGTTACCTCGGCACGATCGCCGGGTTCTACTTCGCTCTCGGGCTCGTGCTCGTGGTCGGCGGCGCCGGGCTGGCGTCGGCTGCCGGCTCGCTCGCCGGCAGCCGGCCGCTGCTGATCGCGCAGCTCGCGGTCGGGGTGATCCTCTTCGCGCTGAGCTTCTGGGTGGAGAGACGCAAGGCTGCCGCGGCCGCGGCGGTGGCCGCCTGGCGCGACCGGACGATGCGCGGCGCGGCCGGCTCGCGCGCCCTGACCGGGCTGGCTCTGTTCGCGGCGCTGGCCGAGGTCGCGACGATGCTGCCGTACCTGGGTGCGATCGGCATGATGGCCACCGCCGACCGGCCGCCGTGGTCGGTGGCGGCGCTGCTGGCCGGCTACTGCGCCGTGATGATCCTGCCGGCGGTGGCGCTCTTCCTGCTCCGCCCGCGGATCGGCCGCCTGCTCGACCGGCTGAACGCGTGGATGCTCGCCCGCGGCGGCGGCCTGCTGAGCTGGGTGCTCGGCATTGCCGGCTTCCTGGTGGCCCGCGACGCCGCCGCCCGCCTGTGGTTCCCCGAGCTGCTGGGCTGACCGGTTTTAACCACGCACGCAGAATGAAGGCCTCGGGCCGGCCCTGCCGGGCCCCAGGCCGGCCTCGGCGGGAGCTGCGGTCCGCACCATGCAACCAGGCACGACATCCTGAATTTGATCTTCTAAGCGCCGCTCGACCCGGCCGGACGCCAATTCGTGCACGTTAGTCTTGGGCGCATGCCGGAGTTGCCGCAGTCGCAGACGCTGCACCGTGGCATCCGCCTCCTCGAGCTGCTCGCCGCGGCCGGCACGCCGCAGACGATCGCCCAGCTCGGGGCGGGGCTGGGCGTGCATCGCTCGATCACCTACCGGCTGCTGCGCACCCTGGAGGACCACCGTCTCGTCGAGCGCGACGACGCCGGCCGCTATTGGCTCGGGCTCGGCCTGACCGGGCTGGCCCGCGGCGTGCGCAACGACCTGCAGGCGGCCGCCGCGCCGCGGCTGAGCGCGCTCGCCGCCGAGCTGGGCATGACGGCGTTCCTGGTGGTGCGGGCGGGCGACGAGGCGGTGACGGTGGCCAGTGTGGAACCGCAGGACGCGACCGCGCACGTCACCTACCGGCCGGGCACCCGCCACCCGATCGACCGGGGCGCGCCGGGGCTGGCGCTGCTGATCCCATCACCGCCGTCGGCCGCGGACCGGCCGGAGCTGACCGCCGCGCGGGCGACCGGCTGGGCGGTCTCGCACGGCGAGGTGATCACCGGCCTGCGCTCGGTGGCGGCCCCGATCCACGGCGCGGACGCGGCCGTCGCGGTGGTCTACGTCGACGAGACCGCCGACGTGGAGCGCATCGGGCATGCGCTGATCGAGGCCGCGGCCAAGATCACCGCAGGTATCTGAGGCTCACGCGGCTTTCGAGTGCCGGCCCGGGCCGTCCCCCGGTGGGCGCAGTCGCGGATCGTCGTCCTCGTCGTCGTCGTGAATTCCCTGCCTGATGTTTTCGATCAGGCGGGAGAACGGGGTCAGGCGCGGCTTCGCCCGCTTGGCCGGCGGCTTGTCCCGCTGCGGCGGGTCGGATTTGAGGATGTGCTCGGCGCCGGTCTCGGTACGCCCGGCCTTCCGTGCCGACGCGCGCTTCTCGAGGAGCTCACCCACCTTCTCGAGGCGCTCGTCCAGCACGTCCACCGCGTTCGCCACGTACCGCTCCTCCAGCGCCGCCCGGATCGTGTCGTAGGGCCGCCGCCGGCGCAGCGAAAGCTGCAACTTCAGGAAGATCGGCATCAGGTCGACCAGCACGAAGAGCCAGCGCAGCGCGGCGACGTACGACCCCATCGGGGTGGGCAGCCAGATCGCCCGCCACGCGGCGCACACGAACCGGGCCGGAGGCAGCCCGCCGCACGCCTTCACCTCGTCCGGCTCGACCGTCTCCGGGTGGAGATCATGCGCGAGCGCGTCCACCGCCTGGTGCCGGATCAGCAGGCCGTCGGTGTGCGTCGACTGGGTGCGCAGGTCGGCCAGCCTCGCGGTGTGCGCGCCGGTCTCCTGCGCCAGCGTCCGGCGCAGGTCGGCGACCTGCGGAGCGTTGCCTTTCTCCTTGGCCGCCGCGGCCCGGTGCGCGGCGTCGTACGCGGTCTGCTGCCGGGTGACGTCGGTCTTGCGCTGACGCAGGATCGCGGTGCGGCTCGTCAGGGTCTCGTCGAGGTTCTTCGCCATCGGCCCGTAGCCGCTCTCCCCCGTCGAGCAGACCTTCTCCTTGTCGGAGAGAACCACGCAGCCGCTCTCCCCGGCGACCTCCCGGGCCTTCAGGCTGTCGAGGGTGTTCTTGTCGTCCTGAGCGGTCCGCAACGCCTTCCGGGAGTCGTCGAGCTTGCCGCCGGTGGCCTGCACCAGCGGATCGCCGGCCGCCTGAAGCGTCTCCACCTCACTGTTGAGCTGATCCCGCTTGTTCTTGTAGAAGGTGTTCTCCGCCTGGACGGCGCTCGCCGTGGACTCGCTGCGGATGTACCTGACCCGCTCGTTGACCTCCGGCTGAAACGCCACGAACAGCACCGTCTCGGCGACCAGGAAGCTGATGCACAGCGAGATGCCGACCCGGAACACGGCCGCGACCGCGACGCCGCCCAGCTGGCCGATGCGCCGGCCGACGGGCTGGCTGATGAGCGCGTCGTTGAGGACCGCGAACCACTTGGAGTCGGCGGAGGGATTCCACAGCGCTTCGAGGACCTCGCGGGGGAACCGGTACGGATTCAGCGGCGCCCGGACCAGGGCCCGGTCGAAGACGAAGATCAGCAGGCCGCCGGCCAGGCCGAACAGCACGGTGGCCGGGCTGACGAGAACCCGTCCGTAGATCCAGAATCCGACCGAGACGAAGGTGCCGACGCCGGCCAGGGTCGCGGCCAGGACGACGAACGTGCCGAGCACCGCGAAGTTCGTCTTCTCGCCGGGCACCCACTTGAGGACCCGGCGGTCGGCGCCCGACGCGAAGACCGCGAACCGGGCGAACGGCCGTCCGCCGCTGCGCCGCAGGTGACGAGCACCCCCTCGCCGGCCTCGTACGCGCGCCACTGCCGCGGGCGCACCACCCGCTCCCAATCCGCGGCGATCATGGTGCGCGGCAGCTGGCTGCCGGACCCCGGTTGAAGGACCAGCAGCCGGCGATCCTCGAAGAGCGAGACGCCGGGCAGATTGTTCGAGTACTCCAGCAGCCCGACCCGGCCGGCCGCGATCACCGCGACCTGCCAGCGGCGGAACACCTGCTCGATCTCGGCCGCCACCACGTTGCCGTACGCGTCGGCGAAGAGGTCGTAACGGCTCTCGGCGTCGTCGACGAAGAGGTAGTTGCGCCGGTCCGCGGCCCAGAACCGCTCGGCCAGCTCGGGAAGCGAGAGACCGGCCCGGATGACGTCGACCAGGCCGGGCACCTCGATCGGGAAACCGGTGAGCACCGGCACCTCCCGGCCGAGCCGGGCGGCCTCCCGTTCGGCGAGGGTCAGCAGGGTGGCCGACCGGCCGGTGCCGTCCTGACCGACAACGGTCAGCCCGCGGTTCAGGGCGACCGCCACCAGTTCGTGATGCAGCTCGTTCGTGCCGAGGAAGACGCTGTCCGCCGGAACCGCCGGATGGGCCGGTACGAGGTCGCCCGGCGGCAGGCCGATCCGCCGCAGCCGGCCACGGTCGGGGCGCGGGGCGACCGGCGTGGCCGCCTGATAGAACCGCACCACGCCCTCGACCTCGGTAGCCGCCAGGCCGGCGCCCATGCCGGCCGCCCGATAGCCGTACGGAAACGCCCGTGGCAGCACCGGGTCGATGCGCACCCGGTGGTCGAAGGTCGCCGCGAAGTAGATCTGAGTAGCCGGCCCGTTGACGATGACCGGCGCCACCAGCTCGGCGTCCCGGTCACGCACCAGCACCTCGATCCGGTCGATCAGCACCAGCACCCGGTCGTTGCCCACCTGGGCGCCCTGCGAGGTCAGCTGCTCGATCAGGAAGTCCAGCTCGTCGCGGGTCGGATGCTCGCTGGTGTAGGCGGCCACCGCACCCAGCCGCCGGGCCAGCTCGCCGTCGCCGCCGTCCAGCACGACCACCCGGTGGCCGGGATGCCGCAGGAATTGTCCGGCGATCTGGCAGAGGAACTCGGTGCGCCCGCTCAGACTGCCACCGGTCAGCAGCACGCCGCCCCGGGCCAGGTCGACCGTCTCCCGGCTCTGCCGCTGGTGCTGCGGCTCGTCGCGGCGGCCGAGGACGATCTCGGTGGCCCCGGCCGCGAAGTCTCCGCACGGTCCGAGATCCTTGTCCAGGGCTCGGGCCAGCACCGGCTGATCCGCGGCGAGCGACCAGATCACCCCCTCGCCGTCGGGGAGCCGCCGGTCGACGTCGTACCCGGCCGCCGTGCCGCAGCCGGTGAGCGCGTCGACCAGGCGCCCGAAATCGGTCCGGTCGTCCGGTGGCCGCGCCAGCTCGAGCCCGTTCGGCGGGAGCGCGACCGGCTCGAACGGGTCCAGCGCCAGCTCCGGCCGGGTTGCGCGGCGGCCGTAGGAGGACGCCCCGGTCCACGCCGTCTGGAACTGCTCCAGCTCGCCGGCGCTGAGCCGGGCGAACGCCCGGCCGGAAAGGGACTTGGCGATCTGTGCGGCATCCCGGGTGTCGATCACTGCCTCGCTGTCGGCGTCGTCGAGGGTCCGCAGGCAGAACCGCGCGTCCACGTTGGCACTGACGTCGCGGTGGATGCCGTTGCCGGGCCGCTGCGTGGCCAGCACCAGGTGGACGCCGAGCGACCGCCCGCGGGCCGCCACGTTGATGATCGCGTCGGTGTGATCGTTCCCGGCGCCCGCGAAGCCGGCGAACTCGTCGATGACCACGACGAGTCGGGGCAGCCGCTTGTCGCCCGCGCCGGCTTTCCGGTAGCGGCTGTACTCGCCCTGGAACGGCCGGAGAATCCGCTGCCGGCGGTTGATCTCCTCGCGCAGGAACCCGATCACCCGGCGCACGTCGCTGGTCTCCAGGTTGCTGACCACGCCGACCTGGTGCGGCACGGTCCGGAAATCGCTCAGCGCCGCGCCACCCTTGAAGTCGATCAGCAGCAGACTCAGCTCGGCGGGCGAGTAGCGGCAGATCAGCGACAGGATCAGGGTGCGCAGGAACTCGCTCTTCCCGGATCCCGTGGTGCCGCCGATCAGCGCGTGCGGGCCCTGCGCGCAGAGGTCGAACTCGAAGGTGCCGGTGGCGGTCGCGCCGACGGCGGCCGACAGCTCCTCGGTCACCTTGGACTGCGCCCACAGCAGCTCGATCGAGTCGGTGAGCCGGGCCGGATCGAGCGCGAAGATCGTGGCGAGCGTGACCATCGCCGGAATCGCCGAGCTCATCCCGGCCGCCGTCTCGTCGACCAGGCAGGCCAGGCCGGCGGCGTACTCGGCGACCGAGTCCAGGTCGTACTGGGGCAGGTGGACCTGCCGGCCCTCGGGGCTGATGTGTGCCACCAGCATCCCCCGGGTCGCGTCCGGCTCCACCCGCACGATGCGGGTCACCAGGTCGGGCACCCGGGCCGCGTTCGCGCCGTACCAGATCACCACGAGCCGGCCGTCCGCGCGCTCGCTCAGCGCCTCGATGAGCCGTACCTCCACGTCGGCCGCCTCGTGCACGAAGAGCAGCAGGTGTCCCTTGCCCTCACCGATGTCGGAGATCGCCGCGCGCAGCGCGTCGGTGGCATCGGACTTGCCGTGCACGAACCGCGCACCGCCGAACAGATCGGTGGGGGCGTCGAAGTGGGGCAGCCACTTCAGCCAGGAGAGCCGGCTCAGGTCCGGGCCGCTCGACGGGAGCAGCGCCGCGAAGGCGAGCGCGTTCGTGCTGTGCGTGAGCGAGAGGCGCAGCAGGATCTCCGCGGCCGCCTCCGCCGCCCGCGGACCACCGCCGATCACGGCAAGGTTCCCGGCGGTGAGATCGACCGGGTACGGCACGTCCGGCACCACCCGCTGCTTGTCGATGTACGCCCGCCACGACTGCAGGTCTCCGTCGGTGCGGTTGCCGGGAAGCTCCGCGGTGGACGGCGAGCGATACCCGCCGCGCCCGATCGCCACCCGCAGGAACTTCTCCGGATCGCTGTCCGCGAGCCACAGCCCTTCCCGCCCGTTCAGCGCGAGCGCGATCAGATCGGCGGTGACCGGATGAGCCAGGCGCAGCGCGGCCGCCTCGGCCTTCGCGGCCACCTGGAGCACGCCGATCTCCCGGTCGGTCTGCCGCCGCCATTCGTCGACCGCGCGGGAGGCCTTCTGCTTCTCCTTGGCCTTTTGGTAGTACTGGTAGGCCACATAGGCGAAGGGCAGAAAGAAGAAGATCACGAGGTACGCGTTGAAGCCGATCGTGACCACGAAAAGCAGCGGCATCGCGAAGGTCGGCAGTTGCTGCAGAAGGGTGCCCGCGAGGTCGACCGGCTCGACCTTGCCGTGCGGCACCGCCTCCAGCCGCAGCACCGTCCGCTTCGGCATCTCGGTCGTGTGCTCCGGCGGCGCGACCCGGTAACCGACGACCGGCTCGACCAGCCGGCCGAGTTCGTGCTCGTGCGTGGTCAGCACCCGCAGCAGCGCCACGGATGCCCCGTCATCGTCGAGAATCTCCAGAGTCGAGCCGGTCGCGACCTTCTCCGCAGCGCCCCGCGGCCAGGCGCCGTCGATCAGCAGCCGTTCCGCCGGAGCGGTCACGATCAGGCAGTTCGCATCCGGATCCAGCGCCAGATGTACGGCGGAGCGACTGCCGTCCGAGCGCACGACCGTGCCGCTGTCCGGGTCGACATCAAGTTCCAGAACCGCGTCGTGGTGCTGCGCCAGTGGCCAGGCCAGACCGATCTGCGCCCCGGCCTCGGTGCGCAGGCGCAGCACGTCGTCGCCGCCGAGCACCGGCAGCACGCGAGCCGGCGCGGCGGCGGCGCGGACCGCGGACAGCCGCTGGCCGTGCAGCAACTGGCAGGCGCCGAGCGGCGCGTCCCTCGGCAGGCAGGCCCGGGACCGGTGATCGACCAGCGTCAGGTCGGCGGTCTGCCGTGGTAGCCGGGCATACCGCCGGAAGGCCACCAGCAGATCGCCGACCCGGTCCTGTGCGCTGTAGCGCACCTCGACCGCGTGCACCTCGCCGCCCTCGTCCGCGATCAACAGCCGAACGGCACGCTCCTCGACGGTGTTCACTCGACCCGCTCGCCCGGCTCTCCGGGATCGGCGGGCGGGTCGTCGGGACGGGGCGGTTCGCGCAGGTGGCCGTGCTCGTCGACGAAGAGCGGGGTGCTGAACTTGCCGGTCGGCTCGGCGAGCGGAGGCTCGTCCGCGTACTTGATCAGGTCTTGTTCGAGCCGGCGCATCGCCTCCTCGACCTTGGCCTCGCGGTCGTCGTCGGTCACTTCTCCTCCATCGTGATGACCCACTTGTTCAGGCCCTCCGACCAGCGGTTGGAGAGAACGTCGAACTGAGTTCCCCGGTCGAACAGAATTTCGGCCTCCTTTTCGATGTGCGAGAACGGGGCGACATCGTGGCCGTTGCGCCCCACGACGACGATGAAGGTGTTGCCGTTGAACTGCGGCTCCTTGAAGACCCGGTTCGGATTGCGCGTCGTGCTCAGGAAGCCCTCGTCCGTCGTCGGCTCCCCCGGCCGGAAGGTCGACCGCAGCTCGTCGGAGAGATTCGTTCCGCGATAGCTGATGCCGGGCTCGGCAGGCAGCTGCTGCAGCGCGCTCGACAACTCGCCGGCGAACTTGTCCAGCTCGGCGTTGCCGCCCGGGTAGGCGTCCGGAACGCGCAGGTAGTGATTGAGCGGGAGATGGTCGGCACCGGTGTAGCGGCGGATCGTCGCCTGCTCGGTGGCCGAGAGAGTCTTGGCGACCGCTCCGCCGACGCCGGCGGCCGTCTCCCCGGCCCGTGCCGCGTCGGTCGCCGCCTCGGCCACCTTGCCGGTCTTCCCGGTCACTTTCGCGACCCCGCCGCCGGGTATGAAGAAGGTTCCGACCGTGACCGCCGCCTGGCCGAGCCACCGGGCCGGATCCTTCTTGAGCAGGTCCGGGTCGACGAGTGTCTCGTAGAGCGCTTTGCCGGTGCCGCCGGGGTTCGTCACCAGCGCCGAGCCGAGATCCTTGAGTCCGGTGACGAAGCCGGCCGGGTTCGTCACGGTCTGGAAGATGCCGCCGGCGAACTCCGCGCCCCCGTCCCAGACTCCCTTGCCGAAGGACGTGGCGTAGTCCCACGGCCGCTTCCGTTGCTGCTGCCCGGTGAGCACGCGGTGCTGAGCGCTCTCCCGGATCGCGCTCGCCGCGGCAGCGCGGGCGGTTCGCGCCTGGTTCCGCAGCCCGTCGACCCGGTTCTGGTACGCGATCGAGCCGGTGACGTCGAACAACTGCGGACCCGCCCCGAGCCGGGCGCCCTGGGCCTGCAGGTCGGTGAGGCGCTCGGCGAGCACCCGTGCGGTCCCGGCGACCGTTTCCACCTCGCCGGCCGCGTTCTCCAGCGCCCGGGCCAGCCGGGCGACGTCCTCGGCGACTCCCCGGGCCGCCTGGTTGTCGCCGAGTCCGCCGGTCCGGGCGCCCAGCCCGGCCAGGTTCCCGGCCGACGCACGGGCCTGTTGCGCGGTGGAGCGCAGCATGCCCGCGAGCATCGTCACCGATGCCGGTGAGCCTGGCGGTTCTGACATCGGCCCGCGGTTCCCTTCCCCGATTCAGCTGTCCGTCCGCAATGCCGCGGCCGCACCCGCGTCTACCTGTTCGATGATCTCGATCAGCTTGGCCAGGCCGGCCGAGATGGCATGCAGCGACTCGGCCGCCTGGTGGATCTCGTCCCGCCAGACCCGGGCCCAGACCGCGTAGTCGTCGTTCGGCTGGGTCACCCCGGTCTCCGGCCAGGTGCCGCCGGACGCGATCCGCTGCGCCGAGGTGCCGACCTCGACGGCCAACCGGTCGATCTCCGCTTTGAGGGCGACGAAGCCCTCTTCGCGGAACGTGGTCATTACAGACGATCGATCGCGGCAATGTTGCCGGCCAGCTTGTTCAGTTCGCCGACGATCCCGGTGAGCGCATCGAGCAGCTGGTCCTGGCCCTGCCGCCACTTCTGCAGGTATTCGTCGTACTTGACAGCGGCGTTGCCGGTCCACATCGGATCACGCTGCGACCGCGAGTAGAGCGCGCCCAGTTCGGTACGCAGTTTGGCCTCCTCGCTCCGGAGGCTATTGGCGAGGCGCTGGACCTCTTCGAGCGAAAGATTAGTGCCGACAGCCATTTCTCCACCCCTCAGCCATGGTGCGACAGAAGACTAGGCAGCACACTCGACAATTGTCCAGAGAGTCACCTTTCGATCGAACTGCCGAACCCGAATGTGATGGACATTCACATAACCCGACTCAAAGGATTCCGAATGAATCTCGAATTCCTTGGCGGACTGCCCGAGGCGCGCCAGAGCCGACTCGCCAAAGCGCTGGCCGACGACGCTTTCGTGGTGCCGGTCGCCGCGGTCACGGTGCGTCGGCAGACCGGCGAAACGAGGGTCAGATACCTCCACACCACCGTCGAAGGCATCGACTATCTGCCACTTTTCACCGACGCCGCGGGCTTCGCCACGCTCGGCCTGGAATGCGCCGGCACGGTCCGGCCACCGCTGTCGGTGCTGCACGATAGTGTCGGCGATCTACCGACGGTGATCGACCTGGACAGTGAAATGCCCTTCACAGTCAGCCTGAAAGCGTTGTTGATACTGCAACGAAGTATTATTCGGGCCGACCGGCAAAGCCGGCCTGACTCTTCGGCCTAATCAGCGAAGGCGCGTTTCTGCTCCAGGCCGTCGAGAATCAGGTCCAGGGCAAAAGCGAACTCGGTGTCGTCGTCGCAGCCGCCGAGCGTTCCGCTGTGCGAGGCGGCCACGGCGAGCTCGGCGACGTGCGGCATGGACTCGGCCCACGCGGCCACCACGTCGGGTGGCGGGTCCTCGCCCGGGGCGTCGTCGAAGAGGTCCTGACTGAAGCCGAGAATGCGGCTGCCCAGCAGGTGGATCGCGTGGTGGCAGAGGTCGACCGAACAGCCGCCGGCCCGCATGATCGCCAGCACCCGCTCGATGTGCAGCAGCACCGACGGTGTCGGCGTCTCCCGCCCCTCGATCACCCGCGCCGCCCACGGATGCCGCAACATCGTCCGGCGAGCCGCCATGATCAGCTGCCGGAGCCGGTCGGTCCACTCCCCGGCGGACACCTCATCGCCTGCGGCGATCTCGGCGGCGACGGCTTCGGCCATGGCGGCAAGGAGCGCTTCCTTATCGCGTACGTGGTAATAGAGCGACATGGCGTCGACGCCCAGGTGCTGGGCGAGCCGCCGCATGCTGAGCCCGCCGATCCCGTCGCGGTCGGCCAGCTCGACGGCCGCGGCGACGATCCCCTCCCGGCTGAGCTTGCTGTTGCCACGGGTCGATGCGCGGGTGTCGGAAGAGCGTCGTGCCACAACCGGGATCCTACTTGTTCCCCTACGCCGTAGGGCTTAACCTACGGCGTAGACCTACACCGTAGGAGGAATGCGATGCCCAAGCTCCCGCCGAGATGGTTCATCCGCAGCGCCTGGCGCGCCCACCGCACCCTGCTCCGCGTCACCGCCGACCGCGTCGGCCTGTCCACCCCGAAGCCGGGCGGCAAGTTCGGCATGCTCCGCCTGACCACGACCGGCCGCCGCTCCGGCCGCTCGAGAGGGGTCGTCCTGGGCTACGTCGAGGACGACGCCGGCCTGGTCACCCTGGCGATGAACGGCTGGGCCCCGGAAGACCCGGCCTGGTGGCTCAACCTGCGCGCCGACCCGCACGCCACCGTCGACCTGGCCACCGGTTCCCGCCCGGTGACCGCCCGCGAGGCCACCGGCTCCGAGCGCGACCGGCTCTGGGCGGCCCTGCGCGACTGCACCGGCTACGGCGACCTGGACGCCTTCGCCGCCCGCCGGGGCCGCGAGACCGCCGTGGTGATCCTCGCCCCGAGATGATTGGCCCGGCCGAAACTGGAGATGCTGGGTGCATGAGCCGATCAACTGCGTTTCGGGCGCTCGGGCAGGCCGCCCTGGGCGCCGTGCTTCTGACCGCCGGCACCGGGCACCTCACCACCCAGCGCGAGGAGTTCCAGGCGCAGGTCCCGTCGTGGTTCCCGGTCGATCCGGACACGGTGGTCCTGGTGTCCGGGGTGGTCGAGCTGGCACTCGGGTCGGCGCTGCTCGCCACCTGGCGCCAGCCCGCCCGCCGGCTGCTCGGCCTCGCCGCGGCCGGCTTCTTCGTCGGGGTCTTCCCCGGCAACATCGCCCAGTTCGTCGAGCGCAAGGACGGCTTCGGCCTCGACACCGACGGCAAGCGCGCACTGCGGCTGCTCGGCCAGCCCGCCCTGGTGGCCTGGGCGCTGGCCGCCACCCGCTCCTGACATGATGGACCGGTGGCAACGGTTCGCGTCGAGACCCTGATCAACGCGACGGCAGCAAACGTCTGGGCGGCAGTCGCCGACGTCGGCGCCGTCCACGAACGACTCCTGCCCGGCCGGGTCTCCGCCGCCCGCATCGAGGGCGACACCCGCATCCTGACCATGCCGGACGGTTCCGAGGTCCGCGAGCTGATCGTCTCGATCGATCAGGAAACCCGCCGCTTGGCGTACGCGGTGGTCGGCGGCCAGCAGCTGCCGATCACCTTTCACCACGCGTCGTTCCAGGTGTTCGAGGAGGGCGACCGGAGCCGGCTGGTCTGGCTGACCGACGTCCTCCCGCACGAGATGGCCCCGGCCGTGCGGGCCCGCACCGAGCGCGGCATCCTCGAGCTGCGCCAGGTCCTCGAAGCCGCCGCCTGACCGTCACTCCCAGGTCTTGGCGTTGCGGGCGAAGACCTCGGGGTCGCTGTGCAGCGGAATCACGCAGATGATGTGCCCGCCGGGCACCCGCAGGATCCGGCACCCCAGCCAGCGGTTGATCTCCACCGCGCCCAGCGCCAGCAACCGCGCGGTCTCCGCGTCGACGTCGTCGGTCTCGATGTCGAGGTGGTAGCGGGCCTGATCGTCGACCGCCTGGATGGCCACGGTCAGCCCGTCCAGGAGGCCGGGCAGCGAGATGAACTGCTCCTCCCCCTCGACCGGGTTGGCGGGCACACCCAGCGCGCCGGACCAGAAGTCCGCAGCCTTGGCGGCCTCACCGGTGGGCACGTCGATCAGCAGGGTCGAAAACCGGCTCCGATGCATCCGCCCAGGGTACGGCGTCTCCGTGTAAAGTGCCGTCGCGCCACGACATGGGGAGATATCAATGGGCACGCCGGCCGCTCGATCATCACCTGGCCGCCGATGGGTTGTGCTGGGCTTCGTTGCGATGCTGCTGCCGGCCGCCGGGGCCTGCACGGCCACCCGCCCACACGGCCGACCGGCGGCCGCCGCATCGCCGGCCACGTCGGCGAGCCTCCCCCGCCCGCCGGTGCCGAGCGGCTCCACGCCGTACGAAAGCGCGGTCTTCGCCCTTCGTTTTCATGCTGCCGGGATCCATGACGACGACGAACAGGCCTGGATGGATGGCATCGATCCGGGCAACGCCGCCCTGCGCGAGCGCTACCAGGCGGTCTACCGGACGCTGAAGTCGCTGGGCGCGACCGAGTTCAAGTACGACCCGGGCATCAGCAAGGCCGATCCGAAGGATCCGTCGGCGATCACGTTCCCGACCCGGATCTGGTACTGCTTCGGCGCGGACACCTGCCGCGGCACCGACCCGGCCGAGATCCAGCAGGTCGTGACCATGAAAGCGGTCGGCGGCCGGTGGGTCATCCGGGCGGTCACCGACAAGCCCGATCCGCGCTACTTCGAGCCGACCCCGTGGGAGGACGGCACGCTCGTCCTCGCGCAGGGGCCGCACGTCACCGCCGCGGCCGAGCCGAGCGAGGCGTCCTTCCTGCAGCGGGTGCTGCCGCTGGCCGAGAAGGCGGCCGCCGCCGACGAGTCGTTCGCCACCAGGCTGCTGGCCACCCAGACCCGCTACCGCGTCTACCTGGCCGGGGAGAAGCAATGGAAGCGCTGGTACGGCGGCGACGACGACAAGTGGCTGGTCGGGCTGGCGGTGCCGATCAGCCGGTACGGCACCGACGTCATGCTGCGGATCCGCGAACTGGATTCGGACGCCGACATCCAGGTCACGCTGCAGCACGAGTTCGCGCACGTGATCAGCCTGGCCGGCGCCGAGGAGACCCGCGCGGCCGACAAGTGGCTGAGTGAGGGCATCGCGGAATACATCGGCTGGTCGCCGAAGACTGCGACGGCCAGCCTGCGGATGGGCAGCGTCCGGTGGCAGGTGAGCCGGCGGACGCCGCGCTCGATGATTCCGAAGGACCCGGGCCGGGACGGCTCGGGCCGGGAGGGCGACGCCTACTACGGCCTGAGCCATCTTGCGGTGGACTGCATGGCCCAGAAGTACGGCCAGGACCGGATGCTGCGCTTCACCCGACAGGTGCTGCTGCACGGCGAGACCTACGAGGTGGCGGCCCGTGATGCGTACGGGACGTCATTCGCCAAGGTCGACACCGCCTGCACGAGCTGGATCCGCGCGCACGTCTGAGCCACGCCAGCCGGCCGGGTCGACGCCGCCCGGGATGACGTCCGGCGGGTCGTAGGGCTGGCGGGTGAAGACGAACGTGCCCAGGTCGAGGTGGGTGACGGCGCCGTCGGCGTCGCGGATCAGGCGCAGGCGTTCGCCGTCGAAGTAGCCGTTCGTGCCGACCCACTCGCCGTTGCCGTCGGGTCGCAGGCGGGCGCCGCGCGGGCCGCCGGAGATCAGCTCCAGCCAGCCGTCGGCCCGGGGTTTGAGCACGTAGGCGCTGGGGCCCCAGTACCAGTGGCCGGCCAGCGCGAGCAGTTCCGGGTCCACCGTGGGCAGCGGGGTCCACGGCGCCGGGATGCGCGGCTCGCGCGACGCCACCAGCTCGAGCAGGTCGGCGGCGACGGTCGGGACCGGCAGGCCGGACGTGCAGTTGGCCAGCACCACCGTGGCCAGGTCGTCGTCGGGGCTGGTCCAGACGGTGGCGACGAAGCCGGGCATCGAGCCGGTGTGGCCGGAGAGCAGCCGCCCGTCGCGGCGCAGCAGCTGCATGCCGAGGCCGTAACCGGAATCCCAGCTCGCCGCGGCGGGCGCGCTGGACGGCATCCGCATCCGGTCGACCGACTCGGCGCCGAGCACCCGGTCGTCGCCGGCCAGCAGGAACGCGGCGAACCGGGACAGGTCGTCGGCGGTGGACCAGATCTGCCCGGCCGGGCCCATCCGGCCGGTGTCGGTGAGTGGCTCCGGCAGCAGCACGTCGGCGTGCGGGTGGACCGCCCAGCCGGACGCGTGCGGGGCGACCGGCCGCAGGGACGTGCGGCTCATGCCGAGGGGTTCGAGGATCTCCTGCCGCAGCACGGTGCCCCAGTCCTGGCCGCGTAGTTTTTCGACGAGCGCGCCGAGCAGCGCGAACCCGGGGTTGGAGTAGTGGTGCCGCTCCCCCGCCGGGTGCACCTGATGGTCCGGGCCGAGCACGTCGCCCAGCGCCGGGCGCAGGGTGCCGGCGGTGCGCTCCCACCACGGGCCGGGCGACTCGGCGGGCAGCCCGGCGGTGTGCGCGAGCAGGTCGCGGATGAGGGCGTCGCCGGCGACCGTGCCGGGCAGGTGGGCGCCGAGCGGGTCGGTGAGTGAGATCAGGCCCTCGTCGCGCAGCCGCATCACCAGCACGGTCACGAAGGTCTTGCTGATCGAGCCGATCCGGTATTGGCGGTCGCCGTCGGCGTCCTCGCCCCAGCCCTGGGTCCACACCGGACGGCCGTCGCGCACGACGGCGGCGACGGCGGACGGCGCGCGCCCCTCGACCTGGGCGGTGGCGAGCCGATGGCGCAGCGCGCGCCGGGTTTCCGGAAGAAGATCATCGGACATTCCGGAAACCTACCCTGTTTCAGACCCGGGTGCGGTAGCCGTAGCGGTGCAGGAACGGCCACGCCAGGGCGGTGGAGGTGAGGCGTGGACCGAACCGCTGCTCGGTGACCCAGCGGTCGTCCGCCTCGACGGCGATGTCGCCGTTGCGGAACCGGCTCGGGTTGCCGGCGATCGTGTGGTTCGGCTTGAGCCGCACCGTGTTCGCGTCGACGAACGGACCGTCAGCCGATGCCACGCCGGCCAGGTCGAGCAGGTCCTCGATGGCGGCCTGCGGGTCGGCGGCGAAGTCCTCGTAGCGCAGTCGCGCGTGCCGGCCGGGGAACGCCCGGGTGAGCCGCTCGGTGATCGCGTTGCGGGCCAGCCAGTGCACGGTGCTGGAGGTCGGCGACTGCACGATCGTGCTGCCGTTGCGCTTCTCCGGCGGCGGGGCGGCCCGCATCCAGGAGTGCGTGACCGCCCGCGGGTCACGGACCATGTGCAGCAGATAGGGCACGGTGCCGGGCATCCGGGTGAGCAGCGCCGCCCCGGACGGCACCTTCGACGAGTCGACGATCAGCTTGGCCCCGGTGACCTCGGCGATCGCGTGGTAGAGCTTGGTATAGATGTCGAGATACTCCTGGGCCTCGGCGGACAGGACGCCGTCGGCGAGGCTCTGGGTGTGGCGTACCCGGATGGTCTGCTTCTGCAGCTCGACGACGTGGGCCGGGTCGGGCAGCTGATCGCCGAAGGCGGCCGCGAGGATGCTCCGCCAGGTGACGCAGTTGGCGAACTTCACGCCGCAGCCGCATTTGCGGCCGATCATCAGGCCGCGGTGCCACAGGTAGAACAGCTCTCCGGTGGAGAACACGTTGTCGTACGAATTGAAGATGTTGTCGACGATCGTGGTTCCGCTGCGCCCCCACCCAGCGATATACATGATCTTCACCATGGCGGATCATGTTGACCAACAAAGTTAAGTATCGACCTTGAAGATCCTGTCCAAAGCCTTTGAGGGCTGTCATGTCGCGGGCTCGATCCGTCCGCTGACCTCGCCGAAACTGAGCCGGGTGCCGTCCATGGCGGGAGCGGTGGCGGTGATCGTGACCTGGTCGCCGTCCTCGAGGAAACTGCGCGTGCCGCCGTCTTTCAGCTCCAGGGGTGAGGCGCCGCCCCAGGACAGCTCGATGAACGATCCGCGCTGGTCCCGGGCCGGCCCGGAGACGGTGCCGGAGGCGAACAGATCACCGGTGCGCAGCGCGGCCCCGTTCACGGTCAGGTGGGCGAGCTGCTGCGCGGGCGTCCAGTACATCTCCGCGAACGGCGGCGAGCTGATCAACTCGCCGTTCAGCCGCACCTCGAGGGTCAGGTCCAGGCCCCACGGATGGCGGGTGTCGTCGAGGTAGGGCAACAGCGGCTCGTCCCGCGCCGGCGGCTTCACCCGGGCGGCTTCCAGGGCCGCGAGCGGAACGATCCAGGGCGACATCGAGGTGAGGAACGACTTGCCGAGGAACGGGCCGAGCGGGACGTACTCCCACGCCTGCAGGTCCCGCGCCGACCAGTCGTTGATCAGGCACACCCCGAACACGTGCTCCTCGAACGCGCTCACCGGCACCGACTCACCGAGCGCCGTCGGCACGCCGACGACGAAACCCACCTCCGCCTCGATATCGAGGCGAAGCGAAGGCCCGAGCGACGGTCCGGCATCCGGGGGCTTGCGCTGACCTTTCGGCCGTACGACCGGAGTGCCGGACAGGCGCACTGTCCCGGCCCGCCCGTGGTAGCCGATCGGCAGGTGCGTCCAGTTCGGAGTCAGCGGCGGCGAGCCGGGCCGGAACATCTTCCCGAGGTTCTCGGCGTGGTGCCGGGAGCTGTAGAAGTCGACGTAGTCGCCGACCTCGACCGGCAGGTGCATGGTCACCGCGTCGGCCGGCAGCAGGTGCCGCTCGACCACGCCCCGGTGAGCACGACCGGTGAGCAGGCTGGTCAGGTGCCGCCGGAGCTGCGCCCACGCGGCCGGCCCCTGTGCCATGAACGCGTTCAGGCTGCCGGTCGCGTGGATCGGGTCGCCGGTGACGGCGGCCAGGTCCAGCACCCGGTCGCCGACGGCCACGCCGGTGCGCGGGCCGGTGACGTCGGTCGAGAAGATCCCGTAGGGCAGGTTGGCGATACCGAAGCCGGCGGTCATGTGCTGATCCGATCATCGGTGGGGAGCAGGCCGAGGGCTTCGAGGTCAGCCACCGGTTCGGTGACGCTGCACGTGCCGAACGAGGTGAAGATGCGGCGGGTCTCGGCGACCTGGTCCGCCGTCAGGGCCCGCACGCCGGCCGCGATGCCCGGGGCGTAGTCGGCTTCGAGGTGACCCTCGGCGATCAGGACCGACGAGCCGTCACCGAGGGCGGCGGCGGCCAGCAGCACGTTGAGGAAGCCGTGGTGCTCGAAGCCGGTGGCCCGGTCGGTGTGCCGGATCGCGTGGTGCAGGCCGGCCGTGCATTTGAACGCGATGCCCCGGCGGACGCAAGCCGCCATCGCGTCGGCCAGGGTCGCCGCCGACGGGAACATCTCGGCGCGCAGGCCGCCGGTGCGCAGCTTGGCGCGGTGGCGGGTGCCGGCCAGGACGTCGAGCACGTGCAGCGCGTCCCAGGAGACCTCGACGAACGCCGGGATCTCCGGCGGCAGCGCGTCGTCGAGGAGTTTCACCACGTCACGGGCGTCCGGGGCGGTCGGCACGGCCGGGATCTCGATGGCGGCGAGACGCACGCCGGGGCGGTCGAGGGCGCGGAGGGTGGACCCGGCGTCCTCGGCAGTGACGATCACCGACAGGTCGATGGGTGACTCTTCCCCGGCGTACCGGAAAAGCTGCGTGAGTCTCGACGCCGGGATGACGAAGGGTCCGACCAGGTCGGCGAAGCGGGCGCGCAGCGACCGATGAGCCGGGACCGCCCGCTCGATGGGCGCGTTGCCGGGCGGGAAGAGCGCGGCGTCGTCGAACAGACCGTTGAAGATCATGACGGCCCCCGGCCCGACCATGACCAGGCGTAGCGGCCGTCGTCGGAGGCGGTGCCGGCTTCGCCGAGGCCGAGCGGACGGAACGTGTCGACCATGACCGCGGTCTCGTCGAAGAACTCGGCGCCCAGCGACCGTTCGACCGCGCCCGGCTGCGGGCCGTGCGAGTGGCCGCCCGGGTGCAGCGAGATCGAGCCCTTGCCGATGCCGGATCCCTTGCGCGCCTCGTAATCGCCGTCCACATAGAACATGACCTCGTCGGAGTCGACGTTCGAGTGGTAATAGGGCACCGGGATGGCGAGCGGGTGGTAGTCGACCTTGCGCGGGAGGAAGTTGCAGATGACGAAGTTGGCGCCCTCGAAGACCTGGTGCACCGGCGGCGGCTGGTGGACGCGCCCGGTGATCGGCTCGAAGTCCTTGAGGTTGAAGGCGTACGGGTAGAGGCAGCCGTCCCAGCCGACCACGTCGAACGGGTGCTCGGGGACGACATGGATCGTTCCGGCGAGCCCGCCCGGCCCGTCGCCGCGGTGCTTCACGAAGATCTCCGCGTCGGTGCCCTCGGCGAGCAGTGGAACCGACGGCCCGCGCAGGTCGCGCTCGCAGTAGGGGCTGTGCTCGAGGAACTGGCCGTACCGCGAGAGGTAGCGCTTCGGCGGCGCGATGTGCGAGTTGGCCTCGATCGCGTAGGTGCGCAGCGGCTCGTCGCCGGCCGGGATCCACCGATGCGTGGTCGTCCGCGGGATGATCACGTAGTCACCGGCACCCACCTCCAGCGCGCCGAACGTGGTCTCGACGGTCGCGCTGCCGCGCTCCACGAACACACACTCGTCGCCGACGGCGTTGCGGTAGAGGGGCGAGGGCAGACCCGAGACGGCGTACGAGATCCGCACATCCGCATTGCCCAGGACGAGCCGCCGGCCGGTGACCGCGTCGATCGCCTTCCACTCCTCGCCGGCGAACAGGTCGTGCAGTTTGAGGTGGCGCGGGATCAGCGGCGCGTTGGCGGTGACGGCCTGGTCGGGCAGTTGCCACGGCCGCGCGTCGACCAGCGCCGACGGGATGCCCCGGTGGTAGACCAGCGACGAGTCGGACGAGAAGCCCTCCTCACCGACCAGCTCCTCGGCGTAGAGCCCACCGTCGGGCCGCCGGTGCTGGGTGTGCCGCTTGGGCGGAATGTCGCCCACCTGCCGGTAAAACGTCATCGGTTTACCTCCATCGGGACAGGGCCGGCCCCGCCTCGTGAGCGGAGCGGGCCACGGCATCCACGCGCGGCACCCGGCCCTCCCGCGTCTCACGCAGGGTGACGAGGTAACCGCTCATTTACCGATCTGGACGTTACAAGCCGGTTTCCTGGCACACAAGAATGGGCGGGGTCAGGTCCAGACCGGACGGGTCGGCGCCGGCAGACCGGTCTCCTCCTCGCAGCGGGCCAGGATCTCCTCCAGGCCCGGCCCCATGTCGAAGACCGGCAGCTCGGCGGGCCGGGTGGCACGCAGCTCGTCCCGCCGGGCCGCGGTCGCCGCGTCGTCCACCTCGCCGGATCCGGTCACGACCACCCCGTACCGCTGCGCGCCCTCCGATGAAACCAGCCCGCGCCGGACCTCCTTCGCGACCAGCGCCGGGTCCCGCTCCAGCGGGTCGCCCCAGCCGCTGCCACCCCAGGTGACGAAGTGCAGCACGTCGCCGGGGCGGACCGGCACGTCGTGGCACTTGCTCGGCAGCACCTCCCGCTCCCCCGACGCCCGGTCGATCCACTTGCGGCCGCGCGCCCCCGGCGTACCCCCGTTGACGCCCCACGGATAGGTCAGCCAGCGGTCGTCGTGGATCGCGATCGTGCCCGGCTCCAGGAAGCGGTAGGCGACGTCCACGCCGTTGCCGCCCCGATGCAGGCCGGCGCCGCCGGTGTCGGCGACCGTCTCCCACTTCTCGATACGCAGCGGGTAGTAGGACTCGAGGAACTCGCACGGAATGTTGACGAAGCTCGGCCACAGCGAGTGACCGTCGGGGCCGTCGCCGAGCGGCCGGCCCGGGATGCCGCCGAACCCGATCGAATAGAGCTGGAACCACTCGCCCTTGCGGTCCCCGCCGGAGTAGTTCCCGGAGTACATGAAGTGCGGCGACGAGGAGAAGCCGGCCGCGTTGAGCAGCGCCGGGTTGGTCTGCCCGAGCAGGCCGCCGAACAGGTCGAAGACGCGGCCGATGCCGTGGTTGCGAGCATTCAGGGCGGCCGGATGCTTCGGCTTCCAGTAGGAGCCGTCCGGGATCGTCACGTCCACCAGCGGATAGAAACCGTCGTTCCACAGGATCTGCGGGTCGGCCACGGTGATCATGTAGATCCCGAAGAACATCCGGGCCAGGTTCTCGTTCAGGTAGTAGTTGACCGGGCCGATCGCCTGCGGGGACGAGCCGGTGAAGTCCAAGTGCACGCGGTCACCGGTGCGGGTCAGGGACAACTTCAGCTCGTACGGTCCGTAGCCGACACCGTCGTCACAGATGTAGTCGGTGAACGAGAGGGTGCGGCCCTCCTCGAAGACCACGTGCAGCAGCGTCTTCATCGCGTCGTAGTTGCGCTGGAGCAGGGCGTCCAGCGCCGAGAGGTAGGTGTCCACGCCGAACCGGGCACACATCTCGGTGACCCGCTTCGCCGCCGTCCGGCACGCGGCGACCAGGCCGCCCAGGTCGGCGCGGTTCCAGTCGGGCACCCGAACCTGGTTGAGGATGATCCGCAGCGCGTCCTCGTTGCGCTTCCCGGCGGCGTACAGCTTGAAGGGCGGGATGACCACGCCCTCCTCGTAGATCGTCTTGGCGTCCGTCGGCATCGAGGACGGCGTCTTGCCGCCCACGTCGGACATGTGCCCGAACATCGACGCCCAGCCGACCACCCGCCCGCCGACGAAGATCGGCAGCACGACCAGCCAGTCGTTGGCATGGCTGATCGCGGCGCCACAGGCGTACGGGTCGGAGGTGAGCAGCACGTCGCCCTCGCCGATGTCGCCGTCGAAGCCGGCCAGGAAGTCCGGGATCGACAGCCCGAACTGCCCGACGACCATCTTCCCGCTCGGGTCGGCGATGAGCGGGAACTCGTCGTGCTGCTCGCGGATGCCGGGCGACAGAGCCGTCCGGAAAAGGACCTCGTCCATCTCGTAGCGGGCGTTGCGCAGACCGTTCTCCACCAGGTCGAGGGTGACCGGGTCGACCTCCCTCTTCTCCAGAGGCGCAGTGTCGGTTTCCACGATGCGGGCCATCAGGCCTCCTTCGACGTCGGACGGATGAGGAGGCTGCCGCCGGCATCGGTGGTGGCAGCGTGGCCGGGAAGGATCAGGGTCGTCGAGTCCATCTCGGTGACGATGGCCGGGCCGTTGATCACGTTGCCGGCCTTGAGCTTCAGGCGGTCGTAGAGGGCCGCGTCGACGTACCGGCCGTCGACGTAGATCGGGGTCTCGCCGGTGCGGGCCTCCCCCGGATCCGGGTCGCCTTTTTCCAGACTTATCGGGGTGACCCGCGGGCGGGGGCCGGTGACCGTCGCTCGGGCATTCACCAGCTCATGATCAACCGAGAGGGCGAACGAGAAGAGCCGCTCATGTTCGGCATCGAACTTGGCCCCCAGCCCGGCGACGCCTTCAGCCAGCTCGAATGCCACCGGGAGTTCATTGCCCTGACCGACAAAGCGGACATCAGCGGAATATGCGATTTGCGCCGCCGACACGCCCTGCTCTGCGAGCCGGCTCGACGCCGCCGTGGCCAGCTCCTGGAAGATCGACGCCAGGTCCTCGTCGGACAAATCACCCAGCTTCCGCAAAACGGTTCGGGCGGACTCATCGCGAGCGGATGTGGTCGCATCACCCAGCGCACAGAGGACACCCGGCGAGGGCGGAACGATCACCGGCCAGGCCCCGGTCAGCCGGCCGAGCGCGTTGGCGTGCAGCGGCCCGGCCCCGCCGAACGCGACCAGGGCGAAGTCCCGCGGGTCGAACCCCTGCTGCACGCTGACCAGGCGCAGGCCACCGAGCATGTTCTCGTTGACGATGTCGACGATGCCGGCCGCGGCCTGCTCGGCGCTCGCCAGGCCCATCGCGTCGGCGATCGCCTGCACCGCGGCGCGGGCGGCCGCCCGGTCGAGTGTGATCTCGCCGCCGGCCAGCGCCGACGGGAGGTATCCGAGCACGACGTTCGCGTCGGTCACGGTCGCCGCGGCGCCGCCCTTGCCGTACGCGGCCGGGCCGGGTTCCGCCCCGGCGGACTGGGGTCCGACCCGCAACGCCCGGGTCAGCTCGGGAACGTGCGCGATCGAGCCGCCGCCGGCGCCCACCGTGCGTACGTCCACCGCCGACGCACGAACCGTGAGGTCGCCGACCTTGGTCTCCCGGCCGATGCGCGCCTGCCCGCCCTGCACCAGCGCGACGTCGGTCGAGGTGCCGCCCATGTCGAAGGTCAGCAACTCGGTGTGGCCGGACTGCTCGGCGACCCAGACCGCGCCGGTGACGCCGCCCGCCGGACCGGAGAGCAGCATGGTGACCGGGGCCGCGATCGACGCCTCGGCGGCGGAGAGACCGCCGTCGCTGCGCAGGATGGACAGCTCGGCCGGCACGCCCTCGGCCGTCAGCTTCGCGCTCAGGTTGGCCACGTAACGAGCCACCTGGGGCTGCACGTAGCCGTTGGCGACGGTGGTCAGCGCCCGTTCGTACTCCCGCATCTCGGGCAGCACGACGCTGGAGAGGGACACCTCGACACCGGGCAGCTCCTCCCGCGCAAGAGCCAGGATGCGGCGCTCGTGCTCGTCGTTCGCGAACGCGTTGATCAGGGAGACGGCCAGGGCCTCGACCCCGCGCAGTTTCCGCAGGGCAAGCCGGGCCGCCTCCTCGTCCAGCGGCTTGATCACCGACCCGTCGCTGCCGATCCGCTCCGGGACCTCGACCGTGTTCTCCAGGTCGGCCAGCGGCTCCGGCTTGGGCCAGATGATCCAGCCGGCCAGGCCACCCGGCACGAACGAGCGGGCGATCTGCAGCACCTGCCGGAAGCCTTCGGTCGTCACCAGGCCGACCGTGGCGCCCTTGCCTTCGAGGATCGCGTTCGTGGCGACCGTGGTGCCGTGCAGCACGTGCGCGACGGCGGACCGGTCGATGCCGGCCTCGGCGCACACCTTGTCGATGCCGTGCAGCACACCCACTGATTGATCGCTCGGCGTCGAGGCGGTCTTGGCCCGCCACGTCGAACCCGTTTCCTCGTCGACCAGCAGCACGTCGGTAAACGTGCCGCCCACATCCACGCCGAGTCGATAGGACATAAACGCTCCTTAGATGATCTTGGTTTGGCGCAAACGCGCGCGCTCCGTTTCGTCGAGGCCGAGAAGGCCGCCGTAGATCTCGTCGTTGTGCTCACCCAGGGCGGGCCCGGCCGTCCGCACCGCGCCCGGCGTCTCGGACAGCCGGGGCGTTGCATTCTGCATCGGGATCTCGCCGAAATCGGGGTGAGGCACGGTGACGATGGCCTCCCGCGCTTGGAAGTGCGGGTCGGCAAACATGTCTTTTGCCCGGAAAATCCGACCAGCCGGTACGCCGGCTTCGTGCAGTTTGGACAAAAGGTCTTCCGCTGCGTACTTCGCGGTCCACTCCGCGATCAGGACATCAAGCTCCTCCATCGTCGCGCCACGTGCTCCATGCGTCGCAAATCGGGCGTCCTGCGCCAGCTCGGGCTGCCCCATCACGGTCGCCAACCGGCCGAAAACACTGTCCTGATTCGCCGCGATCAGGATCAGGTCGCCGTCCCCGGTCGGGTAGACATTGCTGGGCGAGACGTTCGGAAGCACCGCCCCGGTGCGTTCCCGCTGGTAACCGGCCACCGCCCACTCCGGCAGCAGCGACTCCATCATGGCGAGCACGGCCTCGTAGATCGCCGAGTCGACGACCTGCCCGCGCCCGGTCCGCTCCCGCTGGTGCACCGCCACGAGGGTGCCGATGGTGGCATAGGTGGCGGCCAGCGAGTCCCCCAACGAGATCCCGGCCCGCACCGGCGCCCGATCCGGATCCCCCATCACATAGCGGATCCCGCCCATCGCCTCGCCGATCGACCCGAAGCCGGCGCGGCTGGCATAGGGCCCGGTCTGCCCGTATCCGGTCACCCGGGTGACGATCAGCCCCGGGTTGGCCTCCCACAGCGTGGCCGGCGCCATCCCCCAGCGCTCGAGCGTGCCCGGCCGGAAGTTCTCCACCACGATGTCGGCCGAGTCGATCAGCTTGCGCACCAGCGCCTGCCCCTCGGGCTGCCGCAGGTCGCAGGTCACCGACTTCTTGTTGCGGGCGACCACCGGCCACCACAGCGACTTGCCGTGCGGCTTCTCCCGCCCCCACTCGCGCATCGGGTCGCCCCGGCCCGGGTCCTCCACCTTGATCACCTCGGCGCCGAAGTCGCCGAGCAGTTGCCCGCAGAACGGCCCGGCGAGCAGCTGGCCGAACTCGATCACCCGCAGATCGTCCAGTGGAAGACTCACCGGTCGCCCCCGATCATGGTCGCCCGCGCGTTGTAAAGGTGAGCCCGCATGACCGCTTCCGCCCAATCGCCGTCGCCGGCCCGCGCGGCCGCCACCATCTCGACGTGGTGGTTGAGGCTGCGCGCCATCGCGTCGGGCGGATAGACCGCGAAGTTCTGATGCACGACGGCCGCGTGGGTGACGTTCTTCAACGCGCCCGCGAGCGGCTGCGAACCGGCCGCCTCGATGAACATCCCGTGGAACCGCCGATTGAGATCGACCAGCTGGGTCAGGTCGCGCCCGCCACCGCGCAGCATGGTTTCGGCGAGCTCGTCCAGTTCGGCCAGTTTGTCGTCGGTCAGTTTCGGCACCGCTTGGCGTACCGCATAGGGCTCGAGGCGCAGGCGGAGCTCGAAGATCTCCTGCAGCTGCTCCTTGGTCCACGACGCGACCCGGGCGCCGCGATTGGGCTGAAGCTCGACCAGACCCTCGGCCGCCAAGCGGGACAAAGCCTCCCGGATCGGCGTGCGGCTGACCGACAGGCGAGTGGCCAGCTCGGCCTCACCGAGGCGCGTTCCGGACGCGATCGCCCCCGAGAGGATCTCGTCCCGCAGGGACTGAGCCACCTGTTCCACCGCCGGCAGCATCCGGGGCCTCCTCGCGCCGATTGCATGCAATCCTTGCCCCGTACTGACGAATTCCGCAAGATCCGAGCCGGTTTTGCATACAACCCGCCTATCAAGTTTTTTGTCATAGCCTCCCGCTAACGTTCCGGCCAAGTTCCGACGAGGGGTGGCCATGCGGAGTTTCGAGTTCGTCGAGGGAAGCTCGGCGAAGTTCTGGGAGATCGAGCGCGACGGTCTCGAGGTGACGGTGCGGTGGGGCCGGGTCGGCACGTCCGGCCAGACAAAGATCAAGACCTTCGCCGACGACGGACTCGCCGCCACCCACGAGCTCAAGCTCATCACCGAGAAAACCAGGAAGGGTTACGCGGAGGTCAGCGCCCCAACCGCAACGGCGCCCGTTCCCACCTCCTCGTCCACGCCGGCTTCCGCGACCCCCGCGCCCGCTGCCGCGACCCCCGCTCCCGTGCCTGCTGTCGCCGCCGACGAAGACGCTTTCGTCGTCCCCACCTCGTGGTACAGGCATCGTTACGCACGCCGGGGCAGCGCCGGCGTCGGCACGTTCACGCCCGGGCCCAACGCCCGCAAGATCGTCGACGACGAGATCAACCGAGTCCCCGACCAGGTGAAACGGATCCTCGAATCACCCGGCACCGACCCGGCCGTCCGGCACGCCGCATTCGCCTGGCTCGCCGGCGACCCCGGCGCCCCGCCGATCGGCGCCGCCGCCGTCGTGGTCGCGTCCGCGCTCGGCCGGTGGGGCAACGAGACCCGCCTGGCCACCTTCGCCGACCGGTGGATCGCCGAGCGCGGCCTGCTGTTCGCGGTCGAGGCCGCCGCCGAGCTGATGACCCTGAAGGTCGGCCCGCACGGCCCGAGCCGGGGCAACCATCAGGATTACCAGGTCCGCACGATGGATCCGCGCGAGGTCCGCCCCGGCTGGCACAACCTCGACGAACAACTGGTCATCACGCTGCGGGTCCGCGAGGCGCTCGCCGCCGCCGACGACGAGGAATACGCGGCCGCGCTGGCCATCCTGTCCCGCTACCGCTCCGGCCACCTCTATGCCCGGGTCGGCGCCTCGATCCTGGCCCCGGGCCAGGCCGACTGGGTCGCGCAGGACCTCGCCGATGCCGAGGCCACCACCGACGGTTACCTCGGCATCGCGCTGACCACCGCGGTCCGCACCGCCGAGCAGGCCGCCGTGATCGGCTCGCTGGTCAGCAGCTATTCGGTGACCAGCCTGCTCGCCCTGCTGGTCACGCTGGCCGAGGGTGTCGGCTCCGGCTGCGCGCCCACCCTGTTCCAGTGGTTCGACGACGACCGCGGCGCCGACGCCCAGCGCCGCCTGCTCTCGGTGCTCACCGCGCTGCCCGGCGACGAGGTGATGACCGGCCTCATCGAGCGGGCCGGCGCCAAATACGTCTCGCCCGCCCTGCTCGAGGCGGCCGAGCGTTACCCGGTGCGCGCCCTGCGCCTGCTCGCCGAGGCCGGCGACCGGCCGGTCGTCGCCGACGCGCTGCGCGCCCACGTCCTGGCCCGGCCCGACCTGATCGACGCGGTGCGCCCCGCCCTGAGCACTGCCGCCGCCGCCCGGGTCGACGCGATCGCCGCCCGCGCCGCCGACCTCCGCATCGCCGATCCCACCGCCGTGCCGCCGTTGCTGATCACCCCGCCCTGGCAGCAGCGCACGAAGGCCGCCAAGCCGATCGTCATCGCCGATCTGACCTGCCAAGATCCGGCCACCGTCGAGTGGCTGCCGGGCGAGCGGGAAAATTGGTCGCAGACCCTGACCGTGCAGTACCACGACGGCAACAAGGATGACTGGGCGTCGATCGCCAAGCGCATCATCCTGGGCCGCACGTCGTGGTACGAGCCGATTCGCTTCTTCAAGGACGCACCCGAGCTGATCGCCCGGCCCGCCCTGACCCATTGGCGGCCCCACGAGACCTACGATTCCGGCACCTGGATGCGGGTGATCGCGGCCCGCTTCGAACTGGACGCGCTGCCGGCCATGCTGCACCTGGCCCAGCGCACCAACGAGATCGCGCCGGCCTTCCTGCCGTTCACCGCGCCGGTGATCGCCGTACAGATGGCCGACTGGCTGGTCCGGCTCAAGAGCGTCCGCCGCCTCGCGCTGACCTGGCTGCTGCGCCACGCCGCACCGGCCGCCCGCGCGCTGGTCCCGCCCGCCCTCGACAAGCCCGGCCCGGCCCGCCGCCAGGCCGAGCGTGCCCTGCTCGCGCTGCACGCGAACGGCCACACCGAGGCCGTCCGCGCCGCCGCCGCCTCCTACGGCCCGGCCCCGGCCGCCGCGATCGAGACGCTGCTGGCCACCGACCCGCTGACCGTCCTCCCGGCCCGGCTCCCACCGGCCCCGGCGTGGGCCGTGCCTGGCCTGCTGCCCCCGGTTCCGCTGCGCGACAGCGCCGGCGCCCTGCCCGCCGACGCGGTCGCCAACCTGCTCACCGTCCTGGCCGTGTCCAAGCTCGACGACCCGTACGCGGGAGTCGAGATCGTCAAGCAGGCCTGCGACCCGGCCGGCCTGGCCGAGTTCGGGTGGGGCGTGTTCCAGCGCTGGCAGTCGGCCGGCGCCGGCGCCAAGGAGGGCTGGGTGCTCGACGCGCTCGGCCTGATCGGCGACGACGAGACGGTCCGCCGGCTCACCCCGCTGATCCTGGCCTGGCCCGGCGAGGGCGGCCACGCCAAGGCCGTGACCGGGGTCGGCGTGCTCGCCGCGATCGGCACCGACGTGGCGCTGATGCACCTGCACGGCATCGCCCAGCGGGCCAAGTTCAAGGGCCTGAAGGCGGCCGCCAACCAGAAGATGGACGAGGTCGCCGCCGCCCTGGGCCTGAGCGCCGAGCAGCTGGCCGACCGCCTGGTGCCCGACTTCGGGCTCGAGTCCGACGGCAGCATGCGCCTCGACTATGGTCCGCGGCAGTTCGTGGTCGGCTTCGACGAGCAGCTCCGCCCGTACGTGACGGACGCCGCCGGCAAACACCTGAAGGCCCTGCCCAAGCCGGGCGCCCGCGACGACACCGCGCTCGGTGAGGCGGCCTACAAGCAGTTCGCCGCGCTGAAGAAGGACGTGCGCACGGTCGCCGGCGACCAGATCCGCCGCCTCGAACGGGCCATGGTCACCGGCCGCCGCTGGTCCGGCGCCGAGTTCCGCGAGCTGTTCGTCGGTCACCCGCTGCTCTGGCACATCGTCCGCCGCCTGGTCTGGGGCGTCTACGACGACTCCGGCAAGGTCGTCGGCGCGATCCGGGTCGCCGAGGACCGCACGCTCTCCACCGTGGACGACGACGAGACCACGATCGCCGACGACACGGTCGTCGGCGTGGCCCACCCGCTGCACCTCACCGACCTCGCCACCTGGTCGGAGCTGTTCGCCGACTACGAGATCCTCCAGCCGTTCCCCCAGCTGAGCCGGGAGACGTTCGCGCTCACCGCCGACGAGGCGGCCGGCACCCACTTCGCCCGGTTCGAGGGCAGCACGCTGCCGACCACCAAGGTGATGGGCCTGGAGCGGCGCGGCTGGCGGCGCGAGCAGCCACAGGACGCCGGCATCCAGGCCGCCATGGAGCTGAAACTGGCGCCGCGCCTGGAGGTGGCCGTCGAGCTCGACCCCGGCATCGTGGTCGGCATGCCCACCGAATTCCCGGAGCAGACGCTGACCCACATCTACGTGCACGACGGCTCCGCCTACAGCAGCTGGTCACGCAGCACGCAGGGGCTGATCCCGCTCGGCCGGCTCGACCCGGTGGCAGCTTCCGAGATCATCCGCGACCTGACCGAAATCACCGCGTGAGGGCATCATGATTGTCGACGTCACCGAACCCGCCGAGGCCGTGCAGCGCCCGCCCGCCGAGGTCCGCTTCGCCGCCGAGCTGGCCCGCCTGCGCGCGGCCGACACCGCCGCCCGCCCACCCGGCTGGCACCTGAGCGTCCAGGCCGCCCGCCGCTTCGTGGTCGGCGACCCGGCACTGGAGGTGAGCCGCAAGTTCGTCGGCGACCCGTCCCTGATCGACCGCGCGCTGATCACCCTGGCCACCAGCCGCGGCCTGATGCTGGTCGGCGAGCCCGGCACCGCCAAATCCCTGCTGTCGGAGCTGCTGGCGGCGGCCGTGAGCGGCGACTCCACGCTGACCATCCAGGGCGGCGCCGCGACCACCGAGGACCAGATCCGCTACTCGTGGAACTACGCCCTGCTGGTGGCCGAGGGCCCGTCGATGCGGTCGCTGGTGCCGGCCCCGATGCTGCGCGGCATGGCCGAGGGCCGCACCGTCCGCTTCGAGGAGATCACCCGCTGCCCCCTCGAAGTGCAGGACTGCCTCCTCTCCCCGCTGTCCGACCGGGTGCTCGCGATCCCCGAGCTGACCGGCGCGGAGTCGATGGTGTTCGCCCGCGACGGCTTCAACGTCATCGCCACCGCGAACACCCGCGACCGCGGCGTCAACGACATGAGCTCGGCCCTGAAACGCCGGTTCAACTTCGAGACGGTCTTCCCGATCGCCGACTTCCGCACCGAACTGGCCCTGGTCACCGACGAGGCGGCCCGCCTGCTGCGCCGCTCCGGCGTCACCGCCGAGCCACGGCGCGACGTCCTCGAGGTGCTCGTGACGACGTTCCGCGAGCTGCGCACCGGCGAGACCGCCCGCGGCGACTCGATGGACCGCCTGTCCGCGGTGATGAGCACGGCCGAGGCGGTCTCGGTGGCGCACGCGGTCGGCCTGCGCGGCTGGTTCCTGCGCGGCGAGCCCGGCAACGCCGAAGACGTGGTGACCTGCCTGGCCGGCACCGCGGCCAAGGACAACCCCGAAGACCTCGCCAAGCTGCGGCGCTACCTGGCCCAGCAGGTGACCTGGCGGGACGGCGACCAGTGGACGGCCCTGCACCAGGCCCGCCACCTGCTGCCGGGCTGACCGATGCCGGTCACGTTCATCGGCGTCCGCCACCACAGCCCCGCCTGCGCGCGGCTGGTGGCGGACACCATCGACCGCCTCCGCCCGGCCTACGTCCTGATCGAGGGCCCGGCCGACTTCAACCCGCGCCTCGACGAGCTGACCCTGGGCCACACCCTTCCGCTGGCGATCTTCAGCAGCTACCGCGACGACGACCGCCGGCACGCGTCCTGGGCCCCGCTGTGCGACTACTCCCCCGAGTGGACGGCCCTCACCCACGCCCGCCGGGTCGGCGCCGAGACCCGCTTCATCGACCTCCCGGCCTGGCACCCCGCCTTCGCCGGCCTGGCCAACCGCTACGCCGACGCCGAGTTGCGCTACGCCGACGTGATGACCCGCCTGTGCCGCAGCTTCGAGGTCGACAACACCGACGTCCTGTGGGACCACCTCTTCGAAACCGCCCCCACCGACGACCTGGCCACCCGCCTGGACACATACTTCGACCTGATCCGCGGCGACGCCGACCCGGGCGCCGCCGACCGCGCCCGCGAGTCCTACATGTCGTCCTGGGTCGACGCCGCAGCCACCGCGGCCGGCGACCGCCCGGTAGTGGTCGTAACCGGCGGCTTCCACCGCCCCGCCCTCGTAGCCGCCCAGAAAGCCACCGCCAACCCCCACCCACCCTCCACCAGAGCCACGCTCGCGGTCCAGGCCCCGCCCCCGGACCAGGCCACGTTCTCGGACCAGGCCACGTTCTCGGACCAGGCCACGTTCTCGGACCAGGCCACGTTCTCGGACCAGGCCACGTTCTCGGACCAGGCCGCGTTCTCGGACCAGGCCGCCCTTTCGGCCGGCGCCGCCCTTTCGGGCGACGCCACGCTCTCGGGCGACGCCACGGCCTCGGGCGACGCCACGCTCTCGGGCGACGCCACGGCCTCGGATCGGGCTGCGCCCTCGCGGGCCAGCGGGTTTGACGTCGCGTGGCCGGCGGTCCCGGCCATGCCGGACGGGGCGATCGGTGGGAGCTTCCTCGTGCCGTATTCCTTCCGGCGGCTCGATGCCTTTGACGGCTACCAGTCGGGGATGCCGTCGCCGGGTTACTACCAGGAGCTGTGGGAATCCGGTCTGGAGGGTGCCGCGCGGCACCTGGTCGAGGCGGTGGCCACCCGGCTGCGGGAGCGGAAGCAGCCGGTGTCGACGGCCGACCTGATCGCCGCGCACGCCACCGCCGAAGGGCTCGCCGCAGTGCGCGGGCATCGTCGGCCGGGGCGCACCGACGTGCTCGACGGGCTGGCTTCGGCGTTGGTGAACGAGGCTCTCGACGTACCGCTGCCGTGGTCGTCGCGCGGGACGCTCGGGGCCGGAAGCCATCCGGTCGTGGTCGAGATGGTCGCCGCGCTGAGCGGGACGCGCGTCGGGCGCTTGCACCCGGCGACGCCCGCGCCGCCGCTCGTCCATGATCTCGACGCCGAACTGACCCGCTCCGGATTGGACGGCGCCGCCGACCTCGATCTCGACCTGACGAAGGACACCGAGCGGCAGCGCAGCCGGGTGCTGCACCGGGTGCGGGTGCTAGAGGTGCCCGGCTTCCGGCGAGACTCGGGGCCGGCGACCGGCCTCGAACCGGTGCTGCGCGAGCGCTGGACCCTGCGCCCGTCCGCCGACCGGCTGAGCGCGGTGATCGAGGCCGGCGCCTTCGGCGTGACGCTCGCCGACGCGGCTGCCGCCGTGCTCGCCGACCGCGCCGCCCGAGCCGGCCGCGACGTGGACGCCCTGGCCACCGTCCTGTTCGACGCGGCGCTGGCCGGGATCACCGACATCTCGGCGCGCACCCTCGCCGACATCGAGGCCGCGGTGGGTTCCGCCCCCGACCTCGGCCCGCTCGGCCGCACCCTGGCCGTCGTGCTGACCATGTGGCGGCACGGCCACCTGTTCGGCACCGCGCACAGCGACACGCTCGGCACGGTCATCGCCGCGTCGGTCCGCCGGATCCTGTGGCTGGCCGAGGGGATCCGCGGTGGCGATGCCCCCGCCGACCCCGGCCGCATCGCCGCCCTGGCCGCCTGCCGCGACGCCCTCCACCACGCCGAACGCCCGCTGGCCCTCGACCGCGAGGCCGCCCTGGAGGTAGCCGCCCGCCTCGCCGCGGACAGCGACGTCCCACCCGACCTGCGCGGCGCCGCTTTCGGCTTCCGCTGGGCCCTTTCCGAACCGCCACCAACGGCCCCCGTCGACGACCCGGCGCCGGCTCGCGCGCTCGATCCGGTGCGGGCCGTTCGTGGGGCGTTCGTGCCGCGGTCGGCCGGGGACTGGCTGGCCGGGCTGTTCGCGCTGGCGCGCGAAGAGGTGCTGCAGCACGCCGATGTGGTCGGGCTGCTCGACGAGCTGATGTCGGGGCTGTCCGGCGACGACTTTCTGGTGGCGCTGCCGGCGTTGCGGCAGGCGTTCGAGTATTTCCCGCCCCGGGAGCGGGAGACGATCGCGGCGCGGGTGCTGGAGCGGCGCGGGCTCGGCGGAAGTGGGCGGCGGCTGCTGCGCGGCGGGCTCCATCCGCAGGTGGTGGCGGCCGGGATGGCGCTGGACGACCTGGTGGACGCCGTGTTGCGGCGGGAAGGGCTGGTGTCGTGACCGATCCGGATCTGGAGCGCTGGCGGCTCGTCCTCGGCGAGCCGGCCGCGGCCGCGGGTGAGCTCGGCCCGGAAGCGGCCCGGCGGGACGCGGCTCTCGACTGGCTGTACGGCCGGGACGACGACCATGACCGGCGGGACGTGCGGCGCCGGGCCACCCGGCTCGGTGGCGGCGGGCCGTCCGCGCTGACCGCCGTCGATTGGCTCGATGACATCAACCGGCTCTTCCCGAAGGAGACGGTCGAGCGGTTGCAGCGCGACGCCATCGAGCGGTACGAGATCACCGACATCGTCACCGACCCGGAGGTGCTGCGGACCGTCGAGCCCAATCCGGCGCTGCTGCGCGCCGTGCTACAGACGAAGCACCTGATGAATCCCGAGGTGCTGCGCCTGGCCAGGCGGATCGTGGAAGCCGTGGTCCGGGACCTGATGGCGCGGATGGCGACCGAGGTGCGGGCCGCGTTCACCGGTGCCCGGGCGCGCAAGCCGAGCCGGTGGAAGCAGGCCCGCGACTTCGATGTGCGGCGGACCCTCCGCGCCAACCTCGGCCACTACCGCCCTGACGAGCGCCGGCTCTACATCGAGACGCCGCACTTCTTCTCCCGCAGCCGCAAGCACGTCGAGCAGTGGCAGCTGATCCTGCTCGTCGACCAGTCCGGCTCGATGGTCGACTCGGTCATCCACTCGGCCGTGACCGCGGCCTGCCTGTGGGGCCTGCCGGGCGTGCGCACCCACCTGGTCGCCTTCGACACCGACGTGGTCGACCTGACCCAGGACGTGGACGACCCGGTCGAGCTGCTCATGAAGGTCCAGCTCGGCGGCGGCACCGACATCGGCCGCGCGGTCCGCTACGGCGCCGGCCTGATCGAACAGCCGCGCCGCGCGATCGTCGCGGTGATCAGCGACTTCTTCGAGGGTGGCTCGGAGGCGGCGCTGATCCGATCCGTCCGCGACCTGATCGAGCAGGGCACCAAGGTCCTGTGCCTGGCCGCCCTGGACGAGCAGGCCAACCCGGTCTTCGACCGCGAGCTGGGGCAGCGCCTGGCCGACCTGGGCGCCGCGGTCGGCGCGATGACCCCCGGCCGGCTGGCCGAGTTCGTCGCCGAGCAGGTGAGCCGATGAGACCGGACCTCCTGGCCCTGACCACCGACACCCTGGCCGAGCTGACCAACCGCGGCCTGGTGAAACGAGCCGCCCGCGAGGCGGACCGCGAGCCGCCGGCCATCTCGGAGGACCCGGACGGCACCGTCCACGCCACCGCGCCCGACGGCATCACCACGGTCCTGCCCCGCGGCGGCCTGGCCGCCGGCAAGTGCGCCTGCGAGGCCCCCGGCCTGTGCCGGCACCTCCTCGCCCTGGTTCTCACCTACCAGCAGCAACACCAGTCCGCAGCGCCAGGCGATGTGGTCGGGCCCCCGAGCCCCGCGCCGGCGGATCACGCCTGGTCGCCGGGCGAGTTCACCGAGGCGCAGCTGGTTGCCCGGATCGGGGAACGGGCGGTCGGCGCGGCCCGCCGGGTGGAGCGGGCCGGTTATGTGGCGCGGGTGCATCGGGGCCGGCCCGGGGATCCGGTTCCGACCGTGGAGCTGCCCACCGCCACCGTGCGGTTCCTGGTGCCCGGGGATCTCGGGTTCGCCCGGACCGACGCGGTCGCCGGAGTCCGGGACGACGTCATCGCGCTGGCGGTGTGGGCCTTCCGGGCCGCCGACGAGCAGACGCCGGGCGAGGGCGACGTTCAGGTTCAGGTCGGTGGCGGGGCGGCCGCCGGTGGTGGGGCGGGGCTCGATCGGGCCGTGGCGCTCGCCGGGCTCGTGCTCCGGGAAGGGGCCGTCCATCTCGGCGCGGGGATCGGCGCCGAGGTCACCTCGGTGCGGCGGGAGCTCGAGGCGGGCCGGCTCCGGTGGCCGCTGCTGGCCGTGGAGGACCTGGTCGGGCAGCTCGACGCCTACCGGGAACGGAGCGCCCGCTACCGCCCGGAAGCCCTCGCCGACCACGTGGCCGAGCTGTTCGCACGGCATCGCGCGGCCGGCGCCGGCGGGGCCAGTCTGGTCTCGCGGGTGCTGGGGACCGATGAGGCGTCGGAGACTCCGCTCCGGCGGGCCCGGCTCGACGGGCTCGGGGCCCGCGTGTCGGTGGCCGGGGAGGAACGGGTGGTCGACGTGTTCCTCGCGCATGCGGACAGTGGGACCGTTCTGGTGCTGCGGCGAGCGTACGCAAGCGACGAAGCCGGACCACGTCTGGGCGAACGCCGCGTCGCCGGCGTGAGCATCCGCGCGCTGGCGTCGGGGGTGGTGGTCACCGAGTCCGCCGCGCGCAGCGCGAGTCGCACCGTGCGGCTCGGCGCCCGGCGGCTGAGCCGGACCGAGGCGATGGCGACCCGGGGATCGTGGGACGAGCTGCCGCGTGCGCTCGTCGCCGACGACCTCGCCGCTCTCGCCGCCGAGCTCGGCGCCCTGCCGCCGCGGCCGATCCGGGCGCGGGTGGAGGCCGAACTCGTGCGGGTGGTGCCGGTGGCCGAGGTGCGGTCGATCAGCTATGCACCGGGGGCGCAGCGGCTGGACGCGGTGATCGCGGACGGGAACGGCACGACCGCGACGATCACCGCGACGCATGCGGCCTGCGCGCCCGGGCGGCTCGACGGGGTGGCCGAGGCGTTGAGCGGCGAGGTCCGGTTCGTCGCCGGGAGTGTTCGCCGGGGCGGCGGTGGCGTGGTCATCGATCCGATCGGCTTCGCGACCGGCGACGGCGTGCTGGTGCCGGATCTGGCGCCGGCGACGCACGGCGCGGATCCGCGGCCGCTGCCCGACGCGACGGCCGATCCGCTCGGGCATGCGCTGGACGAGGCGCTGACCCTGCTGGCCGAGGTGACGCATCGCGGGCTGCTGCACACACCGCCGACGATGGGCGGCCGGCTCGGCGGTGCGGCCGACCGGCTGGCGCGCACCGGCCTGCGCCGGGCCGCCGAGGCGACGCGAGCGCTCGCCGGCCGGCTCGGCCCGGACCCGGGCGCCGACGCCGTGGATGCCTGGGTGGAGGCCTACCTGCGGGTATGCCTGGCCGCGGAGTTGCGCCCATGAGCTTGGTTCGCCTCAACGGCGTCGACCTGTTCGTCCGGCGCTTCGGCGATCCGGCGCTGCCCGCGCTGGTGGTGATCCACGGCGGTCCGACCTGGGACCACAGCTATCTGTTGCCGGCCGTCGCCGAGCTCACCGATGTGGCCCACGTCGTCGTGTTCGACCTGCGTGGCTGCGGCCGCAGCCAGCGCACGCCGCCGATCGGGGACCTGCCGGAGAGCGAGCTGCAGCCCCATCTGCTCGCCGACGACGTCGCCGCCGTCATCCGCTCGCTGGATTCCGGGCCGGCCGACGTGCTGGGCTTCTCCTTCGGCGGGCGGATCGCCATGCGCCTGCTGCAGCAGCATCCCGAGGTCGTGCGCCGTCTGGTCCTCGCCTCGACCACGGCATATACCGACTTCGGCGACGAGCTGCGGGCTTCGGCCGACTACCAGCGGCGCAGTGAGCTGTGCGCCGACGTCCGCTTCGACGACCCGATCCTGAGCGGACCGACCGCGCCGGACGGCGCCCTGAGCCGGGCGATGGCCTACGCGAGCGCGCCCTTGCAGGTGTGGCGGCTTGATCGTCTCGAAGCCTGGCACACGGTGCTCGAACGAGTCCATTTCACCAGCGACTACAACCGGCCGTACGCCGACGGGACGTTACTGCCCGGCGGACCGGACGAGGCCGACGCGGTGTTGCGTGACTGGGGCCGGCCGGTGTTGATCCTGCACGGCGTGAACGAGATGGGCTTCCCGATCGGGGTGGCCCGCCGCCTGCACGCCGCGCTGCCGGCCAGCACTCTTGTCGAGGTGCCGGCGGCCGCCCACATGGCGCATTTCGACAATCCCGACCGCTGGCTGACCGGCATCAGGCAGTTTCTGACGACCGGCTGACCTCGGCGGCCAGGCCGCGCGCTCGGGTCAGAACTTGCTGGTGAGGTTGGTGAAGACGTCGCTGAGGTGGGTGCCGAACGCGCTGACGCCGACGATGATCACGATCGCGATGAACGTGACGAGCAGGCCGTACTCGACGGCGGTTGCGCCCTCGTCATTCTCCAGAGCGGTGCGGAGATAGGCGGCGATCATGTTGAGGCGTTGCATAGCGAGCTCCCCCGGCTGGTGTCCCCTGACTCCCGGAGTAAATCGTGCGAGCTCCTACCGGCTTTAGGAATGTGCCGCGCGACTCGGGTGCGGGTCGGTAGCCGTCGGCCGGCTCGGTTGGAACGGCCGGCGATCGGGCAGGCTGGATTCATGACGGACGTGATTGTGGTCGGCGGCGGCGTGATCGGCCTGACCGCGGCCATCCGGCTCCTGGAGCGTGGCGCGGCCGTGACCGTCTGGTCCGCCGACGATCCGCTGGACACCGTGTCGGCGGTGGCGGCCGCCGCTTGGTACCCGACTCGCACCGGCGAGAATCCGCAGGTGGCGAGGTGGGCGGCGGCAACCTACCGGGCATTCCGCCGGCAACTCGACGACGGCGTCCCCGGTCTGCTGCTCCGGCCCACGCGCAACCTGTTCCGCACCCCGATCCCGGCGTTGCCCTGGTGGACGGCGGCGGCCGACGGTGTGGAACTTCGGGACGGCATCACCCCGTACACCCAGGAACTGCATTTTCTTGCCCCGCTCGCCGAGATGGACATCTATCTGGGCTGGCTGGCCGCCCGGGTCGAGGAGGCCGGCGGCCGGATCGAGCGGCGCCGGGTGACCGCCCTCGCCGAGGCGGAGGCGGATGTCGTCGTCAACGCGACCGGGCTGGCCGCTCGCGCCCTGGTGAACGACCCCGCCGTGCATCCGGTGCGCGGCCACATCGTGCTGGTCGAGAACCCCGGCATCACCGAGGCGATCCGGGACCAGCAGAATCCCGCCGGCAACACCTACGTGCACCCGCGCTCCCGCGACGTGGTGCTGGGCGGCACGTTCGACGTCGGCCGCGGCGATTTCGACCCCGACCCGGCCGAGGCCGCCGCGATCATCGAGCGCTGCACGGGCCTGGCGCCCGAGCTGACCGGAGCTCGCTTCCTCGCCGAACGGATCGGCCTGCGGCCGGCCCGCCACGGCGGCCCGAGGGTGGAGATCGACGCGACCGACAGCCGGCTGATTCATGCGTACGGCCATGGCGGCGCCGGCATGACGTTGTCCTGGGGTTGCGCCGACGAGATAACCGAACTGGCCCTCGGCCGCCGGTGACCGCCGGTCGTCAGGCGGCGATGTCGTCGGACGTATCGGCGAGGACGGTGCGCACCGCGTTGAGCAGGTCGTCGGGCGCGCCCAGGCCGGCCAGAACGCCGATCAGGTACGCGCCGACCAGGTCGTAGTGCCCCGGCGTGATGTCCAGCCCGGCGTGGGCCGCGCGCAACTCGCGGCCGGAATAGCTCTCGGGGCCGCCGAGCAGTTGGCTGAGCAGGGCGACCATGTGCGATTTCAGGCGGGGCAGGTCGACGCCGGCGAAGTAGGGCTGCAGGCGGTCGTCGGCGAGGATCACCCGGTAGAGACGATTGACCGCCTCGGTCACCGCGGGCTCGCCGCCGATCCGGCCGTAGAGCGAAGCGTCCACTGTGGCCTCCCGACCACAAGGTAGCCAACTTCCCCCGGCGGCGCGGCCCCGTCTCGGTGCCCGAATCCGCGCTATTCAGTGCTGGCCAATAGGTCTACGCCGTGCGCCGCGGCGTGGGCGATCAGCAGGCGGGCGACCAGGTCGGTCAGGCCGGCTCGGTCCGGCGCGGGGAGCACCGCCACCAGCGCGGCCACGTCCGCCTCGAAGGCGGCCGACACCCGGGTTATCAGGTCGCGGGCGAGGTCGGTCAGCTCGACCAGCGACGAGCGGCGATCGGTCGGCGACGGGACGCGGACGACCAGACCCCGCCGCTCGGCCCGGTCGATCAGGCCGGTGACGCTCGACTTGTCCAGGCTCAGGAGTTTGGCCAGTTCCTGCATGGTCGGGCGGCGGTCTCGCAGCACGCCCAGCAGGCGGGTCTGGATCAGGGAGACGTCGTGCTCGGCGGCCCGGCGCTCGAGAGCGCCCTGGACCAGGAAAGAGAGCTGGGCCAGGCCGTCGACCGTGCTGATGGATGGCATGCGCAAGATCCTACTTGATTTAGTACGTGACACCAACTACATTAGTTTGTGCCACCAACTATTGGAGAAGCCATGAAGATGAACGCCGCCGTCGTCACCTCGTTCGACGAGCCGCCGCACTACCTGCCGTTCGAGACGCCCGAGGTGAAAGACGGCCAGGAGCTGATCGACGTGCTCGCGGTGGGCCTGCACCCGCGAGTCCGCACCGGAGCGGCCGGCCGGCACTACACGAGCAGCGGGACGCTGCCGATGATCCCGGGCGTCGACGGGGTCGGCCGGCGGGCGGACGGCGCGGCCGTCTATTTCGTGGCCGACGACGACATCATCGGGACCATGGCGGAGAAAGTCGTGGTCGACCGGCGCCGGATGGTGGAGCTGCCCGCCCACGTCGACGTGGCCGGGGTGGCCGCGGCGATGAACCCGGCGATGTCGTCGTGGGTCGCGCTGCGGCGGCGGGTGCCGATCCAGCCGGGGCAGAGCGTGCTGGTTCTCGGCGCCACCGGCAACGCGGGGGCGATGGCCGTGCAGGTCGCCAAGCGACTCGGGGCCGGTCGCGTGGTCGGGGCCGGTCGCAACGCCGAGCGCCTGGCCACCGTGGCGGCCGACGAGGTCGTCGCGCTCGGCGACGGGCCGGACGCGCTCGCCGCCGCAGCCGCCGAGGTCGACATCGTGATCGACTACCTCTGGGGCAAGCCGGCCGCCGAGGCGATCATGGCGCTGCTGACGGCGCGAGCGGACCGCAGCCGGCAGCTCGACTGGATTCAGATCGGGTCGATGGCCGGGCCGACGATCGAGCTGCCTTCCGTGGCGCTGCGGTCGGCCAACTTCCGGCTTCAGGGCAACGGGCAGGGCGCGGTATCGGCGCGGGCCTATCTTGCCGAGCTGCCCGCCCTGGTCGAGGAGATCGACGCGGGCACGATCGCGGTCACGCCACGGGTGCGGCCACTGGCCGACGTCGAGCAGGCCTGGGCAGAGCCGGACGTGCCGGGCGAGCGCATCGTGCTGGCGCCCCAGTGACGTACTTTGTGGGGATTTTGATCGTCGCCGGAACCGGTTTCGGCCGCGAGAGCGCTCTCTAGTTCCGGAACTCTTAAGAGACTTTTAAGTCGGTCAATTTGGGCTTGACCGGGCACTCGGATCTCGGGAACTGTAAACCCACTTTCCGGTTTCCCCATCCCCACCCGGAGCATCCCCATGCGCAAACGCGCCCTTTTAGCGGCTTTCACGGCCTTGGTCGCGGTGGGCGGCGCCTTCGGCGTTCGCCTCGTGACCGCCGATGCCGCCCCGATCACGTTCAGCCACCCGGGCGTGCTGGTCAGCCGCGCCCAGCTCGACTTCATCAAGAGCAAGGTGACCGCGAAGGCGGCGCCCTGGTCGGCTGCCTACAACCAGATGATCGCCAGCTCGTACGCGTCGCTCTCGCGCACCCCCAAGCCGCGAGCGACCGTCGAATGCGGCTCCTACTCCAACCCGAACAACGGCTGCACCGACGAGCGCGAGGACGCGATCGCCGCCTACACCGACGCGCTGGCCTGGTACATCACCGGCAACGCGGCCTACGCACAGAAGTCGATCGCGCTGATGGACGCCTGGTCGAACACGATCAAGGCGCACACCAACAGCAACGCCCCGCTGCAGACCGGCTGGGCCGGATCGGTCTGGCCGCGCGCGGCGGAGATCATCAAGTACACGTACACGAGCTGGCCGAACGCGGCCCGCTTCGCCACCATGCTGCGCACCGTCTACCTGCCGACCGTCATCGCCGGCAGCTCCAGCAACGGCAACTGGGAGCTGTCGATGATGGAGGCGGCCGTCGGGATCTCGGTGTTCCTCGACGACAAGGCCAGCTACGACCGGGCCATTACCCGGTTCAAGGCGCGCGCGGCCGCCTACATCTACATCTCCGCGGACGGCGCGCAGCCGAAGTACCCGCCGGTGGGCAGCGTCGACACCAAGTCCGAGCTGATCAGCTACTGGCAGGGACAAAGCACGTTCGTGGACGGGCTCGCCCAGGAGACCTGCCGCGACTTCGTGCACACCGGTTACGGCCTCTCGGCGATCAGCCACGTCGCGGAGACCACCCGCATCCAGGGTGAAGATCTCTGGCCGTCGTTGCAGGAGCGGATGCGGCAGGCGCTCGGCTTCCACACGAAGTTCGAGAACGGCACCGCCGTGCCGTCCAACATCTGCGGCGGAACCGTGCAGAAGGGTCTCGGGCCTGTTTCAGAGGTTGCGTTCAACGCGTTGCACAACCGCCTCGGCATCGCGATGGCCAACTCGCAGACGTTCACCGAATCGCGCCGCCCGCAGGGAACGAACAATCTGTTCGTCGCCTGGGAGACGCTGACCCACGCCAACAATCCGGCCTGAGGAGACTCATCATGAGATCACGCAAACTTCTGGCCGGCGCGGTCATCGCGGTAGCCGCCGGCGCCATCGGCGTCGTCGGCATCACCACCGCTTTCGCCGCCTCGTCCGGCACGCTCGTCTCGTCCGCGAACAGCAAATGCCTGGACGTCACGGACGGCTCGACGGCCAACGGCAATCAGCCGCAGATGTGGTCGTGCACGAGCAGCAACCAGAACCAGACCTGGACGTTCGCCGACAACGGATCGGTGCAGGGGCGCGGCAAATGCCTCGACGTCGCCGGCAATTCGACGGCCAACGGCGCGGTCATTCACCTGTGGGACTGCTACGACACCGTGGCCTCCCAGAAGTGGAGCCTCACTTCCGGAAAAGACTTGGTCAACACTGCGTCCGGCAAGTGCCTGGACATCAAGGACAACAACCTCGCCGACGGTGCCAAGCTGCAGCTCTGGGACTGCTCCGGCAGCGCCAACCAGAAGTGGACCTTCTCGGGAGGAACGACGACTCCGACCACGCCACCGACGACGCCGACCACCGTGCCGCCGAACCCGACGAACCCCGACCTGGGGCCGAACGTCACCGTCTTCGACCCGTCGATGCCGGCGTCGACCATCCAGAGCAAGCTGACCAGCGTCTTCAACGCGCAGGTCAGCAACCAGTTCGGCACCGCCCGGTATGCCCTGCTGTTCAAGCCGGGCAGCTACAACGTCGACGCGAACGTCGGCTTCTTCACCCAGGTCGCCGGCCTCGGCCTCACCCCCGACCAGGTGAACATCAACGGTCACGTGCACGTCGAGGCGGACTGGTGGCCGGACGGCTCGCAGAACGCCACGCAGAACTTCTGGCGCTCCGCCGAGGGCCTCTCCGTGACCCCCGGTGACGGACTGGACCGGTGGTCGGTGTCGCAGGCTGCTCCGTACCGCCGCATGCACGTCCGCGGCAACCTGGCGCTCTCCGACGGCGGCTGGTCCTCCGGCGGCTTCATCGCCGACTCGAAGATCGACGGGCAGATCCAGTCCGGCTCGCAGCAGCAGTTCCTCACCCGCAACACGCAGATGGGCAGCTGGAACGGCTCGAACTGGAACCAGGTCTTCGTCGGCAGCCCCGGCGCTCCCGCGCAGAGCTTCCCGTCCCCGCCGTACACCACGGTCGGCTCCTCCCCGGTCATCGCCGAGAAGCCCTACCTGTACGTCGACGGCGCCGGCGCCTACCAGGTCTTCGTCCCGTCGGTGCGGACCAACGCGAGCGGCACCACCTGGGCCGCCGGCACGCCGGCCGGCTCCTCGCTGCCGATCAGCACGTTCTACATCGTCAAGTCCGGCGACACCGCGTCCACGATCAACGCGGCCCTCGCCGCCGGTAAGAACCTGCTCGTCACGCCGGGCGTCTACCACCTCAACCAGACACTGAACGTGACCCGGGCCGACACCGTCATTCTCGGACTCGGCCTCGCCACCTTCCAGCCCGACGGCGGCGTCGACGCGATCCACGTCGCCGACGTCGACGGGGTGCGGCTGGCCGGCCTGCTGCTGGACGCCGGCACCACGAACTCGAACATCCTGCTGCAGGTCGGCCCGACCGGCTCGACGGCCTCACACGCCGCCAACCCGACCGTGCTGTCCGACGTGTTCGTGCGGATCGGCGGCGCGGTCGCCGGCAAGGCCACCGTCAGCGTCGAGGTGAACAGCAACAACGTGATCGGCGACCACGCCTGGATCTGGCGGGCCGACCACGGAACCGGCACCAACACGGTCGGCTGGACCTATAACCCGGCGCGCACGGGCCTCATCGTCAACGGTCAGAACGTGACCTTCTACGGCCTGTTCGTCGAGCACTACCAGCAGTACCAGACGATCTGGAACGGCAACGGCGGGCGGACCTACTTCTACCAGAACGAAATGCCCTACGACCCGCCGAACCAGGCCGCCTACATGAACGGCTCCACCCAGGGCTGGGCGGCCTACAAGGTGGCCGATTCGGTGACCTCCCACGAGGCGTGGGGCTTGGGCAGTTACGCCTACTTCAACGTCAACCCGGCGATCGTCAACGCCCGCGCCTTCGAGGTGCCGGTCAACAGCGGCGTCAAATTCCACGACATGGTGACGGTCTCCCTCGGCGGCGTCGGCACCATCAGCCACGTCATCAACAACACCGGCGCCGCGGCCAACAGCGGCCACCAGGTAACCAGCATCGTCAGCGGCCCATAAACCACCCTCCCACCAGCCCGGCCCGGTCGTTGCGAGGCGACCGGGCCGGGCGCTTTCCGCCTCTCCGGCGCCATATGTAGCAACCGGGTGCGTGGACCCTCTCGTTGAAGCGCCGCACAGTGCGCGCTCTCCCCCACTGGGCGGTCCGCCCGCCCGAGCGCGCATCTCCGCTCGTTGCCAGGAAACGGTTTCCGCAGTTTCGCGCGGCCGGCGGAAAGTCATCAGTGTCTTCGCGGGGCGGGCGGTGGACGCGCGTTTCGCCGAGTGCGGTTCTGGTTGACAGCACCGAGAGTCCGGCCGGTTTGGCGGGGTGATGTTCGCAGTTGCGGGGTAGCGATGGCGCGCGTCCAGCGCAACGCCTGGTCAGCCACCTGCGCCTGGATCGTCCTCGAGGCCTGGCCGGCCACTCGCGCCTGGTCAGCCACCTGCGCCTGGATCGTCGCCGAAGCCTGGCCGACCGCTTCCGCCTGGTCAGCCACCTGCGCCAGGATCGTTGCTATCGCTCGGTCGGGCGCTTCCGCCTGAGCTTGATCCGTTGCCAACGCCCGATCGGCGACCTCTGCCTGGTGTGCGGGGTTGGCATTGGCTGCCCGGTCGGTCTGGCGCGGGATTGGTGCCTGGTCGATGAGGCCAGCGTCGCCGGGTTGTTGCTCACGGCTCGGCTGCGCATCCCGCAGGACCCGGACCTCGCCGGCCGGCACACATTGCGGGGGCCGAGCGGAGGTGGTCTCGCCGTCCCAGATAAGCGGCGGAACCTCCTCGAAGTCGTCATGCAGACCCACCGCCCCGCACTCGGCCGAACAACCATGCGACCGGCACAGCTTCCGGGCATGACGCCTTGCAAGCCCCCACCGCCGATGACGCGCATGCTCACGACGAAACTCATCCCCCGCCGGAGAATAATTACGAGCCTTCGTTCGGTCACGCATAGCGGCGAGCTCGGAGCTGGTGAATAACTGGAGCTGCCGCTGTTTCATGAATACATTCTTCCGCACCGCAGAGAGCGGCCGCCAATGATTGATCATGCCAATCCCGAAAAGACGGACGGGGATAGCAAATAGAATTTGTGTGACCAATCAAAGACCGCCAGATCCAGTCAGAGAATGACTCTCGTTACCGCCGCGAACGGCTGGTCTCTCAATTGGCAAGCGGAGTGCCGTCAAGCTAGTTTAGGAGGATTTCCAGCGCTGCCGAAAACTCCCTTTGCCGCGAAATGTCCGCGCCAAATCCACAAGATCAGCGCCGAAAGGGGGCGTGCCGAAGGGCCGGAAAGCGGCGCGGACACGCGAGGAAGGGGGCGTGCCGAAGGGCCGGAAAGCGGCGCGGACACGCGAGGAAGGGGGCGTGCCGAAGGGCCGGAAAGCGGCGCGGACACGCGAGGAAGAGGTGCGCGAAGGGCCGGAAAGCGGCGCGGACACGCGAGGAAGAGGTGCGCGAAGGGCCGGAAAGCGGCGCGGACACGCGAGGAAGGGGGCGTGCCGAAGGACCGGAAAGCGGCGCGGACACGCGAGGAAGGGGGCGTGCCGAAGGACCGGAAAGCGGCGCGGACACGCGAGGAAGGGGGCGTGCCGAAGGACCGGAAA
>NZ_JBEZYA010000010.1:150730-182554 GCF_040638295.1 Actinoplanes sp. NPDC026619
AAAGCGGCGCAGACGCGCGAGGAAGGGGGCGTGCCGAAGGGCCGGAAAGCGGCGCGGACACGCGAGGAAGAGGTGCGCGAAGGGGCCGGAAAGCGGCGCAGACGCGCGAGGAAGAGGCATGCCGAAGGGCCGGAAAGCGACGCAGACGCGCGAGGAAGAAGTGCGCGAAGGGCCGGAAGGCGGCACGGGTGTGCGCGCGTGGGCTGCCGGAGGGCAGGAGGGTGAGGGGCGCCGGGAGGTAGACAGTGTCTACCCGTGGCTGGTAGACACTGTCTATGTCTTCGGGGGATCTGGAGCGGCGGCTGGTGGCGGCGGGGGTTGAGCTGCTTGCCGAGGCTGGGAGTGGTGCGCTTTCGCTTCGGGAGATTGCTCGGCGGGCCGGGGTCTCGCATGGGGCGCCCCGGCGGTATTTTCCGACTCACCAGGCGCTTCTCGCGGCTATTGCGCGCGAGGGGTATCGGAAACTCGGTGGGCTCGTCGCGGCGACCATCGGGGATCACGATGCGGAGCCGCGGGAGGCACTGCTTGCGCTCGGGCGACAATATGTCACGTTCGCGCGGGACGAGCCGGGGATGTTCGCGCTCATGTTCCGGCACGATCTGCTGCGCGGTAACAATATCGGGCTTCGGGAGGAGAGCACGCCTCTGTTCGGCGTACTCGTGGAGATGCTGAAGCGGGCCGGCCGAGCGCAACCCACTGCCCAGGCGGCGGCCCTGTGGGCGGCCCTGCATGGCATCGCGCAGCTCTGGCATTGGGGAACGCTGCAGGTGGTGACCGGTCTCGACGATCCGGAGCCGCTTCTGGTCGCCGCCGTCGAAACCCATCTGGGAAAGGTGACCGCATGATGCTCGCCACCGCTCTGCGATCGATTCTGCTGCCGGTCAGCCGGGTCGCTTTCCGGCCCGAGGTGCATGGCGCCGAGCATGTGCCGCGCAGTGGGCCGGTCATTCTCGCGGCCAATCATCTGTCGTTCCTCGACAGTTTCCTCATTCCGCTGATGACGCCGCGGCGGGTCTCGTTCATCGCGAAGCAGGAGTATTTCCAACACGGCGGCCCGAAGCAGTGGGCGACCCGCAACTTCCTGACCGGGATCGATGCCATTCCGGTGCCGCGCGGCGGTTATCGGGCCGCTCAGGAATCGCTGGAGGTCGCGCTGCGGCTGCTGAAGGACGGCGGGGTGTTCGGCATTCATCCGGAGGGAAGCCGGTCTCGAGACGGGCGGCTCTATCGCGGGCGGACGGGGGTGGCCTGGCTCGCCATCGCATCGGGAGCGCCGGTCGTGCCGGTTGCGCTCGTCGGCACCGATCGCATCCAGCCGGTGGGTGCGCGGTTCCCCCGGCCGGGCAAGGTCGTCGCGCACTTCGGCGAGCCGCTGCGGTTCACTCCCCCGGCGGACGGCAAGCAGGGGCCGGCCCGGCGTCAGGCCACCGACGAGATCATGGCGGCCATCGCCGCGCTCTCCGGCCAGCAAGTGGCGGACGAATACAACGAGCTCTCCGCCGGCTAACGGGTCAAGCCGAGCATCGGGGCGGCCGCGCGGAACAGCGCGGGGTCGCCGAGCAGGTCGGTGGAGTCGAGCGCCTGGTCGATGGTGCCGGGCAGCCGCGGGATCGTTCCATGACGGACACCGAAGTGTTCCAGAACGGCCCGCAACGAAGGGTCGGTGATCTCGGCGGCGAGGGCGATCGTGTAGCGCTCGGCCTGCAGAACTCTGATGTCCCGGTTATAGAACTGTCGCGGCGACGGATCCAGCGCCGGGCACAGCCCGAGCTCGTTCGTGGCGGCGGCGAGCACACTCCCGGCCGTACACAGGGCATCTTCTCGCTCGCGCCACGACGCCGCGGAAAGCGCGGCCGTCAGCTGTGGCCCCACCTGGGCGGCGAGGGGTAGTTCCCGGAAGGCGCGGCCGAGCCATTTGGCGTAGGGCGCCCAGCGCCGGGAGATCAGGAAGCTGAGCCGGACCATCTCCCGGGCTAGCCGGGCGGCCAGCAGGCGCGAGCCCAGAGTGTCCCCGGTCGAGCCGGTGCGCCCGACGAAGGCCTCCTCCTGCGACACCTTCAGCCAGCCGGCCGCGAGGGCATAGCGCCAGACGTCGTCCGGGTACCACTCGAGGGCCGCCCGCCGCCGGTGCAGCGTGTCGGCCGGGTCGTGGAAGACGGCGCCCCGGGTGAGGCTCGCGAGCAGTTGGGTGGGCGTGAGCAGCCAGTCCGCGACGGAGACCCCCGCGCCGGGATCGAACCCCAACAGCTGGACGAAGAATTCTCCAACGGTGTCGCGATCGATGTAGAAGACCTGGACGCGAGGTCCGAAATCGTGGTCCGGCGACACCTCGTCGTCGTACCCGAGAACCTCCGACCCCGGGCCGAGCAGCGCCGCCGCGTGCGGCACCGAGGCCAGGCCGGGCTGGACCTGCGAGAGGTAGAACTGCCGCGCGAGCGAGATCCCGTTCATCACACCAGAGGTACCACCGCACAGCCGGTGCGTCTCCGGTGGCAAACGGGGGTGAAACGTAAATCACGCCCACACCGACACCGATCTGACGGGGCCGTGATGATCAGTAACCGCCGGTTGCGTCTCGCGACGCTGGCAGGCCTACTCGCCGTGATCGGCGCGGCGACGCCGACATCCGCCGCGACGCCGACATTCGCCGCGAAACCGGTATTCGCCGCGAAACCGGTATCCGCCGCAAGCCCGGCCGACGAGGAACCGGGGAAACAGCGCCCGCTGCGCGTGATGCCACTGGGCGACTCGATCACCTACGGCATCGGCTCGAGGACTCTCGACGGTTACCGCAGCACACTCCATCGCCGGCTCGCCGCCGCCGGACTGAACATCGACTACGTCGGCTCGATGCGGTCCGGCCGGGGCGCGGACCCCGACAACGAAGGTCACCAGGGCTGGACGATCGCCGAACTGACCGACCACATCGACGACTGGCTGGACACCTACCGCCCGGACGTGATCCTGCTGCACATCGGCACCAACGACATGGTTCACCACGTCCCCGGCGCCGCACGCCACCTCGACCGACTGCTGGACCGGATCGCGGCCGAGCGGCCCGAAACCGAGGTCTTCGTCGCCGAGATCGTCGGGATCGCCGACTTCCGTGAGGTCGGCACCCGGATGAGGCGCACCGTGACCTACAACGCGGCGGTCGCCCGGATCGTGGCGCGCAAGGGCCCCCGTTTCCACCTGGTCGACCAGAGCCGGATCCAGGGCCTGGACATGCGCAACCGCGACCACCCCAACGACCTCGGCTACCGCAAGATGGCCGCGAACTGGTACCGCGCGATCACCGCGAACGTCGGCTAGCGAAAAACAACGGCACTCCGGCGGCGACGACCGCGCCGCCGATCAGCACCGATCGCCATGGCAGCGTGCAGGCGAGCAGCAGGCAGCCGGCCAGTCCGGCGCAGGCAATGACCCGGGCAGACGTGCAGGCCGACCGGGTGAGCGAGATGCAGGCGGCGTTGGCGATGGCGTAGTAGAGCAGCACGCCGAACGACGAGAAGCCGATCGCGCCGCGCAAGTTCACGGTCGCGACCAGCACCGCGACCAGCACGCCGACGGCGAGTTCGGCCCGGCGCGGGACCGCGGAGCGGGCGTCCACCGCGGCCAGCGCCCGGGGCAGGTAGCCGTCCCGGGCCATCGCCAGCCCGGTCCGCGACACCCCGAGGATGAGGGCCAGCAGGGCGCCGAGCGAGGCCACCGCCGCGCCGGCCCGGACGACCGGCCCGAGCCAGCCGGGCGCGGCGTCGGCGAGCGGCGAGGCGGAGGCGGCGAGGCGCGCGGGGCCGAGGACGGCCAGGACGGCGAAGGCGACCAGGGCGTAGACGACCAGGACGACGGTCAGCGAGATGGCCACGGCACGCGGGATGGTCCGGGCCGGGTCACGGACCTCCTCCCCCAGCGTCGCGATGCGGGCATAGCCGGCGAACGCGAAAAACAGCAGCCCGGCGCCTTCCAGAACGCCGAACGGACGCAGGCCGCCACCGAAGCCCGAGAGATGCAGATGGAACGCGGCGGAACCGGCGACGGCCGCGAGAACGGCCAGAACAACGACCACGATGACGTACGTGACTTGCACCGATCGCTGCACGCCGAACAGGTTCAGTGCGGTCAGGCCGAGCACGGCGGCCACCGCGACCGGGCGCTCGAAGCCGGGCGCCGCGTACGCCGCGAAGGTCAGCGCCATCGCCGCGCACGAGGCGGTCTTCCCGACCACGAACGTCCAGCCGGCCAGATAGCCCCAGAACGGGCCGAGGCGTTCCCGCCCGTACACGTAGGTGCCGCCGCTCTGCGGATAGCGCGCCGCCAGCCGGGCCGACGACGTGGCGTTGCAGTAGGCCACCGCCGCGGCGAGAGCGAGCGACAGCAGCAGCCAGCCGCCGGCCGCGTGCGCGGCCGGCGCGAACGAGGCGAAGACGCCGGCGCCGAGCATCGCGCCCAGCCCGACCATCACCGCGTCGCGGGTGCCGAGTCTCCGGCTGAGCTCGGTCATTCGGCCTCCCTGGCGCACGGTCCTTGGCGACCATAGAGGCATGCTGCGCGTCGAGGGGCTCGTGCCGGTCACCGGGGTGGCGGCGTTCCTGCTGCTCTTCGGTGTGCTCGGCGGGCCCGGCGATCCCTCGCCACAGGCCCGGTGGGTCGGCCTCGGGGCGCTGATCGCGCCGGCTCTGATGGCGTACGCCCACCGCGGCGCGGCGGCGTGGGGCGGGGTGCTCGCCGCGGTCGTCTGGACGTCCCTGGCCGGCTCGCCGCCCGCGGCTCTGGTCGGATGGGCGTACGCGCTGATCTGCATTGCCATCACCCGCCGTGACCGTTCCCCGCTGACCGCTCCGGTCCCGCTCCGGCCGCCCCCGGCCCCGAAGGGGCTGCCGCACGTGGCCGTCCCGGCCGAGGTCGCCGGCTATTCGCTGCTCACCCTGGCGATGGCCGTCTTCGTGGCCGTGCTGATCGAAAAGGCGGGCGTCCCGTGGCTCGCCGCGGTGATCGCGGTGTTCGGGCTGGGCTGCGCCCTGACCGCCCGGGCCGTGACGCACCGTGCGCAGCTGCGCAAGCTGTTCGGCACCGCCCAGCCGATGTACACGGTCCGCGTGGTCGAGCAACCGGGTTACGTGCACATCCTGATGCCGGAGCCGGGTGGGGTGCTGGCCCGGGAGTTCGCGTTCGACGTGGCCGAGGACGCGCCGCCGGACGACGACGAGCCGCACACGCTGCCGGGCACGCTCTACGGCGATCCGCGCCCGGGTGGCTGGTGCACGGTCGAGGTGGCGGGCCGGGTGCACGTGCCGGTCGGCCCGGTCGGCGCGGTGATCGAGGTGGCCTACGACGCGGTGCAGGGGCTGCCGCGCGAGGTCGAGGACGACGAGGAGCAGCTGGTCGACCCGGAGGCGCTGCTGCCGGCCGACCGGGTGGACGCGTTCGAGCCCCGGGAACACCGGATCGCGCCGCCGCGCGCGTGGGGCGCCACCATCGCGATCGGCCTCGGTGGCTCGCTCGGCGCGGGTGAGCTGGCCCAGCTGGCCGGGCTGCCGGCGGCCGCGCTGGGCGCGGTCGCGGCGGTGGCGGCGGCCGCGGCGTACGAGTTCGGCTGGCGCACCCAGCTGCGCCCGCGCCTACGCTGGCATGCGGGCGGGGTGGCCGCCGTGGGTTTCCGCGGGCCGGACCGGCAACCATGGGCGACCGACAGCGCGGTGGTGCACGACGACGCCGGAACGGTGCTGCTGACCGCGGGCGAGTCGGTGCTGACCGTGCCGGTTCCGCCGCCGTGGCCGTCGCCGGAGAGTCAGCGCAGCGCCGACCAGCTGGTGGCCGCGTTGCGCGAGGCCCGTAATCAGTCGTTCGCGATCCGGCCGCTGCCTCCGCCGCCGGTCGTCGAGGTGCCGCGCCGGCCGGTGCCGCTCTACGGGGCGTGGTTGCTCTCCGTCGTGCTCACGGTGCTGATCCTGCGGTAAACGCAAAGGGCCGAGTGCAAAGATCTGAAACACATTCCGCGTAGCGTGCTTATGTGGATCTGAACACCGTTGCCGAAGTGATCAGCCCCGCCGAGGTGGGCCAATGGCGCCCTGGTGACGCCTGGTTGGGCGGCGGCACCGCGCTGTTCGGGGAGCCCCGGCCGCACCTGAGCCGTCTGCTCGACCTCACCGCCTCGGGCTGGCCGGCGCTCACCCTGCGCGACGACACGCTGGAGATCGCGGCCACCTGCACGATCGCCGAGCTGGCCGCGAGCGACTATCCGATCGCCCTGAAATGTTGCCAGGCGTTCCTGGCGTCCTTCAAGATCTGGAACGTGGCCACGGTCGGCGGGAACCTGTGCGCGGCGTTGCCGGCCGGTCCGATGATCTCGCTCGGGTCGGCGCTCGACGGCGTGTGCCTGGTGCTGGGGCCGGACGGCAGCCGCGAGGTGCCGGTGGCCGACTTCGTGACCGGCGACGGCACGACGGTTCTCGAGGACGGCGAGCTGCTGCGCTCGATCACGATCCCGATGTCCGCGCTGACGGCGGATTTCGCGCTGCGGCAGGGCTCGCTCCATCCGTACGGCCGCTCGGGTGTGCTCTTGATCGGCCGGCGAAAAGCCGAGGGCATGGTCCTGGCCGTGACCGCCGCGACAAAACGCCCATACGTCCTCCGCTTCCCGACCATGCCGAACGCCGAGGTCGTGCAGATCGCGCTGTCCGAGCGCATCCCGCACGACGCCTACGTCAACGACATCCACGGACTACCCGCCTGGCGACGCCATCTGACCAGGCTTTATGCCGAGGAGATCCGGCAGGAGCTGGCCGCATGAAGATCAACGGAACCGAGCACGACCGCGCGCCCCGGCCCGGCCAGTGCCTGCGCACCTACCTGCGCGAGGAGGGCTGTTTCGGGGTCAAGAAGGGCTGCGACACCGGCGACTGCGGCGCCTGCACGGTGCACGTCGACGGCAAGCCGGTGCATTCCTGCGTCTACCCGGCGTTCCGGGCGGCCGACAAGACGATCACCACCGTCGAGGGGCTGGCCGACCCGGACGGCCTGCACCCGGTTCAGCAGGCGTTCCTCGACGCGCAGGGCTTCCAGTGCGGCTTCTGCACCGCCGGTCTGATCATGACGACGGCCGCGCTCACCGATGCGCAGAAGGCCGACCTCCCCCGCTCTTTCAAGGGAAATCTCTGTCGGTGTACGGGTTATCGCGCCATCGCCGACGCGGTGGCCGGCGTGGTGAACACGTGCGAGCCACCCGCGGGCACGGCGGTGGGCGCGAGTCTGGGCGCCCCGGCCGGACCGCAGGTGGTGACCGGCACCGCCCGTTACACGTTCGACCTGGACGTGCCCGGGGTGCTGCACATGAAGGTGCTGCGGGCGACGGTCTCCCATGCACGCATCGCCGCGATCGCCACCGAGGCCGCTCTCGCCGTCCCCGGTGTGGTGGCAGTCTTCACCCACGCCGACGACCCGGGCAAGCTGTTTTCCACCGCCCAGCACGAGCGGGTGGAGGAGGACCCGGCCGACACCCGCGTTCTCGACGAGGTGGTCCGCTACGTCGGCCAGCGGGTCGCCGCCGTGGTCGCGACGTCGGAGGCGGCCGCCGAGGCCGGCTGCCGGGCGATCAACGTCGAATATGACCCGTTGCCCGCCGTATTCACGACCGCGGCGGCGATGGCGCCCGGCGCTCCGGAGCTGCACGGCGTCGACCGCAACGTGATCGGCGAGCTGCACGCCGAGATGGGCGACGTCGAGGCCGGGTTCGCCGAGGCCGCCGCGGTCTACGAGCAGACCTTCACCACCGCCCGGGTGCAGCACGCCAGCTTGGAGACGCACGGCGCGGTCGGCTGGCTCGACGACCTCGGCCGGCTGGTGATCCGCAGCAGCACGCAGACCCCGTTCCTGACCCGGCGGGCGGTCGCCGACCTGTTCGACCTGCCCGCCGAGAAGGTGCGGGTGATCGCCGGGCGGGTCGGCGGCGGCTTCGGCGGCAAGCAGGAGATGCTCGTCGAGGACCTGGTCGCGCTGGCCGTGCTCCGGCTGGGCCGGCCGGTCAAGCTGGAATACACCCGGGCCGAGCAGTTCACCGGCGCCACCACCCGGCACCCCTTCGAGGTGACCCTGAAGGCCGGGGCCAGGGCCGACGGCACCCTCACCGCGCTGCAACTCAAGGTCCTGGTCAATACCGGCGCGTACGGCAACCACGGCCCGTCGGTGATGTTCCACGGCTGCCACGAGTCGCTGGCCGTCTACCGCTGCGACAACAAGAAGACCGACGCGTTCTGCGTCTACACCAACTCCGTCCCGGCCGGCGCGTTCCGCGGCTACGGCCTCGGCCAGACCACGTTCGCCATCGAGTCGGTGCTCGACGAGCTGGCCCGGCTGCTCGGTCTCGACCCGATCGTGCTGCGCGAACGCAACATCGTCCGGGCGGGCGAGCCGCTGCTCGCCCCCGGTGATCACGTCGAGGACCTCTCGATCGCCAGTTACGGCCTGGACCAGTGCCTCGCGCACATCCGGGCGGCGGCCGAGGCGCCCGCGCCGCCGGCGCCGGCCGGCTGGCTGGTCGGCGACGGCATGGCGATCGCGATGATCGCGGCCGGCCCGCCCGGCGGCCACTTCGCCGACGCCACCGTCACCCTGCTGCCGGACGGCCGGTTCGAGCTCGCGGTCGGCACCGCCGAGTTCGGCAACGGCAGCACCACCGTGCACGCCCAGATCGCCGCGGACGTGCTGCGCACCACGGCGGACCGGATCACCGTGCGCCAGTCCGACACCGACGTGGTGCGGCACGACACCGGCGCGTTCGCCTCGACCGGGGTGGTGGTGGCGGGTAAGGCGGTGCTGCGCGCGGCGCAGGCCCTGCACGAGGTCATCCTCAAGGCGGCCGGCGGCACCGAGCCGGACGAGCTCACTCTCAAGGAGATCGCGGCCCGGGCCGCCCGGCCGCTCACCGGTCAGGGCAGCTTCGACGGCACGCCCCGGTCGGTGGCGTTCAACGCGCAGTGGTTCCGGGTCGCGGTCGACCCGCACACCGGCGAGACGCGGATCCTCGGCAGCGTGCACAGCGCCGACGCCGGCACCGTGATGAACCCGCTTCAGCTGCGGGGCCAGATCGAGGGCGGCGTCGCGCAGGCGCTCGGCGCGACCCTGGCCGAGCACGTCGACCTCGACGCGGAGGGCCGGGTCACCACGACCGGGTTCCGGCAGTACCACCTGCCCACGTTCGCCGACACCCCGCACACCGAGGTGCTGTTCGCCGAGACCGACGACGCGATCGGGCCGCTGGGCGCCAAGTCGATGAGCGAGAGCCCGTTCAACCCGGTCTCCCCGGCGATGGCCAACGCGCTGCGCGACGCCACCGGGATCCGCTACACCGACCTGCCGTTCACCCGCGACCGCATCTGGGCCGGCCTGGACCGTTAGAGCCGAACCGCTGCTGTCTCCAGGGCGGGCAGCACGATCGTGAAGGTGGAGCCCTCGCCGACCTCGGAACGGACCGCGACGGTGCCGCCGTGCTCGGTCACGATGTTGCGGACGATCGCCAGGCCGAGGCCGGTGCCCTGGACCGCCTGGTTCATCGCGTTGGTGGCCCGGTGGAACGGGGTGAACAGGCCGGGCAGGTCGTCGACCGGGATGCCCATGCCGGTGTCGGTGATCGTGACGACGGCGTTCGGCCCGTCCGCGGACAGCCGCAGCTCGAACCGGCCGCCGGCCGGCGTGAACTTGATCGCGTTGTCGATCAGCTTGCGCAGCGCCCGTTCCAGCTGAACGCTGTCTCCGCGCACCCAGGCCTCGTCGACCTCGAGCACGCTGTCCACGTTCTTGGTGTGCGCGGTGGCCGCCAGCTCGTCGTGCACGCCGGTGATCATGGCGGCCAGGTCGACCGGCGCCGGCTCGGCGTCGATCCGCTCGTTGGCCCGGTCCAGCAGCAGCAGGTCGGCCACGGTCGCCTGCAGGCGATGGGCGTTGCGCAGGATCGCGGTCAGGCCGCGCTCCTGCATCGGCGTGAGCTCCTCCTCGGTGAGCATCTCGGCGTAGCCGAGGATGCTGGTCAGCGGCGTCCGCAGCTCGTGCGTCACGGTCGAGACGAACACGTCCTTCTGCTCGTCGAGCACGCGCAGCTCCCGGATCAGGCGCGACTGGTGCAGGGCGAGGCGCTGCTGCCGGATCGCGTGGTCGATGTCGCGGCCCAGCCCGGCCAGCACCGCCCGCTCGTCCGGGGTCCAGTCCGGCCGGTCCGGGCGGCACACCAGCACCAGCCCCGGCGGGCAGTCGTGCTCGCCGGTGAGCGCCACCGCGAGTCCGCCCGGCATTCCGGGCACGTCGCGGGCCTTGCCCGGCTGCGCGGACCGCATCCGCCGGATGATCTCGGCGTCCAGGGCCGGGGCGTCCGGCGGCCAGCTCACGGTGAGGCTCGCGCCGGGCACGACGGTGGACCGGCCGTAGACGAGCTCGGCGCCGAGTGCCGCGCCGATCATCCGGACCACCCGGCGGCCGGTCTCGGCCGGGTCCTCCCGCTCGGTACGCATCTCGGCCACGACCCGCTGGCGCAGCTCGCCGATGCTGGTCCGGGCCTGCTCGGCGGTGAGCAGCCGCTCGATCTCGCCGGCCAGGTCGTTCAGGGTGCCGATGACCGCGCGCATCTCGGCCGGTCCGGCCTCCTCGGCGCGGGCGCCGCGCTCACCGTCGGCGAGCCGGCGCAGGGTGTGCCGGATGTGCTCGACCGGTTGCATCAGGTGCCGCTGGTGCAGATAGGCGATACCGAGCCCGATGATCAGCACGAGCAGGGCGAGGCCGGCGAAGAACAACTGCGCCCGGTTGGTGCTCTGCCGGTCGTCGGCGACCATCGCGGCGTGCTCGACGTCGATCGCCTGGGTCACCGCGGCGTTGGCGGTGCGCAGGTCGTCGAAGAGCGTCTTGCCCCGGGCGGCCCGGCCGGCGTCGGCGTCCGCCACCCCGGCGTTGACGATCGGGATGGCGTAACCGTAGAGCCACTGGTCCACGGCCGCGCGCTCGTCGCCGACCAGGCTCTCGATGCTGTCGTTGTCGGCCCGGGCGGACAGCAGGGTCATCTCGGCGAACGCGCCGGAACGGCCGCTGTCGTACGGCGTGAGATATGCCTTGTCGCCGGTCAGCTGGAAGCCGCGCACGCCGGTCTCGGCGTCCGTCATGTACTGCAGCACCAAGCGGTTGGAGTCGAGCATCCACTCGATCCGCGCGATCCGCTCCGCGTGCGCGGCCTGCAACCGGTCGCCGACGATCAGCTGCATCGTCACGAGGGCGAGGAAGAGGGCGCACAGCACGGCGAAACTGCCCGCGACGCGTTGCCGGAGGTTCATCGGCGGGCCGCCGCGACGGGCGCCATGGCCGGCAGGGTGAAGGTGACCGTGGTGCCGCCGCCCGGCGTCTCGGTGGCGGTGATCCGGCCGCCGTGCCGGCCGACGATCCGCTGGCAGGTGGACAGGCCGACGCCGTGCCCGGTGCGGGCGGCCGGGTCGACCTGGGCGAACATCTCGAAGACGCGGTCGCGCTGGTCGGCCGGGATGCCGCGGCCGTTGTCGGCGATCGAGACCACCCACGCGGCGCCGTAGCTGCGGGCGCCGATCCGGATGCGGCAGGTGCGGTCCAGGTGGCGGTACCTCAGCGAGTTGCCGATGAGGTTCTGCAGCAGCTGCCGGATGAGGGTGGGGTCGCAGTCGAGCTCCGGCAGGTCGTCGACGGTGATCTCGGCCCCGTCGATCCGCGGGTTCAGGTCGCACAGTGCCAGGTCGACCACCTCGCCGAGGCGGACCGCCTCGAAACGGCAGGGCGCGTTGCCCGCCTGCGCGTACGACAGCAGCGAGGTGATCAGGCCGGACATCCGGCCGACCGCACGTTTCGCCGAGGCGATCCAGGTCGTCGCCTGGCTGTCGCCCAGCTCGCCGGTGACCCAGGGGTTGATCCGGAAGATCGGGTCGGCGGCGTCCGCCCGCACGACGAGATCGCCCTTCTCGAAGTGCACCGCGCACATCGAGTCGGCGCGCGCCGAAATGCCGCCCTCGAAGCCGAACGAGGTGAGCTGGCACTGCCGGTTCTCGTCGATCAGGTTGAGGGTGGCGTTGGGCACGCCGGCGACCATCGCGGCCACCCGGACGACCGCCTCGAGTTCGTCACCCGCGGGCAGGTCGAGCAGGCGGTACTCGTGCAGCGCGGCGATCCGCTCCTGCTCCTGGGTGGTCACCTGAATAATTTCGGCAGGTGACCACCCTTGTCTGAGAATTCAGCCGCCGAAGGCGATCTCAGTGCTGGGCGGGGTGAAGTCGGGATAGTCGTCTCCCGATGCGGTGCGCAGCGTCTTGCCCACCGCCACGATCACCTGGGCCTGGATCGCGCTGCCCACCTTGTTCGACGGGTTCTTCGGGTCGGCGGCGATGCCGGCCACTACCGCGTTGCGGGTGAAACCGACGAACGACTCGGTCGTGTTGTCCTCGGTGCTGCCGGTCTTGCCGGCCACCGGGCTGCCCCCGAAGATCGAGTTGACCTGGGTCGCGGTGCCGCCGTCGCACTTGCCGTAGCTGCTCTGCTGGCCCACCGGGCAGCGGGCCGCGTCGGTGGCGGCCCGGGCCACGTCGGCGTCGAGCACCTGCTTGCAGTTGGTCGCGACGGTGACCTTCTTGCCGTCCGAGCCGGTGATCGAGTCGACCGGCAGCGGCGAGCAGTAGGTGCCCTCCGACGCGACCGTCGCGTAGGCCGCGGCCATCTCCAGCGGGGTGGTGTCGATGACCCCGAGGGTGAACGAACCCCAGGCGTCGGCGCTGTTCTCGGCCATGTCGGCGTCGGTCTTGGCGGCGAAGCTGATGCCGAGCTTCTTCGCCATGTCCACCACCGCGGCCGAGCCGACCTGCTCCTCCAGGTGCACGAAGTACGTGTTCACCGAGCGGCCGAACCCGTTCCACATGGTGCGGTAGCCGTCCATCCAGCTGGGGTTGGCGTTGCCGGGGCAGTAGTAGCCGTTGCAGTTGCCCGGCCCGCTGTCGGCATAGCCGCTCTGATACTTCGCCGGTGAGTCGAAGCCGGTGTTCAGCGGCATTCCGGCTTCCAGCGCGGCCAGCATGGTGAACATCTTGAAGGTCGACCCGTACGGATAGCCGTTCACTCCCCCACCACCACTGACCAGGGGATTAACCGTGTTCTGGGTGCCTTTAGCGGTGGAATATCTACGGTTGACCGCCAGGGCGAGGACCTTGCCGGTGCCGGCCTGGACCGCCGCGATCGGCGCGACCTTCTTGCTGTCCAGGCCGTAGACCGAGCGGGACTGCTCGGACGCCTGTTTCTGCACGTCCGGGTCGAGCGTGGTGACGATCGTGTAGCCGCCCCGGCGCAGCGCGGTGTCCCGCTCGGCGGTGGTCGTGCCGAACTGCGTCTGCTGGTCCCACCAGCGCTGCACGTAGTCGCAGAAGAAACCCCACCCGTTGGCCTTGCCGGCCGCGTCCACGCAGCCGTTGGGCTGGGTCTTACCGGTGTACTTCAGCTTCTCGGCGGTGGCGGCCTGGTGCTGCGCGGCGGTGATCAGGCCGGCTTTCTCCATGGCGCCCAGGACGTACTCCTGGCGGGCCTTGGCCTTGGTCTGGGAGCCGGTGCTGACCGGGTTGTAGGCGTCCGGCGACTGCGTGATGCCGGCGATCAGGGCGGCCTGGGCCAGGTCGAGCTTGGCCGGGGTGGTGCCGAACAGCCGCCGGGCGGCCGCCTCGATGCCGTAGGCGCCGTCACCGAAATACACGATGTTCAGGTAGTTCTGCAGGATCTGCTGCTTGGAGAGCTTCTGCTCGACGGCGATCGCGTACTTGATCTCCTGAAGCTTGCGCGCCGGGGTGTCCGCGGTCGCGGCGGCCCGCTCCGCCGCGGTCAGGGTCGGGTCCTCCTTGAGCACGTTGCGCACGTACTGCATGGTCAGCGTGGAGGCGCCCTGCTCGGCGGTGCCGGCCCGGGCGTCGTTGACCAGCGCGCGGGCGACGCCCTTGACGTCGACGCCGCCGTGCTCGAAGAACCGCACGTCCTCGGCCGCGACGATGGCGTTCTGCATGACCTGGGAGATCTGCCCCAGCGCCACGTCGTGCCGGTCCTCGTCGTAGAACATCGTGATCAGCGTCTTGCCGTCGTTCGCGTAGACCCGGGTGACCTGGGCGCTCGCCGGGGTGAGCAGCTGGGCGGGCAGCTCGTCCTTCTGCTTGTCGGCCCAGTGCGTGCCGGCGAGGACGAGGGTGCCGGCCGGGATCGCCGCCACCCCCACGAGGATGCCGACCAGCACCAGTACGCCGCTCAACCGGGCCATGGCGCCTCGGCGTCGACGTCCGGGTGTGGGGCCGGGGGGTGGCTGGATCATCCGGTGGGTCCTTTCTGACATAGGCCATTCAGTCCGTAGCACCGAAATCTGAGATCTCGCTGGGTTTCGTTACCGATCCGTAACCTTCCGCACGCCCTATACACGTGGTGACGATCACACCGGACATCCGCTATCGATCTGTCCAGATTAGGGATAGAAATCCGCGACTCACGATGATCAACATCACTCTGCGTCAGCAGAATCCGGTGACCTGGGTTACTGACTGGTAGCCCAGCCACTTGTAGTCCGTGACCTGGGGCGGCAACATTTCCCGCACGTAAACGACGGCATCGACGGACCTCACCGCCAGCACTTGATCGACAGGGTCGCCCGTCGATGCGAGACCCATGGCGGTGGGCCCTGCGAGCCGTCTCATTAATAGGAGGATTCGTGAAGGATGCGCTGAGCGGTCAGGGGGAAGGGCGCACCAACTGGCGCCGCTTCGCCATCGCCGCAGTCATCCCGGGTGCGGTTGCCGGCGCGCTTGTCGCCGGTGTCGCCTCAGGCGCTCTTGCCGCCAGCTTCTCGGTGTCGGGCACCCAGTTCAAGCTTTCCGCCTCGAAGCTTGAAGGCACCGGCTTCACCCAGTACAGCGGCGCCCTCGGCAAGGCCGACGGCAGCGTGGTTCCGGCCGCGATGTCCGGCATCAAGTCGGCGACGATCACCAACCTCTGCCAGACCGTGGCGGTAGGCCCGATCGTTCTTCGCATCGAGGCCGGCAAGGACGCCGGCAAGCCGGTCGAGGCTTCCGACCTGCTGATCGGCATGTCCGAGCTCGGTGGTGACGCCACGTTCACCAACATCGACATCGGCCAGGACGCGTCCACGCTGACCAAGGACGGCCGCCCGGCCGCCCAGCACGGCGCGGTGGGCAGCTTCGGCCAGCAGGCCGACGGCGTGACGATCGACAACCTGAAGCAGGTCGCGTACTCGACCTCGGCTTCGACGTTCAAGCTGACCGGCATGAGCCTGAAGCTGTACGTCGGCAACGGCCAGGAATGCTTCAGCTAGTGATCTGACGCAGGGCTCGCGGGTACGCTCCCGCGAGCCCTCTTCACGTACGGCCTTTCGCACCACTGCTTGCCTTGCGCACCACCAAATATGGAGGACCTGTGGCGACCGACAACTTCTGGGGCAAGTTCCGCCGCTGGCGGCGGCACCGCCCGTTCTGGGGTGGTCTGTTCCTCATCCTGAGTGGCATCGAGCTGTACCTCAGCGCGAACCTCACCCTCGGCGGCGTCGAGGTCCACCTAGGCCCGCAGGGCTTCCTCTCCTACCTGCTGCCGATCATGCTGCTGATCTGCGGCGCGCTCATCTGGGCCACCCCGGCGCAGCGGCTCTTCTACGCCATCATCGGCATGCTCGCCGCGCTCTACTCGTTCATCGGCCTCAACCTGGGCGGCTTCTTCATCGGCATGCTGCTCGGCATCCTCGGCGGCGCGCTGGTGATCGCCTGGGGCCCGCCGCGGCCGAAGCCCGGCGCCGAGCTCGAGGGCCTGCCCCCGACCGGTGAGCCGACCGACCACCCCGAAGACGAGCCCGCCGAGGACGTCGGCGACGAGATCTTCGGCGACCGCGACATCGACCGGACCCAGCAGATCGAGGTCGCCGGGCACGACGACCGGCCGCACGAGCAACAGCAGCCGGTCCGGCCGGCGTCGCAGTCGTTCCAGGCCGCGCCCCCGGCGTCAGCGGTGGCCAAGCTCGGCCGCAACCCGCGGGCCATGGTGCTCGCCCTCGTCCCGGTGGCGGCCACCGCCGCCATCTTCGTGATCGGCAGCAACCTGCCGGCCAGCGCCGACGAGACCTGCCCCGAGGGCCTGCCGTCGCGCACCACGTCCGCCGCCGCCACGACCGCCACCACCACCGCGGCCGAGAAATCGGCCGCGGCCAAGAAGGCCAAGACGACGGCGCCGGCCGCGAAGAAGACCACGAGCGCCTCGACGAAGACCTCGACCACCGCCTCCGCTGCCACCAGCTCCGCCGCTGCGGAGGCGGCCGCCGACGACGGCACCGGCAACCCGATCATCGACGGGATCGGTGACTTCATCGACGGTGTCGGCAACCTGCTCGGCATCAACGGCGACGACGAGTCGTCCACTCCGAGCACGTCGCCGACCTCGTCGGACCCGGAGCCCACCAAGACGACGGCGCCGGAGACGACCGCGCCCACCGCGGACCCGACCCCCACCGATGAGACGACCACCGCCACCGCCGACCCGAGCATCACCACGGCCGCCCCGACCAAGGCGGCCGCTCCGGACGACAGCGCGGACGCGTCGGAGTCGGTGCTGCCCGAGGCGAGCGGCAGCGAGATCCCCTGCCTGGGCGCCCGGCAGTACGGTTTGACCGCGAGCGCCGACGACATCCCGGTGGTGTCGAAGACCCCCGGCCTCATGGAGGTCACGTCGCTGACCATGTACAACTCGACCTACGACGGCGTGGTCGAGATGCCGGTGGCCGGCGGCGGGACGATGAAGGCGCTGAAGTTCAGCATGGACAAGGCCACGAACAAGCCGTTCAAGCTGACCATCACCGAGCCCACCGACCCCAAGACGGTGATCAGCAGCGACTCGCTGACCACCACCGGAACGGTGAAGTTCTACACCCCCGAGTTCAAGGGCAACCTGTTCGGCCTGATCCCGGTCACCTTCACCCCGGACAACCCGCCGCCGCTGACGCTCCCGATCCTCTGGTTCACCAAGGCCAAGATCAAGCTTGCGTACGTGCGTTGCGACACGCTCACCGGCGATCCCCTCAAGGTGGCTCGCTAACGGCGTCGCTCCCGCCAGCCGGCGACGACTGAGTCGGCGTCGAGCGGCGGGAGCACCACCGGTGGCCCGTCCATCAGTCCCACCCGGGCCTTGCGGATCCGCTCGTTGAGCTCGCCGACGTAATCGCGCACCTCGGTCTCGGTGCGCAGCCGGCCGACCTTCTCGTCAAGGTCCTCGACCTCGCGCCGCACGGCGAGCGTCGGCGGGACGACACCGGCGGTGGCCCCTTCGCGAGCCGCCCAGTCCTTGACCCACCAGTCTTCGTCGTAGTCCTTGCCCGCGTCGGGCAGCGGTTTGCCCGCTCCTTTGAGGTTCTCGAACTCGCCCCGCTCGGCTGCCTCGCGCAGCTGCCGGTCGATAGACGACTCATACCAGTGCACCATGCGGGCAATTTTAGTTTTCGCTGTCAGTTCCCGCTCGCTCCGGCGAGCGCGTTCGTCTCCGCGTAGGTGAGCGCGGGCGCGGGCGCCGGCGCGCCACCGGCCACCGCCTGGGCCGTGGCCACCGCGGCCGACAGCGCGGCGCGGAACAGCAGTGAGCCGGTGCTTATCCGAGCCACGCCCAGGCCGGCCAGGTGCGGGACGGTCAGGCCCGGCAGGAGCAGGACGTTCAGCGGGACCGCGAGCTCCCGCACCAGCGTGCGGATCTCCTCGTCGCCGGCCACCGCGGGGACGAAGATCCCGTCGGCGCCGGCCTCGACATAGGTCCGGGCGCGAGTGAGCGTCTCCTCGCGGTTCGTGGCCAGCCAATAGGTGTCGGTGCGGGCGTTGACGAACAGGGCGGGCGCGCGGTCCTTGATCGCGGCGATCAACTCGGCTTGAGCCGCGGCCGGGGCCAGGACGCCGCCGGGGCGGCCGTCCTCGAGATTGATGCCGGCCGCGCCGGCCGTGTGGAGGGCGGCGGCCAGCTCGGCGACCTCGGCCGGCCAGCCGCCGAAGCCGGCTTCCACATCCACCGTGAGCGGAATCTCGAGGCGGCCCTGCAGAGCCCGGACCAGCGCCACGGTCTGCTCCCGACCCTGCCCCTGCCCGTCCGGGAGGCCGGCCGCGGCGGCCACGCCCAGACTGGTCGTGCCGATCGCGGCGAACCCGCCCTCGGCCAGGGCGAGCGCGGACGCCACGTCCCACGCGTTCGGCAGCAGGAGCGGGTTCCCGGGTCGGTGCAGGGCACGGAAGTCGGTCATGCCCCGAACGCTAGGCGCGCAACGCTTCGGCGGCTGACGAAGCAACGCTTCGGCAGCCGCCGAAGCAACCGGGAGCGGCCGGAAAATGTCGTAGGCGCGGCGTAGGTTGGGCGAAGCTTCAGACGCCCGGGGAAGGACCAGACGCGATGTGCCGCAACATTCACCAGCTGCATAACTTCGAGCCCCCGGCCACCGCCGACGAGATCCAGGCCGCCGCCTTGCAATACGTGCGAAAGATCGCGGGTTCGACCCGCCCGTCGCAGGCCAACCAGGCTGCCTTCGACCGAGCGGTGGCGGCCGTCGCGGCGGCCACCGCCGACCTGATCGGCGAGCTGGTGACCACCGCCCCGCCCAAGGACCGCGAGGTGGAAGCGATCAAGGCCCGCGCCCGGGCCGAGAAACGCTACGCCTCCTGACGACGCGCGGGCGCGGCCGTTGCCGACCGCCCCACGCGATGGTGGCGCAACGGCCCGGTGCGGCCACCGGGCCGCCGCGCGCGCCAGTTGACTCGTCGTTCCCCGTATCGGAAAAGGGCCGTCAGACGGAGACCGAGGCCTTCTCCGCCGGGGTTGTCCCGGCCGGTTTGCGGCCGGCGCGCTGGTAGGCGAGCAGGGCGAGGACCAGGGCGAGCAGGCCGGCTACCAGGCCGGCGATGCCGACGGCGTCCGGGCCGTCCGATTCGTCCGAGGTGGAGGCCGGAGCCGCTGCCGTTACGGCCGCGGGCGCGGCGGCTGCCGCCAGCTTCAGGACGGGGGCCGGGTGTTCGGGCTCGGAGCCGTCCGTCGTGGGTTCGTCGATCCAGCGGACCACCGTGCCGTCGGAGTAGGTCTGCAGGGCCTTGAAGATCAGCTGGCCGGAGTCGGGCAGCGGGCCGAGCGAGACGTCGAACTCCTGGAACTGGCCGGGCTTGACCTCCGAGCCGGCCTGAGCGGTCCAGGTGATCTTCGTGACCGCCTCGGTGACGTCGCTGTCGTGCACCTTGATCGGGGTGGCCAGCTTGGACTTCTCGGCGGTCGCGGTCCAGCCGGGCAGCGGCTTCAGCGAGACCGACGCGATCGGGTGATCGGCCGGCAGGTTCACCTCGACCTTGGTGGTGGCGGCCGTGTCCGACTCGGTGGGGACACGGAAGGTGACCTTCGTGTAGCCACCCGGGGTGGCGGTGTTGGGGTTCACGGTCACGTGCGCCGAGGCCGGGGCGGCCAGCGCGAGAGTCAGGCCGCCGACCACGGCAGCCACCAGGGCCGAACGCTTGAGCAGGGACATCGGTGTCGTCACCTTCCGCTTCAGTCGTCGCCCGGTGCCGGGCACGCCTGGTTGGTCGGTGCGGATGACCGTTTAGTTCCCCGGAAATTCTCAGCTTGCCGGAAGGCGGATGTCCACGCGGAGACCGGGTGACGCGTCGCCCAGCGTCACCGTGCCGTGGTGGCGGCGGACCAGCTCGCGGACGATGGCGAGGCCCAGGCCGGAGCCGCCGGCGTCGCGGGCCCGCGCGTCGTCCAGGCGGGTGAAGCGGTCGAAGACCCGCTCCCGGTCGGCGGCCGGGATGCCGGGGCCGTCGTCGGTGACCGTGATCCGGGCGAAGCCGCCCTCGTCGACCACCTCGACGCGGACCGTGGTGCGGGCGTGCCGTTCGGCGTTGCCGAGCAGGTTGGCCACCGCCCGGCCGATCGCGTCCGGCTCGACGGTGGCGGTGATCGGGGCGGCCGGCCGGTCGTAGGAGATGTCGGTGTAGCGGGCGGCCACCTCGGCGACCAGCACGCCGAGGTCCACTTCGGCCATCCGGGCGGCGACCGGGCGGCCGGGCGGCGCGCCGTCGTCGGAGCGGGCGAGCAGCAGCAGGTCGTCGACCAGGCGGCTGAGCCGGTCGACGTCGGTGAGCAGGTCGGCGGAGAGCGCCGGCCAGTCGGTGTCCGGCAGCCGCTGGGCCACCTCGAGCTCGGTGCGCATGTTGGTGAGCGGGCTGCGCAGCTCGTGCGCGGCGTCCGCGACGAACGCCCGCTGCCGCGCCCGCGCCGCGTCGAGCCGGTGCAGCATGCCGTTCAGCGTCACGGCGAGGCGGTAGACCTCGTCGCGCGACTCCGGCACCGGCAGCCGGCCCTCCCGGGTGCCGCCGGTGATCTCCTCGGCGCCGGCCCGCAGCGCCTCGACCGGCCGCAGCGCGGCGCCCAGGGTCCGCCACATGATCACCGCGAGCATCGCGACCAGCAGCGGGAACGCGACCAGCAGAGTGATCCGCAGCAGGCGTACACCCTGGTTGAGATCGCCGGTGGAGCGGGCGACCAGGACCCGGACCGGGTTGGTCGGCGGGCCGGCCAGCTTCATCACCACCCGCGCCTGGCCGTCCAACCGGATGCGGCTGCCGGGGATCTGCTTGACGTCGCCGTCCTTCATGCCGCGCAACTCATCCTCGTACAGCAGCGGGAAGAGCATGTCGGCGTTCGCGGAGGCCGCGACGACCGCGCCCTGCTGATCGATGACCTGCGCCTGCATGACCGGGTTGACCGTGAGGTTCTCGGTCAGCTGATGCTGGTCGACCAGCGCGGCGACGCCCTTCGCGGTCTCCAGGGTCTCGTTGTTGATCGATCGCAGCAGGGCGAAGTTGAGCACGCCGACCAGCAGGACGACACCGGTGGCGAGGCCGACGGTGACGGTGAGCACGGTGAGCCAGAGCAGGCGCGAGCGCAGGCTGATCTCACTGGGCCGGCGCACTAACCAGCCGCCAGCCGATAGCCGGCGCCGCGCACCGTCTCGAGGCGGTCCCGGCCGATCTTGCGGCGTAAGTAGCCCACGTAGACCTCGACGGCGTTGGGGGCGGTCTCCACCGCGGCGTCCCACACGTGGTCGAGCAGTTCGATCTTGCTGACCACCTCGCCGGGGCGGCGGATCAGGTATTCCAGCAGCGCGAACTCCCGGGTGGTCAGCACCACCTCCGTCCCCGCGACCATCACCCGCCGCTCGGCCGGGTCGAGCTCGATCGCGCCGAAGCTGAGGATCGGCGGGCGCTCGTGGGCGCCGCGGCGCAGCAGCGCGCGCAGCCGGGCCAGCAGCACGATGTAGGAGAACGGCTTGGTCAGATAGTCGTCGGCCCCGCAGTCGAGGCCGTCGGCCTGGTCGTACTCCCCGTCCTTGGCCGACAGCATCAGCACCGGCACCCAGTTCCGCTCGGCCCGCAGCTGTCGCACGATGCGGTAGCCGCTCAGCCTCGGCAGCATCACATCCAGGATCATCGCGTCGTAACCGCCGTGCCGGGCCATTTCCAGCCCGTCCTGGCCGTCGCCCGCCACATCGACCGCGAAGCCCTCGGCCTGCAGCCCGCGTTGCAGCGCCGCCGCGAGGCGCGCCTCATCTTCCACCACCAGCAACCGCACGCTATTACCTTTGCATGTGGGGCCCAGCCCCTAGGGGAAGCTCTCAGCGCTGTCACAGCCCTTACGCCGCACAGTGGTAGGCAGAGAACAACGGGAGGTGGACATCGTGTCCGTGTTCAGGTCCAGGCCGGCTATGCGCTGGCTGGTTCCGTCCGCTGCGGCGGTCGTCGTCATCGGCGGCGGCGCCACGGCCGGCACGATCGTCGCGAGCGCGGACTCGTCGCTGCCGGAACGCAGCGCGGCTCAGCTGCTCGTGGACGTGCAGAACGCCAAGGTCGACGGCTTGTCCGGAACGATCGTGGAGAGCGCCGACCTGGGGCTGGGGGCGATCGCGAACCTCACTCAGGGCAAGGGCGATCTGACCTCGCTCCTGGGCGGCAGCAACACCGCCCGCGTGTGGTACGCGGGTGAGACCAAGGCCCGGCTGGCCCTCATCGGCACGCAGGGCGAGACCGACGTGATCCGGAACGGCTCGGACGTCTACGTGTGGAAGAGCACGGACAAGACGGCGAACCACTTCGTGATCCCGGCGGAGGCCGCGGCCAAGCACCAGGAACTGCAGTCGGCCGGGACGACGACCCCGCAGGACGCGGCCGATGCCGCTCTCGCGGCGATCACCCCGGACACCGACGTGAGCACGACGGGCGCGGCCAAGGTGGCCGGCCGGGACGCGTACGAACTGGTGCTCAGCCCGAAGGACTCGTCGTCGCTGATCGGCCAGGTGCGACTGGCCATCGACGCCGAGAAGCACATCCCGCTGCGGGTGGACGTCTACGCAAAGAACGCCACGAAGCCCGCCGTGCGGGTGGCGTTCCAGCAGATCAGCTTCACGGTGCCGGACGCCGAGCAGTTCGTCTTCAAGGCCCCGCCGGGCACGAAGGTGACCGAGAACAAGGCCACCGACGTGCAGCGGGACGCGGCGAAGCAGCAGGCCGCAGCCGAGCGGCAGAAGCTGTCGGCCGCCGACAAGCCGACGATCGCCGGCAAGGGCTGGACGACGGTCGTCTCGGCGAAGCTGCCGAAGTCCGACAGCACCTCCTCGGCCGAGGCCAAGCAGGCCGAGGGCCTGGTCGGGATGCTTCCGGCGGTCAGCGGCAGCTGGGGCAAGGGTCACCTGTTCGCCGGCACCCTGTTCAGCGTGCTGGTGACCGATGACGGCCGGGTCTTCGCCGGAGCGGTCACGCCGGAGAAGTTGTACGAGGCCGCCGCCTAAATAGTTCTAGAACTCTCCGCCGCGTTGTGCAACACTGCGGCGGAGAGTTCTATAACTGTTGGAGGTGGCAGATGTCCCTCATGACCGAGCCGGCGGCCGGTCGCTTCGGCGATTTCGGTGGCCGCTACGTGCCCGAATCACTCGTGCCGGCGTGCGCGGCGGTGGCCGGCGCATTCCGCGACGCCTGGGCCGACAAGGCGTTCCGCGACGAGCTCGACGACCGGCTGGCGACCTACGCCGGCCGGCCCACCCCGCTCACGCCGGCGCACAATCTCTCCGCCCAACTGGGCATCTCGCTGTGGCTCAAGCGCGAAGACCTCGCCCACACCGGCAGCCACAAAATCAACAACGTGCTCGGCCAGGCGATGCTGGCTCGCCGGATGGGCCGCACCCGGCTCATCGCGGAGACCGGCGCCGGCCAGCACGGCGTGGCCACCGCGACCGCGGCCGCGCTGCTGGGGCTGTCGGCGACGATCTACATGGGCACCCGGGACATCGAACGGCAGCGGCTCAACGTGCACCGCATGGAGATGCTCGGCGCCACCGTCATCCCGGTGACCAGCGGCTCCCGCACCCTCAAGGACGCCACCAACGAAGCCATGCGGGCCTGGGTGGCCGACACCGAGCGGGCACACTTCCTGCTCGGCTCGGTCGGCGGTCCGCACCCGTACCCCTGGATGGTCCGTGAGTTCCAGCGGGTGATCGGCGCCGAGGCTCGCCGCCAGGCGGGATTCACCCCCGACGTGGTGGTGGCGTGCGTCGGCGGCGGTTCCAACGCGGCCGGCACGTTCGCCGGCTTCGTCGACACCCCGGCCCGGCTGATCGGGGTGGAGGCGGCCGGCGGCGCCGCGATGTCCAACGGCGCGCCCGGCGTGGTGCACGGCGCCCGCTCGATGGTTCTGCAGGACGCCGAGGGGCAGGTGGCCGAGGCCGAGTCGATCGCCGCCGGCCTGGATTATCCGGGCGTCGGCCCGGAGCACGCGTTCCTGGGAGCGATCGGCCGCTCGGAGTACCGCACGGTCACCGACGACGAGGTGGTCGACGCGGTCCGGCGCCTCGCCCGCAGCGAGGGGATCATCTGCGCGCTCGAATCGGCGCACGCGGTGGCCTGGGTGCTGCGCGCGGCCGGCACGGCCGACCTCCCGGCCGGCTCGGCCGTCCTGCTGACCCTGTCGGGCCGCGGCGACAAGGACATGCACACCCTGGTCGGAGGTACGTCGTGAACGCCGTCCCGGCAGAACAATCGCCGTCCGGAACTACAACTCTGGTCGCTGCCGACTCGAACGGCGCCACGAGCCCTCGACAACTGTCCCTTCTTCCCGAGGTCGCTCGCGGACGGAAAGCTCTGGTTCCTTACCTCACCGGGGGTATCACGGCCGACTGGACCGACTACCTTCTCGCGTTCGAGGCGGCCGGCGCGGACGCGATCGAGATCGGGCTGCCGTTCTCCGACCCGGTGCTCGACGGCGTCACCGTCCAGCAGGCGTCCGACCACGCGCTGTCCCGGGGCGCGACGGTGGCGTCCGTCCTCGCTGACCTGTCCGCCGTCAAGGTCGGCGTGCCGCTCGTCGTGATGACGTACGCAAATCTGGTCTTCCGAGCCGGGCCGGCCTCGTTCTGCGCTCGCCTCGCCGCGGCCGGCGTCGCCGGTCTCCTGGTCACCGACCTGCCGGTCGACGAGGTCGCCGAGGTCGAGCAGGCGGCGGCCGACGCCGGGCTCGCGCTGATCCTGCTCGTCGCGCCGGTCACCACCGACGAGAGGCTCGCCGAGATCGCCCGGCGGGCGAGCGGCTACCTCTACGCGATCAGCGTGATGGGCACGACCGGCGAGCGCGACACCCTGCCCGATTCCGCGGCCGTTCTCGCCGCCCGGGTCAAGGCCGTCTCCGACCTGCCGGTGCTGCTCGGCTTCGGCGTCTCGACCCCGGCGCAGGCGGCCGCCGTGGGCGAGGTCGCGGACGGTGTGGTGGTGGGTTCGGCGCTGATGCGCAGAATCCTGGACGGCGCCACACCGGACGAACTGGCTGTGGACATCGCCGCGATGCGCGCGGCGCTCGGATAAGGTCTCGCTCGCGGATCCACACCGGCGGCAGGCGCAGCGCCCGGCGCGCTGCACTCCGGCGCGGATCCGCGAGCCCCGACCTGGCCGTCCTGGAGGAAACGCTGTCCGCCCCGCGCACGCCGAAATATCAGACCATCACCGCCGACCTGGCCGCGAAGATCCGGGGCGGACAGCTGCCGCCCGGCTCGGCGCTGCCGCCGCAGAAGGAGCTGAGCGCCTCGTACGGGGTCACGCTCGCCACGCTGCGGCAGGCGTTGCGGCAGCTGGAGAACGACGGCTTGCTCTCCCAGCAACCCGGGCGGGGCACCTTCGTGGCCGAACCGCGGGCGGCCTACCGGCTCGACTCGCTGCGGGGCTTCGCCGAAGATCTGCGGGCGCAGGGCCAGACGGTCAGCACCCAGATCCTCGGTCAGGGCGTTCGCAAGCCGCCGGCCTCGGTCACGGCGCTGCTCGGCGACGCGCCGCAGATGTTCCGGCTCGAGAGGCTGCGCCTGGTGGCGGGCCGGCCGGCGGTGCACCAGCTGTCCTGGGTCCGCGACCCCGGCCTGTCCGGCACCGACCTGTCCGGCACCTCGCTCTACGCGGCGCTCGCCGACCGCGGCATCGTCGTGCACCGTGCCAGCGAGTCGATCCGCCCCGGCGCACTCGACGAGTTCACCGGCCGGCTGCTGAGCCAGACGGCCGGCACGCCGGTCTTCCTCTCCGAGCGGATCACCTACGGCCTGGACGACACTCCCCTGGTTCTCGACCGGGCGACGATCCTCGGCACCGCCATGGAGATCCGCACCGAGCGCGCCCTGACCGGGCTGTCGCTGCAGTGGATCTCGAGGTGAACCACGCCACAGAGGTTGTTGCCAATGCTTGGCAACAGCAAGACTGCTGGATGTGGGGGATCCGGTAACACGTGTGCGGCGGGCTCTCGGGCCGGGCGGGCTCGCAAGCATCGGCGGGATGACGGCGTTCGTGCTGCTCCTGCACGTGCTCGGCTTCGGGTTGCTGTTCCTGGTGATCGTCCCGGCGCACTACCACGTCGGGGCGGCCGGGGTGTATGGCGTCGGGCTCGGTGTCACGGCGTACACCCTGGGAATGCGTCATGCCTTTGACGCCGACCACATCGCCGCCATCGACAACACCACGCGCAAGCTGATGGGCGGCGAACGCCGGCCGTTGTCGGTCGGGTTCTGGTTCTCGCTCGGCCATTCCAGCGTGGTGTTCGCGCTGTGCCTGCTGCTCGGCCTCGGTGTGCGCTCGCTGGCCGGTCAGGTCGAGAGCGACGACTCCACGCTGCAGAACCTCACCGGCGTGATCGGCGTCAGCGTCTCCGGCGTGTTCCTCTACGTCATCGGGATCATCAACCTGATCCTGCTGATCGGCATCTGGAAAGTGTTCCGCCGGATGCGTCAGGGCGACTTCGACGAGGCGCAGCTCGAGGAGCACCTGAACAACCGCGGCTTCCTCAACCGCATCCTGTCCCGGGCAACCGGCGCGGTGACCAAGCCGTGGCAGATGTACCCGATCGGCCTGCTCTTCGGCCTCGGCTTCGACACCGCCACCGAGATCTCGCTGCTGGTGCTGGCCGGTGGCGCCGCCGCCTTCGCCCTCCCGTGGTACGCGGTGCTGACCCTGCCGGTGCTGTTCGCGGCCGGGATGAGCCTGCTCGACGCGATCGACGGCGTCTTCATGAATTTCGCCTACGGGTGGGCCTTCGCCAAGCCGGTCCGCAAGGTCTACTACAACCTCACGATCACCGGCCTGTCCGTGGCCGTGGCCCTGGTCATCGGCACGATCGAGCTCGACTCGATCGTGGTCGAGAAGCTGGCCATCACCTCCGGCCCGCTGGCCGCGATCGCCCGCCTCGACCTCAACTACGTCGGCTTCGTGATCGTCGGCCTGTTCGTGGCGACGTGGGCGGTGGCGACGCTGGTGTGGCGCTTCGCGCGCATCGAGGAACGCTTCACCCCGGCCGAGGAGAGCCCGGTGGCCGAGGCCGCCCTACGGTCGTAGCCGCCCTACGGTCGTAGCCGCCGGCGCACCGCCTCGATCGCCTGGCCCGGGACGCCGATCTGGCGCAGGTAGGCCTCGGCGCCGCCGTAGATGACGTCGACGTGGGCGAGGGTGCGGGCCATCGCGCCCGGGCTGGTCTCCGGGCTGCGGCCGTAGTCGGCGACAATCGCCTCCGGCCGCACCCCGGCCACCGCCAGGGCCAGGGCGATCAGCCCACCCGTGCGGTCGCGGCCGCCGTGGCAGTGGATCAGCACGCCGCCGCCCGGCGGCGCGGTCGCGAGCGCGCCGAACGCACGGGCGATGCGGTCGCCGTTGTGGTCGAGCATCGGTCCGTACGTGTCGTGCGGTGGGTCGTAGGACAGCTCCTCCTCGAGCAGCGGCACGTGCTGGTAGATCGGGTCGGCGGCGAACGGGTTCGGGTGCCGTTCGCACTCCCACGGCCAGCGCAGGTCGAGGATCTTGGTGATGCCGGCGGCCCGGATCGCCGCGATGCCGGCCGGGGTCAGCCGGAAGAGGCCGTCGGCGCGGAACAGCACGCCCGCGCGGGTGCAGCCGCCGCCCAGCACCGGGAGACCGCCGAGGTCGCGGGCATTGCGGCAGCCGGGCCAGTCGAGGGTCTTCTCGTCAGATCTCATCGGGCCACCTGTCCCCCGCTCCGTGACCCCCACACTACCGAATGAGTGACCGGTATTTGCTAATGGGAATCGTTTCCAACAAGATGGAGCTGCCCGGTTCACTGACCGATTTGAGAGGTTTCACCATGTCGCTCAACGTCTCCCCCGACCTGCTGGCCATCGCCGAGCGCGGCGACGTCTCCGACGCCGAGTTCGCCGCCTGCGTGCAGGAATCCCTCCCGTACGCGTGGGAGGTCGTCAGCAGGGTGATGTCCGACCTGCGCTCGGGTGGCGCCGAGTTCGCCGACCATGAGGTGCCGCCGCCCAGCGAGACGGAGCGCGGCCAGTTGCTGCGCGCCCTGGCCAGCGACGCGATCCGCGGCGGTCTCGAGCGGCACTTCGGCGCGAAGCTCGCGTTCCAGAACTGCCACCGCGTGGCGGCGTTCGCCTTCAACGCCGTCGGCAGCGACCGTTACCAGGCGTTCGTCTCCCCGCGCGGCCAGCTGCTGAACCAGTCCCCCGAGCTGCGCAACTGCTGACCCGGGAGGCTGCCCGGCTCGGTGTCGGCCGGGCCGGGCAGCCACCCCCCACGCGGCGCGGCGTGATCAGCTTCGGTCGCCGGGGTCCTTCGACTTGGGGCCGGGCGGTTCGTTCCAGGACTCGCGCAGGTCCTTCTTGGTGGTCTGCCACCAGTCGCGGAACTCGGCGCCGAGGTCGCGGAACGCCTGCCGGTAGCCGGGGTCGTCGAAGCCCGCGGCCAGCAATTCGACCCAGCTCAGACCCCACATCACCGGCGCCATCAGCAGCGCGAGCAGCACCCACACCCACCACGCGGTGAACGCGTGCAGCAGCAGGAGGACGACCGCCAGCAGCACCACCGCCAAGCCGCCGACGTTCGCCCGGCGCATCAGCGGCGGCAGCAGCGGCAGGCATCGCCACGGCAGCCGGCCGGCCGGCACCAGCACCCGGGCGGTGAAACCGGTCAGCACCGCGGCGAGCACCGCCGAGAGGATGCGGGCGAACGTCGCGGCGTGCACCCACCAGTGCCCGGCGACGACGAACAGGCACACCAGCAGCGCGCCCACGGCCAGACCGCGGCGCAGTCCGCTGAGCACGCCCCGGATCGGCCAGGTCATCGAGATCAGATCGGGGCGGGCCGGGTTGTCGCGGGCCACGTCACGCAGGCCGCGCATCGACCGGCGCACCTGCAGGCGTTCGGCGTCGAGCATGGCGACCAGCCACCGGCCGTACGCGTTCTCCGGGTCGATCGCCAGCGCGGCGTGCGCCGCCATCATCGCCGCCTCCCGCTGACCGGCGTCACGTTCCACATCGGCCACCGTGAGCAGGGCCTCCACCGACCGCGGCGCCATGGCCAGCCCGTGCGTGGCCACCGCGCGGGCCCGGTCGTAGGAGCGGGTCGAGGCGAGCGCGCGGGCCAGCACCAGATGCCCGGACGGGTCCAGCGGGGCCAGCCGCACTGCCTCCGACGCCGCCTCGACCGCCTCCTTGGAACGGATCAGCAGGATCAGGCACTCGGCCCGCTCGGCGTGCGCGTCGGCCAGATGCGGTTCGGCCTCGATCGCCGCGCCGACGGTGGCCAGCGCCGACGCATACTCCCGGCGCAGCCGCAGCACCGACGCCAGCAGCGTGAGCAGTTGCCCGTCCTGCGGCGCCTCGGCCAGGCCGTGACGAGCGGCCCGCTCGGCCTCCTCATACCGCCCGACGTGGGCGAGATGCTGCGCCTGCCGGTACGCCGAGGTCAAGAGCGCTTGCGCTTCTTGAGGTACGCCGCGAGGTCGTCGTATTCACCCGACTCGTTGGCGAACATCGCCACGTTGCGGGCCGTCGCGAACCACGCGTCGGTCGACGGGCGCACCTCGCGCACGGCCGCCACCATGTCCGGCTGGGAGATCATCCGGATCTCGCCGGTGGCGATCGAGTCGCGCATGGCGAACTCGGCGGCCGTCTCGCAGACATGCGCGAGGTCGGCGCCCGAATAGTGCTCGGTGCTCTCCGCGATCTTGCCAAGGTCGATGCCGGCGACCGGGCGGTCGCGCAGGTGATATTCCAGGATGGCGGCGCGGGCCTCCCGGTCCGGCGGCAGCACCAGCAGCGTGCGGTCGAGGCGGCCGGGCCGGCGCAGCGCGGAGTCGATGTCCCACGGCGCGTTGGTGGCGGCGAGCACGAACACGCCGTCGTTGTTGCCGTCGACGCCGTCGAGCTCGGTGAGCAACTGGTTGACCACCGTGCGCATGGACGACGAGTTGAGCTGGCTGCGCTTGTGGCCGAGCGCGTCGATCTCGTCGAGGAACAGCACGCAGGGCGCGTGCCCGCGAGCCGAGTCGAACAGGTCGTGCAGGTTGCGCTCGGAGCTGCCGACCCACATGTTCAGCACGTCGGTGATCGACAGCGAGATGAACGCCGCGCCCATCTCGCCGGCGACGGCCCGCGCCAGGAACGTCTTGCCACACCCGGGCGGACCGTAGAGCAGCAGGCCGCCGCGCAGGCTCTTGCCGAACAGGCTGCGCAGCTTCGGATTTTTCAGCGGCCCCAGGAACGACACCTCGAGCCGCTTCTTGACCTCCTGCATGCCGCCCACGTCGGCCAGCGTGATCGTCGAGGTCTCGACGTCGAACGTGCGGTCGGCATGCCCCTGCACCGGGTCGGGCTCGTCGGCGGCCTTGGCGAAACGCGGCGGCACGATGTCACCGAGATCCTGCTCCATGGCCGCCCAGTCGACGTCCGGCTTTTCCGCCTTTTTGGTGGGCGACAGCGCCTCGGTCATCAGCTTCTGAGCGGTCGCGTTGCCCGGGTCACGGGCCAGGACCTGCGCGGCGTGCGCGATGGCCTCGGACCCGCGCCCCGCCCCCACCAGCAACTCGGCCAGGTGCAGGCGCAACGGCAGATCATCCGGCCGGGCATCGACGGCGGCGACCAGACTGTCGATCAGGGGCGAGTCGCTCATGACACCGAATTATGCCCGCACCCTCCGACAAGATCACCGCCCCGTCACCGCCCCCCTTCCGAGGCTTCCGAAGAACGCCGCGATATCCGCGGCCAGGAGATCGGGAACCTCCATCGCGGCAAAATGGCCGCCACGGGAAAATTCCGACCATTGCCGTACGTCGTGACGCTGCTCCACGAGCGGCCGGATCGACTGGACGATGTCCTTGGGCAGCACCGCCACCCCTAGCGGCGCCGGGCACGGGATCGGCCCGGCTCCGAGCCCGCTCTCCTTGATCAGGCGTGACGAGGAGCCTGCCGTACCGGTCAGCCAGTAATGCATGACGTCGTCGAGGATCGTCGCGTCCGGAATAGGACTCGACGGGTCGGCCCAGGTGGTGAACTTCTCGGCGAGGAACGCCAGCTGGCCCACGGGCGAGTCGGTCAGGGCGTACGCGAAGGTCTGCGGGGTGGCCGCGAAGAGGATCTGGTGCGGGTGCCGGTTGGCCGCCAGGGCCTTGGTCTTCTCCAGCCGGGCCTGGTCGGTGGGGCTGAGCGGCCCGTCGTAGGCTCCGCCGCTCGGCAGATAGTTGACGTGCACGCCGACCACCTGCGCCGGCGCCGCCGAGGCCAGCAGCCGGGAGATGCCCGAGCCCCAGTCGCCGCCCTGTGCGCCGTACGTCTCGTATCCCAATCGGGCCATCAGCGTCGCCCACGCCTGAGCCACCCACTGCTGGCCCCGGCCGCGTGAGCGGGTGGGGCCGGAGAAGCTGAAGCCGGGGATCGCCGGAATGACCAGGTGGAAATGCTGCGTGAGCAGCGGAATCAGATCGAGGAACTCGACCGGCGAGCCGGGCCAGCCGTGGGTGAGGATCAGCGGGAGCGCGGCCGGGTCGGTCGAGCGGACGTGCAGGAACCAGACGTTCTCGCCGTCGATCGTGGTGGTGAACTGCGGGTAGGCGTTGAGGCGCGCCTCGTGGGCCCGCCAGTCGTACTTCTCCCAGGCAGCGACCAGCTCCCGGACCCGCCCAAGGGGAATGCCGTAGTCCCAGCCGACCCCAGGCAGCTCATCCGGCCAGCGGACCCGCCCCAGCCGCTCACGAAGATCCTCAAGCACCCCATCAGGTACGCAGACAGCCGATTCGTTCATGCCCCTAACGTTAGTCGCCCTAACGTTAGTCCGACAAACGTTTATCGAACTAACGTTAGGGCGACTAACGATGTCGCTTTGGGCCCGCGCACCTCGCGCACCTCGCGCACCTCGCGCACCTCGCGCACCTCGCGCACCTCGCGCACCTCGCGCACCTCGCGCACCTCGCGCACCTCGCGCA
>NZ_JBEZYA010000010.1:182652-326251 GCF_040638295.1 Actinoplanes sp. NPDC026619
ACGCGCACCTCGCGCACCTCGCGCACCTCGCGCACCTCGCGCACCTCGCGCACCTCGCGCACCTCGCGCACCTCGCGCACCTCGCGCACCTCGCGCACCTCGCGCACCTCGCGCACCTCGCGCACCTCGCGCACCTCGCGCACCTCGCGCACCTCGCGCACCTCGCGCCGATCTTGGTACTTTGCTGCGCCGAGCTCGCAGAAAACTCCCTAGATCGACATTTGGTGCTATGAAATACAACTTTATGGGTCTTTTGTCTCGTGCAACTGTCCATGAAATGGACCGCACGTCCAGCATCCGGAAGATCAACCAATATCCGGGACGCCTTCCCGATCAGTGCACGTCGCGTCCATCATGCGAGCCGATCACCGTTCGCCCGGGACGCCGACGCATCAGCCGCAGCACTCGCCCAACGATCACGCGCGTCGGCCGAAGCACTGACGCTGACCTAACGGCTCACAGCGTTAGGGCCACGAACGTTAGGGCCACGAACGTTAGGGCGGCGAACGTTAGGCGGCGAACGTTAGGCGGCGAACGTTAGGCGGCGAACGTTAGGCGGCGAACGTTAGGCGGCGAACGTTAGGCGGCGAACGTTAGGGCGGCGAACGTTAGGGCGGCGAACGTTAGGGCGGCGAACGTTAGGGCGGCGAACGTTAGGGCGGCGAACGTTAGGGCGGCGAATGTTAGGGTCGGCCGCATGGAGCGACTCCCGAGCTGGCTTCTAACTCAGACCGCCGCCCACGCCGGCCGCCTGGTCAGCGAGGGTTTCGCAACCTCCGGCGGCCGCGGCTACCACTACCGCATCCTCAACTCGCTGCACCAGGACGGCCCGACGAGCCAGGCCAGCCTGGGCCGCCGCACCGGCATCTACCAGAGCGACATAGTCGCCGCCCTGAACGAGCTGCAGGCCGGCGAATACGTCATGCGAATCCTCGACCGAACGGACAAGCGCCGTAACGTCATCACGATCACCCCCAAGGGTCGAGAGCGCATGCAAGAGCTGGCCGCAACGGCAGCAGGAATCCAGGATGCCCTGCTGGAGCCGCTCGACGAGACCGAGCGCCAGGAGCTGACGAGGCTGCTCACGAAGCTGTACGAGCACCACCGGCAAGGGTTTCCTCCGTTGCCCATGAAGTAGCAACACATTCATCCTCATCGAATGATGAGACGACTCGCCCCCGCACTGCTGGCGATCATCGCGAGCATGACAGCGGGCATCGCTGTGCCGGCCACCCCGGCGCAAGCGGCCACCGACGCGACCCGTACTCCGGCGACCCCGGCGTACACGATCAGCCTGACCAGTAACTCCACCGGAGGGGTCTGGACCGGGCACGAAAGCGTCACCTTCACCAACGCGTCCGCCGTCGCGCTGAGCGAGGTCTACCTGCGCCTCTGGGACAACGCGCACGGCACCTGCACGACCCTGCCGATCAAGGTCACGAACGTAGCCGGCGGCACTGCCGCGTCACCCGAGGTCGCCTGCACCGCCCTGAAGATCACCCTGCCGGCCCCGCTGGCCCAGGGCGCGAGCGGCACCGTCGGCTTCGACCTGTCGATCACGGTGACCGACGGCATCGACCGGTTCGGCCACGACGGCAGCTATTACTTCATCGGCAATGCCATTCCGGTGCTGGCGATCAGGGACGAAAAAGGGTGGCATCTCGACCCGTACACCAATAATGGTGAGTCCTTTTATGCCCTCGCCTCTGATTACACGGTGACGCTGGATCACCCGAGCACGATCTCGGTGCCCGCGACCGGCGCCTCGACCGACACCGCCGGCACGAGTGGCCGCACGGTGACGAAGGCGGTCGGCAAGCAGGTGCGGGAGTTCGCCTGGGCCGCCGGGCCGTTCAAGCTGATCACCGGGACGAGCAGCGGTGGCGTGAAGGTCAACGTCTACTCGGTGAGTTCGATCAGCGCGACGAGCGCCAACTCGATGCTGACCACCGCCAAGGGCGCCCTGGACGCGCACTCGAGCCGGTTCGGCGCCTACCCGTACGGCGAGGCCGACGTGGTGCTGGACAACGGCTACTGGTTCGGCGGCATGGAATATCCGGGCTTCGTGCTCGACGTGATCAGCACGACCGCCCTCGCGCACGAGCTGGCCCACCAGTGGTTCTACGGCATAGTGGGCGACGACGAATACAACACGCCGTGGCTGGACGAAGGCTTCACCGACTACGCCACCGACCTGTACTTCAACAAGACCGGCACCGGTTGCGGCATCACCTGGCAGTCGTCGGCGGAGAAGCTGACCAATTCGATGGCCTACTGGGACGCACACTCGAGCCGCTACAGCACCGTGATCTACGGATACGGCAAGTGCACGTTGCACGATTTGCGCCGCCTGATCGGCACAACGGCAATGACAAACCTGCTCAAGTCGTACGCCGCCGGCCACTGGTACGGAGTCTCCACGGTGGCCGATTTCAAGGCCGCCGCACAGGCCGCCACCACGACCGACCTGACCTCGTTCTGGACCGCGCACCGGGTAGAGGGCTAGACACGAAAGAGCCGCCGTTCACAGAGAACGGCGGCTCTGCCACACCAACTAGCCCGGTCGTCTATAGCCGGCGATCGGCCCGCGCTCGATCGTCGCCATCCGCACATGGTCGCCCGTGTGCGGGGCATGCACCACCATGCCGCCACCGATATAGATGGCCACGTGATGGAGACTGCCCGGATAGTAGAAGACCAGGTCACCCGGCTGAAGCTCGTCGCGTGACACCGCCTTGCCCTCGTTCCACTGGTCTTTCGTGTAGTGCTCGAGGTGGACGCCGACGCTGGCCCACGCCTCCTTCGTCAGACCCGAGCAGTCGTAACTGTTCGGGCCGTCGGAACCGAAGACGTACGGCTTGCCGATGAGGTCACAGGCTCGCTGCGCCGCCCGGCCGCCCTTGTCGTTGGTGTAGGTGACAGGACACGGACCGGTCTTGTACGGGCCGTCGGACTCGCCGCTCGCCCCGTACGCCTGAATCCGTAGTTTCTGCAGGTCGTTGATCTTCTTCTCGATCGCGGCCTTGCGCTTGGACAGGTCGGCGTCGCGTGCCGCGATCGACGTGGTCAGCACGTCCAGATCAGACTTCGTGCTGGTGTACTTGTCGCGCAGCTTGGCGACACCGGCGATCTGGTCCTGCTGATGACGCGCCAGCTGATCGAGGTAGGTCAGCTTGGCGGTCAGCCCGGTCGGCGACCCGGTGATGAGCATGGCGTTGAACGCGTTGGGCGAACCCTGCATGTACGCGTCCGTCGCCAGCCCGCGCACCTGCGACAGGGCAACGTCCACCTGCACCTGGAGCGGGGTGATCTGGGAGGCCAGCTTCTTCTGCTGGGCCTGGTTCTTCAGCAGTGTGCCGTGCACATCGTTGTACTGCTCGATGACCGGCTCGAGGTCGTTCCACTGCTTGTCGATCTGGGCCTCGACCGTGCTCGGCGAGGGAGCAGCGTGCGCCACGGAGGGTCCGGTAAGAACGACCCCCAGCGCGGCGGCAGCGCAGACGATGCTGCGCAGAACTGCGGCGCGTCGCGCCCCAATCCGTTTCACGTAGGTGCGTAGTCCTTTCTTCCCTCGGCCGCCGACCGGGTTAGCTGACGGGTTCGAGCGGGAAGCGCGCCCGGCCGCGTTGCCGCGGCTTCACCCCAACTACTCGGGTCCCCGGTTCGTCACGAATGACGATTAGGCGGTGGTCCGTCAGATCGTCCGGATGGACGATGGGGGGCTGCCGAACCGGGGACCACCGTACTCCGGATCAAGTCCTTAACTGAAGCGGCCACGGCAAGGAAACTGCTTGCTCGGGCGTAGTTACCAAGCGTTACTTCAACGGCCATTTAAGCAGCGCAACGTGCAGCCACGGCACCACGAGGATCACCGTGGGTAGAACAAGCAGGCCGACCGCGGCGACACTCGCGAGGGCGTTGAGCCCGACGGACCGGGTGTGCGGCGCCCCCAGCCGGGCCAGCCGGCGACGCCGCGCATCACCCTTCGGATTGGCGGCGGCATCCTCCGCCAGCGGGACGGCGTCGCTCAGCCGCTCCAGCGCGGCCTGCAGGGGCGCGGGCCCGGCGCGGCGACTCGCGGCATCATCGGCCACCATCTCCAGCAGCAGGTGTACGGCGTCAAGCGGCGCCCGGCTGCGCAACGGCCGTGGAACCGCCCGGTAGAACGCGGTGAACGACTCCATCACCAGGTCGTGGCGGTGCCGCAGGTGGGTCTGCTCGTGGGCGAGGACCGCGTCGATCTCCGGCCGGTCGAGGATCTTCAGCGCCCCGTCGCTGAGCACCACCCGCGCTTCCCGGCCGGGCACGCAGTAGGCGAGCGGCAGCGCCCCCTGCAGCACACGCAGGTTGTCGACGCCGAGCTCCTCGCGCTGTTCGACCCGGTCGAGCAGGTCGACGAGCAGCCGGTGCCGGGCGCGGCGCGCGCGGGAGCGCTTCGAGACGCCGTAGAGCGACCACAGCAGGCGCAGCACGATGGTCGCCGCGATGAGCAGCGCGCCGGCCAGGGCCGCGGCGGCGACGGGTTTGCCGGACGCGCGGGTCAGCTCCTCCGGCGCGGCGAGCACGACGCCGAGCGCGCAGAGCACGCCGGCCAGGGTGATCGCCTGCCAGAGCAGCACGGCGGCGGCCGGCGCCCGGTCGGGCCAGCGCGCGCCCGCGAGGATGCCGGGCACGACCAGCGAGAGGGTCAGCCCGAGCGCCCCGAGCAGGAGCGCCGTCATTTCTTGTTGGCGGCCTCGATGGCGGCGGCCAGCGCGTCCGGTGGGAGCTGGCCGACGAAGTAGGCGAGGGCGGCGTCCTGGTCCTCGGTGGTGCGCAGCGCGTCGAGCATGACCGATGCGGTCATCTCCTCGCGGGTCTGCGCCGGGGTGTAGCGGTAGGCCCGGTCGGCCTTCTGCTGCACGACCACGCCCTTCTTGGCGAGACGGTCGAGCACGGTCATGACGGTCGTGTAGGCCAGGTCGCGCCCGCGGCTGAGCGCCTCGTGGACCTGGCGCACCGTGAGCGGCTCCGCCGCGTCCCACAGCTGCGCCATGACGTCGCGCTCGAGGTCCCCCAGTGCCATGTAACGCATCCTACTGCACGGCGTCGTACTACGCGTCGTAGTATCTACTACGAGACGTCGTAGGGGGGCCTCATGGACGTGCTGGACCTGACCCGGCTGCAATTCGCGGTCGTCACGATCTATCACTACTTCTTCGTACCGCTGTCGATCTGCCTGGCCGCGGTGGCCGCCGGGCTGGAGATCGCCTGGCTCCGCACCCGTCGCCCGGATCTGCTGGATCTGACGAAGTTCGTCGGGAAACTGCTGATCGTGACGTTCGCGGTCGGCGTCGTCACCGGGCTGGTGCAGGAGTTCCAGTTCGGCATGGGCTGGAGCGCGTTCGCCAAGTTCTACGGCGACGTCTTCGGCCCCACCCTCGCCATCGAGGGCATGCTCGCGTTCTTCCTGGAGGCGACGTTCCTGGCGCTCTGGTACTTCGGCTGGGACCGCCTGCCCCGCCTTCTGCACGCGACGACGATCGTGATCGTCTCGCTGGGCACCATGCTGTCGGCCTTCATCATCCTGGCCGGAAACAGCTTCATGCAGAACCCGATTGCGTACGCGCTGGATCCGGTCACCGGCCGCGCGCGCCTCACCTCCTTCCGTGAGCTGCTGCTCAACAAGGTCAACCTGGCCGCGTTCCCGCACACCCTGGCCGGCGCCGCGATGGTCGGCGGGGCGCTGCTGCTCGCGATCGCGGTCTGGCGCCTGGCCGCCGAGCCGGCGCACCGCACCCTGGCCCGCCTCGGCGCCTGGCTGATGGTGGCCGGCGGCGCCGCCACCGCCCTGACCGGCGACCACCTCGGCAAGGTGATCACCGGAGTCCAGCCGATGAAGATGGCCGCCGCCGAGGCCCTCTACGAGACGACCCGCGGGGCGTCGTTCTCGCTCTTCACGATCGGCCACCCGCTGCCGTCGTTCTCGCTGGACATCCCGTGGCTGCTGTCCATCCTGGCCAAGGGCTCGCCGACCGCCACCGTGCAGGGCATCGACGATCTCCAGGCCCAATACGCCGCCCAGTACGGCCCGGGCAGTTACGTCCCGATGATCCCGGTCGCCTTCTGGTCGTTCCGGCTCATGATCGGCGCGGGGATGCTGGCCGCGGTGATTGCCGCGTACTACCTGTGGCGTACCCGCAAGAAGCGCGACGCGCCCGGCTGGCTGACCCGCTGGTTGCCGTTGATCCCGCTGCTGCCGGCGGCGGCGAACACGATCGGCTGGATCTTCACCGAGACCGCCCGCCAGCCGTGGATCGCGTTCGGCATCTCGAAGGTCGCCGACGGCATCTCCCCCGGCCTGACCAGCGCCGAGGTCCTCACCTCGCTGCTCGGCTTCGCCGTGATCTACGGCGTCCTGGCCATCGCGTGGTTCCGGGTGATCCGCCACGTCGCCCGCCAGCCGCTGCGCCCGCCCGCCGACTCACCGGCCGCCGAACCCGCGCCCGTCTACTGAGGAGGACAGCTCCGTGATCACCTTCTGGTTCTGGATCGTCGTACTCGCCTGGGTGCTCTTCTTCGTCCTGGAAGGTTTCGACTTCGGCGTCGGAGTTCTGGAACCCTTGCTCGGCCGTTCTGAACACGAGCGCGGCGCGATCGTCAGCACGATCGGCCCGTTCTGGGACGGCAACGAGGTCTGGCTGGTAGCCGCGATCGGCGTGACGTTCGCCGCCTTCCCCGCGTGGTACAGCGCCCTGCTCTCCGGCCTGTATCTCCCGATGGCAGCGTTGTTGCTGCTCCTGGCCGTCCGCGGGGTGGCCCTGGAGTTCCGCGGCAAGGGCTCCGGCGCCACCTGGCGCCGCCGCTGCGACCTGTTCCTGGCGGCAAGCTCGGCCGCCATCGTGCTGCTGTGGGGCGCCCTGCTCACGGTCTTCGTGCGCGGCCTGGCGCTAGGCCCCGACGGCGCCGTCCGCGGCGCGGGCCTCTCCCGCAGCCTGGACCCCCTGCTGACCCCGGCGTCCCTGGCCGGCGCCGCAGCCGCCCTCTTCGCCGCCCTCCTGCTCGGCAGCACGTTCCTGAGCCTGCGCACGACGGGCCCGGTCCGCCGCCGAGCGAGAACCTTGGCCAGGTGGCTGGGCACCGCAGGCGCGGTAGTCCTGGTAGTCGCCGGCATAGCCACGTCGTCCCGCCTGGTCCTGGCCGCCGCCGCCCTGTCCCTGGCCACCGGCATGCTGGCCCGAAACAGCCGCGAGGCCCTGGCGTTCGCGACTACGGCAGTCGGCGTGGCCGGAACGGTGGTAGCCGTGCTGACCGCCAACGGCCACGTGATCCTGCCAAGCACCCTGAACGACGCCTGGTCCTTGACGACAACCGCAGCCGCCGCCACCCCCACCGCCTTGAAGCTGCTGACCGGGTTCGGCGCGGTAATCCTCCCCGGCGTACTCGCCTACCAGACCTTCTCCTACGTAATCTTCCGCCGCCGAGTAGCCAGCGACCGAGTCCCCTCATGACCCCCTCAACCACCCAGCCCTCACCCGCCCGGCCCGCCAGCAGCACCGAAGACCCAGCCGGCCAACACACCAGCAAAGGAACCCACACTGCGCCCGACCCCAAGGCCGGGACCGGGACCACGGGACCCAGCAGCAACCCGGATGACTCCGGGTCCAGAGAGCCTTCGGCGTCCCGGCCCGGCAGCTACGCGAGTCACCTGCCCAATGTCCTGGAAGTTGGGGCCTCCGAAGCGTCCGAGGCCCCGAATTCAAGGAAACCGGCGGCACCCCGGCCGCGAAGGATCTCTGGACGCGTCACCAGCGCCGACGGCGCGGGGCGGCGGCGCGGACCCATCGACCCGCGCCTGCTGAGGCACGCCCGCAGCGGCCGGTCGGGCGTCCTGACGCTGGCGGTGCTGGGCGCGTTCCAGGCCGCGACAACCATCGCGATCGCGGCGGCACTCACCCTGATCATCGCGGCCCATCGCTGGTGGGCGGTCACTCTGCTGCTCGGCGCGTACGCGCTACGCGCCGCCCTGTCGGGGGCCGAACAGATCGTGGCCGTCCGCACCGCAGCCAAGGTGACCGACGAACTGCGCCGCAGCCTGCTGCACACCCTGCCGAAGCGTGGCCCGGCGTGGGCGGCAGCATTCGGCGCGGGCCGCCTGACCACCGTCCTGACCACCGGCCTGGACTCCCTGCGCCCGTGGTTCAGCGGCTACCTCCCATCCCTGGTTTTGGGGGTAGCTCTCCCTCCGCTGGTAATCATCGTGATGGCCATCGTGGACCCGGCGTCGGCGCTGATAGCCCTGGTGACGCTTCCGCTGATCCCGGTGCTGGGCGCCTTGATCGGCTGGGCCACCGAGGCCCGAGCCCGGCAGCGATGGCAGGCCGACGCGAGATTGGCCGGCCACTTCCTGGACGCGGTCCGAGGCCTACCGACCCTGCGAGTCTTCGGCCGCGCCCACCGCCAGACCGAGGTGATCACCACCCTGACCGACAAGCACCGAACCGCCACCCTGCAGGTCCTGCGAGTGGCCTTCCTGTCGTCGACGGCCCTGGACCTGGTCGGCACCCTCTCGGTCGGCCTGATCGCGGTAGAGGCCGGCCTGCGAGTCGCAGCAGGCCATCTGAGCCTGGCTCCCGCCCTGCTGGTAATCCTGCTGGCCCCCGAGGCCTACCGCCCCTTGCGCGAAATGGCCGCCCGCTACCACGCCGCCACCGACGCCACCGCAGTAATCACCGACATAGACGAGGTCCTAAGCACCCCACCCCAGTCCCCACCCGACCAGCCCACCCACCCAACGAAGCACCCCAAACCCGCGAGCGCCCCGCCAGCTACCAGCGTCCAGCCGCTCACCGAGCCGGCTACCGGTGTCCAGCCAGTCACCCTGCCAGCTACCAGCGTCCAGCCGGACACCTTGCCGGCTACCGGCGTTGTCACCTCCGACCTCCGTGCGCGTTACCCCGGCGCGGTGGTCGACGCGCTCTCGCTTCCCGCGTTCACCGTTGCTGGCGGCGAGATCGTGGCGCTCAGCGGCCCATCCGGGGCTGGGAAATCGACCGCCTTGCGGGTCATCGCCGGCTTTCATCCGGCCGAGGCCGGCACGGTCGTCGTGGGCAGCACAGGCCACCCGGGCAGCGCGGGCAGCGCGGGCAGCGCGGGCAGCGCGGGCAGCGCGGGCAGCGCGGGCAGCGCGGGCAGCGCGGGCAGCGCGGGCAGCGCGGGCAGAACTCTCTATCTGCCGCAGCGGCCTGTCCTGCCGCACGCTCGCGTGGTCGCCGATCTCTTTCCGGCCGGCTCCGCGCCGGCGGCGTTGGCCATGGTTGGGCTGGGCGGTGAGCTCACGCCGCAGACGCCGCTCGGCGAGCACGGCGCCGGCGTCTCCGCCGGGCAGCGGCACCGGCTCGCGCTGGCTGCGCTCCTGCAGCGGGCTTCCGCAGCACCCACGACGCTGTTGCTGGACGAGCCCACCGCTCACCTGGACGCGGACACCGAACGTCAGGTGATCGCCCAGATCCGGGCCGTCGCCGACGCGGGATCCGCTGTGCTCGTGGTGGCCCACCGCACGGCTCTGCTGGACGCCGCCGACCGAATCGTTCCGGTCACCGCGAGGTCGCCGCGCCTGCTGTCGCCGGCCGAGGACGACGCTTCCACCAAGGGCTCCCCCGGGCCGGTTACCGAGGCCTGGCCGCAGCAGCACGCCACGCATCCGCCGGAACGGGCTGTTCGCCGGGCGCTTCCGCGGGCTGTTGCGGTTGGGCTTGGCAGTGGCTCCTCGCTGGCCGGGCTGGTGCTGACCGGCGCCGCGGCCTGGCTGCTGGTTCGGGCGGCCACCCTGCCGCCGGTGCTTACTCTCTCGGCGGCCGTGGTGCTGGTGCGGGGCAGTGCGGTGGCTCGGCCGCTGCTGCGCTACCTGGAACGCCTGGTCGCCCACGACATCGCCTTCGCCCGCCTTGGCGCCCGCCGGGCGCGGGTCTATGCCGACCTGATCGCTCGCGTTCCCGGGCCGCGGTTGCGCCGGCGCGGCGAGCTGCTGGACCGGGTGGCCACCGACGTGGACGCCCGCGTCGACGGTCTGCTCCGTGGGCGGCTCCCGGCGGCGAGCGCGGCCGTGACCCTGGCCGTGGCCGCGCTCGCGACGGGAGCGATCGCTCCGACGGCGATGATTCCACTGTCGATCGGTTTGGTGGTAGCCGCGTTTCTCGCTCCCGCCTTGGCCGCTCGGCACACGACCCGGGAGGACGAGGCGACCGCCACCGCCCGCGCTCACCTTCGCGACGCCATGGTGGAAACCATCGACGGCCTGGAAGAGCTCCCGACCGGAAGCCGCGTGCCGGTGGAACGGAGCCGCGCTCTCGCCGCCATCGAGTCCCGCTCCGCCCGACTGGCCGGCCAGGCCACCGCGCTAGCTCATCTGGGCTGGGGCATCGCCGTGGCCGGCTCCGCCTGGGCGCTGTCGCAGACCACCGTCTCCCCCGAGTGGACGGCCGCGCTCATCCTGGCCCTGGTCGCCCTCGGCGAAGCGGCCCTGTCCCTCCCCGACGCGGCCATCGCCCGCCGGCGCGAGGCCGGCGCCACCATCCGCCTCACCGACCTGGCCTCCGCCCCGGCGCCGGTCACCTTCCCCACGGAAGTCCACGCCGATCCCACCAACTCCCGGCAATGGCGGAACGCCTCGAAGAGCGGCCTGGCGATCGGCGGTCTCGTGGTGCGGGGCCTTTCCGCGGGCTGGGACCCGGGCAATGCACCTGCCCTGCGCGACTTCGACCTCGACCTTCCCGCCGGTGCGCGCGTCGCGGTGACCGGTCGTTCCGGGTCCGGGAAGTCCACGCTCGGTGCGGTCCTTGCTCGGCTGCTCGACCCCCGGGCCGGGACGATCACCGCTGGAGACGGCCGTGACCTGCGCACCTTCCCCGAAGCGGCGGTGCGCGGCCGCATCGTTCTGGTCGGCGACGACACCGGTCACATCTTTGCCTCGACCGTTCGGGAGAACCTTCGCCTGGCCCGGCCCACCGCCACCGACGCAGACCTGCGCACGGCTCTCGACCGGCTCCGCCTCGGCGACTGGCTCGACAGCCTTCCCGACGGCCTCGAGACCTGGCTGGGCACCGGCGGAAGCACGATGTCGGGTGGTCAGGCGCGCCGGCTGGCCATCGCCCGCGCCCTGCTGGCCGACCCGGAGATCCTGATCCTCGACGAGCCCACCGAGGGCCTCGACACCGAGCTGGCCGAGTCCCTGATGGCCGACCTGCTCGACGCCGCCACCGGCCGCACGGTTCTCCTGCTCACCCACCGCCCCGAGGGCCTCGACCGGGTCGACCGGGTCATCGACCTGAGCGGCCGACCCGCCCCCGCGATCGCCGGCTGATGGCTCAGTTCTGGCGAGAAGGACCGGATGAGCTTCCCCCGCCCGACCAGCTCACCGTCGAGGCCTGCCCGTGAGCCGGCGGCTGACCTCGTCCAGGGTCTTGATCAAGGTCTCGTCGGAGACGGCGGGTGGCAGCGGTCGTGACTCGCGCAGGCCGGCCGCCACCGCGGCGTGGGCGGCCACCGCGGCCGGCAGGTCGGCGACGTCCCACACGGCCTGGACCCGGCCGGTCCGCTCCTCGGACCGCAAGTAGAGCTCCTGCCGGTCCGAGCCGGTCTCGGCCGCGGGCCGCATCCGGGCGACCACGATCGGCACGCCGCCGAGGCGCTGCACGAGCCGGACCGTGCTGCCGGCGTGGGTGATGACGAGGTCGGCGTCGGAGAGCCGGCGGCGCATCTCGTCCAGCGGGATCCAGCGGGCGTGCGGGCAGGGTGGCGTCACGGCCGACGTGCCGGTCTGCACGAACACGTCGTGGTAGGCGCAGAGCGGCTCGACCGCCCGGATCAGCCGGTCGAAGGGCCACGGCCCCATGCCGACCGTGACCAGGATGGCGGCCATCAGTACAGCTCGCCCACCAGCACCGCGTCGCGGTGGGCGGCGACCCGCTCCGGCCGTTGCACCAGCACCAGCCGGGCCAGCCGGGCGTGGAGGCGGGCGGCGCCGCACGGCGTACCCGTCTGGGTCAGGGTTTCCAGCCAGATCGTCGGCACCCGGCGCAACCGCGCGGCCAGGAAGAACGGCAGGGTGAGCCGGCGCCCGGCCGAGACCACCAGGTCGGGCTTGGCCCGGCCGAGCAGCCGGAAGGCCCGCCACACCGCGGCGGCCGCATGGGGCCACGCGGCCGGGTCGGGCTGCCAGGTCACCGGCAGGCCGGCCAGGGCGATCTCGGTGTCGGCGGCGGGCACCGCGACCCAGGTCGTGTCGTGCTGCTGCCACCACGGGCGCAGGGCGAGCATGTCCAGCAGCACCCCACCGCTGCCGGACACGATCATCACCCGCAGGCCCCCGCTCATACCGGCCGACGGTAGACCTCGTCATCCGTACTGTTAATCCACTGTGGAGTTGACGCGGCCGCGACATTCAGTCGATGTTCAGCGCCTCGCGGAGGAACCGGAGCTGGGGCGTGAGCAGGTCCACGTCGGGGGCCAGGTGGCTGCCGCCGGGCAGCGGGAGGACGGTGTGCGGCCGGCCGGCGGCGAGCAGGGCCGCCGACAGTCGCATCGTGTGCACCGGGAAGACGTTGTCGTCGCGCAGGCCGTGGATGAGCATCAGCGGCCGTTCCAGGGACGGGGCGTCGTCGATGAGCGACGACCGCTGGTAGGCCGCCGGGTCGGTGCGCGGATCGCCGAGGAAGCGTTCCTGCCAGTGTGAGTCGTAGAGCAGGTGGTCGGTGACCGGCGCACCGGCGACCGCGGCGTGGAAGATGTCCGGCCGGCGCAGGACGGCCAGGGCGGCCAGGTATCCGCCGGCCGACCAGCCGCGGATGCCGACCCGCGTCAGGTCGAGTTCCGGATGGTCGGCGGCCACCGACTGCAACGCCGCAACCTGGTCTTCCAGAAGAACGGTGGAACGGTCGCCGCGGATGGTCCGCTCCCAGCGCGGCCCACGCCCGGGTGTCCCGCGCCCGTCGGCGACGATCACCGCGAAACCCTGGTCGGCGAACCACTGCGAGACGTAGAACAGGTCCCGGTTGGCGACCGCCCGCTGCGCGGCCGGGCCACCATAGGGATCCATCAGCACCGGGAGCCGCTCACCCTGCCAGCCGGCCGGAAAAAGCACGGCCGTCCGCAACTCCCGCTCCCCGGCCTTCAACAGCGTCACTTGCGGTACGCACGGGGACGCGACCGAAAGATCCTTGACCGTACGCCCGGCAACGGTGATCGCCTGCCCGTCCAGGGTCGCCGAGTTGACCACGGTGGTGCCCGCCGCCCGGATCCCGGAGTGCCGCCCCGGCACGGTGGTCACCTGCATGCTGCCGTCCGGCGGCGACCAGGTCCACAGGTGCCGCTCGGCCGGTTCCTGCGACGCCCCGAACAGGACCGTGTCGCCGTCGCATCCGTGCACCTCGGCGACCTGCAGCCCGGCCGGGGTGACCGGCTTCCCGTCCACGGTCAGATGGCGGGTGTCACCGAGATCCACGGTGCCGATCAGTGCCCCGGAGGCGGTGCGGGCCGGCACGCCGGGGACGATCTGGGTCCAGGCCGCGTCGTGGTTCTCGGCGACGGTGCGGACCCGGCCGGTGCCGGGGTCGACCTCGACGGTACGCAGAACTGTCTGCGGACGGTTCTGCAACACCGCCAGCAAGCCATGTGCATCCCACACGACGGCGACCAGATATTCGTAGTCGTCCCAGCCGAAGTCCACGTCGACCCGGCCGCCGTCGCGGTCGAGCAGGTGCAGGCTGACGACCGCGTTGGCGCAGCCGGCCGCCGGGTAGCGGTGCGCGGACGGCGGCCGGGCGGGCTCGGTGGGGTCGCTCAGGTACCAGGTGGCGACCGGCTCGTTGTCGACCCGGCAGACGGCCAGCCGGTCGGAGTCCGGCGACCACCAGTGCCCGCGCTGCCGGTCCATCGACTCGGCCGCCACGTGCTCGGCCAGGCCGTAGGTGACGTCCGGGCTCTCCGGTTCGGCCAGGGCGCGATCGCCGCCGCCGTCGGCGCCGATCAGCCGCAACGCGCCCTCGTGCACGTAGGCCACCGCGGTGCCGTCCGGGCTGATCACCGCATCGGTCAGGGGCGCCCGGGCGGGAACCCGGCCACCCTGCCCGGTCCACGGATCGACCAGATGCAGTTCTTGGGAAACCGTGTACGCGATAGCCCGTACACCATGATCGAAGTGGTAATCGACGATGCCGGCGCCTTGATCGCGGGCCCGTTCCCGCCGGGTCCGCTCCTGCGCCGTCGGCGCCGTGCCGCCCGCGGTGAGCGGGTCGGCGAGCAGGCGTTCCGCCCCGGTCTCGAGGTCGAGTTGCCAGAGCCGGCGCACCGGGTCCTCGCCGCCGGACGACCGCAGGAACAGCACCCGCCGGCCGTCCGGGGTGAGGCTGATCCGCTGCGGCCGGCCGAGCCGGAACTGCTGGGTGCGAGCTAGAAGACCCGGGAACGTCGACGACATACCGGCCAGTCTTGCCGAAAGCTACAAGCGCTCGATGATTGTCGCGTTGGCGGTGCCACCGGCCTCGCACATGGTCTGCAGTCCATAACGGCCGCCGGTGCGTTCCAGAACTCCGAGCAGCGTGGTGGCGAGCCGGGCCCCGCTGGCGCCGAGCGGATGCCCGAGAGCGATCGCCCCGCCGTCCACGTTGACCTTGGCCGGGTCGGCGCCGGTCTCGGCCTGCCAGGCCAGCACGACCGAGGCGAACGCCTCGTTGACCTCGAACGCGTCGATGTCGCCGATGCCGAGCCCGGCCCGCGCGAGGACCTTGGCGGTGGCCGGGATGATCCCGGTGAGCATCATGATCGGGTCGTCGCCGACGGCGGTGACGGTGTGGACGCGGGCGCGCGGCCGCCAGCCGTGCCGCTCGGCGATCTCGCCGGTGGTGACGAGCAGACCGGCGGCGCCGTCGTTGACCGGGCTGGAATTGCCCGCGGTGACCTTCCAGTCGATCTCGCCGAAGCGCTCGGCCCAGCTCGGGTGGGCGAAGGCCGGCCGGAGGCCGCCGAGGATCTCCACGGTCGTGCCGGGCCGGATCGTCTCGTCGACCGCGAGGTCGTTGACCGGCGTGATCTGCGCGTCGAAGTGCCCCTGCTTCCAGGCGTCGGCGGCCCGCTGGTGGCTGGTGGCCGAGAACTCGTCGAGCTGCGCCCGGCTGAACCCCCACTGGCGGGCGATCAGCTCGGCCGCGATCCCCTGCGGGATCAGCCCGCCGGGGTAACGCCGCTCGACGCCGGGCCCGCCGACGTCGGCGCGGGCCCCGTCGACCAGGGCAGAGCTGCCGATCGGCACGCGCGACATCGACTCGGCGCCGGACGCGATGACCAGGTCGTAGGAGCCGGCGATCACGCCCTGCGCCGCGAAGCTCAGCGCCTGCTGGCTGCTGCCGCACTGCCGGTCGACGGTGACGCCCGGCACCGACTCGGGAAAGCCGGCCGCCAGCGCGGCGAGCCGGGTCGCGTTGGTGCTCTGCTCGCCGACCTGGCCGACGATCCCGCCGATGACGTCGTCGATCTCGCCCGGGTCGAGCCGGTTGCGCTCGGCGAGCGCGCGCAGCACGTACGCATGCAGGTCGACCGGATGCACCTGGTGATAGGCGCCACCGGGTTTGCCCTTGGCGATCGGGGTGCGTACCGCGTCGACGATGACTGCGTCCCGCATGTGTCTGCCCTCCACATAGAGTCGGCCCGATACTATCCGCATGGCGGACCGATCGGTCCGTTAAGCTCGTCACTCATGGCCCGCCCCGCAGACCCCACGGCTCGCGACCGCATCCTGTCGACGGCCACCACCCTCTTCTACTCCCATGGGGTGCGGGCGGTCGGCATGTCCCGGGTGATCGAGGCGGCCGGCTGCGGAAAGAACCTGCTCTACCGCCATTTTCCCAGCAAGGCGGCGCTGACCGCGGCGTACCTCGAGCACATCCGCACCGACCGCGACCGGACCGCCGCGGCCGCGCTGTCAGCATGCCCGCCTGACCCGGCGTCCCGGCTGGTCACGGTGGTCGCCGAGGTCGCGTCCCGGACCCGCCGCCGCGACTTCCGGGGCTGCGCCTTCCGCAACTACCTGACCGAGTTCCCGGCCGGCAGCGACGAGCCGGCCCGGGTGGCCCGCAGATACTTGGCCGACACCCGCCGCCAGGTCGACGACCTGGTCGCCGAGCTGGGCCGGCCGCCACTGCTGGCCGACCGGCTGTGGCTGCTGATCGGCGCCCTCTACGCCGGCACCGGCACCGACCCGGACGTGGCCGTCGACTGGTGCCGCGACCTGGTCGGCGAGGGGTAGTGGCGATCAGCGCGGCCCAAGCAGGCGAGCGCTCCGCCTGATCCACATTGCCATTCATCGAGCAACATCGCTGCCCCGCCTCGGAACCGGGTCGTGTCGGGCCGGTGGCCGCAGGGCGACTACCAGGAGATGTGGCTGGTAACACGGCCGGGTCGCAGCAGACTGTGCCGACCCGATCGCCTAGAGTCCGCCCATGGCGACTATCCACCAGGCCACACTTTCTCCGACCAAACTCGAGTTGCTTTCGGCTTGGCTTCCCGGCCGCCATTGGTACCCGGCCGACGATGTGAAGGACCTCCAGCGGATCGCCGCGTGTCGTTTCGACGACCCGGCGGGCGAGGTCGGGGTGGAGATGCTCCTGGTCCGTGCGGAGGGCGGCCCGCTCGTGCACGTGCCGCTCACCTACCGCGCCGCGGCGCTCGAGGACGCCGAGCAGCACCTGGTCGGCACGACCGAGCACTCGGTGCTCGGCACCCGCTGGGTCTACGACGCGGTGGCCGACCCCGTCTACATCGAGGCGCTCACGACGGCGATCCGCACCGGCGGCCACGAGGCCGAGGAGTTGGTGGAGACGGCCGAGGGGCCGCAGCGCCGCGACCCGCAGATGCGGGTGCGCGGCAGCGGCTGGGCGCAGACCTCGGAGCCGGCCGGGGAGGTGTTCCGGGCCGAGGAGGGCGATCCGGCCGTCGTGGTCACCTCGGCCGTACGGCTGGAAGTGCGTCGCGTGCTGAGCGACGAGCCGGCCGCCGGTCTTCTGTATCTCTCCGGCACCTGGGAGGGGAGCTCCGCCCCGACAGTTCTGGCCGAGCTCTACTAGTTACATCAGCTCCTTCGCCGCGAAGTCGAGGAAGCCGTCCATGTCCGGTCCGCAGTTCATCAGCGCGATGTGGTCGTAGCCGGCCGCCTCGTACTCGCGGATCGCCGCCAGATAGGGCTGCGGGTCCGGGCCGACGGCGAACTTGTCCTTGATGTCGTCGGGCCGGACCGTCGCGCTGGCCGCCTCGAAGTTCGCCGGGTTGGGCAGCTCGGACATCACCTTCCAGCCGGTCACCGCCCACCGGGTGGTCTTGTGCGCGGCCTGGACGGCCTCGTCGACGGTGGGCGCCCACGCGACCGGGATCTCGGCATACTTCGGCCCGGTTCCGCCCGCGGCGGCGAACGCGTCGACGAGATCGGCCCGCGGTTCGGTGGCGAACAGACCCGTGCCGTGCGTGGCCGCCAGCTCCGCGGCCTGCTTGCCGCCGGCCGCCACCGCGATGGCCGGCAGCCGGTCGGGAAGATCGAAGACCCGGGCGTCCTCCAGCTTGAGATACCGGCCGTCGTACGACTGGTACCCGCCCTGCCACAGCAGGTTGATGATGTCCAGCGCCTCGGCGAGGAGCTCCTGCCGTTCCCGTACGGCCGGAAAACCGCGCCCCACCACGTGCTCGTTGAGCCGCTCGCCGGCGCCGACGCCCAGCGTGAATCGATCATCGGAGATGATCGCCAGAGTCGCCGCGGCCTGCGCGATGATCGCCGGGTGGTAACGCACCGTCGGGCAGGTCACACCGGTCGCGAGGCGCAGCGTCGAGGTCCGCGAGGCCACCGACGACAGCACGCTCCACACGAACGGTGAGTGCCCCTGCACGTCCAACCACGGATGGTAGTGATCGCTCATCTCGGCGAACGCGAACCCGGCCTCCTCGGCCCGCACCGCCTGCCGGATCAGCTCCTTGGGCCCGAAGGCCTCCGCCGCCAGCTTGAATCCCAGTTCCATGACTGCCGAGTTCCCCGAAACGGCGCGCCCACACTGCCTGTTAACCTCGCGAATCGTGGGCGGAATCGTGGGCGACAACGGGGCACGGGTCATCGGCGGGCGCAAGTTCGACTTCGCCCGGCAGGTCGCGGTGATGGCGATCGTGAACCGGACGCCCGACTCGTTCCACGACCGGGGCAGCACGTTCGCGCTCGAGCACGCCCTGCAACGGGTCCGGCAGGCGGCCGCCGAGGGCGCCGACTGGATCGACATCGGTGGCGTCCCGTTCGCCCCCGGCCCCGAGGTGAGCGCCGCCGAGGAGCTTGATCGGGTGCTACCGGTGGTGACGGCGGCCCGTGACCTCGCGGTGGTCTCGGTCGACACGTTCCGCCCCGAGGTGGCCCGCGAGGTGATCGCGGCCGGCGCCGGCGTCATCAACGACACCTCCGGCCTGCGTGACCCGGCGATGGCCGACGCGGTCGCCGGCACCGCCGCCCAGCTGGTGATCACGCACAGCCTGGCCGCCCCGCGCACCCCGTGGCCGAGCCCGCAGTATCAGGACGTGACCGCCGAGGTGGGCGCCTTCCTGTCCGAACGCGTCGCGCTCGCGCTGTCCCGCGGGGTGCGCGCCGATCAGATCATCATCGATCCGGGTCACGACCTGAACAAGAACACCTTCCACACCCTGGAGATCACCCGCCGGCTCGACGAGATCGCCGGGATCGGTTACCCGGTGCTGGCCGCGGTGAGCAACAAGGACTTCATCGGCGAGACCCTGGACGCCGCCCAGACCGAGCGGCTGTCCGGCACCCTGGCCGCGGTCGTCTTCTGCATCACCAAGGGCGCCCGCATCGTCCGGGTGCACGACGTGGCGGCGACGGTCGACGCCGTACGCCTGACCGAAGCCGTCCTCGGCTGGCGCCAGCCCGCCTACACCAGGCACAACATCTAATCCTTGTGATCCCAGCCGGTCATCATGTCGGTGACCCAGGGCTGCGGGGGCACGGCGTCCGGGCCGAGCACGCGCATCGCGCCCAGGCAGGTGAGCAGCATGCCGACGGCGAAGAACTCGCGGGCCTCCTCGGAGCTGACGCCGGTCAGCTCGCGGACGGTCTCGTAGAGGCGGCCGAAGCAGGCCCGCACCGGGTCGCCGATCACCGGGTCGGAGCCGGCCGCGGCGAAGCCGTGCAGCAGCAGCACGATCAGCTCCCGCTCGGCCAGCAGATCGTCGTAGGCCTCCCCCATCGCGGCCAGGGTCGGTGAGACCGCGGCGGCCTCGCGGAACTTCGCCTCGACCCGGTCGCCGGCGTGATTGACCGCCGCGATGAACAACTCCTGCTTGGTGCGGAAGATCCGGATCACGTACGGCTGGGAGACGCCGGCCAGACGCGCGACCTGGTCAGTGGTGGTGCCGGCGTAGCCGCCGAGGCTGAACGCGGTGACGGCGGCGGTCACGAGCTGAGCGTGCCGCTCCTCCGCGGTGAGACGTGTGCGGGTGGTCATGGTTGACAGGTTATCAGTCAATAACTAACGTGGCTGTCGTAGTTATCATTCGATAACAACTTCCGGGGAGCAAAGCAGATGACCACCACCGCCGTACGCCAGCCGGCCTCGCCGCCGGCCCGCAAAGCGCGCCCCCTCGCGGCGGTTCTCGCCGCCGTGGGCATCCCGACCTTCATGGTCACGCTCGACAACCTGGTGGTGAGCACGGCACTGCCGGTGATCCGCGAGGACCTGCACTCGTCGCTGACCGACCTGCAGTGGTTCGTCAACGCGTACACGCTGCCGTTCGCCGCCTTCCTGCTCACCGCGGCCGCGCTCGGCGACCGGATCGGCCGCCGCCGGATGTTCCTGGCCGGCATCACCGTCTTCACCCTCGCCTCGGCCGCCGCCGGTCTGGCCTCGGAGAGCTGGCAGCTGACCCTGGCCCGCGCGATCCAGGGCCTGGGCGGCGCCGCGGTCGCCCCGCTGGCGCTGACGTTGCTGGCCGAGGCGGTGCCGGATCGGCTGCGCACCGCGGCGGTGGGCGCCTGGGGCGGCATCAGCGGCCTCGGCGTCGCGGTCGGCCCGGTGGTCGGCGGCGCCGTCGTCGAGGGCCTCGACTGGCACTGGATCTTCTGGCTGAACGTCCCGGTCGGCGTGGTGGCAGTCGTCCTGGCCGCGACCGTTCTGGACGAGTCCCGTGGCGGCGCCCGCAAGCTCGACCCGCTCGGTCTGGCCCTCTCCGCGGGCGGGATGCTCCTGCTGATCTGGGGAGTGGTGGATGGCCCCGACCACGGTTGGGCATCGGTCCGCGTCCTGAGCATGCTCATCACCGGCGCCGTTCTGGTCACCGCGTTCCTGCTGTGGCAGAACCGCAACCGCACCCCGATGCTGCCACTGAGCCTGTTCCGGTCCCGCGCCTTCAGCCTCGTCAACATCGTGACCCTGACGTTCTCGGCCGGCACGTTCGGCGCGGTGTTCCTGCTCGCCCAGTTCTTCCAGGTGGTGCAGGGGCTGAGCCCGCTCGACTCCGGCCTGCGCACGCTGCCCTGGACGATGGCCCCGATGGTGGTGGCGCCGCTGGCCGGCATCTTCGGCGACCGGCTCGGCCAGCGGAACCTGATCTTCGCGGGCCAGGTCCTGCTCGCCGGGGCGATCCTCTGGATCGGCCTGGCCAGCACCGCCACCGTCAGCTACCGCGACCTGGTCATCGCGTTCGCCATGGCCGGCGTCGGCATGGGCCTGACCTTCGCCCCGATCAGCACGATGGCCCTGGCCAGCGTCTCCGAACAGCAGCGCGGCGTCGCCTCCGGCGCCAACAACACCGTCCGCGAGCTGGGCGTCGCGGTCGGCGTCGCGGCGCTGGCCTCGGTCTTCAGCTCGTACGGCAGCTACACCAGTCACGCGGCCTTCGTGGACGGCCTGCGCCCCGCGGTCTTCGTGGGCGCGGCGATCGTGGCCGCCGGCGCGGTGGTGGCGCTCTGGCTCCCCAAGCGCCACTGACCACCGGCGCCCCGGGCAGCTTTGCCCGGGGCAGCCGGGGACGGGGGCGCTACAGTGCGGCGATGGCGCTCAGTTCGTCCGAGATAGATCTCTTCGAACGCTTCCGGCCCCGGCTCGAGGCGATCGCCTACCGCCTGCTGGGTTCGGCGAGCGACGCCGAGGACGCCGTGCAGGACACCTTCCTGCGCTGGCAGGCGGCCGATCGGGAGCACATCGAGACACTCGGCGCGTGGCTGACCAAGGTGCTCACCAACCTCTGCCTCAACCAGCTCACCTCGGCGCGGGCCCGGCGGGAGACCTACGTCGGGCAGTGGCTCCCGGAGCCGCTGCCGGCCGGCGACCGGATGCTCGGCCCGGCCGAGACGGCCGAGCAGCGTGAGTCGGTGTCGATCGCGGTGCTCACCCTGCTGGAGCGGCTGTCCCCCAACGAGCGCGCGGTGTACGTGCTGCGCGAGGCGTTCGGCTACCCGCACGGCGAGATCGCCCAGATCCTCGACCTCACCGAGGCGAACTGCCAGCAGATCCACCACCGCGCCAAGCAGCGCATCGCCACCGACCGCGCCCGCACCCAGCCGGACGCCGTCACCACCCGGAAGATCGTCGAGGAGTTCCTGGCCGCGACGCTCAGCGGCGACGTGGACGGCCTCGTGCAGCTGCTCACCACGAACGCGACCGGCGTGGCCGACGGCGGCGGACACGTCCCGGCCCGCGCGACCCCGGTCACCGGCGCCCTGACCATCGCCCGGTTCCTGCGCGGCGCGTGGCAGCCGGCGCTGGTCGAGCGATACGTCGGCACCGGCGCCCTGAGCGCGCGGGTCGCCGACGTCAACGGCACCCCCGCCGTGCTGGCCCTGGTCGGCGACCGGGTCGTCGGCGTCATCTCGATGGACGTGACCACCGACGGCGTGGCCGCCCTCTACATCCAGGCCAACCCGGAGAAGCTCCGGCGCCTGTGGCCCACGTCATAGCCGCGCCTGTCAGGAAGGGGGCCGCTGCCCGGTTCAGGAACCGAGCGCACCCCACCTGACAGGAGCGACGTCATGAAACACCGCATCGTGATCCTGGGCGCCGGATACGCCGGAACCCACGCCGCCGGCCGCCTGGCCCGCCGCCTGCACCCCGGCGACGCCGAGATCACCCTGGTCAACGCCGAGCCCGACTTCGTCGAGCGGATCCGCCTGCACCAGCTGGCCACCGGCCAGGACCTGCGCCCCCGGCCGCTGCGCGACCTCTATGCCAAAACCCATGTCACGGTACGGACGGCCCGGGTCACCGCGGTCGACGTGAACCGCCGAACGGTGCAGCTTTCCGACGGCGAACTTCCCTACGACACCCTGGTGTACGCCCTGGGCAGCACCGCCACCGCCGACGGCCACCACGTGGCCAGCCGCCCCGCCGCGCTGCGGGTGCGGGACCGCCTGCGCGAGCTGGCCGCCGGCTCGACTGTCCGGGTGGTGGGCGGCGGCCTGACCGCCATCGAGGCGGTCACCGAGATCGCCGAGTCCCGCCCCGACCTGACCGTGTCGATCGCCGCCCGCGAGGTCGTGGGCGGCTGGCTGAGCGACAAGGCCCGGCAGCACCTGGCCCGCGCCTTCACGAGGCTGGGCGTCACCGTGCACGACCGCACCGAGATCGCCCCGGGCGACATGACGGCCGACCTGACCGTGTGGACGACCGGCTTCGCGGCCCACCCGATCGCGGCCGCCAGCGGCCTGACGGTCGCCGGCACCGGGCAGATCGAGGTGGACGCGACGATGCGCTCGGTCTCGCACCCCGACGTCTACGCGGTCGGCGACGCCGGTTTCGCCGCCGGCCCCGGCGACAAGCCGCTGCGCATGTCCTGCGCATCGGGCGTCCCGATGGCCTGGCAGGCCGCCGACGCGATCGCCGCCCGCCTGACCGGCCGCGAGGTGAAGACGATCCCGCTCCGCTACTACGGCCAGTGCATCAGCCTGGGCCGGCACGACGGCATCGTCCAGTGGGTGACCCCCGACGACCGGGCCAAGCAGTCCGCGCTGACCGGCGCCGCGGCCGCCCGGGTGAAGGAGTTCGTCTGCGCCGGCGCGGCCTGGGGCACCGCCCACCCCACCGTCCTGGTGGTTCGCCGCCACCGGGTCCGGACCGGCCGTTACGAGTCCGCGCAGGCGTCGTCGAGTTTCTGACCGACGGTCTGGAAGCCGCCGTTGACGTACGCCTTCGGGTCGGTCTGCTGCGACGCCGTCCGGAGGTCGGCCGACACCGCCGCGAGCGCCTGCTTCAGGTCGGCGTCCGGGGTGCCGGCCGCCTCCTTGTCGAGCTTGGCCGCCATGCCGGTGAACGCGTCGCGCATGTCCTGCTTCGCCGAGTCGGACGAGCCGTTCATCTTCACCGCGAGCTGCACCGCGCCGTCGGTGAGGATCTTGTAGGCGGCGGTGCACACGTAGGCCGGCACCCCGGCCGAGGCGGACGGGGTGGGCGCGACGCTGAACGGCACCGGCACCGCTTCCGGGGAGATCTCGATGGCGCAGCCGGAGGCGAGACCCGCCGTCGCGATCAGGGCGAGGGGCAGGGCGGTGAGGCGGCGTTGCGGCACGGCGTTTCTCCCTCGAGCTCTCGTACGCGATGCTCGCGCTCGCGTGCGGACAAGCATAGATACCCACCGGTAGGAAGATTGATCGCGCACGATGAAATCCGGCGGGATTAGGCCGATCGGTCCAATTTGCCACCCGTTAGGCGACACATCTCCCTGCGGTAGACCACAGTTAACCGACATTGTGCCCAACATGCGAAAAAGCGGTAAATCGGTCGTCCGTCGGACTATGATCGCCGCCGTCTCCGCCGCGGTCGTCGCGGCCGGCGGCGTGGCCCTGGCCGGGGTGGTCTCGACCGATCCGGTCGTCTCCCCCTCGTTCAACGGACCGGTCTACGCGGTCGCCTACCGCGGCGACACCGTCTACGTGGGCGGCAACTTCACCAGCGCGAACACCGGCGGGAAGAACGTCGCCCGGACCCGGCTGGCCGCGTTCAACGCCCGCACCGGCGCCCTGCTCGACTGGCACCCGGCGGCCGACGCGAACGTGCGCGCCCTTGCCGTCGACGGCGACACCGTCTATGCGGCCGGCGACTTCGACAACGTCAACGGCACGTCGCGGGACGCGGTGGCCGGCATCGGCGCGACCTCGGGCCAGCTCACCGCGCTGCGGCACACCGTCCTCGGCCAGCCCAGCGCCCTGGTGGCCGGCTTCGGCCGGCTCTACGTCGGCGGCCGGATCACCGCCGTGGACGGCACGCCGCGCACCAACCTGGCCGCGTTCACGCTGGCCACCGGCGCGCTGGATGCGTGGGCGCCGACCACCGACGACGTGGTGAGCGCGATGGCGTACACGTCCGATCGCATCTATCTGGGCGGGCGCTTCCACAAGACCAACGGCGTCCCGTCCACGCTGCGACTGAGCGCCGTCGACCCGGCCACCGGCGTACTCGACAAGTCTTTCGTCGCCAAGCCGGTGTCGCAGGTCTTCGCGCTCGCCGCCGACCAGGCCGGCGTCTATGCCGCCCTCGGCGGCCAAGGCGGCCGGGCGATCGCCTACACCCGCACCGGCCAGACCCGGTGGACCCGCGTCTTCGACGGGGATGCGCAGGCCATCGCCACGCTCGGCGGCATCACCTACGTCGGCGGGCACTTCGACAAGGCCTGCACCACCTCGAACAACGGGATCAAGGGCGTCTGCACCGACGGGTCGGTGACCCGGGGCAAGCTGGCCGCGATCGACGCCCAGGGCAACCTGCTCGACTGGTCGCCGCAGGCCAACGGCGTCGCCGGCACCCGGCAGCTGGCCACCAGCGATGCGCTCGGCGCGATCAGCGCGGTCGGCGACTTCACCACGGTCGGCGGGGTGGCCCGCAAGCGTTACGTGTCGTTCGCCGGCGCCACGCGCACCGAGGCGACGGACACGAACACCACCGCCAACGACTACGTCGCGTCCTACAACTTCGACACCACCATTGCCGACGGTACGTTCGACGACGGCTCCGGGCACGGACATCTGCTGCGCGCCGTGAGCCGTAACGGCGGCAAGGTGACGATGGCGCCGCGGGGCAGCGGGCAGGCGCTCACGTTCCCGCCCAAGTGCACCGGCACTACCTGCCCGCGACTGGTGCTGCAGGCCGCCGACACCGCCGACCTGAACCCGGGCAACCGGCCGCTGCGTTACGGCGCGACCGTGCTGCTGGCCGCGGCCGAGACCGCGAGCGGCGAGAACATCCTGCAGAAGGGTTACTCGACCGGCGGCGGGCAGTACAAGCTGCAGGTCGACGGGGTGTCCGGCAAGCCGAGCTGCGGGATGGGCGGCAAGGACGAGAAGGCCGTGCACATCGCCCGCAGCCGCGAGTCGATCGCCGACGGCAAGTGGCACACCCTGGAGTGCCGGCGCACCGGCCCGACGCTGTCGGTCGTGGTCGACGGCCAGATCATGACGAGCGTGGCCGTTCCGGTCGAGCTGTCGGTGGTGTCGAGCCTGCCGTTCAGCGTCGGCGGCAAGGGCGTGGGCGCCGACGGCGACCAGTTCCACGGCAGCCTCGACGACGTGTGGATCCACATCGGCTGATCAACGGGCCTCATCTAGGACGCCGGCCGACTCACGGATCATCGCGGCGATCCGCGGGTCGGCCGGCTCGACCGTGCCGGCCGGGTCGAGCAGCACCCGGGTCGCCGCGGCCAGCTCGGCGTTGTCGGCCGCGACCATCGATGAGAGGTACGCCGGTTCGCCCGTTCGGGGGTTTTACGGGGCCGGAGTGCCGGTTGCGGCCGCTTCCTCCGCGCCGCCGCCGCTGCCGCTGTTGTCCTCGTCGCCGCCGCCGGTGCCGCTGTTGTCGCTGCCGCTGTCGCCGCCGTCGCTGCCGCTGTCGCCGCCGGTGGTCTCGGTGGTGGCCGGGGCGCCGGTCGTGGTGGTCTGCTCGGGCGCGCTCGTGGTGGCCTGAGTGGTCGGCGCCTTGGTCGGTGTCGTGCTGGCGGCGGTGGTGGCGGCGGCCGAGTTCTTCGGGGTCTTCGTCACGACCTGGCCCGGTTTGTTGTCGTTGCCCTTGTTGCCGGTGTTCTTGGTCGTGGCCGGGGCGACGGAGCTGCTCGGACCCACCGTCGCGGAGTTCGCCGGCGTCGATCCGCCGAAGATGCCACCCGGGTTCGCGAACGCGAGCACGGCCACCGCCGTGCCCAGGACAGCCAGGCCCAGTGCGGCCAGCCAGGTCGTACGCCGGCCGTTGCCGCCACCGGTGGAGCCGCTCACCGGAACCACGTCCGGGAGCACCGCCGGAAGCACCGAGGTGTGCCCGTCGGTCGCCGGCGACGACGGGCGGGCCGGCGCCGGAGTGGCCGCGAGAATCGCCGTGGTCCCCGACCCGGCGCCCTCCGCTGCGGCGACCAGGGCCTGCTCGGCCGCGTCGGCCATCGCGGACGCCGAGGAGAACCGGTCGGCCGGGTCCTTCGCCATCGCCGTCATGACCAGGTCGGCCACCGCGGGCGGCACGTCCGCGGGCAGGGCCGGCGGTTCCTCGTTGACGTGCTGGATCGCCACCGCGATCGGGGTGTCGCCCATGAACGGCGGGTGCCCGGCCAGGCAGTGGTAGGCCACCACGCCCAGCGCGTACACGTCGGCCGACGGCCCGGTCGCCTCTTTGGAGACCTGCTCGGGCGCGATGTAGAGCGCCGTCCCGACGACTTCCTTCGCTCCGGTCAGCGCGGCCGACTCGGCCGAGCGGGCCACCCCGAAGTCGACGAGAACGACGGTGCCGTCGGGCTGGATGATCAGGTTGCCCGGTTTGACGTCGCGGTGCACGATCCCGGCCTGGTGGGCGGCCTCGAGGGCACGCCCGGCCTGCGCCACGATCGACATGGTCTCGGCCGGGCTCAGCCGGCCCCGCTCGGCGATGCGTTCGTTGAGGGCCTGGCCGTTGACCCGGGCCATCACGATGTACGCGTCCGGCCCGCTCTGCCCGTAGTCGTAGACGTCGGCCACCCCGGGGTGGTGCAGCACCGCCATGGCGCGCGCCTCGTGCCGGAACCGGGTCTGGAAGCCGGGGTCGCCGGCCCGGCCGGCGTGCAGTGTCTTGACCGCGACGTCACGGCCGAGCACGGTGTCGGTGGCCTGCCAGACCTCGCCCATGCCGCCCGCCGCGATGCGGTCGTCCAGGCGGTATCGATCGCCGAGTATCTCTCCGGGGTGGGGCATGCCCTCCCCACTACCCACTCGGGGCGGAACTGAAATCTCCGGTGCGGCTCATCTTCTGCCAGGCGAGCCGGCGCCCGGTCACCGCGGCCACCGCCGAGGCGAGAAGCACCAGGTACATGAGCTGCCGGTAGACGACCTGTTGCAGGGGCAGGGTCCAGAGCGGACCCAGTTTTTCCCGGTCGAGGCGGAACGCGAGCACCGCGGTGAGGATCTGGATGACCAGCACCGCCAGCCAGCCGAGCAGGGTGACCTGCCGGTCGAGGAAGAAGATGCCGTAGACCGCCATCAGGTCGATGAGCGGGGCCAGCAGTGGCAGCAGGACGGTGAACACGGCGATCAGCGGCAGCCCGCCCCGCCCGAAATGGCCGGGTTCCAGGACGGCGCGGCGGTGTTTCCACATCGCCTGCATGGTGCCGTAGCTCCATCGGTACCGCTGCCGCCACAGTTGCCGCATGGTGGCCGGCGCCTCGGTGTAGGCGATCGCCGACTCCTGGTAGACAACTTTCCAGCCGGCTCGCTGGATCGCCATGGTCAGGTCGGTGTCCTCGGCGAGGGTGTCGGTGCTGAGCCCGCCCGCGTCGGTGAGGGCCTGCCGGCGGAATGCGCCGAGCGCGCCCGGGATGGTGGGGATGCAGCCGAATGTGTCGTACAGCCGGCGGTCCAGGTTGAAGCCGATCACGTACTCGATGTGCTGCCACTTGCCGAGCACGCTGCGCCGGTTGCTGACCTTGACGTTCCCGGCGACCGCGCCGACCCGCCGGTCGGCGAACGGCTGCACGAGCTGGTGGATCGCGTCCGGGGTGACCACGGTGTCGGCGTCCACCATGACGACCAGGTCGTCGTGGCTGAGCGCCACCCCGGTGTTGAGGGCGGTGGCCTTGCCGCCGCTCGGGATCCGCACCACCCGCACGTTGCCGAGCTTGAGGCTCTCCACGACCGAGGTGGTCGAGTCGGTCGAGGCGTCGTCGACGACCAGCACCTTCACACCCGGGTGCGCCGAGCGGGCCAGCGAGCTGACCGCGGGCGCGATGGTGGTCTCCTCGTTGAACGCGGGGACGACGATCGTCACCGGCGCGGTCACCGGCATCCCCCACGACCAGCTCGGCGCGCGTCGCCGGCGGGCGTGCACCCAGGCGAAGGCGAACAGCACCAGGGTGCGCATCAGGATCAGCCCGCCGGCCACGATGAGCAGCACCCACAGCGCCTTGAGCACCGCGTCGGCGCCCTGCACGGTCCAGACCAGGGCCCGGCCGCGCCAGACGTCGGTCGAGCCGGCGGTCGGGTCGGGTGGCAGGCCGAGCGCCTGGGTGACGGTGGTGAAGCGGTAACCGTCCTGCTGCAGCTGCGGGATCAACCGGTCCAGCGCCACCACCGTTTGCGAACGGTCGCCGCCCGCGTCATGGAACAGCACGATCGCCCCTCTAGAACTCTCGGGCGTCGCGTTGCGGATGATCGCGTCGATCCCTGGCCGTCGCCAGTCCTCGCTGTCCACATCGTCGAGCACGGTGATATAGCCCTGTGCCCCGACACTTCTGACCGTCGCGTAGTCGGCGTCGGTCAACGCGTCCGGGAAAGACGAATAGGGCGGCCGCAGCATCGACGTCGACCGGCCGGTGGCGTAGGCGATCGCCAGCTGGGTCTGGGAGTTCTCCAGGTCGCGCCGCCACTGCGGCAGCACGGCCAGGTCGGGGTGGGTGAACGTGTGCGCCCCGATCTCGTGTCCCTCGGCCATGGTCCGCCGGGCCAGGTCCGGATGCCGGGCGACCTGCGAGCCGACCACGAAGAACGTGGCCGGCACGTGGTGGCGGGCGAGCACGTCGAGGATCTTCGGCGTCCACGCCGGGTCGGGCCCGTCGTCGAAGGTCAGAGCGATCGTCTTGGCCGGCATCTGCACCGACGACGGCTTGCCTCCGGCGAAGGAGATGGCCGGCCCGCCGTCCAGCACCGCCGACGGCACCGACGAGTCCCGCGACGACCGCGGGGTCGTCCCGTCCGGGCTGAACCCGGCGTCGGTGTAGACCTCGACGACCACGACGGTGGCGAGCAGCAGGACGACGGCGAGCGCCAGGAACGCCCGCCACGCCCGCCGGCGGCGTCGCAGCGCCGGGATCTGCGCCGTCGACAGCGGATCGTCGGGCGGTGGGGCGCCTCCGTAGACCGTCACCGGGGGCAGGCCCCCGAGGCGCACGGCGGGCGGGCCGGCGGTGCGGCCGGCCCGGACAGCTGGCTGGCCCACACCGCCGCCAGAACCAGCACCAGCAGCACCCCGGCCACGTAGACGGCCCACCGCATCCGCCGGCGTCGCGCCCCGCTCGGGTCGACGAACACCGGCGCTGCGGGCGGGACGTCCGACCGGATCAGCCCGGTGACCTCGTCGGCCGGCAACCGGGCCTTCCCGACCGCCCGCCCGACCCGGGCCCGCCCACGCGAGGGTGGGCGCACGGGGGCGCGTCCGGTGGGCGGTTCGTCAGGCACATCATCGACGCTAGGAGATGAATGCCCGCCGCGCACGGTGGCGGACGTGTCAGCCGGTGAAGCGGGCCGCCGCCGCGCCCTCCAGAAGCGAACCCGGCAGCCGCCGCCCGCACACCACCAGCAGCAGGTCGCGGGCGGTTCCGCGCAGCGGCGTGCCGTCCCCGAGCGCCCAGTCCAGGTCGGTGGCCTCGAGCCGCACCCCGCTCAGATCCACCCCGAAGTACCGCACGTTCTTATCCTGCATCCCGCCGAGGATCAGAGCGATCCGGTCGACCGGCGGCCTGCGGGAAAGCCCGAGCGCGACCGAGATGTCCAGCCCATGGATCACGTCGTGGGACAGCGCCCCCATCAGGCCACCGCCCGGCGGGCGCCACGGATGCTCGGCGTTGTCGCGCAGCAGGGCGAGCAGCGCGGCGTCGCCCAGTTTGTCGGCATCGCGCCGGGCCACCCGGTCCGCCATGCGGTTGAAGTTCCCGAAGTCCCGGGCCAGCTCTTTCACAAACGCCGGCGCAGACATCCGGAACGGCATCGTCATGTGTGCCAGAACGTCACGCACCCGCCATCCGGCACACAGCGACGCCGATCCCCATTGCGCCGGCGAGAGTTCGGCAAGCATCGCCGCCAGCTCACGCCGCTCGGCCACATCGGCCGCGCGCACCACTTCCTCGTCCACAACCCCTCCTCCGGGCAAGCCATTCGGAGGGGATACGCCCGGCGCGGGTCATTCTCATCGGTCCGCGCACGCTTCTTTTCCGGTACGCGGCGGGAGTGACCAACCGCAGCGGCGGCGGAACCCGGCTGCTCATAGAGATCGTGGGGCGGGCGCGGCACCGCCGCGCGCGCCCCGAGGCGTTACTTGGAGATGCGGCCGAGCTCGGCGATCGCCTGGGCCGCCTTGATGTGCTTGTTGCCGGCCAGGTCGCCGACTTCCGGAACACCCGACTCGATCATGCTGTAGAGCGCGAGGTCGGCCAGTCGGCGCTGAAGAAGGCGACGTGCCCGGCCAGCCGCCCGCCGTCGAGCGGCGTCAGCTGGCGAACCTGCCGCGCATCTGCATCTCGATCTCCGACGCGTCGAGATTGGCCAGCGCGTTCGCCAGCACGTCCGCGTCGAAGGTGCCGTTGTCGCGGGCGTCGAGCAGCGCCGCCCGCTGGGCCGTGAGCATGGCCAGCCGGTGCTGCCGGGCCCGCTCGAACCCCTGAGCCGTCCGGTCGTTCTCCGGATTCTCCGGTTTCGGGACGCTCTCCGCGCTCGTCCGCATCAGGTCGAAGATCCGGGTCCGCTCGGCGTGGGTCTGTTCGTCCAGGGTGGCCTGGTCGACCTTCGGGGTGATCAGCCGCAGCAGCGGGCCGATGGTGCCACCCTGGACGAGCAGCGAGATCGCCGCGACCGCGTAGGCGATGAGCACCAGCACCGACCGCTGCGGGGTGTCCTCGGGCAGCGTCTGCGCGGCGGCCACCGTCACCGCGCCGCGCATGCCCGCCCAGACGACCGCGATGCCCTCGCGCCAGCCGAGCGGCTCGCGCAGGAAGTACTCGATGTTGGCGAGCCCCTGGGTGATCCGGCGGGTGAAGTAGTCGAGCTCGCGCTCCGACGCCTGCCGCTTACGGTTGTTCATCTGCGCGAACGTCTGCTGCTTGCCCTCCGGCGTACTCATCTGGTCCTGCATCTCTTGAAGTTGCCGTTGCATGCCGGCGCCGTGCCGGGCCCGGCCGACCAGGACGCCGAGCAGCGGGACGACGTACGCCGCGCGCACCAGGACGGTCAGCCCGAAGGCGCCGGCCGCGATCAGCACGGCGTTGGCCACCCCGGAGTGGTCGTTCTCCACGTTCGTGACGATCGACTTGATCTGCAGGCCCATCGTCAGGAACACCGCGCCCTCGAGGACCAGCTCGACGGTGCGCCAGTTCTGCGAGTCGGACAGCCGGTTCTGCGGGGACAGGTCGCGGGGCGCGCGGATGCCGGTGATGAGACCGGCGACGACCGCCGCGACCAGGCCGGACGCCCCGAGATAGGTGGCCGGCACGGCGGCCGCGAACGGCACCGCGAACGAGATGACGGTGTTGACGGTCGGGTCGGTCACCCGCTTGCGGATCAGCAGGTTGAGCCAGCCGACGAACCCGCCGACGACCAGGGCGACCAGCACCGAGTAGACGAACGAGCCGGCCGCCCCCCAGAACGAGAAGGCCGCCGACGTGGCGACGATCGCGGCCCGCAGCATGACCAGCGCGGTCGCGTCGTTGAGCAGGCTCTCCCCGTCGAGCAGGGCCACCACCCGCTTGGACACCGCCATCTGCTTGATGATCGAGGTGGCCACCGCGTCGGTCGGGCTGACGATCGCGCCGAGGGCGACGCCCCAGGCGAACCCGATCTGCGGCACGACCAGCATGAAGAACACGCCGAGCAGCAGCGCGCTGCCGATGATCAGGATCACCGACAGGCCGCTGATCGCGCCGAACTCGCGCCGGAAGTTCATCGCCGGCATCGACACCGCGGACGAGTAGAGCAGCGGCGGCAGGACGCCCTCGAGGATCCACTCCGGCTCGATGTGCACCGAGCCGAACACCGGCAGGAAGCTCGCCGCGACGCCGATCGCCACCAGCACGAGCGGCGCCGCGATGCCCAGGCGCGGCCCGAACTCGGTCGCGGCGGCGATCACCACGAGCGCGGTCACGGCGACCACGAGCAGTTCGGTCATGGATCAAGCCAAGCAGCTTTTGCCGGTTCCGCCTGCCTAGACCACCAGGTTCAGCAGGAAAACGCAGCACACGCCGACCACCGAGATGATCGTCTCCATCACCGACCAGGTCTTGATGGTCTGCCCGACGGTCATCCCGAAGTACTCCTTGACCAGCCAGAACCCGGCGTCGTTGACGTGCGAGAAGAACAGCGAGCCGCAGCCGATCGCCAGGGCCAGCAGGGATACCTCGGGCTTGTCCAGGGTCGCCGCCAGCGGCTGCACGATGCCGGCCGCGGTGATCGTGGCGACCGTTGCCGAGCCGGTCGCCACCCGGATGCCGACCGCCACCAGGAAGCCCAGCAGCAGCGCGCTGATGTTGGCGTCCTTGGCGGCGTCGGCGACCACGTTGCCCACCCCCGCGTCGACCAGCACCTGCTTGAAGCCGCCGCCCGCGGCCACGATCAGCAGGATGCCGGCGATCGGCGGCAGCGAGCCGCCCAGCACCGCGTTGGTCTCGCGCCGGTCCATGCCGACCCGCCGGCCCAGGCTCCACATCGCGAGCAGCACGCCGAACAGCAGCGCCACCGGCGGGTTGCCGAGCACGTCGAGGGTGTCGCGCACCGGGTTGCCCTTGTCCGCGGTCAGCTCGCCGATCGCCCGCGCCAGCATCAGCACGATCGGCAGCAGCACGGTCAGCACGGCCGGCCAGAAACCGGGGTTGCGCTGCTCACGGCGTACCTCAGTCGCGTCTTTTTCGTAGTCCTCGTCGCCGGAGGCGACATTCGCGTCGGCCTTCGCGAGCAGCGCCGGAACCGGCAGGTGCACCCGCTTGGCGATCCAGTTGCCGTAGACCGGGCCCGCGATGATGACCGTGGGGACCGCGCAGATCAGGCCGAACAGCAGGGTGAGGCCGAGGTCGGCGTTCAGGCTGGAGACCGCGACCAGCGGGCCCGGGTGCGGCGGCACGAGCCCGTGCAGCACCGACAGGCCGGCCAGCGCCGGGATGCCGACCCGCAGCAGGCCGATGTCGGTGCGACGAGCCACCAGCAGCACGATCGGCACCAGCAGCACCACGCCGACCTCGAAGAACAGCGGCAACCCCACCAGGGCCGCGACGCCCGCCATCGCCCACGGCAGCGCGTTGCCGGACACCCGGTCGACGATCCGGTTGACGATGCCGTCGGCCCCGCCCGACTCGGCCAGCAGCGCGCCGATCATCGAGCCCAGCGCGATCAGCAGGCCGACGCTGCCGACCGTGCTGCCGAGACCGGTCGTGAAGGAGGTGACCACGTCGGCCGGGCCCGCCCCGGCGACCAGGCCGAGCACCGCCGAGCCGATGATCAGCGAGAGGAACGGATGCCATTTGGCCCAGGCGATGAGAACGATGACGACCGCGATGCCGAGCACCGCGGCGAGCACTAGTTGACCGGTTCCGGCATCGGTGATTGCCTCGGCAGCGAGGGGCGTCATGAGCCGGGCTTACCCCTGACAAGTTGCTTTGAATCTCCGCTGGGTAAAAAGGGAAAATGGCCAAATCGATCATGCCGGACGTACGGGCCGCGGCGAAGGTCCGGCCGGTCGACGCGGCGTGGGCGTTCGCGCTGCGGGCCGGCCTCACGGTAGCGGTCCCGCTGGTCGTGCTGGTCGCGGCCGGCCGCCCCGCCTGGGCCGGGGTGGCCACGTTCGGCGCGTTCACCGCCCTGTACGCGCGGGACGAGCCCTACCAGCGCCGCGCGCGGGTGCTGACTCTCGCCGCGGCCGGCCTGGTCGCCTGCGTGTTCGCCGGCACCTGCGCGGCCCTGGCCCCAGACACCGAGGCGGTCAGCACGGCGGCGGTGGCGATCGTCGGCGGTGTGGCGACGCTGCTCTGCGGCCGCTTCCGGGTGGGCCCGCCCGGCGGTCTGATGTTCGCCTTCGCCACCGCCGTGACCAGCGCGGTGCCGGCCACCACCACCGACCTGTGGCGCCACCCGCTGCTGTGCGCCGGCGCGGCCGCCCTGGCCTGGCTGATCGCCATGGCCGGCGTGCTCGTCGACCGCGACGCACCCGTCCGCCTGGCCGTCGCCCGCGCGCTGCGCGCCGCCGCCACCCTCCACGAGGCCCCGCCGGGCCCGGCCGGTCTGCAGGCCCGCTTCCAGGCCGCCGCCGCGATCGAACGCGCCTGGCGAGCCGTCCCCCCGGACCGCCCCGCCGAGGAGTTGCTGATCGCCCGCGCCGAGACCGAGCTGAGCGGCGTCCACGGCCACCGCCCGGAAGCCGCCGCCACCCTGCGCGCCCTGGCCGACACCGCCGCCCGCCGCGGCCCGGCCCCCACGCCTCCGGCCCCAGATACCGCAGGTGACGAGGCCGACGCGGTGCTGGGCCGCCGGGTGTACCACCTGCTGCTGCGCGAGCCCGGCGCCCGCCGGCCCGGCCCGGTGTGGCCGGCCGCGGCGCGGGTCGCGCTCGGCGCCGGCGCCGCCGGCGGGGCGGCCGGCGTGCTCGCGCACGTCACCGGCCTGGGCCATCCCTATTGGGCGGCGCTGTCCGCGGTGGCCGTGCTCCAGGCCGACTCGCTGCGCCTGACCCTGCACAAATCGATCCAGCGCGCCGTCGGCACGATCATCGGTCTCTTCCTGGCCGGCGCCGCGGTGGCGCTGCCCGGCGACCGCTGGACCCTGGTCGCCTCGATCGCGGCCGCCCAGGTCTGCGCGGAACTCCTGGTGGTCCGCAACTACGGCCTCGCGATGCTGGCGATCACTCCCCTGGCGCTCCTGGTCGGCGAACTGGGCCGGCCCACCCCCGCGGCTGACCTGATCGGCGACCGCCTGGTGCAGACCCTGCTGGGCTGCGCCCTCGGCCTGGTCGCGGCCGCGCTGGTGCGCAACCGGGCGGCCGCCCGGCATCTCGACGAGGCGATCGCGGAGGTGACGGCGGCGTCGGCCGAACTGCGACGCCGGCCGAGCGATCCCACCGCCCAGGCGAGGCGGCTCGCGCTGTTGTTGCTGACGCTCCGCGAGGCGTACGGCGTCACCAGCGGCGAACCCGGCCTCGCCCCCGACGTCACCGAGCGTGTGCTGACCGCCGAACGAGAAGGCCGCCAGGCCCTCGCCACCCTGCACCGCCCCGAAGCCGGCGACCCGACCGACTCCCCCACCCAAACCGCGTAACTCGCCGACCGCGAGGCAGCCCACCGCCAGCCGTCACCGCCCGCAGTCACCACCGCCCAGCGCTCGCCGTCACCGCCCGGCGTCACCGCCCGCTGTCACTGCCCACCGCCCGGCGTCCACCGCCACCATCTCGCGCCGGCCGCTCACCGCCGCATTCGCACACCGTGGCCGCGTTCCCCGGAGACGGCCGCGCGCGCTGCCAGCACAACATCCTTGAAGTCGGGTCTTCTCGGCCGTTCGAGACCCCGACTTCAAGGAAGACGGTGTCCGGCGGTTGCTGCGGTGCTTCGGCCGGGCGCTCCGAGCGGCTCGTCCAGCCCTACCGCGTAGATCGCTCGCACGGCCGTGGCGACGGCGTTGAGCAGGGCCGTCACCGCTCGCGCCTCGGCGCCGGCGGCGTGGTCGGCGGCCCAGTAGTAGGTGGAGCCGGAACGAGCGATGCGGATCCGGCGGCCCTCCTCGGCGAAGGCGAACGCGAGGTCGGCGAACTGCTCGTAGTCGATCCGGAACTCGCGGCCGGACTGCTGGATCCGCGGGCCGGAATGCGGGCCGGGGGCACTGTGGCAGTGCACGCCGCGGTCGCTGAGCCCGATCAGCGATCCGCCGTCCAGGTCGCCGAGCCGCACCAGCCACAGCGGCCGCTCGGCGGCGCGCAGCGACAACGCCGGCCGCCAGCTGTGCACCGGGGTCGGTTCGGGCAGCATGCGGCGCAGTTCGTCGACGGCGGCGGCGCGGGCGAGCTCGGCCCGGTCGCCGGTCCAGTCCCCGCACAGGTCGGCGGCCCGCGGCGAGTCGCCGAGCAGATGACCGACGTAGGGGCGGACCCAGCGGCGGCCCGGATCGTCGAGCAGCATCCGCACGATCCGGGCGGCGATCGGGCCGCCGTCACCCGCGTCGAGCTCGCCGATCAGGGCCGCGACCTGCCGCGGCGAGCGATGCCCGAGAACCGGGCCGAGATATCGGTCGACCAGGTCGGGCCGGTGACCGGCGGACGCGGCCGGCTCCGGATCGAGATGCCACAGCCGCGCCATCCACCGCACCGGATCGGGCCGCCGGGCCAGCTCGTCGAGGATCTCGTCGACCAGGTCGTCGGTCCCGGCCGCACAGGCCCGGGTGAGCACGGCCGCGATGACACCGGCCGGCTCACCCGCGAGCGCGTCCGTGAAGCCACGACTCGTCACCGCCTCAGCGAGCGCCAAGCCACCCCCGGCCAGCCCAGCCTCGGCCCCCGCAGCCGCCGCGGCCGACCCAGCCGCTTCCGCAACGCCTCCGGTGCGCCTACCCACCGTCGTCCCCGCCGCGCCTCGGGCAAGCCCTGTGCTCAGCTGAGCCGTTCCCGCCGCACCACGCGCAAGCCCTGCGCTCTCCTGAGCCGTTCCCGCCGCACCACGCGCAAGCCCTGCGCTCTCCTGAGCCGTTCCCGCCGCGCCACGCGCAAGCCCTGCGCTCTCCTGAGCCGTTCCCGCCGCACCACGCGCAAGCCCTGCGCTCTCCTGAGCAGGTCCCGCCGCGCCACGCGCAAGCCCTGCGCTCTCCTGAGCCGTTCCCGCCGCGCCACGCGCAAGCCCTGCGCTCTCCTGAGCAGGTCCCGCCGCGCCACGCGCAAGCCCTGCGCTCTCCTGAGCAGGTCCCGCCGCACCACGCGCAAGCCCTGCGCTCTCCTGAGCAGGTCCCACCGCACCACGCGCAAGCCCTGCGCTCTCCTGAGCAGACTCCACCGTTTCCCCGGTCAACCCGGAATCATCGCCGGCTGGCCGGGAGCCGTCCGGAGTGACACCGTCGTCGGTTTCAGCGTGGCCGGCGCTGAATCCGGTTCCTTCCCGCGGGAGCCTGGCACGGTCCCCGGCGAGCGCCGCGCCGTGTGCCGCCAGGAGAGCAGTGTGCGCCGGGGAGGCCACGACCAGGTCGATCAGGACTCGCGCGTCGGCGTCGGCCGGTCGTTCCAGCTCGGGTGGCACCGCGGCGGCGACGGCGCGGGACAACGCCCGGTGGCCGGCCGCGACCAGCTCGGCCATCACCCGCACGGCGTCGGCGGCCGGGCGGACAGCGAGCCGGTGCAGGAACCGCCGCAGCGGGACGTCGCCGAGCCCGGACAGCACCTGGGCGGTCATGGCCGGGCCGGCGTCGAGCATCGCGTCGGCCAGTTCCGCGGCCGCGGACGAGTCGGCGGCCTCCAGGTGGGTGAGGATCGCGGCGACGTCGCCGGGGTCACGCCGCGTGACGGCCGCCGCGATCACCTCGTCGACGGTGACCGAGCCGAGCAGGTCGAGGAACTCGGCGACGTCCCGGCAGCGACCGGCAACCCGGCTGATCAGGTGGTCGGCTTCGACCACGCGGCCGGCCCGGCGCAGGGTGTCAGCGAGCGCGGCCGCGCCGGACACCGGGACTCGGGCCGCGGCCCGTTCCAGCATCGCGCCGGACAGCATCGCCTCGGGGGCCGCCGCACCGGACAGCGTCCCGAACAGGTCGATCAACTCGTCCGGCCGGTCGGACCGGGCCTCCGTCACCCCGGCGAGCAGGGCGTCGCGGTCGGCCGGCTCGAGCAGGGCGGCGATCGCCGCGATGTCGGCGGCGGCCAGGGTCGCGGCGGCCTCGTGCGCCCCGGTCAGCACCGACCGGTGGCGCAAGTCGGCCAGCACCGTGAGCAGCGCGGCGAACTCGGCGGCGGGCCGCCGGCACGCCGCGGCCAGCAGGCGGTCGGCGTCGGCGGTGTCGCCCGCCGTGTCCAGGGCCGCGGCAATGCCGGCCACCTCGTGCGCCGCCCGGCCGGCGCCGACCGCGTCGAGCAGCATCTCGGCGGCCCGGTGGCCGCCGGCGGCGCGCATCTCGGCGATCCGGCGCAGCACCGCCGGCGGTGCCAGCCACGGCTCACGGCTGCCGGCGACCATCATTGACGGATTGAAACACGTAGGGCACACGGCGAAGCCGCACAGAATGTCAGCCATCGAGCCCGAAATCGATGGTGCGGCACCACCGATCTCCGGCCGGCCCGGCGGCGCACAACCGGCTCACGCCGCCGGGGCGGGGCCCGACTGCCCGAGCCCACACCCCGCATGGCCGGGCTTGACCACTCGGCTCTCGCTCCGGGCCCAGACCGACGGGCCGGGCGCGCCCCCGCCAAGGCCAGACCGACGGGCCGGCCACCCCTGCCAAGGCCGGACCAACCGGCCGGGCACGCCCACCAAAGCCGGACCGACCGGTCGGATGCGCCACCGGATCGGCGGGCCGCGCCTTTGGTCAGCTGCCGAGGCCGGCCTTTACCGTGCGGGTTACGTCGTCGGCGAGGATCTCTGGGTTGCCTTCGGCGAGGCCGTCCAAGGCCTGGCGGGCCACCAGGGCCGGGTCGGTCTTCTGGTCGGCGGGGATGGTTGCGGCCATGTCGGTGTCCATGTAGCCGACGTGCAGGGCGGACACCGCGATGCCGCGCGGGGCGAGCTCGTCGCGCACCGCGCGGGTCAGTGCCCAGCCGGCCGCCTTCGCCGCCGAATACGCGCCCGCGTTGGCGGGGTGCCACCAGGACAGCACCGACAGCACGTTGAGGATGGCGCCGCCGCCGTTGGCCTCGAGGACCGGGACGAAGGCGCGGGTCACGCCGAGTGTGCCGAAGTAGTGAGTTTCCATCTCCTGGCGGATCAGGTCCAGGTCGCCGCCGATCAGGGGCTGGTTGAGGTATGTGCCGGCGTTGTTGATCAGCAGGGTGGCGTCGGAGGCGACCTTGGCGGCGCGCTCGATCGAGGCCGGGTCGGTGATGTCGAGCTGCAGCGGGATCGCGCCGGGCAGGTCGATGCTGCCCGGCACCCGGGCGCCGGCGTAGACCTTGGCGCCCCGCTCGAGCAGCTGGGCGGCGAAGTGGCGGCCGAGGCCGCGGTTGGCGCCGGTGACGACGGCTACGGAGTTCGTGATGTCCATGCCAATTAGATTATGACCAACATCTAATCTCGGCAAGGTAATAGATGACACACGCCATCTATAGTTGACGGCATGGGACGGGTGTCGCAGGCGCAGGCGCAGGAGAACCGGAAGCGGATCGTCGAGACGGCGGCCCGGCTGTTTCGTGAGCGGGGCGTGGCCGGGGTCAGCGTTGCCGACGTGATGACCGAGGTCGGGCTGACGCACGGCGGCTTCTACAAGCAGTTCGCGTCGAAGGAAGCGCTGGTCGCCGAGGCGGTCGGGCAGGCCTTCGCGGAATCCCGGGACCTGCTGGCCGGGCTCGACCGGGACAGCTTCGTCGAGTGGTACCTCACGCCCGAGCACCGCGACGACCCCGGCGCCGGCTGCCCGGCGGCCGGTTTCAGCGGCGATATGGCCCGGGAGGACGAGGGAAACGCGGCGCTCACGGCGTACGCAAGCGGGGTCGGTCTTTATGCGCAGCGGATGGGTGAGGATCTCGCGGCCGTGAGCACCCTGGTCGGAGCGATGGTGCTCGCCCGCGCGACGGCCGGCACCGAGCTCTCCGACCGCATCCTCGAGGCGGCGAAGGCCGCGCTCACCGCAGGTGGAAGTTCTCCGCGAGAAGCTCCAGGGCCTGCTCGAGCCGGCTGAAATCCGCCGGCCCGAAGCTGTTGGCGCCGCCGGGCGGGCTGATCGCCAGGACCACGCCGACCAGGGCGCCGGCGATCACCCGGTAGGTCAGCTCGTCGCCGGACCGCCCGTCGCGCTCGGCCAGTGCGGCCGCGAGCAGATCGAGGGCCAGCACCGTCTGGCTCATCGCTCGCGCCCGCAGCTCCGGCACGTCCTGGAAGATCCGCTGACGGCGGCCCTCGCTCGCCCACTCCTCGGCGGACATGTTCAGGAACACCGACTTCATGGCGGCCAGCAGGGCCGGGACCGGCAGCGTGCCCGGCGGCTGCGCCTTGATCGCCTCGACGATCAGCGGGTCGTAGTCGTCGGTGAGGATGACGTCTTCCTTGGTCGGAAAATAACGGAAGAACGTGCTCGGCGATACCTCGGCCGCCTCCGCGATCTGGTCCACGGTGGTCGATGCATAACCCTGTTCCTCGAACAGTCGCATCGCGTGCTCGCGGATGGCGAGCCGGGTCTTCGCCTTCTTACGTTCCCGTAAACCGGCCGGCAGGGACGACGTCATAGACCCGATTCTGCCAGGGTCAACTCCGTCTGCTCCACCACCGGCGCGGCCGGCCGGTCCTTACCGGGCAGCATGAACAGCGCGAGGATCGCGCCGGCGCCGGCCACGACCGCGGCGACGACCAGCGAGGTGTCCATGCCGTGGGTGAACGCGGTACGCACCGCGTCGAGCATTCCCGGGTCGCCGGCCTGCGTCGCGGCCGCGACGCCCGAGGCTGCGCTCTCCCGGGCCGCGTCGCCGGCCGTGGCGGGCAGGTCGTCGCGGTAGGCGCCGTTGAGAACCGTGCCGAGCACGGCCACGCCGATCGCCCCGCCCACCTGGCGCATCGCCTGCAGCAGGCCGTTGCCGACGCCGCTGCGCTCGGCGGTCAGCGCGCCCAGCGCCGCATCCATCGCCGGCGGCAGGGTGAAGCCGAGCCCGATGCCGGCGATGCTGATCCAGGTCGCGACGAAGCCGTAACCGCTGGTGGCGCTGGTGGTGGCGCCGAGCAGCATGCCGGCGGCCATCAGGGTCAGGCCGCCGGCGATGACCGCGCGGCTGCCGAATCTGGCGGCGAGTTTCTCGGCGGTACGGGCGCCGACCAGCAGACCGCCGATCACCGGCAGCAGGCGCAGGCCGGAGCCGAACGCGTCGTGGCCGCCGACCGCGGCGAAGAACTGCGGGAGGGAGAACAGCAGGCCGAGCATGCCGAAACTGGCCACGGTGGCGAGCACGGCGCCGCCGGTGAACCGCTTGATCTTGAATAGGCCGAGATCGACCAGCGGGGCGCTCGTCGTGCGCTGCCAGAACACGAAGGCCCCGAGTGCCACCACCCCGGCGATCATGGTGGTCAGCGAGCGGGTGTCGCCCCAGCCGCGGTCGCCGGCCTCGATGATGCCGTAGGTGAGCGCGACCAGGCCGGCCGCCGACAGTCCGACGCCGAGCGGGTCGAAGCGGCGGGTGCGGTCGCCGTGCGATTCGGGCACCCACAGGGTCACGGCGATCAGGGCGATCCCGATCAGCGGCACGTTGATCAGGAAGACCGAGCCCCACCAGAAGTTGTCGAGCAGCCAGCCGCCGAGCAGCGGGCCGAGCGGGATGCCGAGCGCGCTCGCGGTGAGCCAGATCGACAGGGCCCGCGAGCGCTCCTTCTCCTCGAAGAGCACGGTGAGCACGGCGCCGGAGAGCGGCATGATCACCGCGGCGCCCAGGCCGAGAGCGGTACGGGCGGCGATCAGCTGGCCGGTCGAGGCCGACCAGGCGCAGGCGGCGGAGGCGGCGCCGAACACGAACAGCGCGCCGAGGAGGAACTTCTTGCGGCCGAAGCGGTCGCCCAGCATGCCGGCCGGAAGTAGAACTGCGGCGAGCACCAGTAGATAAGCGTTGGTGAACCATTGCAGATCGCCGGTGGAGGCATGCAGATCGCGGCTGAGCGTTGGCAGGGCGACGCTGAGGATCGTGGTGTCGAGACCGATGGCCAGCGTGCTGAGGGCCAGGGCGGCCAATGCGTACCAACGGGATTTGGAAGTAGCCATGTTTTGACAGTAGCTGTCACTTGGTAGTCGGTGTCAATAGAGCCGATCTCAGCGTGCGCTCAGAATGGGGTGGTGATCGATGAGGATGTGCCGGCGTTCTGGGGCAGGCTGGGCCTGCCGGGACTGGCCGACGTGCACACGCATTTCCTGCCACCGCGGATGGAGCGCCGGGTCTGGCACCATTTCGACGCCGCCGGGCCGCTGATCGGCCGCGCATGGCCCATCCGCTACCGATCCGACCTGCCGGAGAGAGTGGAGACGATGGGCCGGCTCGGCGTGCGGATGTTCAGCGCCCTCGCCTACGCCCACAAACCGGACATGGCGGCCGACCTCAACCGCTGGACCCTCGACTTCGCGGCCGCCACCCCGGGCTGCCTGGCGAGCGCGACGTTCTTCCCCGAGCCGGGCGCGCCGGGCTACACCCGCGACGCGCTCTCCCGCGGCGCCCAGATCTTCAAGCTGCACCTGCAGGTCGGCGGCTTCGATCCCGGCGATCCGCTGCTCGACGACGTCTGGGGCCTGCTCGCCGAGACCGGCACGCCGATCGTCGTGCACGCCGGCTCCGGACCGGTCGCCGCCGGCTTCACCGGCCCCGGCCCGATCGGCGACGTGCTCCGCCGCCACCCGCAACTGTCGATCATCGTGGCGCACATGGGCGCGCCCGAATACGAGCAGTTCTTCGGCCTGGCACTTCTATATGACCGGGTCCGGCTCGATACAACGATGGCGTTCACCGACTTCTTCGAGGAGATGGCACCCTTCCCACCGGGCCTGCGGCCTCCGCTGCGCGACCTCGGCCTGGCCGGAAAGGTCCTGCTGGGCAGCGATTTCCCGACCATCCCGTACGCGTACGCGCACCAGCTCGAGTCACTCGCCCGCCTCGATCTCGGCGACGACTGGCTGCGCGCGGTGCTCTGGGACAACGCCTGTGATCTGTTCGGTATGACGCCGCGCGGGTGAGAATCCCGGAACGAGATGCGCGGACATGCCACGATCATGTAAGGCCACTCGCACCGGGCGTGGAAGGGGGCCGAAATGAAGAAGGCCGTCGGCTGGATCGTGCTCGTCCTGCTCATCTTCTACATCGGCACCAATCCCGGCCCCGCCGCGGACGTCGCACAGAGCCTCGGCGACGGGCTCGCCAACATGTTCCGGGGCATCGGCACGTTCTTCCAGAACCTGGCCAACTGACTTTCCGGCCCGGCTCTTTCTTGAGACACGGCCCAGCTGTCTACGCTGCGCGTTGTGCCCCGTCTGCTGTTCGTCGGCCTGGCCACGGTCGACCTGATCTATCGCGTCGACCGCATTCCCGGCGTGGACGAGAAGGCCCAGGCGTCCGGTGTGGAGATCGCGGCCGGTGGTCCGGCCACCAACGCCGCCGTCACGGCGGCCGCGCTCGGCGCGGAGGTCACTCTGGTCACCGCGGTCGGCGCACATCCGCTGGGCGACCTCATCCGCTCCGATCTAGAAACTTGCGGTGTACGAGTTATAGATGCGTCACCTGACTCTTCTACTCCGCCACCCGTCTCGGCCATCACGGTGCTCGCCGGGACCGGGCAGCGGACCATCGTCAGCCGCAATGCCGGTGACATGGTTGTCCGCGTACCGCAAGCGGGTCTGCCCGACGCCGACCTGACGCTGGTCGACGGGCATCACCCCGCACTGGCCGTCGCGGCGGCGCGAAGCGCTCGCCGACTGGTCGTCGACGCCGGCACCTGGCGCCCGGTCTTCGCCGACATCCTGCCGTTCGCCGAGGTGGTGGCCGCGTCGGCGGCGTTCCGTCACCCAGCCGAGGCCGCACCGGTCGACGAGGCGCTGGCCGCCGCGATCGGCGCGCCGCACGTCGTGGTGACGCACGGTCCCGACCCGGTCCGCTGGTTCAGCAGAGCTCGCTCCGGCGGCGAATCCGATGCTCGCTCCGGCGGCAGTTCCGGCACCCGCTCTGGCACCCGATCCGGCACCCGATCCGGCACCCGATCCGGCGGCCGTTCCGGCACCCGATCCGGCGGCCGTTCCGACGACCGCTTCGGCGGCAGTTCCGGCGGCAGTTCCGGCGCTGTGGAGGTGCCAGCGGTCGAGGCCATCGACACGGCCGGGGCCGGCGATGCCTTCCACGGCGCGCTGGCCGTCGCACTGGCCGGTGCTGCCCTCCCGGCCGGTGCCGACCTTCCCGAGGCCATCGCGTTCGCCGCGTGGGTGGCCGGCGTGCGTGTCAGCTGCTCCGGGCCGCGAGCCTGGCTCGCGGCCCTTCCTCAGCGCGCCTGATCAGACCGTCTTCGCCAGTCAGACCGTCTTCGCCAGGCGGTCGGCCAGCAGCTTCGCGAATCGGGCCGGGTCCTCCAGGTCGCCGCCCTCGGCGAGCAGCGCCGTCCCGTACAGCAACTCGGCCGTTTCCGGCAGAGCCGGATCCTCCGCGCCCTGCTCGTGGGCCGTGCGCAGGCCGCCGACCAGCGGGTGGTTCGGGTTGAGCTCGAGGATCCTCTTGACCCGCGGGCCCTCCTGGCCCATCGCCCGGTACATCTTCTCCAGCGCCGGCGTGATGTCGTCGGTGTCGCTGACCAGGCAGGCCGCGCTGGTGGTCAGGCGGTGTGACAGCCGGACGTCCTTGACCTGCTCCTCAAGGCTTTCCTTGAGGAAGGTCAGCAGCGGCGCGAAGTCACCCTCGGGCGCCGGCTCCTCGGAGTCCTTCGGCAGTTCCACATTGCCGCGGGCGATCGACTGCAACTTCTTGCCGTCGTAGTCCGGAACCGCCTCGACCCAGATCTCATCGACCGGGTCGGTGAGGATCAGCACCTCGTAACCCTGCGCCTGGAACGCCTCCATGTGCGGCGAGTTCTCCACCTGCGTACGCGAATCGCCGGTCAGGTAGTAGATCTCCTCCTGACCTTCCTTCATCCGCTCGATGTAGGCGGCCAGGGTGGTCGGCTCGACGCCGGCCGTCGACGAGAACGTCGACACGTCAAGGATGGCCTTCTGGTTGTCCTGGTCGTTGAGCAGACCCTCCTTGAGAGCCTTGCCGAACTCTCGCCAGAACGTCGCGTACTTCTCGGCGTTGTTGTTCAGCAGGTCCTTGATCGTGGACAGCACCTTCTTGACCAGCCGCCGGCGGATCATCTGGATGTGCCGGTCCTGCTGCAGGATCTCCCGGGAGATGTTCAGCGACAGGTCGGCCGCGTCCACCACGCCCTTGACGAAGCGCAGGTAGTCGGGGATCAGCTCCTTGCTGTCGTCCATGATGAAGACGCGCTTGACGTACAGCTGGAGGCCGCGACGTGAGTCCCGCTGGAACAGGTCGTGCGGCGCCCGCGAGGGCAGGAAGAGCAGCGCCTCGTACTCGAAGGTGCCCTCCGCCTTCATGTTGATGATCTCGAGCGGGTCGCTCCAGTCGTGGCTGATGTGCCGGTAGAACTGGTGGTACTCCTCGTCGGTCACCTCGGAGCGCGGCCTCGCCCACAATGCCTTCATCGAGTTGAGCGTCTCGTCGCCCATTTTGATGGGGAACGAGATGAAGTCGGAGTACCGCTTGACGATCTCCTTGATCTTCCACTCGTCGGCGTAGTCGTAGAGGGCGTCCTCTTCGTCCTTCGGCCGCAGGTGGACGGTCACCGCGGTGCCGACCGGGGCGTCCGGCGCGTCCTCGATCGTGAAGGTGCCCTCGCCCGCCGACTCCCAGGAGGTGCCGTGGCCCTCGGTGCCGGCCTTGCGCGTCACCAGCGTGACCTTGTCGGCGACCATGAACGTCGAGTAGAACCCGACGCCGAACTGGCCGATCAGCTCCGGCGACTCCTTGGCCTCCTTCAGCTTGGTCAGCAGCTCCGCCGTGCCCGACTTGGCGATCGTGCCGATCAGCTCGACGACCTCCTCGTGCGTCATGCCGATGCCGTTGTCGCGCACGGTGAGGGTGCGGGCCTCGCTGTCGGCCTCGACCTCGATGTGCAGGTCGGACGTGTCCGCCTCGAGGCCGTCCTGAAGCGTGGCCAGTCGAAGCTTGTCCAGCGCATCGGAGGCGTTCGAGATCAGCTCACGCAGGAAGATGTCCTTGTTCGAGTAGATCGAATGAACCATCAGTTGCAGAAGCTGCCGGGCCTCGGCCTGGAACTCCAACGTCTCCATTCCCGCACTCCCAAAGATCGTCAACGGTAGTCACCCGCCCAGATCGTATGACCCCAGCGTCACCACCCCACCACCGGCCGGTCCTCATCACTCCCCCGCCGCTCCCGATCTTGCATACCCCCAGCCCACGCCGCCGGCCGCCGTCACGCGGCGGCGCGATCCGGCAGCGTGGCCACGCGGGGCGGGCGGGAACTCCACAAGCGGCCCTCGCGCGCCTCGACCCGGCGTGCCCCGAACACCAGCAGCAGAACGGCGGCCAGGGCGAAAACCGCGTGGCTGACGACGATCAGGGTGTCCGAGGCGGGGACGACCGGGCGCATGGTGAAGCTGTGCCAGACGTAGGTCAGCAGGCCGCCCGCGGCCAGGGCCAGGCGGTGGCGCCCGTCCCAGCCGGACCGACGCGACCAGCGCAGGATCACGATCAGGGTCGCGGCCAGGGCCACGACGACCACCGGCACGCTGACCGCGGCCGGCAGGGGGTCGATGGCCGAGAGGACAGCACCGTCGATGAGCGCCATGACCAGCACGGCCCACGGCGCCGGCACCGAACCGGCCGCCGATCCGGCGACGGCGACGGAAGGCGATCCGAGGGCTGGCGAGACACCGGCGGAGACGAGCGTGCCGTCGGCCGCGGAGGCCGGGAGGGCCGCGGAGGCCGGGAGGGCCGCGGAGGCCGGGAGGGCCGCGGAGGCCGGGACGGCCGCGGAGGCCGGGACGGCCGCGGAGGCCGGGACGGCCGCGGAGGCCGGGACGGCTCGAGGGAGGCGGAAGGCCGTGACGACCAGGGCTGCCGCTATGGCGACGGTGATCGTGAGCTGGGCCGGGGAGGCCATGAAGTGGCCGTCGGCGTAGGAGATGGCGAACGTCGCCGCGGCGCCCAGGACGGCCAGCACGGTGATGACGATGAAGCCGGGACGGCGCAGCCACGGCTCGGTGCGGCGCGGGGTCCACTCCTCGATCAGGGCGATCGGCACGCTCATGCTGAAGATCGTGTGCAGGGCCAGCACGAAAATGGTCCACGGGATCGAGATGCCCAGCGCCGGAACGAAGCCGTGCTGCAGCAGGTGGGCGTGCAGATAGTCCGCGTTGAACAGCGACTGCGTCTCCAAGCCCTCCTCGACCAAGCCGTAGGTGAGGGCCAGCAGCACCATCGTCGGCCAGCCGCGACCGGCGCGACGGGTCACCTCGCGGATCAGCACGGCGGCGGCCCCGTAGGCGGGGGCCAGCAGGATCAGGAAGTTGAGCTGAGCCAGCGTGAAGTCGCCCAGCAGGAATTCGGCCACCAGCGGTGACAGGAAGAAGAGCGCGATCGCGGGTGCCGCACGGCGTATGGACATAGATTGATGCTCGCGTCGGCGCGTGCGGATCATCTGGGCCTTATGTCATGGCTGCTCCGTGGCATCCGGACGGTAGCCGAGAAACGTCGTGACCTCGGAGATCAGCTCGTCGCCGAACTCGAAGAGCAGCAGCGCGAACCGCTCGAACGACCCGCCGGGACCGGTCGGGCGCTCCTGCCAGAGGGCCAGGCCGCCGTTGGCCGCCTCGGGCACGAGCCGCGCCCCGTGGCAGGAACCGTCGGAGGCGGCCATCACGGCGGCCACCGTGTCACGGCCCCGGATCCACCAGGTGAACGGCGGCATCGAGTTGATCACGTCGGCCTGCAGCAGCGCGACCAGGGCGGCCACGTCATCGCGCTGGAAGGCGTCGGCATAGCGCTCGACCAGGGCGCGTTTCGCCTCGTCGGACAGCGGGCTCGGCGGCGCCGGGTCGGCCTTGCGCAGAGCGGTGCGGGCGCGCTGGAGGGCGCTGGTCACCGACGGGACGGTGGTGTCGAGCAGGGCGGCCACCTCGTCGGCCGGCCAGCAGAACACGTCACGCAGGATCAGCACCGCCCGCTGCCGGGCCGGCAGGTGCTGCAGGGCGGCGACGAACGCGAGCCGCACGGTGTCGCGCCGCACCGCCACCTCGGCCGGGTCGCCGAGGGAACTGTCGAGGATGGGCAGCACCCACGTGGACTCGGGCAGCGGCGCGCCGAGCTCGCCACCGGCCGCCGCGGTGGAGGCGAAGTCGACCGCCCGGGCCCGCCGGGACGCCGACCGGAGCATGTCGAGGCACACGTTGGTGGCGATCCGGTAGACCCAGGTGCGCAGCGAAGCGCGTGACGGGTCGTAATCACCGCCGTGCTTCCAGGCGCGCAGCAGAGTCTCCTGTGCCGCATCCTCGGCTTCATATGGTGAACCGAGCATCCGGTACGCGAACCCGACCAGCTCGGGTCGCATCGCCGTGAGCTGTGCTTCCATGCTCGGAGAAGTTACCGGCCCCGTACGACTAATTCATCAGACCTGGGTCTGAAGTTCAAGACTTGATCTTGAGTTGGTGAGAGAGAACCGTCGATGGCATGCGATGGACCCACGACGGCACGATCCGTAACGCCTTCTGGATCGGCGGCGGTCGGTGGGCCGGCAAGACCACGGTCGCCGGTCTGCTGTCCCCACCGACGAGTGGCGCCGCCACCAGGCCGCCACGCTCCCCCGCGCCGCCCGCATCGGCCACCACCTCAGCGGTCAGGCGCGAGCCACCGCGGCCCGGATCGAACGCGACCGCCTGATCGACCAGGACGCCGTCGACCAGGCACGACGCCTCGGCATCCGGGTGATCGAGGTGGACGGCTCGCGCCCGGCCGAGGTGATCGCCGCCGAGGTGGCCGGCCATTTCGAGCTGGCCTAAGCGGCGTCGAGCACCGCGTCGCTGACCGCGCATTGATACGGTGACCGGCCCGGGCCGCCGCCGAGCCGGTTGGTCAGGTAGGCGACGACGAGCCGGCGCCCCGGGTCGGCCCAGCCGAAGCAGGCATTCGAGCCGTTGTGCCCGAAGGTGAGCGGATCACTGCGGCTCCCGAAATACCGCTCCCGCCCCGGCTGCCCGAGCTGAAACCCCTCCGACCAGCGGATCGGCATGCCCGAGATCTGGTCGGTCTCGCCCTCGCTGGTCGGCGTGGTCGCGTCCCGCCAGCTCCCGTCGTCGAGCAGCGACTGATAGAACGCCGCCAGGTCACGCGCGGTGCTGGACACGGTCGCGGCCGGGATGACCGCGTCGCGCATCGACCGCCGATTGAACAGCGTCCGCATCACCACCGGCCCGCCGACCATCGACACCCGCGACCCCGGCGGCCCGAGCCTGGTGTGCCACATCCCGGCCGGTTCGAAGATCTCGGTCCGCAGCACGTCGGGAAGCGGTCGCCCGGTGACCCGCTGCACCACCTCGCCGAGCAGAAACCCGTGGCTGATCATGTGATAGGCGCACACCGCGCCCGGCGCGCTGTGCGGCCGGGCCCGCGCCAGGGCGCGGACCGACCGATCCCATCGGGTGGCGAGCAGGGCATCGCCACGCACACTTTTCGCGTACGGCAATCCGGAACGATGCCGCAGCACATGTCGAAGGGTGATCCCGCCCTTGTCGAACTCTCCGAACTCGGGCCAATAGCGCGCGATCGGATCGTCCAGCGCGAAGGCGCCCTGCCGTGCGAGCCGGTGCACCAGCATGGCGGTGAACGGCTTCCCCGCCGAGAACAGCAGGAACGGCGTATCGGCATCCGCTCCCCACGCCTGGTCGAGCACGACCTGCCCGTCCCGGATAACGCAGAGCTGCGCCCGATTCGGACGCTCCTCGATCAGCTCGACCGCTCGCCACAGATCCACGATCCAAAGGTAATGCGTGACTTCCTCTAGAGCATCCTAGGAACCTAGTTTCCAGGAACGGGCCGGGTCGGCATTCCGACGGTTGCGCCCAAGACCTCGGAAATAGCAGAGCGCGTCTTAACTGGACAGAACTGTTGCATCGACGATTCTTTCGGTGTCGAATGCTGAACGGCGTGGTCGTGGACGGGTGGCCGCCACCGCACGCCTGCGGCCGCGTCAATTCCGGGCCACGTGTCCGGTGAGCTGGCTCTGGGGCGTCAGCTCACCTATGAACGCCGGTCACCCATGAGCGCCGGCGGCGCGGTCGAGCAGAAAACGACGCTCGGCCGCGTTCCCGGTCATCTCGGCAGCCTTCCGGAACTCTTCGGCGGCTTCGCCGGATCGCCCGAGCCGACGCAGCAGATCGGCGCGAACCACGTGCCAGACATGGTGCTCACGACTTATAGAACTCAGCCCGTCAACGATCTGCAGCGCCGGCGCGGGTCCGTCCACTTCCGCGACCGCGACCGCCCGATTGAGCGCGACCACCGAGGTAGGGGTGAGCGTGAGAAGCTGGTCGTAAAGAGCCAGCACCTGCCGCCAGTCGGTCACCCCGTCGGCGTGCACGGCGTTGATGGCGGCCTGGATCTGGTACGGCCCCGGCTGCCCACGCCGCAGGCACCCGCGGACCAGGGCCTGCCCCTCCGCGATCAGTTCCCGATTCCAGAGAGAGCGATCCTGGTCGGCGAGCAGCACCGGATCACCGTCGGCGGTGGCGCGGGCCGGCCGGCGCGACTCGATGAGCAGTATCAGGGCGAGCAGGCCGCGAGCCTCCGGCTCGTCCGGCATCAGAACCACGAGCAGCCGGGCCAGGCGAATTGCTTCCGCGGTCAATTCGGTACGCGTGATCAGCTCGCCGCCGCCCGGCGCGTACCCCTCGTTGAAGATCAGGTAGAGGACGGCCAGGACCGCGCCGAGGCGCCCCGGCAGGTCCGCGTCCCGCGGCACCCGATAGGGGATGCCGGCGTCGCGGATCTTGTTCTTCGCCCGGCTGATCCGCTGCGCCATGGTCGCCTCGGACGCGAGGAACGCCCGCGCGATCTCCGCGGTGGTGAGCCCGCCGAGGAGGCGCAGCGTGAGCGCCACCCGCGAGCCCGGCGCCAGCGCCGGGTGGCAACAGGTGAAGATCAGCCGCAGCATGTCATCAGGCTCCTCGCCGAATACGCCGTCGATCCCGGCGTCCGCGTCAGCCACGGGCGGCGCCGATCCGCTCTCGCGCGGGCCCACGCCAGCGGCCGGCAGCACGGGAGGCTGGGGCTCGCCGCGCAACTGGTCCATCGCCGCGGCCGCCTCGCGCGCGGGCCGCTGCGACTCGCGGCGCAGGTGGTCGACCGCCCGGTTGCGGGCGGTCGTGATGATCCACCCGGCCGGGCTGGGCGGGATGCCCAGCTCCGGCCAGCGTTGTACAGCGGTGGCGAACGCGTCCTGCACCGCTTCCTCGGCGAGTTCTATATCGCCGAAGTAGCGGATCAGGACCGCGACGGCCCGGCCGTACTCCGCTCGGAAGATCTGTTCGATCTCGGTCACGACTGGATGGGGCGGACCTCGACCGCGAGCGGGGCCAGTACGTTCGCCATCCGGCCGCCCCACGTCAGAGCCTCGTCCAGATCCTCGGCCTGGATGATGGTGAAGCCGCCGAGGTGTTCCTTGCCCTCGGTGAACGGCCCGTCGGTGAGCACCGGCTCGCCATCGCGGTCGCGGATGACGGTGGCGCTCTCCGGCGGGTGCAGCCCGACCGTGAAGACCCAGGCCCCGGCGGCCTTCATCTCCTCGTTGAGCTTCCCGAGCCCCGCCATGATCGGCCCGAGGACCTCGGGCGGCGGCGGGGGTCCGTCGGGCTGGTAAATGCTGACCAGGTACTGGCGCATGGTGCGCTCCCTTCGTTTACCAGCCATACGATCGGCCGCCCCGCTTCTCGACACTCAGCCGCGAAGAATTTCGGCGATCTGCCGATGATCGTGATAGTCACGCGTCTCGACGATCAGCCCGTCGCGCACCCGCAGCACCTGAATGTTCGCGACGAGCCGCCCACGGATGTCATATTTCCACTCCGCGACGACCACCTCCGGGTCGTCGGTGTTGTAGATGCGCACATCGCGGGGTTCCAGAACGATGCCCCCGGCGTGCTGCGCGAAGTGCTCCCGCACCTGCTCCCGCCCCTGCAGGCGTGCGGGCAGGAACGGCATCTCGACCTCGGCATCGTCGGCGTAGAGCAGATGCAACGAAGACCAGTCACCGCTGCCGATCCCGGCGCTGAGCTTCTGAAAGACCTCGCGTGGCGTCATAGTCGCACCCCCATGGCAAAATAGAAGTCCTCACTCCGCTTGTCACCATACGGAGTCAGCACTCCGCTTAGCAAGGGAAGCCATGACGCCGCAGCGAGCCGACGCCGTCCGCAACCGCGCCCGCATCCTCGACGCCGCCGAGAAAGTGCTGGTCGAGCGGGGCACCACGGTGTCCACCGAAGAGATCGCGAAGGCCGCCGGCGTCGGCATCGGCACCCTGTTCCGCCACTTCCCCACCAAGGAGGAGCTGGTCCGAGGCGTCTTCGAGGCCCGGCTGCAACGACTCGCCGAGGACGCGACCCGCCTCGCCGAGTCGGACGACCCCGGCGCGGCCCTGGCGACCTTCCTGCGGCAGGCGGTCGATCAGAGCGAGGTGAAGAACGCTCTGGCCGGCATGTTGACGGCCGCCGGCCTCGAGATACAAAGCGGAGAGCCGCAGCGGGCGCTCCGCGAGGCCCTCGGCACGCTGCTGCGCCGAGCGCAGCAATCCGGCGCGGTGCGCCAGGACCTAGAGGTCCCCGAGCTGATCGGTTTACTCGCCGGCACTTCCAAGGCGATGGAGTACGCCGGAGGCAGCGCCCCCGCCCGCAGCCGCATCCTCGACGTGGTCCTCACCGGCCTCCGCGCCACCCAGCAGTGATCTTTCCCGGCCGAGCTGGCCCCCATTTCCTGGTTACCAGGGTCTCCGCCCGCGTTCGAGACCCGGTCTCAAGGAATCGGGGCCGGCTTGCAACGACGCTCGACCCGGATGCCGAAGTTCTCGAGTGTCCTGAATCGTTCGTTCGTTGTCAGCGCGTCGGCGAACCCCTCTTCATGGGCCTCGCCTTGGCAGCGGACGCCGATGGGCGCCAGGCGTCCGGCGGATGACATCGTCCGCATGGTGGACTCGATCTTCATGGAGTGGACGCGTGTCCCGGATGCCGGCACGCAGTCCCGCATGGCGGATTGGCGGTCCACATGGCAGGAGGTAGCATCCGACAAATACGCTCCAACGGGTCATTTCCATGCCGGGCCTGTCGATCTTGGCGAGTTCGTGCGGCCGGGGAGCCGCAAGTACCCAAGATCGCCCGAGGCGGCGCGCGGAGCGCGCGAGGCGCCCAGGGCGCAAGGCGCGAGGCCGGGTCACGCAAAGCGCAGGCGCCGGAGCACGCAAGGCGCAAAAGGCAAGGCGCAAGGCGCAAAAGGCAAGGCGCAAGGCGCAAGGCGCAAAAGGCAAGGCGCAAAAGGCAAGGCGCAAAAGGCAAGGCGCAAAACGCAAGGCGCAAGGCGCCGGAGCACGCAAGGCGCAAAGCGCCGGAGCGCGGGCGGGGGCGCGGGGTGGGGTGGGGTGGGTCTCAGGGCTCGTTGAAGATGCGGGTGAAGATCTGGTCGATTACGTCGCTCTTGGCCATCGTGTAGCTGTCCGGGGCGGCTGCGGTCTCCGCGGCCAGGCGCTGCTTGGTGGTGGCGTACAGGTCGCGGTCGGACGGGTGGCTGCGCAGCCAGTCGCGGAAGAGGCGGTGGCGGGTGATCTCGGGCGAGTCCGCCGGCCAGACGTGCAGGTGCACGTCGTCGGTGGGCGCGATCAGCATGCGGTGGCCGTGCCACCAGGGCTCGCGCAGCAGCAGGCGGTAGCCCAGCGCCTCGAGCGCGGGCAGCCAGGCCGGCTCGTCGGCGGTGTCCTCGATGACCAGGTCGATGTCGATGACCGGCTTGGCGGGCAGGCCGGGGACGGACGTCGAGCCGACGTGTTCGAGCGAGATGATCCGCTCGCCGAGCGCGGCCCGGATCGGGGCGGCGACCGCGGCGTAGCGCTCCGGCCACGACGGGTCGCAGCCGACGATGACGACGCTCGCGCCCCAGCTCCGCGGGCGCGAGCCGACCAGGCCGGACGCCTGTTGCTCGGGCGTTCCGACCTGGCGCTCGCGAATGTCTTTCGGGTGACCGGCCAACTCACACCTCCAGGAAAAGTTCCGGGAAAAGGGAAGTCGGCCAGGATACGACAGTTACCCGGCGGCGGTGAGCCGGATCGCGCTCCAGGACACCGGGGCCAGGGTCGCACGCAGCTCCCCATCGGACACCGTCACGTCGCCGAGCGCGTGCGGGACCACCCGCTCCGGTTCCGCCGCGGTGTTGACGGCTTCCAGGTCGTCGTCGTGCAGGGTCCAGGTCTCGGCGACCTGCAGACCACGATCAAAACCGGCCAGGGGTACGACGAGGGACGCGGCCGAATCCTGCGACCGGTTGACCACGAAGACCGTGACGTCGCCGGACTCCGGGTCGTGGGTGGCGACCGCGTCGACGACCGGCACGTCGCCGTAGCGGTCCGTCGCGTACAGCGGCGACGCCGGTTCCACCCGCAGCACGTCGCCCTTGGCGAGGCGGGACGTGATCGCGAACGGGTGGAAGATGGTCTGCCGCCAGGCCGGGCCGCCGGGCTCGGTGCGGATCGGGGCGATCACGTTCACCAACTGGGCCTGGCAAGCGGCGGTCACCCGGTCGCTGTGCCGCAGCAGCGAGATCAGCAGGCTGCCGACCACCACCGCGTCGGCCACGTTGTAGACGTCCTCGATGACCGGCGGAGCAACCTGCCACTCAGTCTCCTGGGTGGCCTGGAAACGTTTCTGGTACCAGACATTCCACTCGTCGAACGAGATCTTCAGGCGCTTGGCGCTCTTCAGCTTGGCGCCGACGCTGTCCGCGGTGGCAACCACGCTGTTGACGAAGTGATCCATGTCGACGGCCGACGCCAGGAAGCTGGCGATGTCGCCGTCGAAGGGTTCGTAGTACGCGTGCGCCGAGATGTAGTCGACCTGGTCGTAGGTGAGTTCCAGAACTTCGGACTCCCATGAAGCGAACGTCGGCATCGAAGAGCTGGAACTCCCGACCGCGATGAGCTCCAGCCACGGCTCGGCCGCGCGCAACGCCCGAGCCGTTTCCGCCGCCAGGCGCCCGTACTCATGCGCGGTCTTGTGTCCTGTTTGCCAAGGGCCGTCGAGCTCGTTGCCGAGGCAGAACATGGTGATGCCGTAGGGTTTGTCGGCGCCGTTCGCGCGGCGCAGCTCGGCGAGGCGGGTGCGATCGGGGTGGTTCAGGTATTCCTGCACGTCGAGCGCTTCGGAGACGCCGCGGGTGCCGAGGTTCAACGCGTACATCACCTCGACGCCGGCCTTGCCCGCCCAGCGCATGAATTCCTCGATGCCGACCTCGTTGGTCTCCAGGCTGTGCCAGGCGAGGTCGCGCCGGACCGGCCGGTCCGCGACCGGCCCGATGCCGTCCTCCCAGCGGTAGCCGGAGACGAAGTTGCCGCCGGGGTAGCGCACCACCGACACGCCCAGCTCGCGGGTCAGCGCGAGCACGTCCTGCCGGAAGCCGTCGGCGTCGGCCGTCGGGTGCGACGGCTCGTAGATGCCGGTGTAGACGCAGCGGCCCATGTGCTCGACGAACGAGCCGAAGGTGCGGCGGGAGACCGGCGCGATGGTGAAGGCCGGGTCGAGACGAAATGACGCGTTGAGCACGGGGTTCCCCTATTTGAGGCTGCCGACCGCCAGCCCGCCCCGCCAGTACTTCTGGAGGGTCAGGAAGGCGATGACGAGAGGCACGATGGATACCAGCGAACCGACGATGATCAGGTTCCACAGCGACTGACCGCCGCCGTTGTTGGAGCTGGCCAGGGTGGTCCACAGGGTGATGCCGACGGTGAGGGGGTAGAGCTTGGAGGTGGAGAGCATGACCAGCGGCAGGAAGAAGTTGTTCCAGGTCGAGACGACCGAGAGCAGCAGCACCGTGATGACACCCGGGCGCATGAGTGGCAGCGCCACCCGGAAGAAGGTGCGCAACTCTCCGGCGCCGTCGATGCGCGCCGCGTCCAGCAGTTCGTCCGGGATCGACGCGGAGGCGTACACCCGCATCAGATAGACCGCGAACGGGCTGAGCAGCGACGGCAGGATGACCGCCCAGATCGTGTCGATCAGCCCGATGTTGGTCATCATCACGAAGGTCGGGATGACCAGCGAGGTGAGCGGCACCACGACCGACCCGAGGACCGCGGCGAAGACCAGGTTGCGGCCGCGGAACTTGAACTTCGCGAACCCGTAGCCGGCGAGCACCGAGATGATCGTGCAGCCGATGCCGCCGGTGAGCGCGTACAGCACCGAGTTGCCGAGCCAGGTCAGGAACTCGCCGTTGTTGTAGGCGAAGAGGTCGTGCAGGTTGTCGAAGAAGTGGAAGCCGCCCTTGAACCAGAGCGCGCCGCTGCCGGCGAACAGGCCCTCGGCGTTCTTGGTGCTCGCCACCAGCAGCCACCAGACCGGCACCAGGAAATAGCAGATCAGGGCCAGCAGCAGCAGTTTCCCCCAGATATGCCGGGGAATACGGCGCGGGGTGTCACTCATGTGAAGAGGCTCCCTCGCTTGCGAGTAACGAACATGAAGATCGCCACGGCCACGAAGACCACGAAACCGAGCGAGAACGAGATGGCCGATGCGTAGTTGAACTGCGCATATTGGAGGGCCAGGGTGACCGCGTAGATGTTCGGCGTGAAGTCGGGTGTGACCGTGCCGTTCGCGATCGGACCGAGGACCTTCGGCTCGACGAAGAACTGCAGGGTGCCGATCAGCGCGAAGACCAGGATGAGCGCCATCGCCGGGGTGATCAGCGGGATCTTGATGCGGAACGCGATCTGCCGGGCGGTCGCGCCGTCGGTGCGGGCCGCCTCGTAGATGGAGGTGTCGATGCCCTGCAGCGCCGCGTAGATGATGATCATGTAGTAGCCGGCCCACTGCCAGGTGACCACGTTCAGCAGCCCGTAGAAGATGTTGCCCTGGCTGAGCAGGAACGGCGCCTGCACGTTGAACAGCGTCGAGATCTGCTCGATCGGCCCGAAGCTGGGGCTGTAGAGGAAACCCCACATCAAAGAGCCGAGAACCACCGGGATTGCGTACGGGAGGAAGATGACCAACCGTGCGACGCGGGCCAGGCGGCCGGCGATCTCGTCCAGCAGCAGCGCCGCGGCCAGCGCCACGAGCACCTGGAGCGGGATCACCACGAGGCTGAACTTCAGCACGAACCACAGTCCGTGCAGGAACGACGGGTCGGTGAACGCCCGCTTGTAGTTGTCGATGCCGGCGAACGTGGTGCCGGTCGCCAGGCCCTTGGTGTAAAGGCTCAGGTAGGCCGCGTAGACCAGCGGCGCCACCAGGAAGGCGAGGAACACGACGAGGAACGGGAAGATGAAGAACCAGCCGACCCAGTGGCGCCGCGCCGATCCGCGACGGCCGCCGGGTGCCGCCGGGGTGTCGGGGACGACGGCGCCTGCGCTCAGCGCGGTCGGCGGTGTCTCGATGCTGGCCATGATGCTCCCTCCGCAAAGCCGGGCGGCCACCGAAGGCCGCCCGGCTCGAGCGGGCTACTTGATGGTGAAACCCTGGGTCTTGGCGTATGCGACCAGCGCGGCTTGCAGGTCGGTGGCCGCCTTGTCGCCGGTCGTCTGACCGGCGTTGAGCTTCACGATCTGGGCCTGGAGCTGGGCGTAGTAGTAGACGGTGAAGGGGCTGTAGACGGCGCCCTTGTACGCGTTCTCGGCCGGGATGTAGATGTCCTTGTTCGCCGTCTGACCGCTGAAGAAGTCAACCTTCGCGTTGACGAAGTCGTCCGACTTCAGCACCGTCTGGTTGAGCGGGAAGATCGTCTGGGTCTTCCAGCCGTCGGTGAGTGACGCCTCGTCGGCGTACAGGCCGAGCGCGACCTTGGCCGCGGCGGCCTTGTCGGAGGCCTGGCTGGTCACCGCGAACGCGGAACCGCCCCAGTTGACCGAGACCGGGCTGGCCGCGTCCCACTGCGGCAGCGGCGCCACCGCGAACTTGCCCTTGGACGAGCCGTTGCCGACGCCGGCGCCGGTCAGGTAACCCGGGGCCCAGGCGGCCGAGACGTAGGTGGCGTACTTACCGCCGACCATGCCCGCCACGTAGTCGGTGGTGAACTGGTCCTCCTTGCCGATCTGCTTCTTGGTCGACAGGTCGGCCCAGTAGTTCAGCACGTCCTTGGTGGCCTGGTCGTCGACCTTGATGCCGATGTTCTGCTTGTCGGACAGGTCGTACTGGAACGGCGTCGCGCCCTTCTGGATCATCAGCGCGGTGGTCACCGCCGGCACGTTGCTGGCGAAGTCGCCGAACGGGGGGCCGCCGGCCGCCTTCACCTTCGCGGCGTCCGCGGCGTACTCGGCCCAGGTCGCCGGGGGTTTGGTGATGCCGTACTTCGCGAAGACATCGGTGCGGTAGATCAGCGCCATCGGGCCGCCGTCAATCGGGGCCGCGTAGACCTTGTCGCCCTGCGAGACGTCCTTCCAGGCACCCTCGCTGAAGTTCTTTTTAACATCATTTGCGCCGTACGGCACGAGGTCGACCAGCGCGTCCTGGATCTCGAAGCCGACCAGTTGGTCGCCCTCGAGCATGACGACGTCCGGCGCGCCCTTCTTCGCCGAGACCGCGGTCTGGAACTTCGAGTACTCGTCCTGGCCCTGGCCGGCGTTGGTCCAGCAGACCTGGACGTCGGTGTGCTGGTTGTTGAAGTTGTCGACGACCTTGGCCATGTTCGGGTACCAGGCCCAGACGAGAACGCGCGGCGCGTCCTCTTTTACGATCTTGTTGGTGCAGTTGGTGGGCTTGGCCGCCGTGCTACCGCTGCTGCCGCCGTCGTCGCTGCCGCTGCAGGCGGCAAGTCCGAGAGCGAGAACGACGGGGGCCACGACGGAGAGAGTTGTCTTGAAGCGCATTCCTGGCCTCCTTTAGATGGGCACCGGATCCGGGCATTTCGGGCACGTTAGGTTACCGACCGTGATGTCCGGTTCGGGGTGGGGGTGCGCTATCTGTGATGGATGCCGAGGGTGGGGGGAGCTCACCACTCGCCGGTGATGTGTGATGTAAGTTGCAATTGCAGCGCTGCAAAGGACTATGCCTCGGCCGTTCGGGTCTGGCAAGAGGCAACGTCGTGGAAATACTTTCGTTACCGCGGGTCTTTGCGGCCCACCCCGACGGGGAGGCAACCCTTGCGAGAAACTACGCTGCGTGATGTCGCGGAGCTGGCCGGCGTCTCCCCGCGCACGGTCTCCAATGTGGTCAACGGCTACGCCAAAGTCACCGACAGCACGCGGGCCAAGGTCGAGGCGGCGATCGCCGAACTCGGCTACCGGCCCAACGTGCTCGCCCGCAACCTGGCCACCGGGCGGTCCGGCCAGATCGTCGTGGTGGTGCCCTATCTGGACACTCCCTACTTCGCCGAGCTCCTGCAGGCGGTCATCCCGGCCGCCCGCAAGGTCGGGTACAACGTGCTCGTCGACCAGACGGACGGTGATCGGCAACACGAGGGCGAGCTGATCGGGCGAGGCTCCCGGCGCTTCCTTTTTGACGGAATGATCCTCAGTCCGCTCGGTCTGGCCCAGGAGGATCTCGCCGCCCGCGACCCCGATCTGCCCCTGGTCGTGCTGGGCGAGCGAACCTCGGGCGGCAGCTTCGACCATGTCGGGATCGACGACGTGGCGGCCTCGACCGAGGCGGTGGCCCATCTGATCTCGATCGGGCGGCGCCGGATCGCCGCGATCGGCGACCAGCCGTACCCCACCGGCGAGGCCGCCCAGCTGCGCACCCGCGGCTTCCGGGCCGCACACGCCGCGGCCGGCCTGCCGGTCGACGAATCGCTGATCGTCGGCACCGCGCGCTTCAACCGGATCGACGGCGCCTCGGCGATGCAGTCCCTGCTCGACCGCTCCGATCCGCCGGACGCCGTGTTCTGCTACTCCGACCTCGTCGCCTCCGGGGCGATCCACACCGCCATCGGGCGCGGCCTGCGGGTGCCGGAGGACATCGCGATCATCGGCTACGACGACATCGAGGACGGGCGCTACAGCCAGCCCACGATCAGCACCATCTCCCCCGACAAGAAGGCGATCGCCCAGCTCGCGGTGGATCGTCTCGTCCTGCGGATCGCCGCCCCGGAGCCGATCCCCGGCGTCGAGCTGCGCGCCCCGCACCGACTGATCGCGCGGCAGAGCACGATCGGCGGCTAAATATGAACGGCATGTTGACTAATCATTGACCCGCGGAAATGTAGGTTGTCCGTGGCGAGGCCCCCACCCCGCCGGGATCCTTTAAGGAGCGGGTAGACGTGTCGTTCACCGCGCGCGAACGCTGGATCATGCTGGTGGCCAGCGCATGGCTGGTCACCGGGCTGCAACTGGATGCGTACGCGCACGCGACCACGCCGGAGCTCGAGACGTTCTGGACGCCGTGGCATGCCGTTCTCTACTCCGGCATCGCCGCCTCCGGGCTCACCCTGGTCTGGCTGCTGCGCTCCCGGCTGCCGACCATCCCGACCTACCGCACGCTGATCGCGCTGCCGAACGCCCTCCGCGTCCCGCTGCTCGGCATGGCGTTCCTGCTCGTCGGCGGCGGCGTGGACACGCTGTGGCACAACATCTTCGGCATCGAGCAGGGCCTGGAGATCTTCGTCAGCCCCAGCCACGAGTTCATCATCCTCGGCATGGTGCTGGTCGCGGCCGGGCCGGCGATGATGACGGCGCTGCGCCCCGGCGACCGGCTGACGATCGCGGACGGCACGGTCGTGACGATCTCGGCGCTGCTCACCGCGCTGCCGCTGCACATCTACTCGCTGCACGCCAACGTTCTAGGAGAGTTCTTCTTCGGCGAAGGCGATGATCCGGTACGCATCTATTCCACCGATGCCCAGGTCATGCACGGCTTCCTCTTCACCACCGTGCTCCTTCTCCTGCCGATCATCCTGATCGGCCGCCGCTGGCGGCTGCCGATCGGCGTGCCGGCCGTGCTTGTCGCCGTGCCCGCCCTCGCCATGCACCTGATGTTCCTCGAGGGCGACCCGTGGTGGGCGTCGCTGACCGTGGCGCTCGCGGCACTCGGCATCGAACTGGTCGCCCGGGTCGTGACGCCACTGCTGCCGCCGGCCACGACCTGGGCCGTGCTCGGCCTCGCCGCGCCGCCGGTGCTGTGGGGCACGCTGCTCCTGGTCGCCGACATCGAGGAAGGCGTCGGCTGGAACGTGCACATCGTGACCGGCCTGCTCACCTACACCGCCCTGACCGGGATCGGGACCGTGCTGGTCGCACGGAACCTCCGCCCGCCGGCGCGGGTGCCCGCCGAACCCCCGGCCGAGGTCGTCCCTGCCCCGTGACCCGCCGTCTCTGCCTGCTGCTCCTGCTCGCCGCCGGGGTCGTAGGGGGCTGGGCCACGCCGGCGCTCGCACACGCGGGCGGCCTGGTCGCCACCGACGCCCGCAGCCGGGTCGCGTCGGTTTCACCCGCGGTGCCCGGCTTGTCGGTAACCACCGTCGAGGACGGCGCCAAGCTCCGCCTCGTCAACCGGACCGGTTCGCCGGTCATTGTCCCCGGCGCCCCCACCGCGCCCAGCTCACCCACCACATCCGGCGTCGCTCCCGCGCCCGGCGCCACCATCGCGCCTGGATCCTCGCTGACCTGGGCGGACTCGCGTAGCTCGCCGGTCGGCCGACGCAGCGGCGGGGACTGGTCGCTGGCGCTGGACGTGGGCGGCACGCCGGTCGTCGTGCGCGGAGTCTTCGACTGGTTCGCGCCGCCGCCGTTCGTGCTGTGGTGGGCCGGGGTGGCCGCCCTTGCCGTGGCGGTTCCGGTGCTTTGCCGGCGGGTGCGCCGGGGTGATCTGGCGCTGACCACCGCCGGCCTGGCCGCGATGGCGGCGTCGATCGCGCACGTGATCGGGTCGAGCCTGGCGGTCACGTCGGCGCCCCTGCTCGGGACGTTCGTGAACGCGGCCGGGATCAACCTGCTGGCCTGGCCGCTCATCGCCGGCGGCGCGGTCGCGGTGCTGCGCGGCAAGCCGGCCGGGCTGCTCGCGGTCTGTGCCGGGGCGGCGCTGACCGGGGTGTTCGTGCTGCCGGACGTGACGTCGTTCCACCGGTCGGTGCTGCCGTTCGCCGGGCCGGGCGTGGTGGAGCGGATCCTCGTGGTGGTCGCGCTGGGCGGCGGGGCGGGCGCCGCGGTGGCGGGAGCGTCGGTGTTGCGTACCCTCGCCGCCCGTCAGGAAGCCGCATGAAACGCATCCTGGCTGTCGCCGCGGCGGGTTTGCTCGCCGGCTGCAGCCGGACGCCGGTGGCACACGCGGTCTGGGACTGCACCTCGGTCGCCCCCGGTTCTACATCGGTGACCACCGCAGTTATAGAAGGCAGAGCCGATCCCGCACCCCATCGCGTCGCGGTGCCGCTCAACGGAACGGTGCGGTTGCAGATCGACTCGGACAAAGTTCTGCAAGTGCACATCCATGGTTATGACATGGAGTACGACGCTCCCGGCTGCGTAACCTTCACCGCGGATCTGGCCGGCCTGTTCGACGTGGAAGCGCACCCGGACACGCTGTTGCTGCAGCTCGAGGTGCGATGACCGTCCTGGCCCACGGCATCGGCCAGTCCACCGACCTGCCACTCCCCCTCGACCTGGTGCTCCAGGCCGGCGCGGCCACGGTGGTCATCTCCTTCCTGGGCTCGGCCCTGCTGTGGCGCCGCCCCCGCCTGTCCCCCGCCACCGAGCGCCGCCCGCGTTCTATATGGTGGCGCCGGCCGTTGCAGATCGCCGTGCTGACAGTTTCGCTCTACCTCACGGCCAACGCGCTCCTCGGTCCGCGAGACGAGTCGAACCCGGCCGCCCACGCTCTATATGTATGGCTGTGGGTCGGCCTGATCCCCCTGAGCATCGCCGTCGGCCCCGCCTGGCGAGCAATGAATCCCCTGCGAACCCTGTACCGCCTACTCCACCTGAACCGCCTCGCCCGACCCGACCCGCCCACGATCGGACCGTGGGTGGCGGTGGTCGCGCTGCTCGGTTTCGCCTGGCTGGAACTGGTGGCGCCGGACCGCACGGACCCGCTGGTCATCGGCAGCTTCCTGGTCGGCTATGCGGTCGTCCAACTCGGGTTCGCCGCCCGCTTCGGGGAAGCCTGGTTCGGGCGCGGCGACGCCTTCGAGGTCTACTCGGACCTCGCCGGCCGGCTCAGCCCGATCCGCTGGCGGCCGTGGCTGTCCGGCCTGGCGGTGGATCATCCGGCCGGGCTCGGGCGGGCGGCGTTCCTCGCGGTCTGGTGGGGCTCGACCATCTTCGACAGCGCTTCCGGATCACCGGCCTGGGCCGGCTTCGTGCAACGAACCGGGCACGCTGCGTGGCTGGGCACGGCGGGTCTGCTCACGGTCTGCGGCGCGGTGCTTCTGGGCGTACGCCGGCTGGCCGGCAAGTTGGGTGTCACCAACTCCCTGATTCCGATCGCGGCCGGTTACACCCTCGCCCACTACCTGACGTTGCTGCTGGTGGAGGGCCCGCGCGGCATCCTGCTGCTGGCGCACCAGGATCCCGATTGGACGATGACCCCCGACCCCCGCCTCGTATCGGTGCTGCAGGTGGCCCTGATCCTGGCGGGCCACGCGATCGGCGTCCTGACCGCCCACGACCTGGCCCTGGCCGACGCCCCACCGACCCGCCCACCGCTGGCCACCCTGGCCGACGAACTGCCGGTGGTCCTCTTCATGATCGCCTGCACCTGGGCGGGCCTGTTCCTGCTGTTCGTCCGCTGAGCGACCGATCAATGTCTTGACCGCATCCGCTACACCGAAAGAGAAGTGCCGACCCGGAACCTCGATGCCGAAGGAAGTAGATGGAACGAGAGCAGACAAACCACGGTGCACGGCTCACTCGGCAACGAGTCCGCCACTGGATCCCGGTCTTTGTGGCCATCAGCCTGGTATTTGCGCTCTTCCTGGCCTACCTGCTCGTCCTTCTCTACGTTCCGGTGACGACCGGCGTCTCCTCGGCGGACCTCGCCACCACGTCACTGCTGGGTGAGGGATTCGGCGGCCTGAACACACTCTTCTCCGGGCTCGCCTTCGCCATCCTGATCGGCACGGTAATTTATCAACGCAAGGACATGCTGGCATCGGAGCGCCGCTTGGAAAGCGCACTGGAGCATCAGGCGTCGATGGCCGCCACCGCCCGGCGGGAGCTGGAGGAGAACACCTTGCAGATGAGGGCGAACATGTTCGCCATCGGCGAGCAGACCTTCGTCACTCTGGAGCGATCCATCGCCCAGGTCCCGTCCGTCCTGCGATTCCACGGGCTCGGCGAGGAAGACCTCGAGCGAGCCGGGATCACCGCGGCGGAGCTCAGCTATCTGATGGCCACGCTGACCGCCGGTGGCATTCCGATCAAGGCAACCGCGATAAGCAACCCGGAGTCGGTGAACTCGGAACCTTTCCCGGCCGGCTCCTACTATCACACCCTCCTCTCCTCGGCGGATGTGCAACGCGCCTGGGGCGTCATCGGCCATATTTTCGCCGATTCCATCTACAAGAAAAAGATCGAAGCCACTCTGCACGAGATGCGCGAGGCGCGCCCCGAGGGAAGTGGCGAGTGACCGAACCGTCCCACATAGTCCGGAAGATTCGGGAACGACGTGCCGCCGACGCTGACGCAGATCTCATCCGCGGCGTGTGGGTCATCGACGGCAGCAGCGCGATCGACAGTCTCCATTCCTCGACGGCCTCACCCGGTCGCTACGGATATGCCCTGGTCCTGAGCGGAGAACGCCTGGGCTGCTCCTATGTCGAGCGTGAGGTCGGCCTGCCGGAGGATTGGGTCGGGCGCGACCCGCGGTCGGTCCGGACCGGCGTGCCGGAATGGGAGCTGGCACTGACCGACTCCATGCCCGCCGGCACCCCACCGGTCCCCCGGCGTTCCGACATCCTGACCGGCAGCCCCGCGCAGAAAGCACGCCGGAGAGCCGAGCTGATCTGTGACCTGGTCGCGGAGATTGCCGGCAGCCAGGTAACACCGGCCGAGACGAGAGTTGTCAATATCGGCGTGGCCGGCGAAATTCTGCTGGCGCTGGCCGGCCGTGGATATCAGGTCGCCGCCTGCGACAACAATCCTAACCTGGCCGGGTTTGATTTCGCCGGCATCCGGATCGAGCCGGTGGAAAATCGGCTGGCCCTGCTGGACCGGTCACACTTCGCGATCCTCACCGCGATGACGATGCATTCCTGCGAGTTCGACACCATTCTCGATCATGCGGCGGCGTCGGGCTGCAAGGTCATCGTCTACGGCCAGACCGGACACAGCCTGACCGAGATTCTCGAATTCGGCGCCCACGCCCTGGTTTCCGAGACCTTTCCACCGTACATTTTTCCGGGCCCGTCCACGGTGCATACCTATTTCCGGTAGCACCAGCAGGGAGCGAAATCATGGACGACAAGGCAGAATCCCTCTCCCCACTCCCCGAAACCCTGCCGGAAGCCGAAATCCGAGCGGTGAACACGAGATCGCTGGGCACCGAGATTCATACGCACCGCAGGTTGAGTTGGCGCGACATGATGTTCGACGTCCCGCCGGGCGTATTCATGCCGAGTCCGACCGCGCGACTGATACCCGACCTGATAATGGACGGCGCGATATCGGTCCAGGGAAAGCATTATGCCGCAATGGGAGTCGGGCTCGGCGCCGAGGCGGTCGCAGCCGGGCTCCGCGGAGCGCGCACTGTTTATGGCATCGACATACATCCGGCAAGCGTCGCCGCAGCCGAGTCGAACTTCCGGCTCCATGTCGGCAGCGACGCCTCTGATTTTGTCGGCGTAGTGAGCGATCTGTGGTCGGCGGTGCCGGAAAACCCGCCGATCGACGTGGTGACATTCAATCCGCCGATGATCGACATTACCCTGTCGCCGGACCCGGACATTGCGAGGACGCTGTGCCGGGGCTTCCCCATCGCGGAAAGTTTCTTCGCACAGCTGAGTCAGCGGGAGATCTTGGCGCCGCACTCGAAGATCTACTTCGTTCTCTCGAACACCGCGCCGATTCGGCGATTCTCCGGATTGGCGGCTTCGCTGGGATACGACGTGCGCATCGAATACGAGCGGGGCTGGCAAGGGGAGCGAGTCCGCACATTCGTCCTTCTGCTGACTCGCGCGAGTTGACAACTAATCAACAGTCCCGCAATAGCCGAGGTTTACCATGATGGCGCGGCTTATCTTGGGAAGGAGGGTATTCTCATACCATGAAAGTAGCGGTCGTCGGGGCAGGAATCGTCGGTCTGGCGGCTTCCTTCGAACTGATCAGGGCCGGCCACGAGGTCGATTGTTATGACAGCGGCACTCCGATGGGCGCCCGATCGAGCGGGAGCAGCCGGATATTCCGGGTCGCGCACACGCGACCGGCGCTGGTCGACTGGGCCATGCGATCCGTGCTCGGCTGGCGCGAGTGGAGCGGCCTCGCGAAACGAGAACTGGTCGGCAGCCAGGGCCTCGTCATCAGTGGCGATGCCCGCGGAGTGCAGTCGGCGATGGACGGCGCTCAGGCCGGCTACCGCATCGCCGACGCCACCGGTTCGCTCCCGACCACTCGCGCCCGCGGGCCGTTCTTCGTCGACGATCGAGCCGGCGTGATTGACGTCGACGCCACCGCCGACTTCCTGTTCACGGCGGCCCGGCCACGGTTCCGAAAGCACCGCGTGGCATCGCTGGAGCGGCTCGGCGACGCGGCAATTCTGCACCTCCCCGGCGGCGGCAAGATCGGTTACGACGCCGCCGTCGTCGCGGCCGGCGCCGGGAATGCCGAACTGGCCGCCGACCTGAAGATCGAGCTGCCCACCGATCTCATCTACAATTTTCGCTTCACTTTCCAGCTGAAGGATCCGGGCGCCGAACCGGCCTGCTGGCTGGACTGGTCGGAGGATTGGAAGCCGGGGTTCCGCTCCTACGGCCACTCGAGCCAGGCCGGCCGATGGGCCGTGGGCGGCCGGCTTGCCGGATCCGACGATGCCATCACTGTCCCCTGGGGCGTCGCCCACGAACGAGCCGGCGAACGGATCTCCCGATATATCGAGGAATTCGTGACGGCCTGCGAGCCGGGCTCCCTGGACACCATCTCCTGCAACGCCGTCCGGGGCCTGGGCGACGGCGTCGGCATCGAACGCGACGGGCCGTTCCTGTTCGTCTGGGGAGAGAACCTCTTCAAACTGGCCCCGCAGATCGCAAATTTCGTGCGCGATTCGCTCGACACCGACAACGGCGAATCCGAGCTGGGCGACATCGCTCCACTGTTGTTCTGAGCCACGCCGACCCGCAGCGCCGCCCTTCGGTCCGGTAACGGACAGTGCCACCGTGCGGCGGCGAACCCATCGACGATCGAAAGATCGCTAAGCTACGCCCCGTCCTGCCCGACCGCCATCGAGGAGACGTGGGTGAACGGCACGCCATCGGACCATCCCGATCCGCCTGACGTACCAGCCCAGAGCCCCTCCCCCAGCGAAGCCGACCGCCGGGCGTCCGCGGCCCGCGCGGCGTCCGACCGGGCCGCGTCGCTGCGCGCGGTCTTCGCGGCGTCACCCCGCCCCGGCCAGCCGTCGGAATTCACCTCCCGCGACCTTCGCTATCACCTCGATCCGGCCGCCCGCCGTGACCCAGGGCCGACATCCGCTTTCACACCGACCGACGCCCCCGGCACACGGTCAGCCGCCGGACCACTCTCGGCGTCTGGCGTCGACTCAGCGCCCGGCGCCGCACCGCACGCAGACCGGGCGAGCGGCCGGAGACGGCGGCTGTGGCTCGCGCCGGTAGTTGTCGGAGCGCTGGCGATCGGGGCCGCCGGTGGTGGGCTCGCGATGAATCTGAAGAAGGACGAGGCCGGCGGCTCCGCGACCGCGGTCAACACGCAGGACGCCCCGGCCGACCGGCCGGCTGCGACCGGCGTGGCCGGCTCACCGGTGCCGTCGGCGGCACCGTCGCTCGAACCCACCCGGGCCGCGCCGGGCACCACCGCACCACCATCATCACCGGCGTCGTCGCCGGTCGCGACGACGCCCATCGGCCGCGCCAACCCGGCCGGCGCCAACCTCGCCCTGCACAAGACCGCGACCGCCTCCAGCGTCGAGTCCGGCACCTGGCCCGCCTCGGCAGCGGTGGACGGCGACATGACGAGCCGCTGGAGCAGCAGCTTCGCCGATCCCCAATGGATCACCGTGGACCTGGGCGCGGTGTGGGCAGTCAGCGACGTGCGCCTGGCATGGGAGCACGCCTACGCCATCAGCTACCGGGTCGACCTCTCCCTGGACGCCGAACACTGGTCGACCGTCTACCGGACCACGACCGGAACCGACGGCACCCGTGACATCCGGTTGTCCACGGTCCCGGCCCGCTACGCCCGCATGTACGGCACCAAACGAGTCAGCCAGTACGGCTTTTCCCTGCTGGAGTTCGAGGTCCGATAACTGCTTCTCATAAGTCGAGTTATGAGAACTCCCCTGATGAGAGTGGAGAGCTGTGACCGACCTGGCCGGCCCGCAGAAGTCTTCCGCCCGTACATTGCCCTCGGCAAAGCCAAGTGGGGCGAGATCATGGGGCTGGCCTGTTGCGGTGACGCGGGATTCACCGACGACCTGATGGCCACCGCCGACCAGGACGAGAGTGTCGTCCTGGTCGGACTGGCCGACCTGTTTCAGCGGCCGTTGGTGTGGATCACGCTGCGGATCCACGGGGTGATGTTGTCGGTGCGGGCGCCGTTCTCGGTTTCGGTGTGCGGGCAGCTCGGGCCGTTGCTGACCACGGCTACCAGGCGAGGCCACAGCTTTGCGCGCTCCACGAAGTACGGGGCGCCCGAGTCGTAGGGGCAGGGTGTGGTGTCGGGCGCAGGAGCGTACCCGTGCAGGCCGGTTTCGCTGTCGGTCAGTGAGACCACGGTCAGCTGGCCGGTCCGCAGGCGGGTGACCGGCGTGGGGTTGGTGCTCGTCGTCGAGCCGTAGCCGGTGACCCGGACGACTGCGCCGATCTTCGGCGCGTTGTTCGCCAGGGCGATGGGGCGGATGCCGCGGGCGGGCTCGGCCAGTTCGGCCAGGGCGACGTCGGCCGTGGGTGACTGGCGGACCGCGATGATCGTGGTCTGGATGCCGTGCGTCGTGTCGGTCACGTCCGTTCGGCCGACGTCGGCGGTGGTGACGTCGGCGACCGGGCGTTCGACCCGGACTCCGTTCTCGTCGCGGAAGCAGTGGCCGGCCGTGATGATCCATCGGGCCGAGATGAGCGCTCCCGAACACCCGCTGTTGCGCTTGCCGCCGTCGGCGGTCGGGATGCCGGTCATGGTCAGTTTCACCGAGAAGGTGTACTTGCCGATCGGCACCTCCGCACCGTTGGCGATCGCCTGCGCGGGCGTGGCGGACAGGGATAGTGCGAGGAGGCCGGCAGCGGTGCCGGCACTGATTGATCGCAACATGGGCGCCAACGTATCGATGCTGCGCAATCGGCACATTTTCTGTGTCCACTTAGAACCGGCCGGGAAAGTGGTTCGGCTCGGGTGGTCTACTCGCGACGAGGAGACCACCCGATGCTTTGCTTACGCGGCCGAACCCACCAGTTCCTTCTCCTGCGGGGTGTTCGCCAGGTTCTTCGTCAGGCCTTCGCCTTCTACGTCGATGTTCGGCAGGAACTTGTTCAGCCAGGTTGGCAGCCACCAGGCGGCCTTGCCGAACAGGGACAGGACTGCGGGGACGATGGTCATGCGTACCAGGAAGGCGTCTACCGCTACGCCGAAGGCGAGGGCGAAGCCCAGGGTCTTGATGATGGTGTCGTCGGCCAGGATGAAGCCGGCGAAGACGCTCATCATGATCAGGGCTGCGGCCGTGACCACTCGCGCGCCGTGCTTCATGCCGCTGATTACCGCGTCGTTCGGGGCGGCGCCGTGCACGTACTCCTCGCGGGTGCGGGTTACCAGGAAGACCTCGTAGTCCATCGCCAGGCCGAACAGGATGCCGATCAGGAAGATGGGCATGAGGCTGATGATCGGGCCGGTGGAGCTGACGCCGATCAAGCCGGCCAGGTGGCCCTGCTGGAAGACGAAGACCACGGCGCCGAACGTTGCGGCCACGCTCACCAGGAAGCCGAGCGTCGCCTTCAGCGGGACCAGGATGCTGCGGAACACCAGCATCAGCAGGATGAAGGCAAGACCCACGACGATGGCCAGGTACGGCACCAGCGCCTTGGTGATCTTCTGGGTGACGTCGATGTTGATCGCGGTGGTGCCGGTCACGGCCAGGTCGGCGCCCGGCACGGTCAGGTCGCGGATCGCGGTTACCAGGTCCTGGGTGGCCTGGTCGGTGGCGCCGCTCTTCGGGATGACGGTGAGCAGCGCGGTGTCGCCGGCCTTGTTCATCGTCGGCGCGGTGACCATGACGACGTCGTCCAGTCCGGAGATGGTCTTCTGGGCTGCCGCCGCCGACGACGACGTGGTGTTCTCGGCGACCACGATCAGCGGGCCGTTGAAGCCGGCGCCGAAGCCCTCGGCCAGCAGGTCGTAGGCCTTGCGCTGGGTGGTGTCGGGCGCGGCCGTGCTGTCGTCGGGCAGGGCCAGGTGCAGGTCGAGCGCGGGCAGGGCGGCCACCGTGAGCACGCCGAGCGAGAGCACCAGGGCGGCCACCCGGTTCTTCAGGACGATCCGCGCCCAGCGCTCGCCGAACGCCATCTTGCCGGTCGGCGGCCGCATCGCGGCGCGGTCCTTCTTGGCGAGCACCTTGCGGCCCGCGAAGCCGAGCAGCGCGGGGGTGAGCGTGAGCGTGATGACCACGGCGATCGCGACGGTGCCGGCGGCGGCCAGGCCCATGGCGGTCAGGAACGGGATGCCGGTGACCGAGAGCGCGGCCAGGGCGATGATCACGGTGAGGCCGGCGAAGACGACGGCCGAGCCGGCGGTGCCGACGGCGCGGCCGGCGGCCTCTTCGCCGCTGCGGCCCTGAGCGAGCTCGTGGCGGTAGCGGGAGACGATGAACAGCGCGTAGTCGATGCCGACGGCCAGGCCCAGCATGGTGGCGAGGGCGCTGGTCGACGAGGACAGGTCGAAGAAGCCGGTGGCGATCTGGATGCCGGCCATCCCGAGGCCGACGCCGATCAGCGCGGTGAGCAGCGGCAGGCCCGCCGCGACCAGGGCGCCGAACGTCATCACCAGCACAAGGGCGGCGATCGCGATGCCGACGCCCTCGCTGGAGTGGCCGCCCGAGCTGGTGGCGAGCATCTCGCCGGAGAACTCGACCTGGATGCCGGCGCTCTCCGCGGTGCGGCCGGCGGCCAGCAGCCCGGTGCGGGCGGCGTCGGTGACCGCGGTGGCGTCGACGGAGTAGGAGACGGTCGCGTACGCCGTCTGCGCGTCCGCCGAGATCGTCTTGGCGGTGAACGGGTCGGCGACCGCGGTGACCTGAGGCGCCGACCTGATCGCGGCGACGGCCTTCTCGATGGCGGCCTTCTGCGCCGCGCCGGTCAGCTTGGTATCGCCGTCGACGGCGAAGACGACCTTGGCAGAGGCCCCGTCGGAGCCGGATCCGAACTTCTCGGCGAGGACGGTCAGCGCCCGCGAGGACTCGGTGCCGGGGATGGAGAAGGCGTCGCTGGTCGGCCCGGAGAGTGTTGCCGCGCCCACGCCGAACAGGGCCAGCACCACCACCCAGAGCAGCCCCATGGTGCGGCGACGGCGGAACGAGAACCGGCCGAGCCGGTACAACAAGGTCGCCACTTAAAATCCTCCAGGCTTCGGGTCACGGCGGCATCGCCCTTTGCTTTTCGGCACCGCCACCGTAGAACTGAGCCTTGACGCCCGGCTAGTAAATAACTAGCCGAGCGGTAAGCGTCACACTTACTGCTCGGCTAGTCTTTGCGCGCTCGTGTCGATAGCATTACGCGCATGAGACAGGGGGCGGGAACGCGTCCGCGCGGCGCCGGGCGCGCCCAGTTGCACGACACGGCGCTGCGGCTGTTCGCGCGCGACGGGGTCGAGGGAACCTCCCTGCAGACGATCGCCGACGAGATGGGCGTCACCAAGGCCGCGGTCTACTACCACTACCGCAGCAAGGACGACCTGGTCCTGAGCGTGCTGGCACCGATGTTCGAGGAGCTCGACGCCGTCGTGCGCAAGACCGAGGCGCACCGCAGCCGCCCGGCCCGGCTCGAGGAGTTCCTGACCGGCATGGTCACGCTGATCGTCGACAACCACTCCCGGTTCGCGATGCTGGTCCGCGATCCGTACGTGAGCCGGCTCATGGAGAGCCACCTCGACCTGGTCGCCTGGTTCCACCGGATCGTCACGTCGGTCGGCGCCGGCACCGACCTCCCCGGCCGCGCCGCGCTGCTGATCTTCCTGAGCGGCATGACGGCCCCGCTCAGCGACCCCGAGATGGTCGCGCTAGAGCCTGCCGAACAGCGGGAACTCCTGCTGGACTGCGGGCGGCGCCTGCTGCAGATCCGCCGCCGCTAGGTCTTGTTAGCGATAACAACTGGTTGCCCTGGGCGGCGTTGACACCTGCTTTGTTAGCGATAACAATGCTGGCACAGCGCTGGAACATCCCCGAAATGCGGGAGGTAACCCCTCATGCCCGTTGATCTCTCCGTGGCCTGCGTGGTCGGTGTCGACTACGGCACGCTCTCCGGCCGTGCGGTCGTGGTGCGGGTGGCCGACGGCGCCGAGCTCGGCTCCGCGGTGCACGACTACTCGCATGCCGTGCTCACCGAGGCGCTGCCCGACGGCACCCCGCTCGGGCACGACTGGGCGCTGCAGGTGCCGTCCGACTACGTCGACGTCCTGAAGTACGCCGTGCCCGCCGCGCTGTACGCCGCCGGCGTCGACCCGGCGCACGTGATCGGCGTCGGCACCGACTTCACGGCCTGCACGATGGTGCCGACCCTGGCCGACGGCACGCCGCTGTCCGAGCTCCCGGAGTGGAGCAGCCGTCCGCACGCGTACGTCAAGCTCTGGAAGCATCACGCCGCACAACCGCAGGCGGACCGCATCAATGAACTCGCCGCGAAGCGCGGCGAGCCCTGGCTCGCCCGGTACGGCGGGCTGATCTCCTCGGAATGGGAGTTCGCGAAGGGCCTGCAACTTCTCGAAGAGGACCCGGCGGCGTACGCCGCGACGGCGCGCTGGGTGGAAGCCGCCGACTGGATCGTCTGGCAGCTCACCGGCAGCTACGTGCGCAACGCCTGCACCGCCGGTTACAAAGGCATCCGCCAGGAGGGCCAGTACCCCTCGGCCGAGTTCCTGAAAGAGCTGAACCCGGCCTTCGAGAACTTCGTCGCCGACAAGGTGGAACAGCCCATCGGGCAGTTGGGCAACTCCGCCGGCACCCTTACCGCTCAGGCGGCCGCCTGGACCGGGCTTCCGGAAGGCATCGCGGTCGCGGTCGGCAATGTCGACGCGCACGTCACCAGCGCGGCGGCGAAGGCGCTCGACCCCGGCCAGATGGTCGCGATCATGGGCACCTCGACCTGCCACGTGATGAACGGCGACGAGGTCCGCGAGGTCCCCGGCATGTGCGGGGTCGTCGACGGCGGGATCGTGGCCGGTCTCTGGGGCTACGAGGCGGGGCAGTCCGGGGTCGGCGACATCTTCGGCCACTACGTCGCGAACCTCGGCGCCGAATGGACGCACGAACGGCTCACCTCGCTGGCCGCCCAGCAGAAGCCGGGCCAGCACGGGCTGATCGCGCTCGACTGGCACAACGGCAACCGGTCGGTGCTGGTCGACGCGGAACTGTCCGGCCTGCTGGTCGGCGAGACGCTGGCCACCAAGCCGGCCGACATCTACCGCGCGCTGATCGAGGCGACCGCGTTCGGCACTCGCAAGATCGTCGAGACGTTCGGCGAGGCCGGGGTGCCGGTGCGGGAGTTCATCGCGGCCGGCGGCCTGCTGAAGAACGAGCTGCTCATGCAGATCTACGCCGATGTGCTGAACATGCCGCTGTCGCTGATCGGCTCCGACCAGGGGCCGGCGCTCGGGTCGGCGATCCACGCGGCCGCGGCGGCCGGCGCCTACCCGGACGTGCGGGCCGCGGCGGCGGCCATGGGCCGGGTCGAACGGTCCGTCTACCGGCCCGACCCGGCGAGCGCCGCGATCTACGACGAGCTGTACGCCGAATATTCGGCGCTGCACGACTACTTCGGCCGGGGCGCGAACCGCGTGATGCGCAAGCTGCGGGCCATCCAGCGAAAGGTCTCGGCGTGATCCAGAAGATCAAGCAGCTGGTCGCCGATCTGCATGCCGAGCTGCCCCGCAACGACCTGGTCGTGTGGACGGCCGGCAACGTGTCGGCCCGGGTGCCGGGCGAGGACCTGCTCGTCATCAAGCCGTCGGGGGTCTCCTACGACGAGATCACCGCGGACCGGATGGTCGTCACCGACCTCGACGGCAACCTGGTCGAGGGCGATCACCAGCCCTCCTCGGACACGGCCGCCCACGCGTACGTCTACAAGCACATGCCGCACGTCAACGGCGTGGTGCACACCCATTCGACGTACGCGACGGCCTGGTCCGCCCGGGCCGAGGCGATCCCCTGCGTGCTCACCATGATCGCCGACGAGTTCGGCGGCGAGATCCCGGTCGGCCCGTTCGCGCTGATCGGCGACGACTCGATCGGCCGCGGCATCGTCGAGACGCTGCGTGACCACCGCTCCCCCGCCGTGCTGATGCGCAACCACGGCGTCTTCACCATCGGCCGCTCCGCCCGCGACGCGGTCAAGGCCGCCGTCATGTGCGAGGACGTCGCCCGCACCGTGCACATCGCCCGCCAGCTCGGCACCCCGATCCCGATCGGGCAGGCCGACATCGATTCCCTCTACGCCCGCTACCAGAACGTCTACGGTCAGGAGCCCGCCGCATGAAGCCTCAGATCTGGTTCCTGACCGGCAGTCAGCACCTCTACGGCCCCGAGACCCTCGATCAGGTCGCCGCCCAGTCGGCCGAGATCCAGCGGCAGCTGGCGGCGGGCGGGCTCAGCGCCGAGATCGTCAGCCGGCCGGTGCTCACCGACTCGGGCGCGATCCGGCAGACCATGCTGGAGGCCAACGCCGACCCCAACTGCCTGGGCATCATCGCCTGGATGCACACGTTCTCCCCGGCCAAGATGTGGATCACCGGGCTGGACACGCTGCGCAAGCCGCTGCTGCACCTGCACACCCAGCACAACCAGTCGCTGCCGTGGGCCACCATCGACATGGACTTCATGAACCTCAACCAGGCCGCGCACGGCGACCGCGAGTTCGGGTTCATCCAGGCGCGCCTCGGCGTGCCACGCAAGACCGTCGCCGGGCACGCCGCCGACCCGAACGTGGCGCGGCGGGTCGACGCGTGGATCCGGGCCGCGGCGGGCTACGCCCACCTGCGGACGCTGCGGCTGGCGCGATTCGGCGACAACATGCGGGACGTCGCGGTCACCGAGGGCGACAAGGTCGAGGCCGAGCTGCGTTTCGGGGTGTCGGTCAACACGTACGGCGTCAATGATCTGGTGGCCTTGGTTGATGCGGTGTCGCCGGCGGATGTCGACACCCTGGTGGCCGAATATGACGACGTCTACGAACTCGCGCCGGAGCTGCGCAAGGACGGCGACCGGCACGAGTCGCTGCGGTACGCGGCACAGATCGAGGCCGGGCTGCGGCAGTTCCTGACCGAGGGCGGGTTCGGCGCGTTCACCACGAACTTCGAGGACCTGGGCGGGCTGCGGCAGCTGCCTGGTCTCGCGGTGCAGCGGCTGATGGCCGACGGCTACGGCTTCGGCGGCGAGGGTGACTGGAAGACGTCCGCGCTGCTGGCCACGGTCAAGGCGATGGGCGCCGGAACCGGCAAGGGCACGTCCTTCATGGAGGACTACACCTACCACTTCGGCCCGGGCGAGCCCAAGATCCTCGGCGCGCACATGCTGGAGGTCTGCCCGACGATCGCGTCCGCCCGGCCCAGGGCCGAGATCCACCCGCTCGGCATCGGCGGCCGGGAGGACCCGGTGCGGCTGGTCTTCGACGCGGCGGCCGGCCCCGGCGTGGTGATCGGCCTGGCCGACCTGGGCGACCGGTTCCGGTTCGTGGCCAACACCGTCGAGGTGGTGCCGCCGGACGAGCCGCTGCCCAGCCTGCCGGTGGCCCGCGCGGTGTGGAAGCCGGCGCCGTCGCTGTCCACGTCGACGGAGTGCTGGCTGACCGCCGGCGGCCCGCACCACACGGTGATGACGCAGGCGGTGGGGGCCGAGACGCTGCGCGACTTCGCCGAGATGGTCAAGACCGAGCTGCTGCTGATCGACGAGCGCACCACGCCGTACGACTTCGCTGACCGGGTCCGCTGGAACCAGGCCTACTACCGGCTGTCCCGCCCGATGTGACCGCAGCGCCGGGCCCGGCCGGCGCAGGCCCGAGGTGCGATCAGCCGCGGGCCCGGCCTGCCCGAGCCGTCACCATCCGGGCCATGCCGCGCAGGCCGACTGTTCGGTGCAGGGCAGCCGGGCCGAAGATGTCGTTCACCGGGCGGATCCCGGTGAGCATGCCGAGGAAACGGGTCACGTGCACCGGATCCGCGGCCAGCGCGGGGAAGAGCAGGTCGCCGGCCCGGTCCGGGTGGAAGGCGGCGAGCCGGGCGGTCAGGTCGTACATCGGGATCCGGCCGAGGTCACGCCGGCGGTGGTGGTCGCGCATGGCTGCGATCATCGGGCGCTCGCCGCCGAGCCCGGCGACGATCGCCCCGCTCAGGGCGTGGGCGTCGCGGAGGGCGTTGCCTATCCCCTGGCCGGTGATCGGGTCCATGACCAGTCCGGCATCGCCGACCAGACCCCAGCCCGGCCCGGACGGCTGCCGGATCAGCCCGGGAACGTCGGTGGTGCCGCGAACGTGCTCGACCGGCTCCGCGGCGGCCAGGCGTTCGCCGAGCTCGGCAACTCCCTCGGCCATCCTCGGCAGCCCCGCCGCCCGGGCCTCGGCGAAGCGCGACGCCGGGACGCCCAGGTAGACGAGGGTGAGGTCGTCGTCGGTGGGCCAGAGCGTGACCATCCGGTCCGGCCGCACGTAGACCTCTCCTCCGCCGACCGGAAGCCCGGCGAAATAGCCGTAGAGAACGCCGGACGCGGACGGGCGTTCCCGGTACTCCCGCGCGCCGGCCTCCTTGGCGACGGTGGAGTGCTTGCCGTCCGCCCCGATCACCAGCTGGGCGGTGAGCGTGGTGGACTTGCCGTTCTTGAAGCGTCCGATCAGGCCGGTCACCTGGGCGCCGTCGCGGGTCAGCCGCTCGACGACGTAACTCTCCTCGACCGTGGCGCCGGCCTCGCGGGCGGCCGCGATCAACAGGGCGTCCAGCACCGTCCGGCGCGGACTGTAGACGGCGTCGACCCCGTCGAACGGCGGGTAGGCGCCGCGGAGCACCGCCGTTCCGGCGTCGAAGACCACGGTTCGGGCCGGCGGGGTGCCCCGGGCGGCCAACTGGTCGAGAATGCCCCAGCGGCGTAGCAGGGCGCCGCCGGGCAGCTGCACCTGATGGGTGGAGAGGGTGTCGCTCGGGAAGCGGGCGCGGTCCACGGCCAGCACGCGCAGACCGGCCCGGGCCAGCAACATCGCGGTGGCGGCGCCGGCCACCCGGGTCCCCACCACGATGACGTCGAAGTCCATGACGGGCCCCCGGATCATGTCGGGACGGCGTACGTATGCACGCAACGTAGCCCTTTGATGCCAACGTCTGAGGCCCGCGGGCAAGTCAAGACTTATCTCCGAGGCGAATCTCCTGACAATGGACAGGATGGACCAGGACCGGGTTTCGGCGATGTTCGACCGGCTGGACGCCGAGGCGGCTCAGATCCGGGCCGAGCTGACCGCCGCGCCGGACGCCGACCGGCAGGCGTTTCTCCGGCGCCGCCTCGGTGAGCTGCACGCCGCCGAGGAGGGCCTGGTGTTCGGGCGGATCGACTACCCGGACGGCACGGCCCTCTACATCGGACGGCGCGGCATCCGGGCCGGCCGGGAGCCGTTGCTCGTGGACTGGCGGGCGCCGGCCGCGGCGCCGTTCTACGCGGCGACCGCGGCCCATCCGATGGGGTTGCGCCGGCGGCGGCACCTGCGGCTCGACGGACGGCGGGTGGTCTCGGTCTCGGACGAGATCCTCGACGGGTCGAGCGCCGGGCCGGACGACGTGCCCGGCGACGGGCCGCTCGCCGAGGCGCTGGACGCGCCGCGCACCGGGTGGATGCGCGACGCGGTGACGACCCTGCAGGCCGAGCAGGACGCCATCGTCCGGTCGCCGCACCGGGGCATCACCGTGGTGCAGGGCGGTCCGGGCACCGGCAAGACCGTGGTGGCGCTGCACCGGGCGGCGTACGCCCTGTTCGCGTTCCCGGCCGCGGCGCAGCGGGGCGTGCTGGTGGTCGGACCGGACGCCCGGTTCCTGGACTACATCTCGCGGGTACTGCCGTCACTGGGCGAGAACGACGCCCGCCTGGTGACCCGGGCCGGCATCGGCGGGGCCGGGCACTCGGCGGCGGAATCGCCGGACCTGGCCCGGCTGAAGGGGCAGGCGGTGCTGGCCGAGGCGCTGGCGGGCTGGGTGGATGGCCGCCGGCCGGTCGCCGGGCGGGAGCCGTACCACCGGGCTCGTGAGGCCTTCGCAGAACGCCTCGCGGTCGATCTCCGGCGGCACCGGGCGGAGGCGATGGCGGCGGCCCTGGACCGGATCGACGCCGAGACCGCCGCGCTGACCGGGGTCGACCTCGATGCGGCCGTCGCCGCCGACCTGGCGTCGCTGGGACTCGGCGGGCCGCCGGGCCGGGCCGACCTCGGCGCGGACGACCGGGTACCGGATGTCACCGACGCGGTCGACCGGCTCTGGCCACGGCTGACCCCGGAGCAGGTGGTGGAAGGGCTGCTCGCCGATCCGCCGGCCCACCTGGCGGGGCTGCGCCGGGCGCCGGGCGCGCCCTGGACCGAGGCTGATCTGGCGCTGCGGGACGAGGCCGCGAGCCTTCTCGACGGGCCGCCGGACGAGGTCTACGGCCACGTCGTCGTCGATGAGGCGCAGGAGCTGACCGAGATGGACTGGCGGGCCGTTCTGCGTCGCTGCCCGTCGCGATCGATGACGGTCGTCGGCGACTTCGCCCAGGCCGGCCCGGGCTCGACCGTCACCGGCTGGCGGCAGGCGCTGGGCGACCGGATCGAGCTGCACACGCTGACCGTCAACTACCGCACCACGGCCGAGATCCTCGAGTACAGCCGCGACCTGCTGGCCCGGATCGCCCCCGGACAGGAGCTCAGCCGGTCGGTGCGGCACGGCGAGACGCCGCGCACCAGCCACGACCTCGGCGTCGAGCTGGCCGCTCACCCGGGCGCGCAGGTGATCACCGCGGACGACGTCTGCCGCGGCCGGGAGTTCGGCACCGTGCTGGTCGTCGATCCGGCCGGGATCGGCGCGAACCCGCGCGACCTCTACGTGGCCCTCACCCGCGCCACCCACCGCCTGATCGTCATCGAGCGATGACGGCGGGGGTGTCCGGCCAGAGCGCCGGGTCGAAGACCACGATCCGGTCCCGGCCCTGCCGTTTCGCGGCGTACATCGCGGCGTCGGCGTTGCGCAGCAGCTCGCCGGGGGTGGCATGGCCCGGCCCGCTCCCGGCGATGCCGATGCTGGCGCCGACCGTGACGGGCCGGCCGGACAGGTCGAGCGGCGCGCGGAGGGCGGCCAGCACCCGGTCGGCCAGCACGGCCGGCCCGCCGTCCCCGGCTGTGGTCAGGATCGCGAACTCGTCGCCGCCGAGCCGGGCCACCACGTCCTGGTCCCGGACCGCGCCGCGCAGCCGGTCGGCCACCGCGACCAGAGCCAGGTCGCCGAGCTCGTGCCCGTACTCGTGCCGGCCATCGTCACCGTGAAGAAGGCATTGGACGCGGCCGGGACCGGCACTCCCACACCGCCGGACGACCGGCCGTCCACCAGCCAGATCGCCTCGGCCACCATCCACGACACGGCGGCACGCCCAGCAGGGCGATGCCGATCCGGAGCCGGCCGGAGCTCCATCGGGCCGCCCGGGACCAGAGCAGTCCCATCGCCCCCGCCGCCGCGGTGACCGCGATCTGACTGATCCGGCCGCTGACCACCGCGGGCAGCGGCACGAACCAGATCACGGCCAGGTAGGCCAGGACGACGGCGGCGATCCACCGCATCCTGATCAGCATGTTGCCCCCCGTCGGCTGCGCCAGGCCCGACTTGAGGCTTGGCGCGACAGGGAAACGGCCCCCGCCCGGCAGAACCGGGCGAGGGCCGCGCGTACGCAATCTATTTGGTGATCTTCTGGGTGTAGGTCTTCGGCGTGGACTCGTTGCCCGCCTTGTCCTGCGCCCAGTAGGTGACCTCGAGGTTGCCCTTGTCGACGCCGACCACGATGGTCAGCCAGCTGCCCCACAGATCGAGCAGGTTGCCGACCTCCTGCGCCTTGTCCTGGGCCTGCGCCTTGGACGTGGCCTTGGTCCAGCGGCCGCCGGCGTAGTAGTACCAGGTGCCGGACTTCTGCTCGATCAGCTTGAGCTTGACCTTCTCGCCGCCGAGGCCCTCGTCGGAGACCTTGCCGGTGAGCACCCACCACGACGCCGCCGACTCCGGGAAGCGCGGGACGTCGAGCGAGACGACCGGTGCGACCGTGTCGGCCTTGACCGTCACGGTGCCGGCGGTGACCGGCGAGCCGGCCCCGTTGGCGTTGGACGGCGTCACCTTGACCGCGAACGAGCCGGCCTTGGTGTACGTGTGGGTGAAGCGGCCGTTGGTCACGGTGGCGGTGGATCCGTCACCCCAGTCGACGGTGCCCTTGCTGATGCCGCTGACCGTCAGGGTGACCGACTGGGTCACCCAGATCGACGTCTTGTCGAGCTTGTACGACCCGGGCTGGGCGGTGACCGTCACCGTGGCCGAACCCGTCGCCGGGCCGCTGTTGCCGGCCAGGTCGGTGAGGGTCACGGTCGGGGTGAACGTGCCGGCCGTGGTGTAGACGTGCTCGGTGAGCGCGTCGGTGGTCCCGTCGCCCCAGTTGACCGCCTTCGTGATCGAGGCCGCCGGCGTGACGTCGTCGGTGGCAGTCACCGTGATCGTCACCTTCTGACCGGCCCACACCGAGGTGGGGGCGACCGTGAAGGTGCCGGTCGGGGCGGTGCTGTCGGCCTTGCCCGGAGCGGAGCGGAACACCGGGTCCGCGGTGACCGGGGAGTTGGCGGCCAGGTAGTTGCTCAGCATGGTCAGGTCGTTGTCGCCGGTGGTGATCTTGGCGGTGCCCTTGCCGAGGGTGAGGAAGTTGTCGCCACCCGCGGCGAGGAACGAGTTCGACGTGACCCGGTAGGTGCCGGCCGGGTCGAGCACGGCGCCGTTCAGCTTCAGGGTGGACGCGATGATCCGCGAGCCCCGCGGCTGCGACACGTCGTAGGCGTAGGTGAGCCCCTTCGACGAGCCCAGGTGCAGCACCGGCCGGGAAGCCCCGTCCGGCTGCCACTGCTCCTCGAGCACCTGCTTGATCTGGGCGCCGGTGAGCGTCTGGGTGACCATGTCGTTGGCGAACGGCTGGACCGCGAACGCGTCGGCGTACGTGATCGTGCCGTCGGTCTTGTAAAGCAGGTCCGCTCGCAGGCCGCCCGGGTTCATGAAGGCGATCTGCGCGCCGCCGCGGCCGGCGGCCTTGGTCTGGTCGAGCTGGACGTCGGCGATGAAGTTGCCGAGCACCGACTCGGACCCGCGGTCCTCGGCCCCGGCGCTGGTGACGGCGCGCTTGATGTCGGCGGTGATGCTGCCGAGCTTCTGCTTGCCGAGCACGTCGGCGTTCGCCTTGGCCTTCGCCACGATGTCGGCCACCGTCGCGTCGGACGGCGCTCCGGTCACCGGCAGCAGCTCAGCGCTGGAGCTGGTCACCGACTTGGTGGCCGGGTCGTAGGTCAGCACAGCCTTGCCCAGCTTGACGCCGTAGTCCTCGGCCTGCAGGACCGGGCGGGTGCGGTCGGTCCCGGGAACCGGGATCTCGAACGCGTACGGCTGGTGGGTGTGCCCGCTGATGATCGCGTCGATGTTGGCGTTGACCCGGGTGAACGGTCCGAAGACCGGGTCGGCCTGCAGCGCCGCCGCCGAGGTGATGTTCTCGGTGGCCGCACCCTCGTGGGCGAGCAGCACGACCACGTCGGCCTCGCCGTTGCTCGCGTCGCCGTCACTGAGCTGGTTGGCGAGCGTGTTGGCCTCGGCCACCGGGTCGCGGAACTCGACGCCCTTGATGCCGTCCGGGCTGACCAGCGAGCCGGTCTGCTCGGTGACCACACCGATGTAGCCGACCTTGACGCCGCCCACGGTCTGCACCGAGTAGCCGGGCAGCACCCGCTGGCCGTCCTTGTAGACGTTGGCCGCGAGGTACGGGAAGTTGGCCCGGGCGTCGACCCGGCCGGTCAGGTCGGCGAGACCCTTGTCGAACTCGTGGTTGCCGATCGCGGAGACATTGAGGCCACCGGCGTTCAGCGCGTCGATCGTCGGGTTGTCCGAGTCGATCGCCGAGATGAACGTGGACGCGCCGATGTTGTCACCGGCCGAGACCCACGCGGTGTTCGGGTTGGCCGCCCGGAGCTGGTTGACCAGCCCGACCAGCTGAGCGGCGCCGCCGACTCCCGCGGACGGCGCCTCGAGGCGGCCGTGGAAGTCGTTGATGGACAGCAGCTGCAGGTCGACCGGGCCGGTCAGGCCGGTCTTCAGGCCGATGACGACCGGGTCGTGGTCGCTGGCCCGGTACGGGTTCGGCGCGTAGAACGGCGCGAAGCCGTCGTACTGGAACGCGTACGACTCGACCGAGTTGATGTTCCAGATGTCCACGCCGGTGACCCGGGTCGCGAGCGACGGCGTGACCAGCGCGTGGTCGAGGGAGCCGGACTCGCCGCCGAAGACGTACGACGACTTGCCGGGGGCGTGCGTGGTGTGCACGTCCTCATAGCCCGCGTCGTACAGCACCTGCATCGGGTCTTCCTCGGTGTACGAGTTGAAGTCACCGAGCAGGATGGCGTTGGGCGTCTTCAGCGATGCGACGAAGGCCGCCAGGGAGGCCGCCTGCCGCTTGCGGTCGCCGTTGTACGGGCCCTGCCCGTCCCCGGCGTCGACGTTGTCGCCGGTCGGCGCGACCGAGGCGCTCTTGGACTTGAGGTGGTTGGCGACGACCGTGAAGTCGATCGTGCCGGCGGTGAAGGTCTGCGCGATCGGCTCGCGGGCGTTCGACCACACCGTCTCGTCGTTGATCGAGCGCGAGGCGCCCTTCGGAGTCACCGACGCCGGCTTGAAGATGATCGCCGTGGTGATCACGTCCTGCGCGTCCGCGCCCGGCAGCTCGGCCGGCGACCGCACGTAGTCCCAGGTGCCTGCCCCGTCGACCGCGTTCAGCGCGCCGACCAGGGTCTTGAGCGCCATCTGCGGGTCGTCGGGCTCGAACTTGACCGAGTTCTCGATCTCCATGAGCGCGACCACGTCGGCGTTCAGCGCGGTGATCGCCGAGACGATCTTCGCCTGCTGCTTGGCCGCGGCGGCCGCGTCGACGGCGCCCCGGGCGTCGCCACCGAAGTGGACGAAGTAGTTGAGCACGTTGAAGCTGGCGACCTTGATGTCGCCGCCCACGGCCGCCGGGTGCGCGGTGCGCGGGTTGGTGGCCGTGAACGTGGTGCGCGACGCCGCCGGCGTGTCGAAGGAGACCGGCGTGGTCGGCTCGAACATCCAGTCGTTGTACTCGTAGCTGACCACCACCGGGCCGAACTTCTCGACCGTGTCGCCGGTGCGGACCGGGTCGGCGGCGCTCAGGTACGGCGGGGCGATGCCGGCCGTCGACAGGTTCGTCGTCTTCGCGTCGTCGAGCAGCACCCGCGCGTTCGCGTTCGCCGTCTTGACCGCCGCGGCCTCCGGCGTGCCCGGGCGGGCGACGTCGGTCGGGACGCGGTTCGGCTTCTCCGCGGCGGCCAGCACGATCTCGCCGTAGAGGTTGGCGTAGTACGTGTCGGACACCGTGTAGGCGCCGGCCGGGGCGACCAGCATGCCCTCGACCGACTCGCGCGCGTCGGCGGCGAGCGGCAGGGCCAGCGGGACCGGGGCGGGCAGCGCGGCGTTGTTCGCGCACACCTGCAGGTCGGTCTTGGCGGCGAGGCTGATCTCGGTCAGGCCGTTGTACTCGCTCACCGTGCCGGTGAGACGCACCCGGTCACCGATGGCGACCGACGGCTGGTTCGTGCCCGATCCGACGTAGACGAAGATGCCGTCGGAGGCGGTGCCCGCGGCGACCGGGCGGCTGCCGCCGGTGCCCGCGGTCTGCACGTAGATGCCGTTGAAGCCGCCGGTGCGGTGGTCGGCGGTGACGATGCCCTCGGCGGTCACCACCGAGCCGGCCAGCGTGGTCGCCGCGCCGGTGCCCTGCACCTCGGCGATCGTGTTGGTCACGGCCGTGGTGCAGCCGACCGGGTCGGGATCGCCCGGCTCCTCCGGAGTGGAGGCCGAGTTGAGCGCGCCGAACGTGTTCTGCGCGGGGGCCTTCCAGGCGCCGTCGATCTTCTGCAGCGAGTAACCGACCGGGTCGCTGCCCGACTCGAGCACGCCGATGTCGGTGCTGGCCGTGCCGGCGGCCGGGCCGCTCGCGGCGGTGAAGGTGCCCTCGTAACTGAGGAACTCGGCAACCGAGTTGTCCGGTTTCACCAGCGCGACGCCGTCCGGCGCCCCGTTCTGGATGCCGTTGGCCGCGTAGTTCTGCACGACCACACCGGCGGCCGGAACAGCGCCGGCAAGCGTCACGGTGTTGTACGAAGCGCCGCTGGCGCTGTCGCCGTTGTACAGAGCGATCTTCCACCCGGACAGGTCGAAGCCCACCGGGGCCTGAACCTCGATCGCCTCACCGCTGTCGGTGCCGGCGTTGTCGTAGTGAATCTCGCTGATGAACGGCGTGTCCTCGGCCGCGAAGGCGTGACCGGCCAGGCCCAGGCCCAGCGCCGTGACCACGGCCACGACCCCTACCGGCCGGGCCGCGCCCAAAGCGCGTCTATATAGGCGCATTTAAAAGTTTCCTCCGAAGGTTGTCGATCCCGCAGGAGAGTAATTACACCCGATGACGGGAGATTTTCGCGGAGGTAACGGGAGTGGGGGCGCCCCACGACAGAATTGACCATATCGACCAGGTCATATGACGTTTTTCACGAACCTTATTGTTCGCTTTGTATCAGCGTCCGGATTGGACGTTTCCGTCACTCAATAGGGCGCGGACATCGGCGGCGCCGGTCAGGCCGAGCGCACGCTCCGCGAGCGGACCGGCAAGATCAAGGCGGGCGGCCCGGACGGCGTCCTTCACCAGCGGCACGGACGGCGGCGCAACACTCAGTTCCCGTACGCCGAGGGCCGCCAGCAACGGCACCGCCGCCTCGTCCGCCGCGAGCTCGCCGCAGACCGCGACCGGCACGCCCGACTCCGCGCCGATCAGGCCGATGAGGCGCAGCACCGCCGGGTCGAGGCCGTCGGCCGGCACCGCGGCGTTGCCGCGCTCCGCGGCCAGGGTGTACTGCGTCAGGTCGTTGGTGCCCACGCTGACGAAGTCGACGTACGGCGTGAAGGCCGCGGCCCGCAGCGCGACGGCCGGCACCTCGATCATGATGCCGACCCGCAGGTCCCGCGGCGGACCGGCGGCGGCGATCGCGTCGTCCAGCATCCGCCGCGCGGCGATGACCTCGGCGACCGTGCTGACCATCGGGAACATGACGCTGACCGGCGCTTGCCGGGCCACCCGGGCGATCGCGCGCAGCTGCTCGGCGAACAACTGCGGGTGGGCGAGCGAGTGCCGGATGCCGCGGACGCCGAGGAACGGGTTCTGCTCGTGCGCGGCCGGCGCGTACCGCAGCGGTTTGTCCCCGCCGACGTCGAGGGTGCGCAGCGTGATCCGCCGGCCGCCGAGCGCCTCGGCGATCTGCCGGTAGGTGTCGAACTGCTCATCGGCGTCCGGCGCGGCGTCCCGGTCGAGGAAGAGGAACTCGGTGCGGACCAGGCCGGCCAGGTCGGCGCCGTGCTCGGCGGCGGCCCGCGCGTCGGCGACCGAGCCGATGTTCGCGGCGACCTCGATGGACACCCCGTCCGCGGTCACCGCCGGGTCGTGGGCGCGGGTGGCGGCCCGGCCCGACCGGGACGACCGCTCGGCCGCCCGCTGCGTGAAGGCCGCGAGCACCGTCTCCGGCGGGTTGACCGCGAACTCGCCGGTGCCGCCGTCGAGGGCGACGGTCGCGCCGGCCGGGACACTGAGCACGGCCGGGCCGGCGCCCACCACCATCGGGATGCCGCGGGTGCGGGCCAGGATCGCGCCGTGCGAGGTCGGGCTGCCGAACGCGAGGAGCACGCCGGTCACCCGCACCGGATCGAGCGTGGCCGCCTCGGCCGGGGTGAGGTCGGCCGCGACCAGGACGCCGTCGCCGGACGCCTCCGCGCCGGCGATCCCCAGCATGGCCCGCAGCACCTGGTCGCCGACCGCGTGCACGTCGTCGCCGCGCCCGCGAAGATAGGGGTCGTCGAGGGTGTCGAACTCGGCGGCGACCCGGCGGGCCGCGCCCTGGAACGCCTGCGGCGCCGCGTCGCCCCGGTCGATCCGCTGCCGCACGTCCTCCAGCAGGTCGGCGTCGTCGAGCAGCAGCAGATGCGCGTCGAAGATGCTCGCCTCGGGGGTGCCCTCCCAGATCTTGTCGATCGCCTGCCGGACCGCGGCGACCGCGTCCTCGACCCGCCGCCACTCGATGTCGGCGCCCTTCGACGGCTCGTCCGGCACGTCGGGGGTCGTTCGCGACCGCCGCCAGGCCGGCCCGAGGCCGATCCCGGCCGAGGCGGCCTGCCCCAGCCGCACGCCGTCGGCGACCTCGGCGCCGGCCCGGGCGAGCTCGGCGGCCTCGGGTGGGGTCTCGTCGAAGCTGCGGGCGGCCACCGCCACGATCTCGTCGACCGCCTGCCGGGCGCGTGGCCCGGTCGCTCGCACGTCGATCTCGTGCCCGCGCACCGCTCCGAGCGTCGCCACCCGGGACAGGCTGGTGGCCGGCACCCAGGCCGAGCCGGTGGTGCGGTTGCGGACCTCCAGCCCGGCATCGAGCCGGCGGGCCTCGGTGACCAGGCGGGCGGCCGGCCGCGCGTGCAGGCCGTGCGGATTGGTGACGGTCACGGTCGCCATGGCGTCGCCCACCCCGGTAGCCGGCGCCGGCGCCGAAGGGGGCTCGAGCTGGGACTGTTTGCCCAGCAGGCCGCCCGAGGCCTCCTGGGCGACCTCGTCGCGCCCGGCCCCGCCCGCCGCCGACACCGCCGCGGCGACCAGGCCCTCGACCAGCGGCGCCGGGCTGAGCACCACCCGCGCGCGCAGCTCGTCGTCCACCATCTCCAGGGCCAGTTCGGCGGAGAGGACCGCGCTGCCCAGGTCCATCAGCACCACCACGCCGGCCCCGTCGTCGGCCTCGGCCAGCGCGTCCATGATGGCCGTCGCGTCGGTGCCGAAGGTCTCCTCGTCGAGCCCCGCGGCAATCTCGATGCGGGCGTCGGCGGCCATCTCGGCGGCCAGCGCCACCGCCGAGCGGGCGAGGGCCCGGCTGTGGCTGACCACGACGAGTCCGACCATGGCGGCGCTCAGGACAGGGCCGCCGAAGCCGCCACCAGCAGGAGTGTGACCGACGTGGCGCCCGGGTCCTGGTGGCCGGCGCTGCGCTCGCCCAGGTAGCTGGCCCGGCCCTTGCGCGCGACCATCGCGATGGTCGATTCCCGGCCCTGCTCGGCGGCCCGGACCGCGGCGTCGAGAGCCTCGGCGAGCGGCTGCCCGGCGGCGGCCGACTCCTCGAGACTCAGCACGGCCGGGGCCAGCGCGTCGTACATCGTCTTGTCGCCGGCCTGCGCCTTTCCCCGCGCGACCACGCCCTCCAGGGCGGCCCGCAGCACCTTGGCCAGGTCGGCGCCGTCCAGGGTCTCGCCGGCGCCGGCGGCGGCCGACATGCGCAGGAACGCGGTGCCGTAGAGCGGGCCGCTCGCGCCGCCCACGGTGGACACCAGCGTCATCCCGGTCCGCTTGAACAGGTCGGCCGGGGTTTCCGGCGGCTCCTTCTCCAGCGCCGCGACCACCGCGGTCATGCCTCGATGGAGGTTGGATCCGTGGTCGGCGTCGCCGATCGCGGAGTCCAGCTCGGTGAGCAGATCCTTGTGTTCCTCGATGAGGCGGGCGAACTCGCGGATCCAGGCATACAGAGCGCCGGTGTCGGCCATCCCGGTCAGATTCCCCAGCGCAGCGCGGGCGTACGCACCGGGGCGTCCCACCATCGCAGGATCTCGTCGTCGGCCTTGACCAGGGTGATCGAGGCGCCGGCCATGTCGAGGCTGGTGATGTACGGCCCGACGAGCGACCGGGCGACGCGCACGCCCGACTTCTCGAGGATCGTCGCGACCTCGGAGTAGAGCACGTAGAGCTCGATGAGCGGGGTGGCGCCCATGCCGTTCACGAAGGCGATGACGCCGCCGGTGAAATCGAGATCGGCCAGCACCGGGGTCACCAGCATCTCGGCGATCTCCGCGGCGCTCGCGATCGGCACCCGGCGGCGGCCCGGCTCGCCATGGATGCCGATGCCGACCTCCATCTCGCCGGCCGGCAGGTCGAACGTGGGTTTGCCGGCCGCCGGGACCGTGCAGGAGGTGAGCGCGAGCCCCATGCTGCGCCCGTTGTCATTGACCTTGCGCGCGACCGCGGCGACGTCGGCCAGCGACCGGCCCTCCTCGGCGGCGGCGCCGGCGATCTTCTCGACCAGCACGGTGACGCCGACCCCGCGGCGACCGGCCGTGTAGAGACTGTCCTCGACCGCCACGTCGTCGTTGGTGACCACCGCGATCACCTCGGTGCCGGTGTCGGCGGCGACGATCTCGGCTGCCATCTCGAAGTTCATCACGTCGCCGGTGTAGTTCTTGACGATGTGCAGCACCCCGGCGCCGCCGTCGACGCCCTTGGTGGCCGCCACCATCTGGTCGGGCACCGGCGAGGTGAAGATCTCGCCGGCGCAGGCCGCGTCGAGCATGCCCGGCCCGACGAACCCGGCGTGCAGCGGCTCGTGCCCGGACCCGCCGCCGGAGATCAGGCCGACCTTGCCGCGCACCGGCGCGTCACCGCGGTAGACGACCCGCTGCTCGTGATCGACGCGCAGCTCCGGGTGGGCGGCCGCGACGCCACGCAGCGCGTCGGCGACCACGTTCGCAGGATCGTTGATGAGCTTGTTCATCGGCGCCCCTCCTCCTTGAGATGGCCTATGACCAAGCTACGTCACCCGGAACTGGCTGACGATGCGCTGCAGATCGTTGCTCATTCGGGCAAGTTCGGCCGTAGTGGTCTGCGCCTCGGTGACCGCGGCCGCGGTGTTCTGGGTGGCGCCGGAGACGTCGCTGACCGACTCGGAGATCTCGGCCGCACCGGCGGCGGCGGCGCTGACGTTGCGTACCATCTCGTTGGTGGTGGCCGTTTGCTCCTCCACGGCCGACGCGATGGTGGTCTGGAATTCGTTGATCTGCCCGATGACCGCCTGGATCTCGGCGATCGCGCTGACCGCGCCGGCCGTGTCGGTCTGGATGGCCTGCACCCGGTTGCTGATGTCCTCGGTGGCCCGCCCGGTCTCCTGGGCCAGGTCCTTGACCTCGCTGGCGACGACCGCGAACCCCTTGCCCTGCTCGCCGGCCCGGGCCGCCTCGATCGTGGCGTTGAGCGCCAGCAGGTTGGTCTGCTCGGCGATCTGGGTGATCACCTTGATCACGTTGCCGATCTCGGCGGACGAGACGCCCAGCTTGCTGACCGTCTGGTTGGTCGACTCGGCGAGCGCGACCGCGTCGGCGGCGACCCGGGCGGCCTCGCCGGCGTTGCTGGCGATCTCGTTGATCGCCGCGCCCATCTCCTCGGAGCTGGCCGCCACCGTGGCGATGTTCGCCCCGACCTGACCGGCGCTCGCCGACACCACGTTGACCTGGGCGTTGGTGCGCTCGGCCGCCTCGGCGATCTGGCTCGACGTGGCGGCGAGCTCCTCGCTCGAACCGGCCAGGGTGACCGCGTTCTGCTCCAGCTCCTCGACCGTGTTGCGCAGGCTGCCCATGGCGGAGTCGAGGTCGCGGGCCATCAGGCCGAGCTCGTCGGCGGAGCGCACCCCCGAGCGGACCGTGAGATCGCCGCCGGCCAGGGCCCTCGCGACCCGGGATACCGACTGCACCGAGCGACGGATCGCCTTGGCCACGAGTACCGCCAGTCCGAGCGCCAGCAGGCCGCCCACGAGCAGCATGATGATGACGGTCAGCCGCGCGCTCCGGTAGCTGTCGCGGGCATCGGTCGCACGTTGTGCCGACTGCCCGGCCTCGGCGCTGTAGGCCTCATCCAAATCGGCGGCCGCCGTCTGCACGAGTGGCGTGTACGTGTTGTTGCGCAACGTCTCGAAGTCTTCGGTCCGGCCGGCGTTCGACAAGGCCAGCAGCTTCACGCGAACCGCGGTGGCTGCGACCCAGTCCGTGGTGAACTTGTCGACCACCGACGGGTCGGCGGCTGTCGTCCGGTAGGCCGCGATCAGCGCGGCGAGCTTGTTGTCGTCGTCGTCGATCCGCTGCGCGGCCTCCGCCTTGTTCGCCGCAGTGATGCTGATGCCATGACGCAGCACATCGACCCGCAGCTGCATCATCGCCCGGTCCGCCTGCCCCAGCACGATCAGCGGTTTGACCTGGATCTCGTACATCTCCTGCACCTGGGTGGCGGTGTCGTTGAGCTTCACCAGCGCGACCACCGCAACCACCACCGCCACGAGCAGGGTGAGCACTGCTCCCGCAATGATCTTGGGAAGAACCGGCAGGTCTTGGAAACTGCGGCGCCCACGAGCCGCTTCCTCTGCCGTCACGACCAGCCCCCGCATATCGTTGCAGTCGACAACCTTCATGCACCTGTTCGGCAACCACCGGACCGATCTGAGGGGTGTTTCTCCGCCTTTCCCCGTTCCCTTACGACGATCCACCACACGATGGCCACGCCCGCAACCGCGCCCAGGGTCGCGATCGACATGTCCTTGTGCGCGTCCCACATATCGCCCTGCTGGCCGTTGTAGGCCTCGGCGTCACCTGGGGCGAGCGTCATCGCGATCGCCCATTCGAACAGTTCGTAAAGCGCGCTGGTGGACAGCACGATCTCGACCGCCACCAGGGCAGCCGTCCGCTCACGCAGGCCGCGCCATTCACGCAGCGCACGGAAGAGCACCGGACCGAAGCACAACCCGTAACTGAGGTGCACGAGCCGGTCGAAGTTGTTGCGCCGCCACCCGAGAACGTCGTCGAGACGCACCCGGAAAACGGCCTCGGTCCAGTCGTCGTAGGGCACGAACGAATAGATCCACCGCGCCGCCACCGAATGAAGAGCAAGAAAGATCAAGATCAGCAGAAACGAGGTGTACGGGAGTGGCCGCGACCGATTCACGAGATACAACCCGGCCAGGCCCAGAACCGTGAGCGAATGGTGCAGGGCTTGCTCAGCCGGATAGATCGGCCGCCACCAGGTGACGGCGAGCAGCAGCAGGAACCCCCCGAGACTCCACAGTTGCGCCGGCGACAGACCCGGCCGTTCCGTTTCCACATCCAGTTGCGCCAGTCCCCCGGTCATGGCCGCGAGTCAACCAGCGCCGGCCACCGCCCCGGTCTCACTCCCGGCACGATCAGATATCGGTGGCCACCGCTATCCGCCCCTCGATCAACCCCGGGAGCAGGTCGTCGCGCAGGGCGTGCAGGGCCTCGTTCTCGCGGGCCAGGCGGTCGCGCAGGGCGAACAGGGGGCGGGCGCGCGCGGTGAAGTCGTCGATCGCTCGTTTCGTCGGCGCCCGCACCGGGACGGCCAGGGCTCGGGCCCGGTTCAGGCCGGGGACGGCGGAGTCCGAGTTCATGCCGGACAGGCCGAGCGTGCGGAGCAGGAGGTAGGCGTACTCCATCGGGATGGTTCGGGGTTTGAGGTAGAAGGTGGTGTCGATCGGGAAGAAGTCGCCGGCCGACCAGTGCACCGCGCCGACCGTGCCCTTGCGGCCGACGATGATTCCCGGGCCGCTGACCAGGGGCACGTCGTGGCTGCCCGCCGGGCCGCCGCTGCCGTAGACCGGGACCGGGCCGGGGCGGCGCTGCGCGGCCGGCAGCGCCTTGCCGTAGACGAGGTCGACCAGGTCGCCCAGCCGGCCCGGACGCCCGGCGGCCGGCTCGAACGCGGCCCCGGCCAGCGCCATCGCCGTCGCCGCGATCCGGTCGTTGCCGGCGATCTTCTCGTCCAGCGACGTGAGCAGGTCGGCGACGGCGCGCTGGGCCGGCAGCGGCGGAATCACGATCGGCAGGGCGGCGAGGATGCCGAGGTTGATGTGCGGGACGCCGGTGGTGATGGCGCTGTTCTGGATCGCGGCCTGCATGGTTGTAGAACGGAACTGGTAATAGATGTAGCGCGGATCGGCCCGGCCGGGGTCGACGCGCAGGCGCATCTGCGACTGGGAGACGACGTAGGTGTCGTGCGGGCCGGCCGGGACGATGCCGACCTGGCCGAGCGTCCCCCGCTGGGTGAAGATCACGTCGCCGGGCCGGGCCAGGTTGCGGGCCAGCTCGCCGGCCGCCTTCGCGCGGGTCACGTAGACGAACTCGGACCGGTCGAAGAAGCCGGGCGTGGCCAGGTTGCCGCCGCGGATCACCGGCACCCCGTGCGGGACGTAGTCCTTGCTGCCCAGCCGCGAGCCGAACGGGCCGCCGATCAGTCCCTTCGGGACCGCGACGTCGCGAACCACGCCGACCGGCCAGTCAGACATCGGCTCGTCGTACATCGGCGGGCCCCGGCCGCAGCCGGCCGGACATCAGCCGGGGCATCAGGTAGTCGCGCAGATCGCGCAGGGCCTGGGTCTCCCGGGCCAGCCGGTCACGCAGCGCGAACAGAGTTCGGGATCGCCGGGCGAAGAGTTCCATCTCGGGGCCGCCGGCGAGGCGGATCGGGAGGCTGAGTGTGCTGGATCGGTTCAGGCCGGGAACGGCCGAGTCGGAGTTCATCGCCGACAGGCCCAGGCTCCGCAGCAGGAAGTACGCGTACTCGAGCGGCACCCCGGCGGGGCAGCGCACGTAGTAGGTGGTGTCGATCGGGAAGAAGTCGCCGGCCGACCAGTGCACCGCGCCGACCGTGCCCTTGCGGCCGACCACGATGCCGGGGCCGGGCACGAGCGCCTCGTCGTGCCACCCCGACGGCCCGGCGCTGCCGTAGACCGGCACCGCTCCCGGCCGGCGCCGCGCGGCCGGCAGCGCCCGGCCGTAGCCCAGGTCGACGACGTCGCCGAGCACCGCGGACCGGCCGCCCTGCCCGGCGGCCTGGAACTGCGCCCCGGCCAGGCGCAGCGCCGTGCCGGCCAGCCGCTCGTTGCCGGCGATCTTCGCGTCCAGGCAGTCGAGCAGCGCGGTGATCGACTCCCGCTCGGGCGCGGGCGGCAGCACGATCGGCAGCCGCCGCACGTCGGCCAGGTTGAGGGTGGCCTGCACGGTCGTGTTCAGCCAGGCCGCGATGCAGTGCCGCACGAACTCGCCGGCCAGGCACCTGGTCAGCCAGCGGGGCGGCAGCGGGCGCGCCGGGCGCAGCACCGCCACCGCCCGCGCCACGTTCCACCCGGCCAGGGCGGCCGGCACCACCGCCGCCTGGCCCACCGACCCGACCAGCGTCAGCAGCACCTCCCCGCCGGCCAGCCGGGTCCGCGCGTAGGCGGCGTCGATGTCGGCCCGCACCCGCAGCGGCCGGCCGGTGTCGATCCGCCCCTGCTTGAGATCGCGGACCCGCACGATCGGCACGCCGCCGGCCACGTCCGCGCCCGGCTGGACGATGCCGTAGGAGACGTGCGCGAGCGACCCGAGAGGCACGACCCGCCAGCCCGGCGGGAGGGTCGCGCTGATCCCGGCGTACTCAGTCATGCAGTTTTCCTAGTTGTTTCCGGACCGCCGCCTCGAGCCGCGCCGACTCCTCGAACTGCGCGAACAGCTCCTTGGTGAGCCGCGCGATCCGGTCGGCGACCGGCTCCGCGTCCGGGTCGGCCGCCGCCGAGGCGGCGCCGACATAACGGCCCGGGGTGAGGATGTGGTCGTTCTCGGCGACCTGGTCCAGCGAGGCCGAGAAACAAAAGCCAGGCACGTCGGTGTACGCCGTGGATCGCCACGAATGATAGGTGTCGGCGATCCGGGCGATGTCGGCGTCGGTGAGCACCCGCTCGGTGCGGTCGACCATGGTGCCGAGCCCGCGCGCGTCGATGAACAGGATCTCGCCGCGCCGCTCCCGCTTGTCCCGGCTCAGGAACCACAGGCAGGCCGGGATCGCGGTGGTGCGGAACAGGTTCGGCGGCAGCGCCACCATGCAGGCGACCAGGTCGTCCTCGATCAGCCGCCGCCGGATGTCGCCCTCGCCGGAGAGTTTCGATGACATCGATCCGTTGGACAGCACGACCCCGGCGCTGCCGCCCTCGGCCAGCTTGGCCACCATGTGCTGCAACCAGGCGAAGTTGGCGTTGCTGCGCGGCGGCAGGCCGTACGCCCAGCGCGGGTCGTCGTCGCGGCGCGCCCACTCGCTCATGTTGAACGGCGGGTTGGCCAGGATGTAGTCGGCGGCCAGCCCGGGTTGCTTGTCCTCGGCGAACGTGTCCGCCCACCGGTCGCCCAGCCCGTTCGGATCCATCCCGTGGATGGCCAGGTTCATCTTGGCCAGCCGCCAGGTCCGCTCGTTGGCCTCCTGCCCGTGCACCGTGATGTCCCGCCCGTGCGCGCGGGCGGCCTGCACGAACATGCCACCCGACCCGCAGCACGGGTCGTAGACCGTCCCGGAGAACGGCTCCAGAACCTCCACCAGCAGTTTCACCACGCACGCGGGGGTGTAGAACTCGCCGGCCCGCTTCCCCTCGGCGCGGGCGAACTTCTCCAGAAAGTACTCGTAGACCTCACCGAGCAGGTCCTGCGCCGGCCGCTCGCCGTGCCCGGTGAAGCTGGCGTCGCTGATCAGCACGACCAGCTCCCGCAGCGGCGCCGGGTCCACCCCGCCCCGCCCGAAGATCTTCGGCAGCACCCCGGACAGCGCCGGGTTCTCCCGCATGATCGCGTCCATCGCGTCGTCGAGCAGCCGCCCGACGTCCCCGCCCGCGTTGGCGGCGAGGTGGTCCCACCGCGCGTTCACCGGAACCCAGAACACGCCCGCGAACCGCGCCCGGTCCTCGGCGCCGCCGAGGAGCTCACGCCGCTCGGCGAAGGCGTCCGACACGAACTTGAGGAAGACCAGCCCCAGCACGAACTCCTTGTACTGGGAGGCGTCCATGGTCCCGCGCAGCCGGTTGGCCGCCTTCCAGAGGATGTCCTGGATCCCCTTGGCGCTGGACATCTCCGGCCCCGCAGCGCGTCGGCGTGTTGGCACTTGGCATTCCGTCCTCTGGCTCGTCGTCCGGTCCGTCATCTCGCCCGTCATCCCGTTCGAGAAGTAAACGCCGTCGGCTACATCTACGGCGTGCCGGGGAGCCGGACCGTGACGACGAGGCCGCCGGCCGGGCGGGCGGTGAGGTCGAGCGTGCCGTCGTGGGCGCGGACGATGCTGTGCACGATGGCCAGGCCGATGCCGGCGCCGGCGTGCTCGTCGGTGCGCGTGCGTTCGGCGCCGCGCTGGAACGGCTCGACCAGGGTCGGCACCAGTTCCGGTGGGAGCAGGCGACCGGTGTTCTCGACCCGCAGCACGCTCGTGCTGTCATGCGTCTCGGTGTGGACCGTCACGGTTCCGCCGGTCGGGAGGTTGTGGACCACGGCGTTCTGCAGGAGGTTCGCCGCCATCCGGGCCAGGAGCTCGGCGGAGCCGCCGGCCGGGGCCGGGCCGCCGGTCACCTCCAGGGTGATCCGGCGCTGCTCGGCCAGCGGGAGCAGTGTCTCGGCGGCCTCCTCGGCGAGCAGCGACAGATCGACGCTCACCCGGGTGAGGCCGCCGCCCCGGCTGAGGCTTCCGCCCCGGCTGAGGTTTCCGCCCCGGCTGAGGTCTCCGCTTCGGCTGAGGTTTCCGCTTCGACTGAGCAGCAGGAGCGCCTCGGTGAGGTCGATCGCGCGGGTGTTGACGGCGTGCAGGCGCTCGATGATCTCGTCCCGCCCGCGGGCCGGGTCCTTGCGGGCGACGTCGAGCAGCGTCCGCGAGATCGCCAGCGGCGTGCGCAGTTCGTGGGAGGCGTTGGCGGCGAACCGCTGCTGCTCGGCGACGTGCGACTCGAGCCGGGCGAGCATCGCGTCGAAGGCGTCGGCGAGGTCGCGGAACTCGTCCCGGCGGCCCGGCAGCCGGATGCGGTGGGCGAGCGACCCGGCCGTGGCCGTGCGGGTGGCGTCGGCGATGCGGGCCAGCGGCCGGAGCATCCGGCCGGCCAGGATCCAGCCGCCGACCAGCCCGAAGATCAGCAGGACCGCCAGCACCGCGGCCGCCCGGGGCGCGAAGACGTGCAGGAGTCGGGACCGGACCGGGAAGACACCGGCCACGTCGTTGCCGTCGCGGGCGATGAGCGTCGCCTGATCGGGGACGTACCGCAGGAGGAACAACCACACGGCGGCGAGCAGCAGGGCGCCGGCGACCAGGATCAGCCCGGCGTAGCTGAGGGTGAGCCGGAGGCGGACGCTCAGCCCCGGGGCCCTATCCACGGTCCGGCTCGGTGTCGATGCGGTAGCCGGCGCCGGGGACGGTGGCGATGATCCACGGCTCGCCGAGGCGTTTGCGCAGCGCCGAGACGGTGATGCGGACCGCGTTGGTGAACGGGTCGGCGTTCGCGTCCCAGGCGCGTTCCAGCAGCTCCTCGGCGCCGACGACCCCTCCGTCGGCGGCCACCAGAACCTCCAGCACGGCGAACTGCTTGCGGGTGAGCGCGACGTAGTGCCCGTCCCGGAAGACCTCCCGGCGGAACGGGTCGAGCCGCAGGCCGGCGATCTGGCGAACCGGGGGCCGGGCGTGCGCGCGCCGGCGGTCGAGCGCCCGCAGCCGCAGGACCAGCTCCCGCAGATCGAACGGTTTGGTGAGGTAGTCGTCGGCGCCGAGCCCGAACCCGGAGGCCTTGTCGTCGATCCGGTCGGCCGCGGTGAGCATGAGGATCGGGATGCCGCTGCCGGACGCCACGATGTGCCGGGCCACCTCGTCGCCGGACGGGCCGGGGATGTCCCGGTCGAGCACCGCGAGGTCGTAGGAGTTGACGCCGAGCAGCTCCAGCGCGGCATCGCCGTCGCCGGCGATGTCGGCGGCGATCGCCTCCAGCCGCAGGCCGTCCCGGACCGCCTCGGCCAGATAGGGCTCGTCCTCCACGATGAGCACACGCATGCCTGAACCTTAGGGTCCCGTCCGCCACCAGCGGCGGGACGCCAGTGCGGCGAGCCCGGCGCCGGCCGCGTTGACCAGCACGTCATCCACCGACGACACCCGGTCGAGCTGGAAGACGTACTGGGCGGTCTCGATCAGGACCGAGCAGGTGGCCCCGAGCGCCAGGATCCGCGGCGCCGACGCCAGCGCCGCGAACCGGATCGGCGCGAAGAACCCCAGCGCCGCGAAGACCAGCAGGTTGCCGCCGATCCCGATCGGCCCCATCGTGATCAGGTCCCGCAGCGGGATCAGGCTCAGCCGGCCGGGCACGATGCGGGCCCCGGGCCCCGGCATCAGGGTCATCCAGACGAACGGCACCGTCCCGTACACCATGCCCACCTCGGCCAGCGCCGTGCGGAAGGCGACCCGCCGAAGGCGCGCCAGCGCCCACGCCAGCAGAACCGCCAACGGCGCGCCGGCCAGCGTCACGAGCACCACGCCGTTCTCGGTGTCGTAGCAGCCGTGCCACCGCCCGGCCATGCACGTCGGCGCCGACATCAGCAGTGGCCCGCGGATCGCGAACGCCGCGCCGGCCAGGGCGAGGATCCCCAGGCCGGCGAGCACGATCCGGCGGTGGTTGACAGACTCAGCCACCCGACCCCTGCCCAGGCGCGACTCCGGTGACCGCCAGCGTCTCCTGCCCGATCATGTCCTGCAACGGCGCGCCGTCGGTGTTGCTGAGGATGACGCCGACCCAGCCGGTGTCCGGGTAGATGCTCCAGTTGGCGCCGACCCCGGGATTGGCCCCGGCCCGCTCCCAGATCCACTGGCCGCCGACGATCTCGACCGCCAGCCCGTACGCCCCGAACGACGCCGGCCCGTGCGGGAACTTGGCCCCCATGAGCACGTCGGCCCAGGGCCGCTCCAGCAATGTGCCGTCGGTCAGCGCGCGGGCGAACCGGACCAGGTCCGGGGCGGTGGCGAAGCCGCCGTCGCCCGGGGAGGCGATGAAGCAGCGCGCCGGATTCTTGCCGAGCACCCACGGGTCCGAGCTGCTCTGGTCCAGGTTGCGGACGGCATCGACGATGCTGCCGTCGGCCAGCGTCATGTACGGGTGCGCGATGCGCTTGTCGGCGAGCCACTGCGGCCTGGTGTAGAACGCGGTGCCGGTCATGCCGGCCCGCCGGAAGACGTTCTCCTCGACGTAGTCCCAGTACGACTGTCCGGTCACCGCCTCCACGATCAGCGCGGGAATGGTGACCCCGGCTTCCTCGTGGGTGGTGCTCGGCAGGCCCGGGATGCCGACCAGTTTCGCCTGCCGGGCCCGCTGCTCGTAGTACTCGTGCACCTCCGACCGGCTCCGGAAGACGCGTTGCACGTCCTCGTCCGGGGTGTCCAGCCCGGACGCGCCGGCGATCAGATGGTGGATGGTCACCTGCTCGGCGACCTCCTTGGCGAAGCCGGTCAGATGCTTGCCGACCGGGTCGGACAGCTGCAGCCTGCCCTGCTGCGCCAGCTGCAGAACGGCCAGCGGGCCGAACGGCTTGCCCGCCGAGCTGAGGCTGAACGAGATGCCCTCGTGGTTGCGGATCCCCCGCTCCCGGTCGGCCAGGCCGTAACTGCGGGACAGCACCGTCCTGCCGCGGTGCGACAGCAGCACCACGCCGGAGAACTTGCCATCGGCGGCGAGCTGCGCGATGTACCGGTCGTAGGCGTCGACGGGCCGGGTGGCCGGTGGAACAGCCTTCGCCAGCGGCACCCCCGCGGCCGCCAGCCCGCCCCATTTGACCAGCTGCCGCCGGCCGATACCACGTGCGGAATCCGAGTCCATGCCGCTAGTCAAGACGTACGGCCGTTGCGGTGGCGTATGCGTTTTTTGATACGCCCGCGATACGTCGCGCTGGCGCCTGGTTCACAAGGGGCCGAGCTGGTGCCGGCTGCGTGTGCGCCGTTCTGTCTGAGCGATTCCGGCATCTTCTTGATCCAGGCCTTATACGCGGGCGAGCCAGGAGTTCGGGTCCTGGCGGACCTGGTCGATCGCGCTCAGGGCGGCTCCGATCACCGCGGCGTCCGGCCCCAGCGGCGCCGGGCGCACCGAAACCGGCGCCCACCCCGACGTCAGCACCCGCCGGCCGAGCTCCCGTTCGATGCCCTCGATCAGCCAGGAGGCCAGGAGCGAATAGCTGCCGCCGAGCAGAACGGTGTCCACGTCGATGATGTTGATCAGCGCGGACAGGGCCACGCCCAGCGCGGTGCCGGCCCGCTCCAGAGCAGCGATGACCTCGGTGTCCCCCGCCGCCACCAGGGCGTCGATCGCCACCGCCGGGGCCGTGGCGGCGACCGCCGGGGCTCGGACCGCAACCGCCGCCTCCCGGGCAGCAACCGCTGCGGCCGGGGTGGCAAGAGCCGGAGCAGGGGCGGCAACCGCTGCGGCCGGGGTGGCAAGAGCCGGAGCAGGGGCGGCAACCGCTGCGGGCGGGGTGGCAAGAGCCGGAGCAGGGGCGGCAACCGCTGCGGGCGGGGTGGCAACCCCCGGGGCCTGGGCGGCGACCGGGACCGCTACGCCGAGGATCTGCCCCAGTCCGGCGTACTGCTGCAGGCAGCCGGTGGCGCCGCAGGCGCACGGCGGCCCGTCGCCGGCCACCGCGACGTGACCCAGCGAGCCGCCCCACCCGCGGGCGCCCCGCAGCAGCGACCCATCCAGAACTATCCCGGCGCCGATGTCGAACTCTCCGCTGACACATACGAAATTGCGCAGCGTGCCTGCGTACAGCTCCCCCAGCGCGGCCAGGCCCGCGTCGTTGTCGACCGCCACCGGGCCCAGCGCGGGCCGCAACGCGGCGCCGGCGTCCACATCCCGCCAGCCCAGGATCGGCGCGAACCGCACGACGCTGCCGTCCACGATCGGTCCGGGCGCCGCCAGGGTGGTGCCGACGACGGTGAGATCCTCGGCGGCCGCGGCCGCCATCGCGGCCCGGCCCATGCCGGCCAGGCTGGCCAGAGCGTCGGCGGCGACCGGCGGGCGCGGGGCGAAGGCCAGGTGCCGCACTGTGCCGGTCAGGTCGACCACGCACGCCGACAGCGTGTCCACCCGGATGTCCAGGCCGAGCCCGGCCGGCCCGGTCGGCGCCAGGCTCAGGCCGACTCGGGGCCGCCCGCTGTTCCCGGACCGCGACGGCCCGGCCTCCACGATCAACCCGCCGGTGAGCAGGTCGTCGACGATGCGCGAGATGGTCGGCCGGGTCAGCCCGGTGGCGACGGCGAGCTCGATCCGCGAGATCGGCGCCGGCGCGCCGACGATCTGCCGGAAGGTCAGCGAGAGGTTGTGGGCACGCAGGCTCTCCTGCCGTACGGGCGTGTCCGTGGCCGGCGCCACGCGATGCACCGGCCGGGTCACGACCCGAAGCCCTTCCAGCCGCCCGCCGGCGCGACCCGCCACCGCTGGTCGCCGGCGGTCATGACACCAGCCGGGACACCTAGGCGGCCGACTGTCGGTGCGGCCCGGCGCCGCTGGTCGCCGGCGGTCATGACACCAGCCGGGACACCTAGGCGGCCGACTGACGGTGCGGCCCGGCGCCGCTGGTCGCCGATGGTCATGACACCAGCTGGGACACGTAGGCGGCTGCCCGCGGATCGGTGAGCGTGCCGTCTGCGACCACCGTGACCACCCGCCGGGTCAGCGACTCGCCCGGCGCGAGGACCAGCGGCGCCTCCCAGGCCAGCGCCGAGCCGACGCCCAGATAGTCTCGGGTGCGCACGAACCAGCGGTCCTGCCGGGTGGCGGCGTCACCTCCGGCGAAGACCAGGGTCCAGCCCGGGGTGGCGACCGACAGCCACGGCGCGGAGCGGCCGTGCACGTCGGCGGAGACATGGCAGGGGTCGGGGGACGGGGCGCGCCAGAAGAAGCCGCCGTAGCCGGCGCCGGTGCGGCCGTGCGCGGCCGGGCTGCTGATCGGCAGCTCGCGGCCGGCGACGTTGGCGAGGGTGAAGGTGAAGTCGAGGGCCCATGCGGTGTCGTCCAGCGGCCGGGCCGAGATCAGCCGCCGCTCGGCGAGCAGCGACATGCCGTCGATGGCGTCCCAGCGCAACGCCTCGCTGAGCTGCGTCTCGTCGCGCCGCAGCCAGCGCACGTGCTGCTGGGTGCCCTGGTTGTCGAGCCAGGCCGGGCCGTGGCCGGGGAGGAAGGTGCGGCCGCCCCAGAAGTTGCTGCCGCCCACCTCGGCCACCGCGACGCCGGCCCCGAGATGGTGGCGGTGCGACGGCGGCATCAGCTCGGTGACCACCGCGCCGGCCAGGGTGCGGACCGGATGGAGGTACGGCCGGGGCGCGAGCCCGACCGGCACGTCGGGTTGCCACACGTAGTCGGCGACGGTCCGGTCGGCGAGGCGAAGGACGGCCGTGGCGTCACCGGTCACGCAAGCCTCCGGTCTGGTGGATCGGTACGCCAGCAGGATAGTCACCGCGCCTCGACGACGAAGGACGCGAAGTCGGCATGGCCTCCGCCCGCGCCGGGCCGAGCGGTGGCGAACAACCCGAGGGTGGCCCCGATCCAGCCACCGGGCGTGGCGGTGAAGCCGGCGTCGCCGCCGGAGACCGCGACCTCGGTCCCGTCGGCGGAGGTGGTCCGGGCGGCGAACCGGACGACGGCGCCGTCGTCGTCGACGGTGACCGACAGCCGCACCTCGGCCGCATCGGTCACCGGGATCGGCGTCATCAGGTCACGTTCCGGCCCGCCGGGCGCGTCGGCGGCACGGTAGGCGAGGACGGTCCCGCTCGGCCGGTGCTCAAGACCGATCCACGCGTACGTCGTACCCCGTACCACCAAACCGGCCCGCGACCCGGCCGGCGCCGCAAGCCGCACCGTGGTTTCCGCGCGGAAGCGCGGGCCGGGCAGCCGTTGCCCGAGCACGTTCGGCACCGCACGCAGATCCCCGGAGGGCCACGGCACGCAGGCCAGCCGCAGTCCGTCGCCGGGGTCGCCGGTCCCGCGGCGGCCGTTGCTCCCGGCCCGGTTGAGCAGCCAGCCGGGCTGCGGGTTGGCCGGCCATGTCCATTGCGGTCCGGGCACTCCGCCGGCGAAGCAGTCGCCGGTGGGCGGCGCGCACACCGGCGCGCCCTGCAGCGGCTTGCGGTGCCGGGTCACCGGTTCCCCGTGGTGCCCGATCACCGGCCAGCCGTCGTCGTCCATGGTCACCGGTTGCAGGTGCACGACCCGGCCGTACGCGCTGAGGTCCTGGAAGTGCAGGAACCAGTCGTCCACCCAGGCGCCCTGGTGCGGCCCGTTGATGTCGGTCCCGCCCTGGGACAGGACGATCCGCGGCTCGTAACGTCCGAGGACGCTGCTCGACCGCATCGCGTACTGCCAGCCGTTCGCCACTCCGCCGGCCGGCGCGAAGAGCCAGTACCAGCCGTCGCGGCGGTACCACTTGGGGCCTTCGAGGGTGTAGCAGCCGGGGATGGTCGCGCCGTCGACCAGAACCACGCCGGTGTCGAGCGGGCGGGTCAGGCCGGGCGTCATCCGGTACGCGGTGAGCCGATTGTTGACGCCCGCCCGGCTCTTCGCCCACGCGTGCACGAGATAAGCACTGCCGTCGGCGTCCCACAGCGGGCACGGGTCGATGAGCCCGCGGCCGGCCAGGATCAGCCGCGGCGGCGTCCAGGGCCCGCGCGGGTCGGCCGCCGTGGTGACGTAGATGCCGTGGTCCGGGTCGGGATAGACGATCCAGAACCGGCCGGCGTGATGCCGCAGCGCCGGCGCCCACACCCCGCACCCGGGCTGCGGCGTGGCGTAGACGGCCTCCGGCACCAGCCGGGCGAGCGCATGGCCGACGAGCTCCCAGTTGACCAGGTCGGTGGAGCGCAGGATGGGCAGTCCGGGCACCCGGTTGAAGCTGGACGCGATCAGGTAGAAGTCGCGTCCGACCCGGACGACGTCGGGGTCGGACCAGTCGCCGAACAGCACCGGGTTGCGATAGCAGCCGTCGCCGGTGTCAGCGACCCACGGCGCGCTCACACACCACCCGCCCCATGACCGTAAGGCGCACTGACGTCTGCCTCTGCCTCGGCCAGCAGGGCCTCCGTGGGTGGGCCGTCGGCTACCAGCACGGACAGCCGGCGGGTCAGGACGCCGCCGGTTTTGATCACCAGCGGCCGGTCCCACGCGATCGCCGAGCACACCCCCGCATAGTCCGAGGCCCGCACGAACCACGGATCAGCGTGCACGCCGGCCCGGAAGACCAGCGTCCACGTCGCCGCCTCGGACTCGCTGCCGGTCAGGACCACCCACGGCTGGCGGCTGCCGTGCGGGTCGCCGGTCGCCCCGTACGCCCGGACCTGCGCAAGCCCCGCCGGAGCGCGCCAGAAGAACCCGCCGTACCCCGCGCCGGCCCGGCCTCTTGCCCCGGGGCTGTCGATCACCAGGGCTGCGCCGTCGATGCCGCTGAGCGCGAACCCCACCCGCAGCAACCACGACGTGTCACCGACCGCCCGCACCGACAGTGACCGCTCCTCGCGGGCCAGTGGCGCTCCGTCGCGGCCGAGCCAGCAGATCTCCTGGACCAGGCGGTCGTCGGAGCGATGCAGCCACCGGGTATGCCGTTGCCGTCCGTGGTCGTCGAGCCCGACCGGGCCGCGGCCGGCCACATAGGTGCGCCCGCCCCAGAAGTTTGCCTGGTTGAGCACCGGGATCGCGACGCTCGCGCCGAGGTGGTGCTCGTGGTCGGCGGGCCGGAAGCCGGTGACCGTGGTGCCGCCGAGGGTGGTCACCGGGTGCAGGTAGGGCCGCGGCGAGACGGCGGCCGGCAGGTCCGGGTCCCAGACGTAGCGGGCCACCGTACGCCCGGCGCAGATCAGGTTCTCGGACGACATAGCCGGTGAAGCTACCGGCGCTGCGACGGTTACGTCAACGTCTGTAACAAATTTGCGTTACCTGAATAAGTCGAGGTGGGACACCTGTTGACATGGACGGCGTTCGATAGATAAAACACTGAAACAAATTGATGAAGGAGAATTGATCGTGAACACTGTGAACCGGCGCGATGCGCTGAAGATCGCGGGCCTGGCCGGGCTGGCGGCCGCCACGAGCGCCTGCGGCCGCGGGTTCGGCGGGGGCGGCGGCGACAAGGGCGACGCGGTCGAGCTGAACATGGTCTGGTGGGGTGACTCCGCGCGCGCCGAGAAGACGCAGAAGGCTCTCGATCTGTTCCAGAAGGCTCATTCCGGCATTCGCGTACGCACCGAATATCAGGACTCGTCGCCCTACAAGGACAAGCTGGTCACCCGCTTCGCCGCCGGTGATCCGCCGGACCTGATGGCGATGCGTATCGACAGCCTCCGGGAGTACGCGGGCCGCGGTGCTCTGCTGGATCTCGCGAAGGAGAACACGCTCGACCTCTCCGGCCTCACCGACCCGGCCCGCGCCCTCGGCATCGTCGGCGACAAGAACTTCGGGGTGCCGTCGGGGCTGAACACGATCGGCGTCGTCATCGACAAGGCCCTGACCGACAAGTACGGCGTGCCGATCCCGGACGGCAACGCGTGGTCGTGGTCCGACCTCGCCGCGTTCGCCAAGCAGGTCACGCAGGCCAGCGGCGGCAAGGTCTACGGGACGAACTTCGAGGTGTGGACGATCGCCAACCTGATCGTCTGGACCCGCCAGCACGGCGAAGACTTCTACACCGCGGACGGCAGCCTCGGCGTGACCGAGAAGACCGTGACCGAGTGGTTCGCGATGGTGCAGAAGATGCGCGCCGACAAGGGCTTCCCGCCGGCCGGCTTCATCGACCCCAACGGCGGCGCCTCGCCGGCCCAGTCCTATCTGGCCAAGAAGTCGATCGCGTCGCAGATCATCCCGACCAACAACTTCCTCAACTACAACAAGGTCTGCGGCGGGCAGCTCCAGCTGCTGCGGATCCCCGGCGAGTCCCAGGCCACCCGGCGCGGGCAGTCGATCGACACGCCGGCGCTGTGGTCGGTGGCGGCGAAGTCGAAGCACCCGAAGGAGACGCTGGTCCTGCTGAACTTCCTGGTGAACGACGTGGCCGGGGCGAAGGCGGCCGGCACCACCCGGGGCGTTCCGGCCAGCCAGGTGGTGGCCAAGGCGATCGCGCCGGAGCTGGAGCCCGATGACCAGCGGGCCACTCAGTACCTCACCGACCTGCAGAGCGAGAAGCTCCCGCCGTCGTACTCCTATCCGATCGGCGCCAGCAAGCTCACCAACATCCTCAAGTCGATCAGCACCGAGGTCGAGTTCGGCCGCAAGACTCCCGCGGCCGGCGCCACCGAGTTCGTCGGCCAGGCCAAGAAGGCTCTGACGGCGTGAAAGCCGGACGACAGGACCGGGCGGCGTACCTGTTCCTGCTGCCCTGGCTGATCGGCATCGTGTTCACGGTCGGCCCGTTCCTGGTCTCGCTCTACCTCGCGTTCACCGACTACAACCTGCTCACTCCCCCACATTGGTCGGGCCTGGCCAACGTCAAGGAGATGTTCGGCGACGCCACCCTGCACCAGTCGCTGCGCGTCACGTTCATCTACACGCTGGTCTCGGTGCCGCTCTCGCTCGCTGCGGCCCTCGCGGTCGCGATGATCCTGCATCGAGGGGTACGGGGTCTGGCGATCTACCGCAGCGTCTACTACCTGCCGTCCCTGCTCGGCAGCAGCGTCGCGATCGTCATGTTGTGGCGCTACCTGTTCGGCTATCAGGGCGTGGTCAACCAGTTCCTCGGCTGGCTCGGCATCCAGGGGCCGGGCTGGACGTCCGATCCGCACTACGCGCTGAGCACCCTGATCCTGCTGCACGTGTGGACGTTCGGCTCGCCGATGGTGATCTTCCTGGCCGGGCTGAAGCAGATCCCGGCCATGTATTACGAGGCCGCCGCGATGGACGGCGCGTCGGGCTGGCGGCAGTTCCGGTCGGTGACGCTGCCGCTGCTCAGCCCGATCATCTTCTTCAACCTGGTGCAGTCGATGATCGCGTCGTTCCAAACCTTCACCCAGGGTTACGTGATGAGCGGCGGCACCGGCGGCCCGGCCGAGTCGACCCTGTTCTCGAACCTCTACCTCTACCAGAAGGGCTTCGGCGAGCTGGACATGGGCTACGCGTCCGCGATGGCGTGGCTGCTCCTGGTGATCGTCGCTGGATTCACCGCGGTCAACTTCCTGGCCGCCCGTTATTGGGTCTTCTATGAGAACTAACTGGCTGCGCTATCTCGCGTTGACCGCGGTCGGCGCCCTCATGATGTATCCGCTGCTCTGGCTCGTCTCCAGCTCGCTCAAATCGAGCAACACCGTCTTCACCGACGAGGGCCTGTGGCCGCACCACTGGGCGCCGGGCAACTACGCCCGCGGCTGGACGTCGCTGCCCGAGTCGTTCGACGTCTACCTGATCAACTCGCTGATCATCGTGACGCTCAGCATCGTCGGCAATCTGATGTCGTGCTCGCTCGCCGCGTACGCCTTCGCCCGCCTCAGATTCACCGGCCGGCGGCTGTTCTTCGCGCTGATGCTCGGCACGATGATGCTGCCCGGGCACGTCCTGACGATCCCGCGGTACGTGCTGTTCGACAAGCTGGGCTGGCTGAACACGTACTACCCGTTGCTGGTTCCGCATTTCCTGGCCACCAACGGCTTCTACATCTTCCTGATGGTGCAGTTCATGCGGTCGCTGCCGACCGAGCTGGACGACGCGGCCCGGATCGACGGCTGCGGCCCGTTCCGCACGTTCTGGAAGGTGATCATGCCGCTGTGCCTGCCGGCGTTCGCCACCACCGCGATCTTCACGTTCATCGCGGTGTGGAACGAGTTCTTCGAACCACTTCTCTATCTCACCGACCCGAACCTCTACACGGTGCCGCTGGCCCTGCGGCAGTTCATGGACTCCGAGGGCCAGAGCCAGTGGGGCGAGATGTTCGCGATGTCGTTCGTCTCTCTCGCCCCGGTCATCGGCTTCTTCATCGCCGGGCAGAAATACCTGGTCAAGGGCATCGCCACCACGGGGCTCCGATAGATGTGTCGCCTGCCACCGGGCGACCGAGAAGGAAGGACCCACCATGGGAAGGAAACGGTTGCTTCTGGCGGCCCTGGCGCTGGTGATACCCGGCGTCGTGGTCGCGTCGCCCTCCCCGGCAGCCGCCGCTCCCGCGACCGGTGTCGCCTATCAGCTGAAGGTCACCAAGAGCGGCATGTGCATCGACGTCCCCGGTGCCTCGACCGCCAACAGTGCCCTGCTTCAGCAATGGGGCTGCACCGACAACTCGAAGTGGCAGCAGTTCACGCTGACCGCGAGCGGCTCCAACTACCTGCTGGTCAACGTCAACAGCGGCAAGTGCATCGACGTGCCGAACTACTCCACCACGTCGGGCACCCAGCTGCAGCAGTACACCTGCGTCTCGTCGCAGACCAACCAGCAATGGCAACTCGTCGCCAGCGGCACCGGCACCTACCAGATCGTCAACGTCGGCAGCGGGCTCTGCATCAGCGACGCCGGCGCCTCGACAGTGAGTGGTGCGGCGATCATCCAGGAGACCTGCACGGCGAACACCAACAAGCAGTGGGCGTTCGTGGCAGTCGGGTCCAGCACCGGGGCGGTTGTCGCGTCCGACGGCACCGGGAAGTACACGACCATCCAGGCGGCGGTCGACGCGGTGCCGGCGAACAACACCACCCGGCAGGTCATCACGATCAAGGCGGGCACCTATCGCGAGATCGTGACGATCCCGTCCACGAAGCCGTACGTCACGCTGCAGGGCCTCGGCTCGTCGGCGTCGCAGACGGTGATCGTGAACAACCACAGCTCGGCCGGCGGTTACGGCACGTCCGGCAGCGCGAGTGTGTTCGTCAACGGTCATGACTTCGCGGCCACCAACCTGACGATGTCCAACGATTACGGCGAGGGCAGCCAGGCAGTCGCGGTCAACGTCAACGCCGACCGGTCGGTCTTCAGCAACGTCCGGTTCCTCGGCGCGCAGGACACGCTGCTGGTCAACGCCTACCGCTCGTACTATGCCAATTCCTATGTGGAAGGCACCGTCGACTTCATCTTCGGCGGCGGCACCGCGGTCTTCAACGCCACTTCGATCTACGAGAAGCGCTCGACCGGCGGCCCGATCACGGCGGCCAAGACGGATGCGGGCGTGACCTACGGCTTCCTGTTCTACAAGTGCACGATCACCGGGGCCACGAACAACACCACCCAGCTCGGCCGGCCGTGGGGCGCCGACGCCCAGGTCCTCTACCGGGAGTCGTCGCTGAGCGCGACGATCGCGACCGCGCAGCCGTGGATCGACATGTCCAGCAACTCCTGGAAGAACGCGCGCTTCTTCGAATACAAGAACACCGGTTCGGGCGCGACCACCAACAGCAACCGGCCGCAGATGAGCGACTCGACCGCGGCGAACTACACCCCGCAGAAGTACCTGGCCGGCACGGACGGATGGAACCCGCTATGAGGAAACTTCTAGTACTCGTGCTACTCGCAGCGGCCGCGCTGGTCGGGACTTCTACATCGGCCTCCGCCGCACCTGCCACCGGCGCCGCCTATCAACTGAAAGTCACCAAGAGCGGGATGTGCATCGATGTCCCGAGCGCCTCGACCGCCAACAGCGCACTTCTACAACAGTGGGGCTGCACCGACGGCGCGAAGTGGCAGCAGTTCACGCTGACCGCGAGCGGCTCCAACTACCTGCTGGTCAACGTCAACAGCGGCAAGTGCATCGACGTGCCGAACTACTCCACCACGTCGGGCACCCAGCTACAGCAGTACACGTGCGTATCGAGTCAGACCAACCAGCAATGGCAGCTCGTCGCCAGCGGCACCGGCACCTACCAGATCGTCAACGTCGGCAGCGGACTCTGCATCAGTGACGCCGGCGCCTCGACCACGAGTGGTGCGGCGATCATCCAGGAAACCTGCTCCGCCAACACCAACAAGCAATGGGCCTTCGTGGCGATCGGCGGACGCACCTGGTCCAGCACCGCCGACGGCTTCGCCGCCGGGACCACCGGTGGCGCGGGCGGCACGACGGTCACCGTCACGACCTACGCCGACCTGCTGAAGTACGCGACGGCCAGCGCCGCCTACGTGATCAAGGTCAGCGGGACGATCACCGTGCCGACCTACGGGTACGAAATTCCGGTCACCAGCAACAAGACGATGATCGGGGTGGGCACCACCGGGCGGATCAAAGCCGGCGGATTCTTCCTCGGCGCCGGCGTCAAGAACGTCATCATCCGCAACCTCACCATCGGCGACACGGCGGTGGCGAGTGACGACCCGGACGACAAGGACTTCGACTACGACGGCATCCAGATGGACACCGCCGACCACGTCTGGATCGACCACAACACGTTCCAGAACATCAACGACGGTTACATCGACAGCCGCAAGGACACCAATTACGTGACGGTGTCCTGGAACCAGATGGGCAATCACAACAAGACGTTCGGCATCGGCTGGACCGACAACGTGATCGCCCGGATGACGATCCACCACAACTGGATCTACAACAGCAACCAGCGAAACCCCAGTGCCGACAATTTGCTGTACGCCCACCTCTACAACAACTACCTGCAGAACGTCACCAGCTACGGCAACTACTCGCGTGGCGCCACCAAGATGGTGATCGAGAACAGTTACTTCGACACCGTCAAGGACCCGTTCTACCCCGACTCGACGGCTCAGCTGAAGCAGAGCGGCAGCATCATGGTGAACTGCACGGGTAACCAGACGACGCTCGGTTCCGCGTTCACGCCGAGCAGTTTCTACTCGTACACCTTGGATGCGGCTTCCGCCGTACCGTCGCTGGTGAAAACCTATTCCGGCCCGCAGGCCAATATTTCCTGAAGCGAAGCCGGCCGGAGCGAAAGCTCCGGCCGGCCCGTTTCTCAGCTCTTGCAGTGGGAGTCCAGGTCCTTGCCGAGGGTCTGGAAATCCTTCTTCAGGAACGTCTCGGGCTTGCTGGACTTCGCGCCCGCGGCGAGCTCGTCGGCGGTCTTCTGCACGGCCGCCTTCAGCTCCGGGTCGCTGATCTGCGGCGCCTCGGCGGCCACCTTCTCGGACATCGCGCGGAACCGGGTCCGCATGTTGTCGTCGACCTTCTTGCGGCTCCAGTGCTCGTCGATCGACTTGACCGCGTCGTCGGCGATCCCCACGCTGCCGTCGATCACGATCTTGATGACCGCGGAACAGGTCTCGGTGGACGCCGGTCCACTGGGCGACAGCGCGGCCGAGGGCGATGGAACCGGAGCGGTAGCGACCGGGGCCGCCTCCGGCGTGCTCTTGTCGTCGCAGCCGGCGGCCAGCGCGGCGACGGTTACCAGGACAAGCGGCAGAACGCCGCGAAAACGACGAGACATCGGAACTCCCCCGTGGCCGGATCTTTCGGCGCGGAGCATAACCGCCGCCGTCGATGTCCCGCCTTCCGTTATCCGGCCGCCGGCCTTGACATCGGCCGGCCGGCGTGGTGACCATGCGGTTCACCGGGAGGTGGCTCCATGCAGACCGTCATCGCCGATCTTCATTTCGCCGAGGCGCCGCGCTGGCACGACGAGCGGCTCTGGTTCTCCGACTTCTACGGCGGCCTGGTGCGGTCGGCGCGGGCGGACGGCTCGGACATCCGGGTCGAGGCCACCGTGCCGGAGCAGCCGTCCGGGCTGGGCTGGCTGCCGGACGGCCGCCTGCTCGTGGTCTCGATGCGCGACCGGAAGATCCTGCGCCGCGAACAGGACGGTTCGCTGGTGGTGCACGCCGACCTCGGCGGCCACGCCACCGGGCACCTCAACGACATGGCGGTCGACGATCAGGGCCGGGTCTATGTCGGCAACTTCGGCTTCGACCTGATGGGAGGCGCGCCGCTGGCCCCGGCGTCGCTGCACCGCGTCGATCCGGACGGCGGCGTCACCGAGGTGGCCGACGACCTGTGGTTCCCGAACGGCTCGGTGCTCACCGACGGTGGGGTGCTGCTGGTCAACGAGACCTTCGGCAACCGGGTCACCGCCTTCGACCTGACCCCGGACGGGGAGCTCACCAACCGGCGGGTCTGGGCGCAGTTCGGCCCGCTGCCGACCGAGCGCGAGTTCGAGAAGGTCCTCCCCCAGCTCGTGGTCGCCCCCGACGGCGCGTGCCTCGACCCGGCGGGCGCGCTGTGGATCGCCGACGCGACCGGCTCGCGGCTCCTGCGCGTCGTCGAGGGCGGCACGATCACCGACGAGATCCGGCCGGGCACGCCGGTCTACGCCTGCGCGTTCGGCAACAACACCCTGTTCGCGTGCGCCGCCCCCGACTTCTTCGAGCACGCGCGCCGGGCCGTCCGCGAGGGCCACATCATCGCGATCCCCGTCTGAGAGGGCCGGGCCCGGCCGCGTGACCGGGCCCGGACCGTTCAGCTGGCCGTGCAGGTGATGGCCGGGGTGGTGGCGGTGCCGTTGGCGAGGAAGCCGAACTGGGCGGTGCCACCGGCGGCGAGCGCGCCGTTCCACGAGACGTTGCGAACGGTGGCGGCCGAGCCGCTGGTGCTCAGCTCACCGTTCCACGCCTGGCTGATCGTCTGGCCGCTGCCGAGCGTCCAGGTGACCGTCCAGCCGCCGATCGCGCTGCCGCCCGCCTTGACCGTGACCTGCCCCTGGAAGCCACCCGACCAGGTGCTCGTGGTCTGGTAGGTCGCGGAGCAGCCCGCGGCGGCGGGAGTGGGCGTAGGCACGGTGGCCGGCGGGGTGGTGGTCGGCGCGGTCGTCGGCACCGTCGTGGTGGGGGCCGTGGTCGGGACCGTGGTGGGCGCTGTCGTCACCGGCGGGTTCGGCGCCGAGCCGGCCAGGCTGTAGGCCAGGTCCGGCTGGAACGAGCCGGCCGCGTACTTGCAGCCGTCCGCCTCGCCCGGCGGCTTCACCCACAGGTAGGCGTCGATGTTGGCGTCACCGGTGGCGATGGTCGGGTAGGAACCGATCCGCCGGTCGGTGTTGTCGTCGCCGCACCAGTCACCGGACGCGCCGCCGTTGCGGCTGGTGTCGATGACCTGACGCTTGCCCGAGACACCCTGCCCGGACAGCGCCGACAGGACCGAGCGGCCGAAGGCGGCCTCGTTCGCGGTCGAGTTGAAGTTCGACACGTTCGAATAGAAGCCGTCCGCGTCGGCCACGCCCGCCGCGACGAGTCGCGACGCCTGGACGCTCGCCGCGTTCCACGCCGAGTGGCCGGCGTCGAGGTAGACCTTGGCGTTCGGGTTGGCGCCCTTGAGCGTCTGCGTGGCGGTGCGCAGAGCCGCGTCCCGGGCTTGGATCTCGCTGCTGCTCAGGCAGGTCTGCAGCGCGATCGAGTCGGGCTCGAGGAGGATCAGCACGGTCTGGCTGCCGAGCCCGCGGGCGATGTTGTCGACCCAGGTCTGATAGGTGGCGAGATCGGGCGCGCCGCCCGCGCTGGCGCCACCGCAGTCCCGGTTGGGGATCCCGTAGAGGGTGAGCTGCGGGATCTGCCCGGCCGCGGTGGCCGCGCCGACGTACGAGGTGACCTCGGCCTGGACGGTGCCGAGGTTGAACGACGACAGCCAGCGGGACGACGGCTGACTCGCGACCTTGTCGCGGATCACCGCCGTACGCGAATCGTTGGGGTTGGCCGTGACCCAGCGGGCGACGGCGGTGTCGGAGTCGCGGTAGAGAGCGCCGCTGATCGTGCCGGCCGAGGCGGTGCCGCCGGCGAGGGTCCAGGCGCCGGCGGCTGCGGTGGCGCAGACGGCGGCGAGTCCGGCGGTGGTCAGCCGTCGGCGAGCGGGGGAGGTGGCGGGGAGAGGGGACACGGACCTTCCTTCCGAGGTGAAGAGACATCCGTCAATGGGAGCGCTCCCAGACGGTAACCCGCCGGGAACGTCCGGGCAACACAGGTCCCGTCCTCAAGGGCCGATCGGCCCTGACCCCCCGGCCCCGGCGGCGACAGCATGGAGACCGAGGAGGCTGAGCATGAAAGCGCTGGTCGTTTACGAATCGATGTTCGGCAACACCGCGAAACTCGCCCGGGCGATCGCCGACGGGCTGTCCGAGACCGCCGAGGTGACCCTGACCGAGGTCAACGCCGCGCCCTCGGCGGCCGGCTTCGACCTGCTGGTCGTGGGCTCGCCCACGCACGCGTTCGGGCTCAGCCGCCCCGCCTCCCGCGAGGAGGCCGCCCGGCAGGGCGCCGAGCCGGGCCCGCTCGGCCTGCGCGAATACCTGGACACCTCGGTCCCGCTGCCGGGCGTCGCCGCGGCCGCGTTCTGCACCCGGATGAACAAGCCGATGTCCGGCTCGGCGGCCCGCAAATCCGCCAAGCGGCTGCGCCGGCTCGGCTGCCGGGTCGTGTCGACGCCGGCCGAGTTCCGGGTCAGCGGCACGACCGGCCCACTGCTGGAGAGCGAGGCCGACCGCGCCCGCACCTGGGCGACGAGCCTCCTCGCCCTCTCGACCACAAAAGAGCGGTCATGAGCGTCATCGTCGCCACCGACGGCACCGAGGCGGCCACCGTCGCGGTCACCTGGGCGGCCGCCGAGGCGCGCCGCCGCCGGGCGAGCCTGCGGATCGTTTATGCGTACGACAGCGACTGGCTCGAGTCCCGCTACGACATCGGCGCCGAATACCTCGACGTCGCCGAGTCCCTCGCCAAGGCGGTGGTCGCCGACGCGCGCGACCGGGCCCGGGCGGCCGTCCCCGACCTCTACATCGAGACCGACACCCGGCCCGGCCCGGCCATCCCCCGCCTGATCGAGTGGGCCGAGGGCGCCGACCTGCTGGTGCTCGGCAGCCGGGGCCGCGGCGGCTTCACCGGCATGCTGCTCGGCTCGGTCAGCCAGCGTCTGGCCACGCACGCGCCGTGCCCGGTCGCGGTGGTTCGCGACGGCGCATCCGGCGACGGCGCGGTGGTGGCCGGCGTCGACGACTCCCCCGCAGCCGGGCAGGTGCTGCCGACCGCGTTCGCGGCCGCCGCCGAGCGGGACACCACGCTCATCGTGATCCGCTCCTACCTGCCGGCCATCCCCCGGTGGCTGGCCGGCGTGCCGATGCCGCCGGCCGACGACCCGGCCGAGCGGTCCCGTCTCGAGGAGCAGCTCGCGCCGTGGCGGAAGCGGTACCCGCAGGTCCGGCTGGAGACGGTGCTGACGCACGACGGCGCGGCGGCCGCGCTCGTCGAGGCGACCAGGCACGCCGCGCTGACCGTCGTGGGCAGCCACGGCCACGGCACCGTTGCCGCGGCGCTACTGGGTTCGACCGTCCTGCAGTTGCTGCACCACGCCGACTGCCCGGTGATGGTCGTCCGTTGAGAGGTGGTGCAGGGCGTTCCGGGCGTGGATCTGCTGCGAGGTGGAGATCCGCTCGGAGCGCCCTCGCCCTAGGAAGCTGACCACCCAGTGCATCAGCGTGGTCACCTTGTTCTTGAACCCGATGAGATAGAACAGGTGCACGCCGATCCACCCGAGCCAGCCGAGCAGGCCGCTGAGGTGCAGTTTCCCCACGTTGGCGACGGCCGAGAAGCGCGAGATCGTGGCCATGTTGCCCTTGTCGAAATACGTGAACGGCTTCGTCACCGGTTTCCCGGCCAGCCGCCCCTTGATCACCTGGGCGGCGTAACGGCCGCCCTGCATGGCGACCTGGGCGACGCCCGGCAGGTTCTGCGCGGCCATGTCACCGACCACGAAGATCTCCGGATGGCCGGGCACGGTGAGGTCGGGCTCGACCACGATCCGCCCGGCCCGGTCGGCCGGCGCTCCGGTCGCGGCGGCCAGCCGGGTGGCCAGGCTGGGCGCTTTCACCCCGGCTGCCCAGATCTTGGTGTACGCCTCCACGCGCTCGCCACCGGCAACCGTGACGCCCGCCTCGTCGACATCCACGACACGCGTTCCCAGGCGTACCTCAACCTTCAGTTTCTTCAGGGTTTTCAGGGCGCTCGCCGACAGCTCCGGGTCGAACGCCGGCAGCACCCGATCGACCGCGTCCATCAGCACGATCCGGGTCTGCCCGAGGTCGGCGTGGTGGTACTGCCCCTTGAGGGCGCGCTGGGCGAGCTCGGCGATCTGCCCGGCCAGCTCCACCCCGGTCGGCCCGGCGCCGACGATCGCGAACGTCAGCCAGCGGCGCCGCTCGTCCTCGTCGTCGGCGATCTCGGCCATCTCGAACGCGTGGAAGATCCGGCTGCGGACCTCGAGCGCGTCGTCGATGTTCTTCAGCGACGGCGCATGCTCGGCGAAGGCCTCGTTGCCGAAGTATGAGTTCTGCGCGCCCGCGGCGATGATCAGCGAGTCGTACGGCACCCGCCGCTCGCGCCCGTCGAAGCCGCTGACCAGCACCTCGCGGGCGACCAGGTCGACATCGGTGACCCAGCCGAGCTGCACGTCGAGGTTGTCGTGCGCCTTGAAGATCTCCCGGATCGGCGGCGCCACCTCGCCCTCGGAGAGGATGCCGGTCGCGACCTGATAGAGCAGCGGCTCGAACAGGTGGTAATTGGTGGGGTTGATCAGGGTCACTCTCGCCGGCACGCGACGCAGCGTCTTGGTGGCGAAGAGTCCACCGAAGCCGGCGCCGACGACCACGACACGATGCTCAGTCATACAAACAGGACCGGCCGGCCCCGCGTTTTGTGACAGTGACGCCGCCCACTGCTTGTGATAGACATCCGACGTATGCCACCCGCCTCCCGCATCACCGCCGTCGAGACCCACGACATCCGCTTCCCCACCTCGCGGGACCTCGACGGCTCCGACGCCATGAACCCCGACCCGGACTACTCCGCGGCCTATGTCGTGGTGCGCACCGACGACCCCGACCGGCACGAGGGGCACGGTTTCGCGTTCACCATCGGGCGCGGCAACGACGTGCAGACCGCGGCGATCGCGGCATTGCGGCCCTATCTGGTCGGGCGGCCGGTCGAGGCGACGCTCGCCGACATGGGTGGGATCTGGCGGGAGCTGGTGCACGACTCGCAACTGCGGTGGCTCGGGCCGGAGAAGGGCGTCATGCACATGGCGATCGGCGCGGTGATCAACGCGCTGTGGGACCTACGGGCCAAACGGGCCGGGCTGCCGCTGTGGCAGCTGCTGTCGCGCCTGACGCCGGAGGAGATCGTGGATCTGGTCGACTTCCGGTACCTCACCGACGCGCTCACCCGCGACGAGGTCCTGCTGATCCTGCGGCGCGCCGAATCCGGTCGTGCGCAACGCGAGGACGAGATCCTGCGGAGCGGCTATCCGGCCTACACGACCTCGCCCGGCTGGCTCGGCTACGACGACGAGAAGCTGCGGCGGCTGTGCCGGGAGGCGGTCGGGGAGGGCTTCCGGCTGATCAAGCTCAAGGTCGGCGCCGATCTCGACGACGACCTGCGGCGGCTGCGGATCGCGCGGGAGGTGTGCGGCCCGGACATCCGGATCGCCGTGGACGCCAATCAGCGGTGGGACGTGCCGGTCGCGATCGAGTGGATTCGGGCGCTGGCCCCGTACGACATCTGGTGGGTGGAGGAACCGACCAGCCCCGACGACGTGCTCGGCCACGCGACGATCGCCAAGGCCATCGCGCCGATCCGGGTCGCCACCGGCGAGCACGTGCAGAACCGCATCGTCTTCAAACAGATGTTGCAGATCGGTGCGCTCAGCTATCTGCAACTCGACGCCGCCCGGGTCGCCGGGGTCAACGAGAACATCGCGATCCTGCTGCTGGCCGCGAAGTTCGGGGTGCCGGTCTGCCCGCACGCCGGCGGGGTCGGCCTGTGCGAGCTGGTGCAGCACCTGTCCATGTTCGACCACGTCGCCATCTCAACATCAATGCAGGACCGGACCATCGAGTACGTCGACCACCTGCACGAACACTTCGAGGACCCGGTGGTGATCCGCCACGGCCGCTACCTGGCGCCGACCGCCCCCGGATTCAGCGCGACCATGTCCCCCGCGTCCATCCAGGCGTTCACCTACCCGGAAAAGCCATGACACTTCCCTTCGGCCGGCTCGGGCTCGGCTGTGCGCAGCTCGGCAACCTCTACCGGGCCATCGGCGACGACGAGGCGACGGCCACGGTCGACGCGGCCTGGGACGCCGGGGTCCGGTACTTCGACACCGCGCCGCACTACGGGCTCGGGCTTTCCGAGCGGCGGCTCGGCGCCGCGCTGCGGAAACGACCCCGGGAGGAGTACGTGGTGAGCACCAAGGCCGGCCGCCTCCTGGTGCCGGACGACTCCCCCGCCGCCGGCCGCGACCCGGACCTGTTCGACGTGCCGGCCACCCACCGGCGGGTGTGGGACTTCAGCGCCGACGGGGTGCGCCGGTCGCTGGCCGAGAGCCTGGAGCGGCTCGCCCTGGACCGCGTCGACCTGCTGCTGCTCCACGACCCGGAGGGCCACGCCGGTGAGGCGATCGAATCGGCCTACCCGGCAGCGGAACGGCTGCGGGCGGAGGGCGTCGTGCGGGCGATCGGCGTCGGCTCGATGGACGTGGCCGTCCTGACCCGGTTCGCCGCCGAGACCGACGTCGACGTGCTGATGGTGGCCGGGCGCTACACGCTGCTGGATCAGCCGGCCCTCGACGCGCTCCTGCCGCTGTGCTCGCGGCGGGGCATCACGGTGCTCAACGCCGCGGTGTTCAACGGCGGCCTCCTCGCCGAGGACCGGCCGCACCGCGAGCTGCCCTATCAGTACGAGCACGCGCCCGCGACGGTGGTGGAACGCGCTTCGGCGATGGCTGCCGTCTGCGAGCGCCACGGCACCACGCTGCCGGCCGCCGCCCTGCATTTCGCGAGCGCCCATCCCGCCATCGCCGCGGTCGTGGCCGGCGCCCAGGGCCCCGAGCAGTCGAGACGCAACGCCGGGCTGGCTTTCGGCCCGCCGCCGCCCGCGACGCTGTGGCCCGACCTGATCGACCGCGGCCTGCTGCGCGCCGACGCCCCGGTCCCGGCCGGCGCCGCATGACGATCGTCGACGCGCACCACCACCTGTGGCGGACCGACCAGGGCTACGACTGGCTGGACGAGCCGGCGCTGGCCCCCATCCGCCGGAACTTCACGCCGGCCCAGCTGAGCGCCGAGCTGGCCGCGGCCGGCGTCGGCCGCTCGATCCTGGTCGAGGGCGGCCGGTGCGACACCGCCGAGGCGGCGATCCTGTTCGCCCACGCCGCGGCCACCCCGGCGATCGCCGGGGTCGTCGCCTGGGCCGACCCCGAGGACCCGTCGCTGGCCGCGACCGTGGCCGGCTACCGCAACCTGCCGGGCGGGCACCTCCTGGTCGGGCTCCGCTCGCAGATCCAGTCGGAGGCCGACCCGGGCTATCTCGATCGCCCCGCAGTTCGCGACGGGCTGGCGCTCATCGGCTCGCTCAGCCTGGCCTTCGACCTGGTGATCCGCGCCGATCAGCTGCCGTCCGCGGCCCGCTGCGCGCAGGCCCTGCCGTCGGTGCGCTTCGTGCTCGACCACCTCGGCAAGCCGCCGATCCGCACCGGCGAGGGCTTCGCCCGCTGGGCGGCCGGCCTGACGGCGCTGGCCGCCTGCCCGCAGGTGACCGCGAAGCTGTCCGGCCTGGTGACCGAGGCGGACTGGGAACGCTGGTCGGTGGACGACCTGCGCCCGGCCGTCGAGGTCGCATTCGAGGCCTTCGGGAGCGAGCGCCTGATGTTCGGCTCGGACTGGCCGGTGTGCACGCTGGCCACCGGCTACGCCGAATGGCTCACCGCGCTGACCGCGATGATCCCGGCGGAAGCGCGCCCGGCGGTGTTCGAGCAGGTCGCCACCCGGACCTACGGCCTGGACCGCGGCTCGGATCTCGGCCCGGATCCTCGGCGCTGAATCCGCGGAAGCGCCGGGTCAACGGGAACACGGCCCCGGCGCCGCCGCAGGATGCCCCGGCGCCGATGGGGCGAGCGGCGTCAGCCGGCGATCTGAGCGGGTGGGCCGGCTGGGTCGAGCAGGCGCTGGTTCTGGATCTGGGCGATCACGTCGGTGGCCATCCGGCGGCCCCAGCTGTGGCTGGCGTGGTCTCGCAGGACGGTGTCCGGGTCGGCCCTGAGGCGCTCGGCGATGTCGGCGATGCGGTCGCGCATCTCCTGCTCCACGATCTGCCGGTCGATGGCGATGCCGCCCTGGTGGAGCGTGACCACGAACTCGTCCACCAAGCGGGCAAGTGTTGTTCCTTCAGGCACCGATGTCTCCTCGGATCGTCGCTGATGACGACAGTGTGAGCGGTCATGATCGCCACCCGGTGGCTGCGACACCGCCAAGATCCGTGGTGTCCGTCGTGCGGGGTCAGCCGACCGACTAACTCACCGTGATCCGAATGGTCACGGCCGCGTTTCACTTTCCCCACGGAAACGCCCGGGACCATGGCGGTCCCGGGCGTGTCCACCTGCTGCTGGGTCAGGTGTTCCAGATCTGGAAGCCGGAGATCTGCCCGGCCGCCCAACCGGTGTTCGCCGTGATGTTCAGCCGGAAGTAACGCTGGGTGGTCGCGGTGAAGGTGATCGTCACCGCGTTGCCGGCCGACGGGGTGAAGGCGTACGCCGCGGAGGCCTTCACCGTCGTCCAGGTGGTGCCGTCGGTGCTGGCCAGCACCGACAGCGTCTCGGTCCGGGCGCCCCAGCCCGCCGGGATCTGCAGCACCGCCCGGCCGGCGCTCTGGGCCGAGCCGAGGTCCACCTGCACCCACTGCGGGAACGCGTTGTTGGCGCTCTCCCAGTAGGTGTTCTGGTCGGCGTCGGTCACGTTGCCCGACGGGTAGACGTCGGCGTGGCTCGACTCGCTGGTCGCCCTGCCGGCAGCCAGGTTGGTGCTGGTCGTGCCGGCGCCGGTGCCGGTCAGCGCGACCGTGGCGGTCCCGGCCGTCAGGGTGCCGGTGCGGGCGCCGGCGGCGGTCGGGCGGAACGTGACGGTCACGGTGCAGGACGCGCCGGCCGCCAGCGACGTGCCGCAGTTGTTCGACTGGGCGTAGTCGCCGGTCACCGACGCGGCCAGGCCGGTCGCGGCGGCGGTGCCGCTGTTGGTGACGGTCACCGTCTGGGCGGCGCTGGTGGTGTTCAGCGCCTGGGTGCCGAAGGTGAGCGACGACGGGGCGGCCGCCAGGGACGGACCGCTGCCGGCTCCGCCGCCCGGGTAGACCTCGAGCTCACCGACCTGGCCGGCCGGCCAGCCCGAGTTGGCGGTGATGTTGACCCGGACGTAGCGGGCCGACGTGCCGGGCACGGTGATCGACGCCGTGTTGCCGGTGGCCGGGTCGAACGTGTACGCCGCCGAGGCGACCGCGGTGCCGAAGCTCGAGCCGTCGGTGCTGGTCTGCACGGCCAGGGTCTGGGTGCGGGTGGCCCAGGCGGTGGCCGGCGGCAGCTTCAGGGTCACCTTGCCGACGCCGTACGCGGCGCCCAGGTCGACCTGCAGCCACTGCGGGAACGCGTTGTTGTTGCTCTCCCAGTAGGTGTTCGCGTCGCCGTCGGTGGTGGTCGTCGCGGCCTGGGTCGTGTTGACCTGGCTGCTGGCGGTGGCCGGGCGGCCGGCCGCGATGTTGGTGCCGGAGCCGATGCCGCTGCCGGACAGCGCGACCGTGAGCGAGTCGTTCCCGGTCAGGACGACGCTGCCGGTACGCGTACCGGAGGTGGTGGGTTTGAAGGTGACGGTGACCGTGCAGGAGGCACCCACCGCAACCGACCCGCAGTTGTTGGTCTGCGCGAAGTCACCGCTCGCGGTGACGCCCGAGATGGTCGCGGCCGTGGTGCCGGTGTTGGTGACCGTGATCGTCTGAGCCGCCGAGGTGGCGCCCACGATCGTCCCCGCGAACGACAGCGCCGCGGGCGACGCCGACAGGACCGGGCCGGGCGCCACGCCGGTGCCGGACAGCGGGACGGTGCTGGTGATGCCGGACGCGGTGATCGTCAGGTTGCCGGTGCGCGCGCCGGCCGCAGCCGGTGCGAAGCGGACGCTGAACGTGCATGACCCGCCTGCGGCCAGGGAGGAGCCGCAGGTGTTGGTCTGAGCGAAGTCGCCGGTCACCGCGATGCCCGAGACCGGGGCGGCGGCGGAACCCGAGTTGGTCACGGTGACCGTCTGGGCGGCGCTGGTCGTGCCGGTCGCGACCGAGCCGAAGCCGAGGGTGGACGGGCTGATCGAGATCAGCGAGCCGTTGTCCGGCAGGTACGGCGGGAAGGCCGGGTTGGTCACCTGGGTGCAGGCGGTCGAGCCGAAGATCCCGGAGTTGCCACCGCCGTCGGTGAGGGTGAACCCGACGCCGCAGTTGTACTGCGCGGCCGGGCCGAGCGTGCCGGTGGCGGTGCTGTTGGAGATCGTCGCCGAGCCGCCCACCTGCTCCTGCACGACGTACGAGCCGGTGTTCTGGATCGTCGCGTTGTTGATCTTTACGTTGGTGATCTGGGAACCGGAGACGAACTGGATCGCCTCGAAGGGGCTCTGCTGGATGAGGATGTTGTCGACGTTGGTGAGGCCGGTCATCGCGCCGTCGCGGGCGTCGAACCAGAGCGCGCCGACGCCGAACTGCCAGTTCGGGTCGAGGCCACCGGAGCGGATGATCGTGTTGCGCAGGACATCCGTGCGGCCCAGCGTGGTGGACGCGAAACGCTGGGCGACGTGGATGCCGCCACCCTGGGTGAGGCCGGAGTCGATCACCCGGTTGTCGGTGACGAAGTTGTCGTGACCACCGTAGATCGCGATGCCGTTGGCCAGGATCGGATATTGCACGGTGTTGTGGTCGAACGAGTCGTTCGCGTCGGCCACCGACTCGGCCCAGGTCGCCAGGCCGTCGTCACCGGTGTTGCGGATGTCGGAGTTGGTGACCTTCGAGTTGGTCACGCCCTGGTGGAAGTTGACGCCGTCGGCGGTGACGTTGCGGATCCGTATCCCGGCGAAGACCAAGTTGTCCATCGGCCCGTCCATCCACGCGCCGACCTTGAGGTGCTCGATCCAGAGCCGGTCGACGGTGGAGTTGCTCATCGCCCCGCCGACCGCGTTGACCTGCGCGGAGTCGTTGCGCTCCTGCACATCACCGAAGATTGCGAAGTCGGCGAGGTGCACGCCGGTGCTCGCGTTGGGCGCGTCGTTGCCGTAGAAGCCGGGGGCCGCGCCGACGACCGTCGAGTACCACATGCCGGCGCCCTTGATCGTCACGTTGTTGACCGCGACGTGCCCCGGGATCTTGAAGGTGCCGGACGGGATCCACACCGTGCCGCCGGCGCCGGCCGACTGGATGGCCGAGTTGAACGCGGCGGTCGAGTCGGCCGCGCCGGTCGCGTCGGCACCCTTCGACGTGACCGAGACCGAGCCCGCCGGCTGCGCGAGGGCCCCCGCCACGGTCTCGAAGTCGGCCAGGTCGATGGTCGTGGCCGAGGTGGCGGTCAACCGGAACTTCGTGCCCGCGGCGTAGCTCGACGGGAGCAGCCGGTGCGCCTCGTCGTAGAAGTGGTGCGGGTTGCTGCCGGGCTGGTTGGTGAACGGATAGCTGCCGTAGAACCAGCTGTACGCGTTGGTCAGGGTGAACGCGGCCGACGCGGTCCCGTTGATCGAGAAGTTGAGCGGCGTGGTGTAGACCGAGCCGCCGCTGGAGTCGGGGATGCTGTAGCGGAAGACGATCGAGTTGGTGGCCACCGGACTGGTGAACTCGACGTACTGCCCGGCGGCGAGCGTCACCGCCTTGCGGTAGGACGCCTCGGCCGCGAGCGTGTTGTAGGCCGCGGACGGCCCGATGATCGAGCCGTTGGTGGTGGAGCTCTCGGCCTGCACTTCCACGTACGGCAGGGTGGCGCCGCTGCCTCCGGAGGCGGCCGCCTCGGCCGGGGCGGCATAGAAGAGCGTCGTGCCGAGCAGGGCGGCGGCGGTGAGAGCTACGCCGAGCCTTCTTCTGGACATGGGTGCTCGCTTTCGGACGAAACGATGCGGCCGGTCGGGGCTCCGTCCACATCAGGGGGATACCGGGCAACGTAACGTCCGCGACACACGAGCGCAATATCGAGACAGAACTTTGCAAGACTTGGATTGCAAACGGGAAAAGAGGAGCCCGCGCGGGATATCCCACGCGGGCTCGTCAATCGGGGCGGTGCGTCAGTCGAGGTGGGACCGCGCCGCCGTCCAGATCCGCTCGAACTCCTCGGCGGCCAGTGGAACGGCGCCGTCGTGCACATCGGGGACCGGTCCTTCGGGCGACACCCCGAACCGCCGCTCGTACGCCACCACGCCGCCGACTCCGCCGGTGTCCCGGGCGTGCAGCGTCTCGGCCAGCGACGCCGCCGCCGTGTAGCCGACGAGCTCCTCGTCGAACTCGACGTGCCGCAACGACCGGCGCTCGTCGTCGACCTCGTCCCAGCACCGCACCGGGAACGCCCGCAGGTGCCACTCGAGGTATCTCATTCGCCCCCCGCTCCGCCACCGCCGGCCGCCGAGCCATAACCGTAGAGCGGCTCGCCGCCGTACACGTCCGGCCAGCGCGAAGTCGGCTCCATCGGGGCCATCTTGGGCGGCCCGTTGCCGCCGGCCGCGATCATCAGGCCGCGGACGTTCAGGTTGCCCGAGTTGAGGACCACCATCGTGTGCGGTCGCGGTTCCTGCACGTCGAGGCTGCGCACGCTGATCTCGACGTAGTGGGTGATCCGGTCGGCCTTCTTCGAGGTCCGGAAGAAGAGCTCGGACATCTTGTAGAGCGGCATCGAACCGGGCCGGACGTCGGAGAAGTACTGCCCATCCCCGAACCGGGCGTTCTCCCCGGTGGACTGGCGGATCTCGCCCGACTTGACGATGCCGTTCATGCCGTCCTCGTCGGTGTAGTGGTAGAGCGAGTTCCACTCGTGCGCCGGCTCCGGCGGCATCGGCATGAGCTCGCCCATGCCGCCCTCCGGGGCGAAGGCCGACCCGACCGCGAACACCATGCCCTGGTCGATGAACTCCCGCTCGACCGGCGGGATGCCGCTCAGGCCGGGGCCGTCGATCAGGTTCGTCAGGGCGGTCTTCATGCTGTCCGGGCAGACGTTCGAGCCGTACTTGCCGGTCACGCAGATCATGTGCCAGATGGCCATCTCCTGCGACGTCGACAGGTTCCGGTGCTTCGGGTCGATGTCGCTCATCGCGTGCGCGAACGCGACGTTCATCCGGCCGTAGTGCGGGTCGCTGGTCTGCACCGTCACGTGCTTGGTGATCGGCACGTAGCTGGAGCCGGAGTTGGTCTGCTCCTGCTCCTGGTGGTGCTCGCAGGCATTGGCGCTGCCGCAGCCGTTGTCCTGGTCCTTCGGGCGGCCGAACTGGTCGTCCAGGTCCGGGTCCTTGGCCCGCAGCCCGTCCGGGTCCGAGCGGGTGACCGGGTTGTCGCCGGCGTAGGCGTAGCCGCCCAGCTGGCTCAGGTCGGTCGCCTCGAACACCGGGTCGGCGCTGATGAAGCGACCCAGCGACGGGTCGTACTTGCGGGCGCCGAGATCGGTGTAGCCGGTCGCCTGGTCCTTGGACTTGCCGAGATAACCGCGGGTCATGTCCGGCCATGCGGTGGTGCCGGCGGCCGCCCGCGCCTCGCCGTACGGCTTGAACTGCTGCCGGGCAACCTGCTGGCTGGTGGTGTCCATGGCCAGCGTGGCCGTCCCGTGCGGGTCGTTGAACAGGTAGTTCGTGCCGCCGCCGGGCAGCGTCGACCGCACCGCGACCGCCGTCCCGCCGCCGCCATGACCGTAGGTGCGGACCGCGCCGAGCGACACCGCCGGGCTCACCGAGGTGTTGATGACGATCTCGGTGTCGCCGGCGAACAGGGCGGTGCGGCCGGGATCGCGCCGGATCAGCTGGTTGCCGTCCGCGTCGTACAGGTACTTCGTGGTCGCGCCGGCCGCGGTGACCTCGGCGAGGTGCCCCTCGTCGTCCCACTTCAGCGTCTGGGCGGCCGTCGTGGCCGGGGTGCGGGTCAGCAGGTTGCCGGCCACGTCGTAGACGAACGTCGCCGGATCGGCGCCACCGGTGGTGGCGGTCAGGGTATGCGGCTGGGCTCCGGTGCGGTTACAACCCGAAGAACAGCCATCGGTGTACGTCGTGGACGAGTCCGCCGCGCCCGCGATGCCGTGGTCCACCACGCTCGTGCGGTCGCCGACCGCGTTGTAGGCGAACGTCTGCCAGTACGAACCGGCCGTGCTCGAGATCGCCGCCGGGGTCGCGGTGCACGCCGCCGACGACGTCCACGCGTCGGCCAGCCGGGCCAGCCCGTCGTAGCGGTAGCACTGGGTGTCGGTGACGACGTTGCCGCTCTCCGACTGCTTGTCCACGGTCGACAGGGTGTTGCCGGCGTCGTCGTACTGGTAGGCGACGTCGTCGATCAGCGGCCCGACGCCCTGCGACCGGTAGACCTGCCGGCCCTTGAGGCGCAGCGTGTCGTCCTCGTAGGAGTAGAGCGCCTCGGCCTGGTTCGCCGTGGGCCCGGCCGTGACCCGGGACAACTGCCCGAAGTCGGTGTAGCTGGTCGAGCCCACGTACTGGTCGATGCCGGAGGTCGTCGACGGCTGACCGAGCTGGTCATGGCCGTAGGTGATGGTCTCGCCGGCCAGGCCGCCGATCGCCGGGTCGGTCTGCCGGGCGAGCAGCTCGGTGGTGGTCGAGTAGGCGAAGTCGGTGGTGTAACTGCCCGGCAGCGGCTGCTCGGCGGTGGGCAGGGTGATGGTCTCGCCGAGCGCGTGCCCGAGCGCCGTGTAACCGGTGACCGCGACCGTGTAATCCCCGGTCACGCCACTGACGTAGCGGCTGGACGAGGTGAGCTTGCCGATCTGGACCGTGTCGTACGTCCAGGAGGCGAACTTGAAATTGCTCTTGCTCTTGTCGACGGCGGTGAGCTTGCGGCCGAGCAGATCGTAGGTGTAGCCGAGCTGGATGCCGCGCGCGTCGCGGGTGACGGTCACGTTGCCGGCGTCGTCGTAGGCGGTGAGGCTGGCGCCGGTGTCCGGGTCGGTGTGCGAGGTGACCCGGCCGCGCAGGTCGTAGCCGTTGGACCAGACCGCGTTGTCCGGCCCGGTGACGGTGGACTCCTGCCCGAGGGCGGTGTAGGCGTACTTCGTGTCGTAGCCGCCGCCGCCGGTGGCGGTGAACCCGCCGGTGATCGTGCCGCTCAGCGCCGGGGCGGTGGTGTACTGCCGCAACTGGGTGCCCTGGCCCCGGCCGTTGAGCGTCTGGGTGGTGGCGACCCCGCCGGCCGGCGGCACGACCGTGGTCGTGTCACCGGTGTAGACCGTCCGGGTGTGCCACTGCTCGGCGCCGTTGTGCTCGGTGGTGACCTGGGTGGCGCGGCCCATCGCGTCGTGGTCGGTGACCGTGGTGCGCGGGATCGACACCTGGGACAGCTGGTCCGAGACCAGCGTGTCCGACGGGGCGCCGGCGGTCGCGTACGCGTCGTTGGTCAGGACGGTCCAGCCGTGCGAGTCGTACTGGGTGTCGCTGACCAGGCGGACGCCGTTCTCGCCGGTGAACTGGGTTTCCAGGGTGCGCAGCAGGGCGTCGGAGAGCGTCTTGCTGACGTTGTAGGTGCCGTCCTCCAGCAGCGTGCGGGTGGTGACGACGGTCGGTCCGGTCCTGTTCACCGCGTACGCGTAGGTGATGTTGGCCGAGGCCCCGGCCGCCTTGCTCCGGTTGGGCTGCCAGACCGCGGTGAGCCGGCCGAGGGCGTCGTAGCTCATCGAGCTGAGCTGCCCGGCGGTGCTGACGCCGGTGACCGGCAACTGCCGGGGCTCGTCCATCTCCTGCGTGCTGACCTGGCAGTCCGTGCTGGACACGGTGGCCGCCGAGCAGTCCACGCCCGGTGTCACCTGCACGACGGTGGTGAACTGCGACGGCAGCGCCCCGGCGGCCGGCGACCGGCGGGTCCAGACGGTCTGGGCCAGGCTGGTCGTGCCGTCGGCCATCTTCGCGTTGGGAGTGCGCACCGCGGCCACGGCCCGGCCGGAGGAGTCGTACGTGGTGGTGGTCAGGTCCACCCACGCGGACGGGGTGACGCCGGTGGCGGTGGTCGCCTGCTGGGTCCGGGTCGGGTTGCCGGCCGTCGGCGCCGTCCCGTAGGCCAGCCCGTCGTACGAGGTACGCAGGTCGGAGAGCAGGGTGCCGGAGGCGTTGGCGCCGGCCGCGGTGCAGTCCTGGTCGGTGGTGATGACCTCGCCCGCGACCTCGAGCTGGTTGGGGCCGTCGAGATATTTGGTGAACGTGCAGTGCGCCACGTTGCCGGTCGCGCCGGGCTCGCCCCGGTCGTCGGCCTGCACGGCCATGCCGGTGGTGCGCTGGCCGAGGGTGCGGTTGAAGAACGTGTCGACCTCGGTGGTGCGCCAGCCGGACGAGACCTTCTGCCGGTTGACGGTCTTCGCCGTGCGCACCATCTGCGCGGTCAGCGCGGGCAGCCCGGTGCGGGCCCGCGACGCGGTCGGCCCGATCGAGGTGGGCACGGTGATGGTGGCGTGGTCGATGGTGCCGGCCGAGGTGAAGGTGTCGGTCTCGAAGACCTGCCCGGCGTAGACGTTGTCGTCGGCGACCGTGACGCTGCCGTCGATGCTGGTCAGGTTGCCCTTGTCCATGCCGAGGAAGTAGTACGACTTGGTCAGCGACTTCTGGTCGTACACCTTCGTGCCGTCGGTGTAGTGGAAGATCGACGTGTCACCGCTGGTGACATCGACCTCCGGGTAGCCGCGGAACTGGCCCCACGTGCGGTTCTTGGCCTTCACGACCTCGTTGTCGTCGTGGTGCCAGCCGGGTTTGCCCAGATAGGCGTACGAGGTGACCAGCTTGGGTTGCGACCCGTCCTGGAAGTTGTTGTGCGGGTCGAGCGTGACGACCTTGCTGACCGGGTGCGTGTAGAACCAGTCGAGCAGTGGCGCCGGCTGCGCCTCCGGGGTCCAGAAGACGGGGAAGCAGCCGGTCGTGTTGGTCGACGGGTCGCTCGGCACGCTCGAACAATCCGGGGTGCTGTAGGAGATGTCGGTCTCCGCGCCCGTCTCGGTGACCACCACGCCGATCCGGTGGTAGTACATCAGCGGCAGGCCGGGCAGGGTGCCGACCCGGTTCGGCAGCTGCGCCGGGTAGAACGTGACGGTGCCGGCCGAGGCGTCCGCGCCCGCGCCGCCGAGCCGGTCGAGGCCGGTGTGCGTGATCGTCTCGAGGAACAGGGTCGGCGCGTGGTCGCCGTTGTCCGGGAAGGTCTGGCCGAAGTCGTACCGGTCCACGGTCTTGTCGGCGCCGTCCACCCGGACGTGGGTGGTGATCGAGGTGAGCTTGCGCCGCGACCAGAAGCTCGGGCCGTGGCTGGTGCAGTCGCCGGTGGCGTCGCAGTTCAGGTCGACCGGGACGTCGGGGTAGAACTCCGGGTGGGCGGAGCTGAGGGTGCAGTCGCCGGTGCAGCGCTCCTCGGTGCCGAACACCACCTGCTCGGGGGCGGCGGCGTAGACCGTCGACGCGGTCAGGCCGTAGTCGATGCGCCGGAGGTAGCCGTCCCGGACGTACGACGTCGCGGTGTTCTTCATGTTCGCGCCGTAGTAGCCGGTCTCCGGCGTGTAGTAGTACGCCATCGCGTTGTTGTTGCTGTCGACGACGTAGTCGAGGTTGAAGCGGTAGCCCAGCGTGCAGGCGGTGTCCGCGAACGTCGACGAGTCGGAGCAGGCCGAAACGCCGTCGTGTGCCTGGTAGACCTGCGCGGTCCAGGCCGACTTGGTCTCGTCGTTCGCCGCCGCCCAGCCGGGCAGGCGGTTGAGCCCGAAGTAGTACTGGATCCCGTTCTCGGTGACCCGGAAGTACTCGCCGTTCTTCGTCCCGTTGGTGGCGCCGGTCAGCCGGTCGATCTTGGTGGTCGAGTTGTCGGCGGCCGGGTGGAACGTCTTGGTCGTGTCGTCGTAGACGATCTGCGTCGACTGCCCGTTGAGCGACATGGTCAGGATCTCGCCGCCCCAGCACAGGTCGGCGCTGCCCTTCGGCGCGCCCGAGCCGGTCACGTCGGTGCACGACCGGTAGGTGCGCTCGACGAAGTTGTCCATCGCCGACCAGCCGTCACCCAGCCACGACGACTGGTTGTTGGTGCCCTCGGTCCGCGCGTCCTGCGCCGCCGAGCTGTAGGAGAGGTTGACGCTCGGCCCCACGCCAGCGATCGGCGGCGGCACCGCGATCGGGTAGCTGTAGGTGAACGCGCCGGTGTTGCCGCTCACCGACCAGGAGCCGCCGGGCGACAGGCTGGTCGCCGAGTAGTCGCCGCTGGGCCCGCTCGCGTCGGCGGTCGCGGCGAGCACGGTTTCTCCGCTCGCCGCGACGGCGACCTGCGCCGACAGCGGCTGCGCCGCGGCCGGGACGGGCGTCGCGGTCTGACATTCCGGCCGGCTCGGCGTGGTCAGGGCACAGACCGGCAGCTGTACGAGGTGAAGCCGTGACGCATAACTTCCGCCGTACGCGCTCCGGAACTCCGACGCGTCCACCTGCACGCCGACCGTGCCCGCGCCCGCCGCACTCTTGACCGAGAACAGCAGCCCGTGCACGCCCGCCGCCTGGGCCGTCGCCTGGTCGGCGGTGGCCACCGTGACCCGGCCGGGGGCGGCGCCCCGTTGCGGCTTCGCCAGGGTGACCGGCCCGACGTGGGCCGCCGTGCCCACGGCCACGGTCGCCCGCTGCGCGCCCGGCAACGTGTGGTGCCCGGCCGCATCGAACTTCGCGTACGGCTTGGGCGCCGGCGCCTTCCGGGCCGCCCGCGGCTCGCTCAGCGTCACCCGTTTCAGCGGCTTCGGATCCGGTAGCGGTACGTCCTTGGCCGGCCCACCCGCGACGACGATGCTCGTCAGCGTAGGCACCAGCGCGAACACGATTTTGGACAGCATGCGGCAGCCTTCCCCCGTATGCCGGGCAGCCGGCCCGGCACACGGAGGCTACGGTCGAACTTGATCTATGTCTGACCGCTCCGGCCTATCTCGATGAAGTTCGAAATCTCGTTTTCATCTCTGCGGATCTCCTGCCTCGGGCGGGCGCACGCTGTTCAGCACGCTCTGCCCCTGCTGGTCGACCAGGCGGGTGAACAGCTGCTGGGCGTAGCCGAAAACCAGGGCCCAGGCGAGGATCTGCGCGCTGGTGTCGAGGGCGCTCAGACCCGGCACGAACTGGCCGCGCATCAGCAGCAGGCCGAGGAACGCGGTCAGCGCGCCGGTCGGCAGTTTCAGCGCGGCCAGCGCAACCGGCAGGCCGTACCGCTCGGAGGAGCCGCGGATCCCGCGGATCGCGGCCGCCGCGGCGATGGCCGCCGCCGTCATGCCGACCAGCTCGACCACGATCAGGTCCATCGGGGTGGCGGTCGCCGCGACCACGTCGTCGATGTCCAGCACCGGCGGGGTGGTGCCGGCGTCCTGCGACGGCGTGAACCGCCCGGACTGCGCAGCCGGGCAGACCACCACGGCCGTGCCGGACTCGGCCGGGGCGAAACAGAGCGGGACCAGGGTGCGCGCGAAGAACCCGGCCGCCGCCACTCCGAGCGCGATCAGCCACATCACCACCGTGGTGGCCACCACGACGTTGCGGAAGCTGCGCAGCCGGATCTGCTCGCGCAGCGCCGCCGAGCCGGCCGCCCGCACGGTCGTCACGATCTTGCCGCGCTCCTCGACGATGACCGCCTCGCGGGTGGCCTGGTCGATATCCGGGCCGACCCCGCGGGCGATGCGCTCGAACTCCTGCCGGCCCGGGTCGGTGGCGGCCAGGTGGCAGCGCACGTGCCGCAGCAGGCAGGGCAGTTGCCCGAGCACGTACCCGGCCGGGGCGATGTTGAGGATGTGCGCCTCGGCCGCGTCGAGGTTGCTGGAGGCGCGCTCCATCAGCGGGCCGTTCCGGAACAGCCGCAGCCGGCGCCGCGGGTTGAGCTTCTTGACGGTGGCGGCGTCGCGGGCCGCGTCGAGGTGGCAGTGGATCGCGTCGTCGAGGATCGCGTCCTCGTCGCGGGACTGCAGATCGCGGGCCTGTTTGGTGCGCACCCACGCGGCCAGGGCCTCCAGCTCCTTGGCGCGGGTCAGTGTCCCCTCCCGCCAGGCGACCCACACCGGTCCGCCGACGGGTCCTATACCGGTTACCGCATCCATCTGGAACTCCCAGGGAGAAGTTGCGTCTCCTGGGTCAGGGAGTTGTAGAAGCCGCTGGATACCGCCGGAGCATGTTGATGGCGGTCAGCGACAGCACGATCTGGTCGTTCTGGTTGAGCATCTCGCCGCGGGACTGCACCACTCCGCGGTCGGGCTTCGACTTCGAGGGCCGCGCCGAGAGGACGGTCACCCGCAGGCGCAGTCGATCACCGGGGCGCACCGGGAGCGGCCAGCGCAGCTCGTCGAGGCCGGGCGAGGCGAGGCTGGCGACCCGGGAGAGGTAGTGGTCGGCGTACATCCGCATGAAGATCCCGGCGGTGTGGAAGCCACTGGCGATCAGCCCGCCGAACGGCCCGGCTGCGGCGAACTCCGGATCGACGTGGATCGGCTGCGGGTCGAACTGCCGCGCGAACGCCAGCATCTCGGCCTCGTCCATGATTACGTGGCCGTACTCGTAGACCGCGCCGGGCCGATAGTCCTCGAAGTACCGCTCGTCGCGCCCGGCCGCGAAATCCGTACCGCTCAGCAGCTCCGTCATGGTCCTGACGCTAACCCGCCGCGCCCTCGTCGGTGAGGCGCGGCGGGCAAAGCGTCAGGCCAGGGGCAACGTCACCTTCGACAGCGACGGGTGGACGCCGACCACGGTGCCGGCCGGGTAGCGCAGGGTGTGGTCCCGGTCGGTCGAGACGATCACCAGGCCGATGCGATGGCCGGCCGCGAACACGTGGTCCGCCGGCTGCAGGCTCCAGCGGAACGTGTACGGCTGACCGGCCCTGATCGGCCTCGTCACCGCGGGCGACAGCCGGTTGCGCACGTCCAGCCACCCGCGCGTGACGATCTCGTAGGGCGTCGACGCCACCACGTGCTCGCGCTGCGAGAAGCAGCCCGGATCCTCCGGGATGCCGGGCCCGATGCAGTCCTGCACCGGCAGCGTGCGGGTGCCGATCCAGCGGTCGGCCGTGCCGTAGTCGACCAGCATCGCGGTCAGGAATGGCGAGTCACCGGCCAGGTCGGCACGCAGGGTCACCGAGGCGGTCCCGGAAAGCCGCGTTTCACGCGTCAAGGCAGGCCCGAGATAGATCAGCCGGTTCGGATCGGTCGCGGTCTCGTTCTGCACCAGACTGTCCGGCGTACGGCTGGGATCGTCCACAAAACTCTGCCGGGGACCGTCACCCAGCTTCACGGCAACGGCGCGAGCTTGCCGGATCGGCCAGGACGACGAGGTCTGCCACTGGTTCGGCGCGGTCTCCACGTCGGCGACCGGATCGCGCATGATCCCGGTGTCGATGTGATAGAGCCACTGATCGAACCACCGGTGCAGGGTGTCCAGCCAGACGTCGCGCCGCACGTTGAACGGGTCGGCGTGGGCGGCCTGGTGCAGCCAGATCTTCTTCGGCACGCGCAGCGCGTTCCACCACTGACCGAACTGCTGGGTGCGCACGTTGTCGTCGTGCAGCCCGTGCACCACGAATACGCTGGCCCGCACCTTGCCGGCGTCGGGCACGTAGTTCCGCTCGGCCCAGTAGGCGTTGTAGTCGCCGGAGACCCGGTCCTGCTCCTTCTCCAGCGCCGCCATCACCCCGGCGCACACCTCGGGATGCGCCCGGGTCAGCACCGCCTTGGCCAGGATGTCGGTGTCCTCCCCCTGGAAGCCACCGGGCGCGACCACCCCGCCGTTGGCGCGGTAGTAGTCGTACCAGCTGGAGATCGCCGCGATCGGCACGATCGTCTCGAGCCCGCGCACCCCGGTGGCGGCCACCGCGTTCGGCAGTGTCCCGTTGTAGGAGACCCCGATCATTCCGGTACGCCCGGTGGACCACCCCGCCGAAACCGCGTTGCCGCTCTCGTCGAAGCCCGGCGCGCGCCCGTTGAGCCAGTCGACGACCGCTTTCATCCCGAGGGTCTCGTTGCGCCCGCCGGAGGTCGGGCACCCGTCCGACCCCCCGCTGCCGAGACTGTCGGCGAACACGACGGCATAGCCGCGAGGCACGAAGTAGTTGTCGAGGTACCCGCCGAACGTGACGGTCTCGGCCGCCCGATCGAGCCCCGGCGCCGCGGCGAAGCTGCCGCCGGCCCGGTCGACGTCATCGTGGTTGGGCACGTCGTTGAGGCCGGCGTAATAGGGGCTGGCCTGGAAGATCACCGGCACCCGGGTGCTGGTGGCCGGCCGGATGATGCGAACCGCGACCCGGTCGGGTTTGCCGTCGGCGTCGCTGTCCACCGGGGTCTGCACCCAGACCCGCTCCCGGACGGCCTGGGTGTAGTCGTAGATCGGTTGAGTGGGACCTTTCGCTGCCGCGGTAGCGGGCGCGACGAAGGCCACAGAGGCGGTGAGGGCACTCAGAGTGACGGCCATCAGCCGTATCAGTCGCATCGCCCGACCATATCGGTGCAGATCGATGTGTGTGGCCCCGCCCCGGTAGTGCACAATCCGGATCATGAATCCCGTCGGCCAGATCGCCGCCCTGCTGGCAGCACTGATCCACGTCTACATCTTCGTGCTGGAGGCCGTGCTGTTCCCCCGCCCCGCGGGCTACCAGACCTTCGGCGTCCCCGAGTCGGACGTGCCCGCGGTCCGCCCATGGGCCTTCAACCAGGGCTTCTACAACCTGTTCCTGGCCATCATCGCCGCCGTCGGCCTGATCCTGCTGCACACCGGCCCCGCCCAGGCCGGCCGAGCCCTGGTAGCAGCAGCTTGCGGCAGCATGATCGCCGCCGCCCTGGTCCTGCTCTCAACAAACCGCCGCATGCTCCGAGCCGCCACCGTCCAGGGCCTCGCCCCACTGATCGCGATCATCCTGCTGATCGTCGCCTGACGCCGGCGGCTGCGAGAATCGGCGGGTGGGTATCAACCAAGTCCTCTTCCGGGCAGGCAGCATCTCCGGCCGCATTCCCGCCCGCGGAGAGTTCGCCGGTCCAGCCATCGGGTTGATCGAACTGCCCAATCGCCTGTGCTGGTCCGGCAGCCCTCCATTCGACGTCACCGATCCACGGCGGCGGCTGACCCTGTACACAACGCTGATCGGCGAAGGGCAGCGGGCCGATCTGGCCCGGTGGATCAACTGGTCGCGCCTGGTCGAGGACTGGCCGAAGATCCGACGGTTGACCGCCAGAGACCTCATCGGGGTGTGGGAACAGCAACTCCCAGACCTAGCAGCAGCCTGACCCGTGCCCGGCCACCGAATTGCGCGACTCACGGTGGAGCAGCTGTGTTCGTCAGGCGATCTGGCGTAGGTCGTTGCCGTAGTCGAAGATGATCCGCATTCGGGCACCCAACGCCCGCGCATAGCGGCTCAGGGTCGCGACCTCGTTGGCGTCGAGATCTCCGTTCTCGATCTGGCTCACGCGCCCCGGCGAGACACCCATCAGCTCGGCGACCTCGCGCTGCGTCATGCCCAGCCGCTTACGCTCTTCGGCGAGGTGATAAGCGCTGATCCAGGCTTCGGTCCGTCCCCGCTCCGCCGCCAGAGCCTCCTCGTCCCCGTCGTGCAGCTCCGCCCGGAGGTCGTCCCAGTCGTGGAACTCGCTCATGAGTCGTCCCTCCGTTTTCTCTCTTCGGCCAGCCACGTCTCGTAGGCGCCTTCGGCGATCGGGATTGCCGCCGTGTACCACCGGCTCCAGTCACCGGCCTTGTTGCCGGCTACCAACAGAACCGCCTGCGACCACGGGTCGAAGACGAACAGCACCCTGATCGCGACGTCCCGGCCCGAGCGGGGACGCAGCTCTTTGAGGTTGCCGATGACCGATCCCTGCAATGTGTCGACCATCGGGCGGCCGAGCGCTGGGCCGATCTCGGCGAGCATGTCGATGGCGACGTTCACCGACCGGAACACGTCCGGATCGGCCTGCCGCAATGCCCGCAACCAGGCGCGCACGTCAGAAGTGGTCTTGATGGACCAGCGACGGGGCGCGTCCGGGGGCATTGGCCAACTATAGCCTGAACTAAACAGCAGCCGAGGACGATCCGCCTGGGGGACGTGCCGCCTGGGCGTCGGCTAGGAGCTGGACCAGGTGGACTCCGGACGTGGCGGCCAGGTCGGCGGCCTGGGTGCGGCAGGAGAAGCCGTCGGCCAGCAGGATGTCGCCCGGCTCCGCCTTCTCCAGGGCCGGTAGCAGCTGCTGCTCGGCCACCTGCACCGAGACCTCATAATGGCCGCGCTCCACGCCGAAGTTGCCGGCCAGGCCGCAGCAGCCACCCAGGCGCTTCACCGTGGCGCCGGCCGACTTCAGCAGCTTGGCGTCGGCCTCCCAGCCCATCACCGCGTGGTGGTGGCAGTGCGGCTGGGCGATCACCCGCACCCCGTCCAGCGACGGCGGGGTGTAGCCGGGGGTGCGGGCCAGCAGCTCGGCGACCGTCACCGTGGCCGCGCTGACCTTGCGGGCCTGGTCGTTGTCGAGGATCTCGGTGATGTCGCTGCGCAGCACGCCGGTGCAGGACGGTTCGAGGCCGACCACCGGCATGCCGCGGTCGACTGCCTTGACCAGTTCGCCCGCCGTGCGGCCGAGGATGCGGCGGGCGGCGTCCAGTTGCCCGGTGGAGATCCAGGTCAGACCGCAGCAGGCCTCGCCGGAGGTGATCGACGGGGCATAGCCGGCCGCCGTCAGCACCTCGACCGCCGCCTTGCCGACCTCGGGCGAGAAGTGGTCGGTGAAGCTGTCGACGAACATCAGAACGGGGGTGCCGGTGCGGGCCGGCTGGGTTGCGAACCACTGGCGGAAGGTCTGCGGGGCGAAGGCGGGGATGTTTCGCCGCGCGTCCACGCCGGCCATCCATAACGCCAGTCCGCGGATGCCGGGCAGCGTGGTCATGCGGTTGGCCAGCCGGGGCATCCGCGCGGCCAGCCGCGACCATCGGGGCAGCCAGCCGAGCGAGTAGTGCGAGCGCGGCCGCAGCCGGCGCTTGTAGCTCTGGTGGAGGACTTCCGACTTATAGGCGGCCATGTCGATGCCGGTCGGGCAGTCCGATGCACAACCTTTGCAGGACAGACATAGATCGAGGGCCTCGTGCACCACCGGAGAATTCCACGAGGGGGCCAGATCTCCGTCGAGCATCTCCTGCAGCACCCGGGCGCGGCCGCGGGTCGAGTCCTTCTCCTCGCGGGTGGCCAGGTAGGACGGGCACATCACGCCACCCAGCACGGTCGTGTCGGCCCGGCACTTGCCGACACCGGTGCAGCGGTGCACGGCCTGGTTGAAATCGCCGTGATCGGAGTGGTACGCCAGCGCGAGCTTGGCGGTGACCGGGCGGGCCTGGGCGACCCGGATGTTCGCGTCGACCGGATCGGGGTCGACCAGGTTGCCGGGGTTGAGCAGGTTCCGTGGGTCGAAAACGCCCTTGATCTGCCGGAACAATGACATCGCCGCCGGCGAGTACATCCGGGAGAGCAGCTCGCTGCGCGCCCGTCCGTCGCCGTGCTCGCCGGAGAGCGATCCGCCGTAGCTGACCACCAGGTCGGCGGCGTCCTCGAGGAAGGCCCGGAACTTCGCCGGCCCGCCGGGCGACGACAACGGATAATCCAGGCGTACGTGGACACAGCCGTCACCGAGATGGCCGTACGGCATGTTGCTCAGACCGTGCTGGTCGCAGAGCGCATCGAAATCGCGCAGATAGGCCCCGATCCGGGCCGGTGGCACCGCCGCGTCCTCCCAGCCGGCGTGGGCCGGAAGCCCGGAGGGCGCGCGGCCGGTCAGGCCCGCGCCGTCCTCCCGGATCCGCCACAGCGGGGCCGCCGCCGCCGGGTCCTCGACGATCAGCGAGTCGACCGCCTCGGCCGCCTTGATCAGGCCGGCGACCCGGTCGCGCACCTCGCCGAGGTCGTCGCCGGCGATCTCCACCATGAGCCACGCGGTGCCGCCGGGCAGCGGCGGCACGGCGTCCGCGCCCCGACGGCTGCGGACCACGTCGCAGATGCGCGAGTCGATGCCCTCGCAGGCGGTCGGGCGGAACTCGAGGATCGCCGGGATGATGTCGCCGGCCGTGCCGAAGTCGGGGTAGCCGAGCACGACCAGCACCCGGTGCTCGGGATCGGCGACGAGCTTCACGGTCGCGGACGTGACCACGGCGAGGGTGCCCTCACTGCCGACCAGGAACTCGCTGAGATTGAAGCCGCGCTCGGGCAGCAGGTGCTCGACGGCGTAACCGGAGACCTGCCGGCCGAAGGTGGCGAATTCGGTGCGGGCGACGGCGAGGTTGGCGGCGACAACGTCACGTAGTGGGTCGCTCAGCGACGAAACCGGAGCGCCATCAATCGTCAGGGCCTCCAGAGAGGCCACGTTGTCCGAGGTCCGGCCGTACCCCAGGGTCCGCGAGCCGCACGAGTTGTTGCCGATCATGCCGCCGATGGTGCAGCGGGTGTGGGTGGAGGGGTCGGGGCCGAATCGCAGCCCGTGCGGCTTGGCCGCGGCCTGCAGCACCGACTGCACGGTGCCGGCCTGCACGGTCGCGGTGCGGGCGACGGGGTCCAGATCGAGGACGGCATTCAGGTGCCGACTGAAGTCGAGCACCACACCGGGGCCGATCGCGTTGCCGGCCACCGAGGTGCCGGCGCCCCGGGCGGTGAGCGGCACGCCGAGGTCCCGGCACACGGAGAGGACCGACAGAACCTCGTCCGAGGAGCGCGGGCGAACCACGGCCTGCGGGACGATCCGGTACAGCGAGGCGTCCGACGCGTACATCGACCGGTTTGTCGCGTCGTCCAGCACATCGCCGACGCCGGCGCGCCGCAGCCGGTCTCCCACTTCGCTCATGCCCTTGATTTTTCCAGGCAGCGCCGGGGAAACCGGAGGCGGCCCAGGTCAGTCCCGCAAAGCGGGCACGGCGATGGCGTTGCGGCGGGCGAGGTCCTCAAGGATCTCGGCGGTGGCCGACGAGCCGAACCGCGAGACGCCGACGGCTGCCATCGCCATCAGCTGGTCGAGGGAGCGTACGCCGCCGGAAGCCTTCACCCGCACCTTGGCCGAGACCGCCGAGCGCATCAGCGCGAGGTCGTCGATGGTCGCGCCGGTCGGCGCGAAGCCGGTGCTGGATTTCACGAAAGCCGCGCCGGCCCGCTCGGCCGCCCAGCAGGCGGCGAGCTTCTGTTCGTTGGTGAGGTACGCGTTCTCGAGGATGACCTTGACGGGCGCGCCGCCGGCCGTCTCGATGACCGCGACGATCTCCTCCTCCACCGCGGCGATGTTGCCGGAGCGCAGCCAGCCGACGTTGAGCACCATGTCGATCTCGTCGGCGCCCTGGCCGACGGCGAGCGCGGTCTCGGCCACCTTGATCACCGTGGGGGTGTCGCCGTGCGGGAAGCCGATCACCGTGCCGACCAGCACGCCGGTGCCGCGCAGCAACTGCACGGCCAGCGGGACGTCGCACGGCCGCACGCAGACCGATGCCACCTCGTACTTGGCCGCGATCGCGCAGCCCTTGCGGACGTCCTCGCTGGTGAACTCGGGCCGGAGAATGCTGTGATCGATCATCTTCGCGATCTGAGCCACCGTGAAGTCCATGGCCCGTGACGGTATCTGTCTATACAGCTGGCTGTCTAGACAAGTTAGGGTGTGATTCGTGCCCGAGCCCCATTACCACCGCATCGAGCAGGCCCTGCGCGCCCGGATCGCCCGGTCGCGCCCGCACGACCCCCTGCCGTCCGAGCCCGAGCTGGCCCGCGAGCACGGCGTCAGCCGGATGACCGCCCGCGCCGCGGTGACCCGCCTGGTCACCGATGGCCTGGTCTATCGCGCGCCGGGCCGGGGCACGTTCGTGGCAGTGCCGACCGGGCCGCGCCGGGCCGACAACCTGATCCGGCTCAGCGAGGAGATCCGCAAGCAGGGCCGCACGCCGTCGTCCCGGGTCACGCTCGCCCACCTGCGGCCGCCGACCAGCGAGGAGTCGACTCGCCTGCGCCTGCGGCGCGGCGAGGTGGTGGCGATCCATCGGGTGCGATTGGCCGATTCAGAGCCGATTGCGTACGAGCGGGCCATCTACCCAGGAAGCGTGTCCGCCCTGCTCAAGGCGGATCTGGCTGGTTCCGTGCACGAGGCTCTGGCCGCGCTCGGCCGGACACCGACGAAGGGCACCGCGACCCTCACCGCGCAGGAGGCGACCGCCGAGGACGCCCGCGAGCTGCTGGTGCCGGAAGGGTCGGCCTTGCTGGTGGAGGAGCGTTTGATCCTGGACGAACGGGACGTGCCGCTGGAGCTGAGCGAGTCCCGCTACCCCGGCAACCGGTACCGCCTGGACGTGGCGTTCGGCGTGGAGCCGCTCTGAGATCTCGGGGCGCTCTGAGAATTTCGTAAACAAACTTTTACAACAGCAACTCTCCCAACATAGAAGGATTCACATCAATAGATGTACTTCTTCGTGGGAGGAAGCTTTTGAGAACAGCAATCGCGCTGGCCGCCACCATCGCGCTGGCCGGAGGAGGGGTGACGGCGACCGCTGACCGCGCGTCCGCCGCCCCCGTCACACCCAACCCGATCTCCGAGGCCGGCACCGCGGCCATCAAGGGATCGGCCAAGGACAAGTTCCAGGTCTACAGCCGCTCCGACGAGGCGGTCCGCTACACACGCACCTACGACGGCCTGCGGGTCTACGCCGGCGACCTCGTCATCCGGACCAAGAACGGCAAGGTGACCGGCACGTCGGTCGGCCTCAAGGCGCCGCTCTCCCTGAGCACCAAGCCGTCCGTTACCGCCGCCTCGGCGCGCGCCACTTCGGCCGCCGCGTTCACCGGCAAGATCACCTCCACCGGAACCCCCGAGCTGTTCGTCGACGCCAGCAGCGGCATCGGCAAGCTGGCCTGGGAGACCGTGTTCAGCGGCTGGCGCCCGGACGGCCAGACCCCGTCGAAGCTGCACGTCATCGTCGACGCGAGGACCGGAAAGCTGGTCGGCTCGTTCGACGAGATCGAAAGCGTGGCCGGCACCGGCAACAGCCTCTACTCCGGCCCGGTGGCGATCGAGACGACGGCCGGCGACACCGGCTTCAGCCTCACCGATCCGGTACGCGGCGGCGGCTACACCTGCGACATGGGCAACCGCACCAGCGGCACCTGCGCGGTCTTCACCGACGACGACAACATCTGGGGTACGGGTGCGAACGCCGACCGTGCCTCGGCGGCCATCGACGCCCACTTCGGGGCGGCCACCACGTTCGACTACTTCACGAACGTGCACGGCCGGAACGGCATCTTCGGCAACGGCACCGGTGTCCCGTCGCGGGTGCACTACGGCAGCGCCTACGTCAACGCGTTCTGGGACGGCGCGCAGATGACCTACGGCGACGGCACCGGCAACGCGAAGCCACTGGTCGCGCTGGACGTGGCCGGCCACGAGATGTCACACGGCGTCACCGAGAACGTGGTGCCGGGCGGCCTGACCTACTCCGGCGAGCCGGGCGGCCTGAACGAGGCCACCAGCGACATCTTCGGCAGCATGGTCGAGTTCTACGCGAACAGCACCACCGACCCGGGCGACTACGACATCGGCGAGAAGATCGACATCCGGGGTACGGGGGCGCCACTGCGCTACATGTACAACCCGGCACTCGACGGCTCCTCCCACAGCTGCTGGTCGACCACCACCAAGAACGTCGACGTGCACTACTCCTCCGGCGTGGCCAACCACTTCTTCTTCGACCTGGCCGAGGGCAGCGGCGTCACCGCGTTCGGCACCTCACCGCTGTGCGGCACGGCCGCCCCGGTCACCGGCATCGGCCGGGACAAGGCCGCGGCGATCTGGTTCCGGGCCCTGGACAACTACTTCATCTCCAGCACGACGTACGCCCAGGCCCGCGGTTACTCCCTGTCCGCGGCAACCGACCTGTACGGCTTCTGCAGCACCGAGTACAAAGCGGTCGAGGCCGCCTGGACCGCGGTGAACGTGGCCGGCGACGACTTCTGCTCGGCGGGCAACGACTTCTCGCTGGCTCTCGACGCGACGTCAGTGTCCCTGGACCCGGGCGCCTCGTCCACGGTGACGCTGTCCACCACGGCGGTAAACGGCGACCCCGAGCAGGTGACGTTCTCAGCCGGCACCACGCCGACCGGCGTGACGGTGTCGTTCGACCCGCCCACCGTAACCGCAGGTGAGCCCACCACGATCACGGTAACCGCGGCCGAGGGCACGTCACGCTCCAGCGCCCCGATCACCATCACCGCCACGGCCCCGTCGGTGACCAGGGCAGCAGCCTTGACGGTCAGCGTGAACAGCGCGGCCGGCTGCACTGCGTCCAACGACACCGACGTAACCATCCCCGACAACACCACAGTGACCAGCACGGTCACGCTGACCGATTGCGCAGCCGCGGCGGCATCGACATCCAGCACGGTGGAGGTGCACATCGTGCACACCTACATCGGCGACCTGGTAGTGACTCTGCTGGCCCCGGACGGCACCGCCTACGTCCTCCACAACCGAGCCGGCGGCAGCACCGACAACATCAACCAGACCTACACGGTCAACCTGGCCACCGAGCCCCCCAACGGCGACTGGACCCTGAGAGTCCAGGACGCCGCCAGCGCCGACACCGGCCGCATCGACACCTGGTCCCTCTCCCTCTAACCAGCACGCACGGCCTCGCGGCCCACACCCCGCGAGGCCGTGCCCCACCCGCTGACCGGCAGATAGAGAACGCCTCAGCCCGCCGCAAACGTTGTCTCCCGCAGCTTTCCGCAGGCGCGGAATCACGCTGACCGGCCCTAGGCGAATGCCACCGATGCCGCAAAAAACCAGGCATCCGCGCGTTCCTACAGCCACCAGGAAGCGGCTCTCCACGTCGCGCCTCAGCCGCGCGCAATTGAGATTCGGGACTAATTTCCAGGCGGTGGCCGAGCATTTCTCCGATTAATGTTCCGGTTGCCAGTCCCACCCGTTCCGCCGGGTGATGTTCGCAGATGCAGCCTCCCGGGTCGCACATGTCCAGCACGCGCCGTAAAGCGATGCCGACGACGGCCGGCCGGCCGTCGCACATCAGCCGCGGCCGGTAGCGCCGCAATGCCGACCGCCGCTGCCCGGCATGAATTGGCTGCCGGTCTCGGGATGAGACACGGGCGCCGACCAAGCCCGAACCACCCGGCAGGCCAAGGCAGTCGACACCGTTCGCCACACACCACAGACCTCAAGAGCCAACCCGACTCAAGCCGATGCGACGCCCGGCCGACAGCTTCCGCCAACCCGACAGCTCGAGCCCGCCCAGCCGCCGACGCCTGACCAGCCGCCCCCGCCCAGCCAACCGCTTCCACCAGGCCGACCACCCGCGCCAGACCCCCCACCAACGCCCGGGCGGCAATCTCCGCCCGACCCATCACCCGCAACGCCTGGCCCAGAACCTCCGCCCGACCGACCGCAGGCGCCCGGCCCTCCGCCCGCGCCTGACCTGAAACCTCCGCCTGGCCCGGCATCTCCGCCCGACCAACCACCGGCGCCTGGCCAGCTGTCAGCGCCCCGTCGGGTCTGTCCGCCTGGCGGGCAGGTTGAGCCTCCGCTACCCGGCATGCAGTCGCCACATGGTCGGCGAGGCCAGGGTCGCCGGGCTGTTGCTCATTGCTCGGCTGCACCTCCCGCACGACCCGGACCTCGCGACCCGGCACACGCCGCGGCGGCCGAACCACGGTGGTCTCGTCGTCCCAGATAAGCGGCGGAACCTCCTCGAAGTCGTCATGCAGACCCACCGCCCCGCACTCGACCGAACAACCATGCGACCGGCACAGCTTCCGGGCATGACGCCGCGCAAGACCCCAACGCCGATGACGCGCATGCTCACGGCGAAACTCATCCGCAGCCGCCGAATAATTACGAGCCTTCGTTCGGTCACGCATAGCGGCAAGCTCGGAGCTGGTGAAGAACTGAAGCTGCCGCTGTCTCATGACTACATTCTCCCGCCCCGCGGAGAGCCGCCGCCAATGATTGATCATGCCAATCCTGGAAAGGCAGTACGACAGTTGCATGACCAATCAAACGGCTATTGCGTCCGACCAGATAAGCTCTCTCGCAGCCACTGCCGAAGGATGAATGTCTCGAATGGTTGGTGTGGCGGCGACAAGCGAGATACGGCCGATTTGCGCCATTCGGCGGGCACTCCTTCGTCCCTCTCCGGCCAGGGCTGTTGCGTTCTCGCGGCGCGGGGCGCTGAACAGGGATTTTGTGGGGTGAGTGGCCTCTGTGGAGGCGGATGAAGCGGGTGAAGCCCTCA
>NZ_JBEZYA010000011.1:0-170751 GCF_040638295.1 Actinoplanes sp. NPDC026619
GCTCCACGATGGACGGCATCTCAGGCACCCGGACATCCTGCCGAACAACCCCGGCAAGATCAAACCGGCCCGAAACAGCCGACCTGATTAGTTACGATGCCGTTTGTTTTGGCTGCCCTTGCTGCCACTTTTTCTACTCGGCGTCGGCGTAGGCGTTCGTAGGTGGTGAAGGCCGTTTCGGTGTCTTTGAAGTCGCGTAGGCATTGGGCTAGTTGGATGGCGCTTTCGATCGACAAGGAAGCGCCCTGGCCGGAGCTGTTTGACGGGGCGTGCACCGCATCGCCTACCAGGGCCATGCGGCCTCGGTGCCAGCGTGGGACCGGCGGCATGATGTGCAGGGCGCCGTTGACGGTCAGGTCCTCGGTGGGTAGTTGCCGGATCAGGTCGCCGCCCGGTGTGTCCTCGCCGTAGATGTCCAGCAGGGTGTTCTTCCACTGGGTGTTGGGGATTGCTCTGGCCTCGGCGATCGTCAGCGGGGTGTGCGGCAGGTTGATGCCGAACGTGGTGCCGCCGGCCGGTGCGGGGCCGTACAGGTAGAAGCCGCGCTTGCCGAACGTGAAGATCATCGTGCCCGGCTCCTCGGGCACCGGCAGTGGTGATTGGCCCTCGAAGGCCAACATTCCGGTGTATTTCGGGCCGGGGGCGGTCGGGTCGATCAGGCGGCGGACCGTGGAGTGGACGCCGTCGGCGCCGATCAGGATGTCGGCCTGGACCTCGTCGCCGTCGGCGAAGGTCGCGGTCACCCCGCCGGGGCCCTGGACCGCGTTGACCAGGCGTTTGCCGTATTCGATCGGTGCGTCGGCGGCGAGAATGCGGTAGAGGTCGCTGCGGTGGATCACGTGCAGTGGGCCGGCGCCGCGCAGGGCGGGGAGTTCCAGGCGCTTTCCGCCGACGGCCATCACCTGGCGGTGGACCGGCCACGAGACATCAGCGGTGGGCTCGGCGGCGCCGACTATGTCCAGGGCGGCCATGCCGTTCGGGGCGATGGCGATGGTGCCGCCGATGCCGTGTGCGGTGGTGGGATAGCTCTCGTAGACGGTGGCTTCGATGCCGGCCTTGCGTAGGGCCAGCGCCGTGACCGGGCCGGCGATGCCGCCGCCGATGATGGCGACGGTGCGTGGTCGTGCCATGAGGATCCTCCTGGGCAGTGTCGTGCTCGAACCGCCACCGGAACTGACCCCGGTATCCTGAGAATGCCGCCTTCGGACCGGGTCGTGGTTCCCATGCTCGGATCGAGGGTTGATCCCGGTGGTCTGTTGCAGCAGGCCGCCGGGATCGCTTTTTCAAGGGTTTTTGATGCTCTCCTCCGCGAGTCGGAGGATGTCTTCCGGCGCTGTGCCGGTTTCGTGGAACTGCCGCCAGTCGTCGATGCCGGGCAGCGTGCCCGATTCCAGCTCGGCGATCAGCGACCGCATCCAGGCCGCCTCGGCCGTCAACATCGCCCGGTCGTACTCGACCTCGAGCAGGAAGAGGCGCGGGACGTCGTATTCGACGAGGGTGGCGGCAATCGCCTGCCCGACCGCGTCGAGGCGCTGTTGCAGCAGCGTCACGACCTCGTCGGGGGACAGCACCGACATCACCGACAGACCGCTCCGGAAACGGGGGGTCTCCGGTTCGGCCGTCGACAGCAGCTCCCTGGTCCAGTCGAGCAGCTCGGCGCGACCGGTGTCGGTGATGCGGTAGACGGTGCGCTCGGGGCGGCGGCCCTCGCGGACGCTCTCCACCTCGGTGATCAGGTCGTTCTTGGCCAGGTTGCCGACGACGGTGTAGAGCGAGCCCCACTTGATCTGCAGGTCTCGGTCTTTGCCCCAGCCTTTGAGGGCGGAGGCGATCTCGTACGGGTGCATCTGGCGGAACGCGAGGACCGACAGCACGCCGAGCGCCATCGGGTTGCCGACCTTCCGCCGCTTGGCCACCGCGCCCTCCTCGTCCACGAATGCTCGTGGACGAGTATACGACCTACTTCAAGCCCTCCTGAGCCCGCGCTGCGGTCGGCGCGATCGACGAGCTCAGGGTGCGCGCGGTGTCGATCAGCGGCACGTGGCTGAACGCCTGCGGGAAGTTGCCGACCAGCCGGCCGGCGTCCGTGTCGTACTCCTCGGAGAGCAGGCCCACGTCGTTGCGCAGGGCGAGCAGCCGGGCGAACGTCTCCCGGGCGTCGTCGGTGCGGCCCATCGGTCGGGGCGTAGGTCAGCGCACAGAACCAATCGATCGACCCGATCCTCGATCGGGAGAGCCATGCAGTTCCTTTACCCGCTGTAGCCGAACAAAATCAGAACCATGCAGATGTACGGGCGCGGAAACGAACCCGGCACTCGGCCCACCCGGCCGGGCGGGTGGCCGAGGCCGCGGGGGCACATCCGCTTATGACTTGCGGACGTCGTAGGTCAGGTGGGTCACGCCCCGGCCCTGAACGACCGCGGGGTCGGAAAGGCGGATCGGGGCCATTTCGAGGTTGTCGAAGAAGCGGATCCCGTGGCCCAGCAGCACCGGGATCTGCGAGACGACGATCGTGTCGAGGACGCCGGCGTTCAGGAACTGCTGGGTGATCGACGGGGTGGCCACCGCGATGTCGCGGTCGCCGGCCGCGGTGCGCGCCTCGGCCAGAGCCTCGAGCGGGTCGGTGAAGAACGCGGCGCCGTGCTGGTCGTCCGGCACTGAGTGGCTGACCACGAAGACCGGGCAGCCGATCGGGTGCGTTCCGGCCCAGCCGTTGGTGAGGTCGAAGACGCGGCGGCCACAGATCAGCGCGCCGATCGCGCCCGCGAACGCCGGGCGCAGGTGCTCGGCGCTTTCCGGGCTCACCCGGAACGTCATGTGCTCGACCGCCGTGGGCACCGGCACGTCGCCATTGCCGTACCAGCCGAACAGCTCTTCGATTCCGTCCTTCTCATCGGCGATGAAGCCGTCGAGGGACATCGACATTTCCGCGATTACCTTTGTCATGCCCTACGGTCGGAGCGGCCTACCTGGTCTCGACATGGCGGCGGAAGTTTTCTTCGAGAACGGTGCGGTCGGGGCGGCCGATGACGCGCAGCCGGGCCATTCCGCCGTCCGGGAAGATGTCGAGGCGCACGCGGTCGGCGGGGCCGGCCGGGCTCACCGGGAAGCGGTGCGGAGTGTCCGGGTTCAGCGGCGCCTGCGGCAGGATGTCGAACCATTCGCCGCCGGCCAGGGAGCCGCGCACCGAGGCCGCCCCGGGCGCGTTTCCCTTGAAATGGGTGGTGTCCAGGTCGACGAACTCGACCACGGTCGGCGCGGCCAGGGTGATCTCGGCCCAGTCGTTGCCGGTGTCCCGGCGGCGGGACGTCTCCCAGCCCTCGCCCATGTGCCGGGCCAGGCCGGAGCTGAGCATGGCCTGCGGGTGGCCGTAGAACATGTTGCTGCACCCGGTCACCTGGGCGCCGCTGGCAAGCGCGGCCATGTCGAAGACCTCGGGCAGCAGCGACGGGTCGGGCACCACGTCGCCGTGCACGCGGAAGCGGGCCACGCCGCCGTCCGGATGGATGGTGAGGCGCACGTGGGTGAAGCGACGATTGTCGTGCACCGGGAACAGGTTGCGGGTGTCTCCGTCGAGCGCCGACTTTCCCACGATCGGCACCCAGCTGGCGGCCTGCAGCGCGGCGGGGGTGGGATAGCCGTCGACGGCCAGGGCGTCGACCGAGGCGTACGGCGGGTAGTTGCCGACGAAGAACGCGGTGTCGATGTCGACGCCGTGGATGACGCCGGGCGTGCCGAGCCGGACGATCGCCACGTCCTGACCGGGCGTGCGCCGCCGGCGGGTCTCCCAGCCGTCGTAGACCTGGCCCTTGTGGTCGAACGTCCGTGGGCTGAACTTCGGCGGCTCCGGCATCAGCAGATGGTCGGCGGAGACGTAGTACTCGTCGTTGGCGAAGACGACACCGCCGCCGAGGGCCCGGGAAGCGAGGTCGGGCTTGGTGCTGAAGTCCTCCATCGGTCAGTCCTCTCGAGTCAGGAAGCGTCCGCTGTTCTCCGACGAGCCGCGCAGCCAGGTCGTGCGAACCACCCCATGCAAAACCTTGCCCGCGTACGGCGTGACCGGGTTCTTGTGGTGCAGTTGGTGCGGGTCGACGGTGAACGTGGCGTCCGGGTCGAACGCCACCAGGTCGGCGTCCGCACCCACCTCGATGCGGCCCTTGGCGGACAGCCCGACCAGGTCGGCCGGGCGCCGTGCCATCCAGTCCACCACGTCGGCGAGGCCATAACCACGGTCCCGGGCTGCGGTCCAGATCACCGGCAGACCCAGTTGCACCGACGCGATGCCACCCCAGGCGGCCGCGAAGTCGCCGGTGTCCTGCCGCTTCAGCTCGGGCGTGCAGGGCGAGTGGTCGCTGACCACGCAGGTGATCAGCCCGTCGGCAAGCGCCTGCCACAGCTGGTCGGCGTTCGCCGAGTCACGGATGGGCGGGCAGCACTTGAACTCGGTGGCGCCGTCGGGGATGGTGCCGGCGTCCAGGGTCAGGTAGTGCGGACAGGTCTCGGCGGTGACGCGTACACCATCAGCTTTTGCCGCCGCGATCAGCGGAAGCGCGCCGGCCGCCGAGAGATGCAGGATGTGCACCCGCCGGCCGGAGGCGCGGGCCGCCGCGATCGCCGTGGCGATGGCGGCGTGCTCGGCCTCGGCGGGCCGGGAGGCGAGGAAGTCGGCGTACGCCGCGGACGAGGCCGCGTCGTGCAGGTGGCCGGGGTCCTCGGCGTGCACGACGAACAGCGCGTCCACGGCTTCCAGGGCGGTGGCCAGCTCCTCCGCGGAGACCGGCGGGAACTCGGGCACCCCGGAGTCGGCGAGGAACGACTTGAAGCCGAAGACACCGGCCTCGTGCAGGCCGGGCAGATCACCGGAGTTGCCGGGAATCGCGCCACCCCAGAAGCCGACGTCCACGCGGATCTGACCGGTCGCCGCCTTCTGTTTGATCTTCAGGGCATCGACCGAGACGGTCGGCGGCAGGCTGTTCAGCGGCATGTCGATGATCGTGGTCACGCCACCCGCCGCCGCGGCCCGGGTGGCGGTCGCGAACCCCTCCCACTCGGTGCGGCCCGGCTCGTTGACGTGCACGTGCGTGTCGACCAGGCCCGGCAGCAGCGCGAGATCACCGAGATCGACCTGGGAAGCGGCCTCGATCGGGGCGTCGTAGGGGCCGATCGCCACGATCTTCTCGCCCGAGATCGAGACGGCGGCCGGGGCGACCCCGGCCGGGGTGACGACGCGACGGGAGCGCAGCACGAGATCAACCATGCCTCGACCCTAACGGCCGTTGGTTTCAGAAAATCACGTGACGTTGCCGCCCAGCGACACCAGAGCGACGTGATCGTCGATCGGCAGATTGCCGTCGGCCACCGCGGTGACCATCATCTCCGGCATGGTGAGCACGCCCGAGATGGTGGTGGCCAGAGCGGTGTCGGCGGCGTCGCGACCGGTGGCGATGCGGATCAGCGACTGCCGCGGTGCCAGCCGGGTGGCGTCCCAGACCCGCCACTCGCCGTCCAGCGCGGTCTCGACGACCAGGTGGAAGTCCATCGGGGACAGGCCGGGAGCATAGACGGCGGCGACCCGGGCCGGGATGTCGAGCGATCGGCACAGGGTCGCGACCAGGTGGGCGTAGTCGCGGCAGACACCGGCGCCGGACAGCAACGTGTCGATCGCGTCGGTGGTCGGGCCGCTGCTGCCGACGGTGTAGTAGAGGTGGTCGTGCACGTAATCGGTGATCGCCCGCACGGTGGTGGCCGGGTCGCCGGCCCAGCCGAACTGCCGGGCGGCAAAACCGGCGAGCCGGTCGGACGGGCAGTAACGGCTCGGCCGCAGCGCCACGATGCGTTCCAGCTTGGTGACCGGCCCCGGCGCGGGCTGCGGCCCGACCGTGGCGCGGTATTCCACCCGCAGCTTGCCCGGCTCGGCACGCAGATAGTGCTGGCGGCCGGGCAACTCCACCGCCTCGACGGAGAGCGTCTCGGACAGGGGGGACGGCACCGCGATCTGCAGAACCAGTTCGGCCGGTTCGGTCACGTCGAAGCCGAGGAGGCAGGCGATCTCGCTCACGAGCCGCAGGCTATCGGCCGTAGGTTACGGTCTCGGTCGTGACCCGGATCGTGACGCTCGTGCTGGTCGACCCGGCCGGCCGGGTGCTCGGCGCGCTGCCGCCGTTCGAGGCCGCTTTGCCCTGGTGGCAGAACGTGGGCGAGTTCGCCCGCGCGGACCGGCAGGTGCTCCGGCTGCTGCACGGCGACCGCCCGGCCCCGCCCGGTGGGCACGTCACGTATCTGGCCGAGGTCAGTGATCATCGCGGCGACCTTTACCCGGTCGAGGTCGATCTCACTCCCGATCCGCGCCGGGCCGCCTATGCCGAGGTGGGTGGGCCGGCGGCGTCGCTCGCCTGGGCGCGGGAGGTGCTGGGCGGCCCGGCGCCGGCTCACCAGCAGCGCACCTGGAACCTGTCGGCGATCTGGCGGATCGGCGACGACGCCTGGCTCAAGCAGGTGCCGGCGTTCTTCGCGCACGAGCCCGCCGCCATCCGGCTGGTCGACGAGGTCGTGCCCGGCCTGGTTCCGGAGCTGATCGCGGACGGGCCGCAGGGGCGCATGCTGCTCGCGCACATCGAGGGGGAGGACCGCTACGGCGCGGGCGCCGACGTGTGCGACCGGATCGCCGCGGCGCTCCACCCGGTGCAGGTGGAGCTGGCCGGCCGGGTGCCGGCGGTGATCCCGGACGGGCGGCTCGACGCCGAGCGGATCCGGCGGGTGGCCGAGCCGTATTTCGGCCGGTTCGACGGCCTCGAGGAGCTGGTCGACGGGCTCCCGGCGCGGTTCTCGGCGGTCGCCGAGTGCGGGCTCCCGGACACCCTCGTGCACGGCGACCTGCATCCCGGCAACGTGCGGACCGGCCCGGACGGAAAGCTCACGATCATGGACTGGGGTGACTGCACGATCGGCCACCCGGCGTTCGACATCCTGCGACTCACCGAGGGCCTCGATGACCCGGAACCGGTGGTGCGGCAATGGGCGTACCGCTGGGTCAAGAGCCGGCCCGGCGCCGAGCCGATGCGTGCCGCCGAGCTGTTGCGGCCGGTCGCGGCGCTTCGTGCCGCCGTGACCTATTCCGGCTTCCTTGACCGGATCGACCCATCCGAATGGCCCTATCATGCCGCCGACGTGCCGGATCGCCTCGCCGCCGCCCTATCGTGAGGGGATGACAGGCCCGCGGGGCGAGTTTCTCGAGCGGATCCGGCAGGGCGGTGTCGAGCTCTCGCCGGAGCTGGCCGCGGCGTTCGCCCGGGTGCCGCGCGAGGCGTTCGTGCCGGACGGCTTCCAGCGTCGCGACGGCAGCTGGGTGCTGCCGGCCGATCCGGACTTCCTGCCGACCATCTACCACGACGACGTGCTGGTGACCAAGATGGACGGCAAGGTCCCGACGAGCTCGTCGAGCCAGCCGTCGCTGATGGCTCTCATGATCGAGGCCCTCGACGTGCGGCCGGGCCATCGGATTCTCGAGGTGGGCGCGGGGACCGGCTACAACGCCGCCCTCCTCGCTTCGCTCGGGGCGTCGGTCACGAGCATCGACGCGCAGGAGGACGTGGCGGTCCGGGCACGCACGGCGCTGGCCCGGGCCGGAATTGCGGGTGTACGCGTGGAGCACGCCGACGGCTACCCGGGTCGCCCGCGCGAGCGGTTCGACCGGGTGATCGTGACGGTCGGGATCGCCGGGGTCTCGCCGCACTGGCTCGAGCAGCTCGACCCGGACGGGTTCGTGCTGGCCCCGGTGGTGCACGCCGGCACCCACCCGGTGCTGCGGGTGGCCGGGCCGCCGGTGCGGGCCCGGGCGGTCTGCGGGTCCGGCTTCATGCAGGCGTCCGGCCCGCTGAACGCGCCCTTCCCGGACGCGTTCCCGAGCCCGGCCGCGGCGATGGCCGAGCTGACGCCGCACGCCCCGGCCCGTTACGACCCACCGCTGGACGAGTCCACCTACCGCGACCTCTGGTACGCGGCCGGCGCCTGGAACCGCCGCGCCTCGCACGCGGCCATCCCCGGGCGGCGGCAGAGCTGCCTGGCGTTGCTCGACGGCACCCGCTCCGGCGGCGCGGTGGTGCCACCGGACGGCAGCGTCTGGGCCGGTGGCGACGAGGCGGCCGGCTACGGCGCTGCGGCGGCAGCCGTCCTGGACCGGTGGGAGGCCGCGGGCCGGCCACCGATGGGGGCGTGGCGGATCAGCCTGGAGCTGGCCGGCGATCCGCACTCGCCGATCTGGGTGCCGCACCGCTGGCAGATCTGAGCCTGCTCACCACGTGCCCCTTCCGGCTCTGATCACCAGGTGCCCTTGCGCCGGGCGCGCCAGGGGCGGCCGTCCGGGTCGTAGGCCAGGCGGTAGGCGGGCAGGGCCCACATCCGCTGGTACCACGGCATGGTGCCGGTGCGGTGCTCGAAGATGCGGCCGGGCGGGCGTGGCCCGGTGCGGCCGCCGTCCTTCCAGGCCTGCAGGCGGTCGGCGGTCGTGGTCATCGCGCGCACGACGTCGAGCGGGTCGATCAGGCCCTCGTCGTCGTCCCGGTCGAGGTGCTCGCGAGTCAGCGCCAGGCGCAGGTCACGCGGGAAGCGGCGGGCGCCCCACCCGGTCGGGGCCCGTTCGTCGCTGGTCTCGTCGAGGATCGCGCAGGACAGCTCGCTGTCGTGGGTCCACGAGCGGCGGTTGAAGTTGTCGCTGCCGACGCTGCACCACACGTCGTCGATCACGCACACCTTGGCGTGCACGTACACCGGGGTGCCTTCGTGATTTTCCAGGTCGAAGATGTGCACCCGGTCGGGGGCGGTGCGGCGGCAGAGCTCGATCGCCTCCTCGCGGCCGATCTCGTTGGGCGGCAGCGCGAACCGGCCGTCCACGTCGGGGTGCCGGGGCACGACCGCGATCAGGTGCAGCCCGGGGTTGTCCTTGAGCGCCTGGGCGAACAGCTCGGCCACCTCGGTCGACCAAAGGTATTGGTCTTCCAGGTAGATGAGGTGGCGGGCGTTGCGGATGGCCTTGGTGTAGCCGCGGGCGACGGTGCGCTCGCCCTGCGGGGCAAAACCGTACGGTGGCCGCATTGCCGGATATGTCCGTAGAACTTGGACATTCAGCGGCCCGCACTCCGGCGGGTCGGGCGGTTGCGGCGGGAGCTTGTCCGCGTGCTGGTCGGCATGCTTGAGGTAGTCGATGGCGGTGGAGATCGGGCCGTGCTGGTCGAGCGGGACCCGATCGGTCCACCGCTCCCGGAAGCACAGATCGAGCGCGCCGACGACCGGCCCCTGCAAGGCCAGCTGCACGTCGTGCCATGGGGGATTTTTCCCATATGCGGAGGACATCTGCACCGCCTGCGGATCGCCGTGGTGCTCGGCGGTGTCCCGGCGGCTGTGGCACAGGTCGATGCCGCCGGCGAACGCGATGTCCAGCTCGGGGCGCCCCGGATGCCGTAAAACGACCAGTTTCTGGTGGTGTGAACCGCCGCGGCGGACCCGCTGGTCGAGCAGCACCTCGCCGCCGGCCGCGCGGATCTCGTCGCCGAGGTTGCGGTTCTCCTCCTCGCTGTAGGCGAATTTGTCCAGATGAGACCGCCACAGCAGGCCTTTGACCGCTACGCCGCGTTTGGCGGCTGAGGCGAAGAGTTCGGCCACCGTTGGGCCGTTCTCGCGCATCCGTTCATCCGGATCGCCGCGCCAGTCCGTAAAGAAGAGGTAGTCACCCTCGCGGAGGCTTTCCACCTCGGACACCAGCCGGTCAAAATACGTTATTCCGTGAATAAGCGGTTCGGCCGTGTTACCTGTGCACCACGTGGGTATGGACGAGTGCGGGTTGCCGCGCTCCTCCGTATTGAGGAACCAATCCACCGAAAACGCAGTCCCTTCGAGGTCGACGACGCCCTCGACCCTAAGCCGCTTGACGAGTGGATGCACCTTGAAGGGTGCTCCATCGCACTCCCGGGAGGGATCAGTTCATGAGCAGCGAGCCGCTCGCCACGACCCCCGTTGCCTCCGATGTCGCCGACGTTGCCTCCGCCGAGAAGGGGCTGCTCATCGCGCTCCTGCTGATGGTTCTGATGGGCGTGGCAGCGATGCTGTTCATGTTCTGACCGCTCGCACGGAGAGGGCGGTCGGCACCGGGTTGCCGCCCTCGGTGAAGCCGGTCAACTGCAGGCCGGCATCCAGGAACGCCTGCAACAGAGCCGGCAACGGCAGATGCGAGGCGCCGACCCGGTTGCGGACCCCCTTGGTCGTCCATGATGCTTTGGTCCAGTGGCTGTCCAGGTAGCCCGGGCGAATGACCACCGCCTCCGGATCGCTGCGGTCGGCGAAACCGCCGCAGAACGCCGGATGCACCCCGACATGCACGAACACCCCGCCCGGCCGCAGCACCCGGGCGACCTCCCGCAGCACGGCCGGATAATCCGGCATATCGGTATGCACCATCATCGCGACCACCGCGCCGAGCGCGCCGTCGGCAATGGGCAGGCGGGTCGCGTCACCCCGGGCGATCGGCAGGCGCTCCTTCGCGTACGCCAGCATGCGTGCCGAAAGATCGACGCCGATCGGAGCCCAGCCGAGCTCACGCAGCTGAGCGGCGTGCACCCCGGTGCCGCAGCCGATCTCCAGGCAACGCTCGGCGCCGGTGTCCAGGAACTCGGCCCGGCCGAGCAGCTCGGCCAGCGAGGCCTGGATGCCGATCGGGTCGCCGGGCGTCGAGGCCGGCAGGAACTGGTATTCGTACCAGTCGGCGATCTCGTCGTATGCCGCGATAGGTCCCATCAGGTCATGTTGCCGGTTTTCCGGCCGGCGCGCTGCCCCGCACCTACAGCACCCATGCGTCGTCGCGGATGATCTCGACCGTGCCGCCGGGGCCGGTGCCGGTCACCGTCATGCCGTCGCCGCCGATGATCACATCGGTGTGGATGCCCGAGGTGTTCAGGCCCACCTCGGTGCGCTGCTCGGGGGTCATCTTCATGCCGTCCTCGACAGTCCACGGGAAGCTCTGGCCCCACGCCACGTGGCAGCCGGCGTTCTCGTCGTAGAGGGTGTTGTGGAAGACGATGCCGGCCTTCGCGATCCGGCTCTCCCGGTCGACCAGCGACACCTCGCCCAGGTAGCGCGCACCCTCGTCGGTCTCGATCTGGGCGCGGATCACGTCGCCGCCCTCGTCCGCGGACACCTCGCTGATCCGGCCGTCCTTGAACGTCACCCGCAGCCCGGTGATCAGCTGCCCGGCGATCACCATCGGCCGGGTCACCCGGATCACGCCGTCGGCGCGCCGCCGGTCGGGGCTGGTGAACACCTCCTCGGTCGGGAGGTTGGGCAGGTAGGTGATGCCATCCGGGTCGACCAGACCGCCACCGGTCCAGCGCACCCGCGGCGGCAGGCCCACGGTCAGGTCGGTGCTCTCGTCGAGGTAGTGCACCTCGGTCAGCTCCAGCGCGTCGAGCTGCTTGGCCCGGGCGGCCAGCGTCGCCGAGCGGGCCTGCCACGCGGCGGCCGGGTCGGGGGAGTCGAGCCGCATCGCGGTGGTGACCGCCGCCCACAACCGGTCCATATCGGGCTCACCGAAGATCTGCTGGGCCCAGCCCGGGTTCGGCGCGGCCACCAGTGACCAGCGCATGCCGTTGAACAGGGCGTTGCGCCGGGCGCTCACCTCCTCGTGGCGGCGGGCCGCCACCCGGGCCGGGTCGGCGCCGTCGAACAGATGCGGGTCGGGGTCACCGACCAGGCCGATCGACACGACGCCGGTGGTCCGCCATTCCTCGATGCGGGCGAGCGCCCACGGCCGGCTGGCGGAGAGCGCCTCGACCGTGGCGTGGTCGACGCCGGAACGCTGGATCGGGCCGTCGACGAAGTTGACGTCCACCCAGCCCGCGCCGGCCCGGTAGGCGGCCTCGACCACGGCTCGCGCGATCTCCAGATGCGCGGTGTCGCTGTCGATGACCACGCCCTGACCAGGCTGGACGTTTACCCCGGCCCGGACCACCAGGTCCGCGAAGCGCTCGATCTGTCCCATGCCGGAAAGACTAGATCAGCGATGGTGTGCCAATCGCCCCTCGCACGCCGCGAGGGACAAATACGGGCATCTCAAACAGACCATCCGTTTGGTGCGATGGCTGTCACAGTCGCAGGCGCATCGCCGGGTCCGTGGTGCGGGCGAAGCCGAGCGAGCGGTGAAGCGGCTCGCCGTCGGTGGACGCGCGCAGATCGACCTTGTGGATGCCCTGCTGCCGGAACCACTCCAGCAGAGCCGTCATGCACGCTCGGCTGAAACCACGACGGCGCATGTCGGGGTCGGTGGCGACGCTGAAGACGTAGCCGCTGCGGCCGTCCGGGTTGCCCGGGCCGCCGAGCCGGGTCTCGATCGTGCCGAGCACGCAGGCGGCCAGGCCGTCGCCGCCGGGGCGGTCGACGACGAACGCGGTCATCGTCTTCGCGGTGGCCAGCTCATCGAGCAGCGCCTGCCGGGCCGGCTCGCGCCAGTCGTCGGACCAGTGCGGCTGATGCATGCTGCGCAGCAGCACCGCGCGGAGACGGACCAGCTCATCGGCATCCTCGGGACCGGCCTGACGCGCAACCATGGCACGCAACTTAACCAAAGGGGGCAGCGCGGGGCATCGAATTTCCACTACCGTCCCACCATGGTCCGCGGCGTGGGTCTGCTTCCGGCGCTGGTCTGGGGTGTCCTGGCCGGCTTCTGGCGGCCGCGTGGGCCGATCTTCCCGATCGACGCGGTGGCGATCCTGTTGATCAGTGTCGCGGTCGGCGTGTTCGCCGGGCGGTTCACCCGGGCCCGCTGGTCGATCTTCCTCGCGCCGGTTCTCTTCGCGGTGGCCGGCGAGATCACCCGGGTCGGCTTCACCGGGCCGACCGTCGACTATCCGCGGCCCACCTCGCTCGGCCTTCTCGCGCTGATCGTCGGGCGCGGCCTCTACATGTTGCTCGCGCTGCTGCCGATGGCGGTCGGCGCCGCCTACGGAGCTGGCTGGGCGCGTCGTCGCTCGGTTCGGTCGCGGTCGGTGGGCGCGGCGATCGGGCGGGGGATCGGGCGCTTCGTGGCGGTGGTCCTCGCGGCGGTCGTTCTCGTCACCGGGGCGGTGGTCGCGGTTCCGGGGCGGGTCACGGCGATTCCCGGCGGGATCTCCGAATTGGCGTGGGCGGGGAAGCTCGGCCTGATGATCCGGGGAGCCCGCGCCGACGCGCCGGTCCTGCTGTTCGTGCCCGGCGCGCCGGGCGGCTCCGAGCTGGCCGCCATGCGGCAGCGGCTCGCCGCGCTCGAGCAGACGTTCGTGGTGGTGACCATGGACCGGCGCGGTGGTGGCCGATCGTTCGGCGACCTCGACCCGACGCCGACGTTCACCGTCGACGACGAGCGGCGCAACGTGCTCGAGGTGACCGACTATCTGCGATCCCGGTTCCGGCGCGACAAGATCTATCTGGTGGCGCACTCGGGCGGCACGATCGGCGCGACCCTCGCGGTGCAGGACTCGCCCGAGCTGTTCGCCGCCTACGTGGGCGTCGGCCAGGTCGCCAACCCGACCGCCAGCGACCGCACGCAATACGACGACATGCTCGCCCGGGCGCGCTCGGCCGGCGACACCGCGCTGGTCAAACGGCTGACCGAGGTCGGCAAGCCGCCCTACGCGAACATCTACGGCTACGAGCCGATGATCCTCAACGAGGACGCGGTGTACGGGTCGGACAACGGTGACACGCTGCTGGCGAACGCGAAAGCGCCGGAGCTCGGGGTGCTCGACAAGATCCACGTGATCGCCGGGTTCCTGGACTCGTTCGACGCCTATTACCCACGGGTGCGCGATGTCGACTTCCGGACACAGGTGCCCACTCTTGCCGTACCGGTCTATTTTGTGGCCGGGGACCGTGAGGTGCCCGCGCGCGTGCGTGACCTCAATCTGTGGTTCGCGGTGCTGCAGGCGCCGCACAAGGAGATCGTGACCTTGGCGAACGCCGGTCACCGGTCGATGTTCGATCAGCCGGCGGAGTTCGTGACGGTGCTCAAGCGGGTGCTGGCGGATAACCCGGCGTCGCGTACACCGTGACCGAGAGCACTTGTTCTTTCAGATTTGAAAGAGTTAAGTTGTTTGCATGGCCGAACCGCTGAGCGATACCGAACAGCAGGCGTGGCGCACCTTCATCGAGAGCTCGTGGGCGCTGCACACCCACCTCGAGGACGAGCTGCGCGCGACGACCGGCCTCAGCATGAACGATTACCACGTGCTCGTGGTGCTCTCCGAGGCGCCGGGGCGCCGGCTGCGGATGGGCGAGCTGGCCGACCGGCTGGTCTTCTCACCGAGCCGGGTCACCTATCAGATCAACTCGATGGTCAAGCGCGGTCTCGTGCGCAAACAGCCCTGTCCGGAGGACGGCCGCGGCCAAGAAGCTGTCCTCACCGAGGAGGGCATGAGCTCCCTGGTCGAGGCCGCACCGATGCATCTGATCACCGTTCGGGACCGCTTCATCGACCGGCTCGAGCCGGGCGAGCTCGAAGTCATCGCCCGGGTTTTCGAGAAAGTAAGGAAGGCCTGAGATGCCCGCCATCACCGTCGACGACGTTCTGGTTCTGCCCCGGCTGCCGCTCCTCGAGCAGAGCGCCGTGGTCCGTCCGGTCCGGCGCCTCACCACCGCGCCCAGCGGCTACGAGGGCGAGGGCTTCCCGGTGCGCCGGGCCTTCGCCGGGGTGCCGATCAACGAGCTCGACCCGTTCATCCACCTCGACCAGATGGGCGAGGTCGACTACGCGCCGGGCGAGCCCAAGGGCACGCCGTGGCACCCGCACCGCGGCTTCGAGACGGTCACCTACATGATCGACGGGATCATGGACCACCAGGACTCGCTCGGTGGTGGCGGCACCATCACCAACGGCGACACCCAGTGGATGACCGCCGGCCAGGGCATCCTGCACATCGAGGCGCCGCCCGAGCACCTGGTCACCAGCGGCGGTCTGTTCCACGGTCTGCAGCTGTGGGTCAACCTGCCCCGTGCCGCCAAGATGATCACCCCGAAATACCAGGACATCCGCGGCCGCGAGTCGGCGCTGCTCACCTCGCCCGACGGCGGCAGCCTCATCCGCATCATCGCGGGCGAGGTCGCCGGGCACGCCGGCCCCGGTTCCACGTTCACCCCGATCAACCTGGCGCACGTCACCCTGCAGCCCGGCGCCCGGCTCGATCTGCCCTGGCAGCCCGACTACAACGCGCTGGTCTACGTGCTGGCCGGCCGCGGCACGGTCGGCGCCGAGCGCCGGCCGATCCAGATCGGACAGTTGGCCGCGCACGGCGCCGGCGACGCCATCCGGATCGAGGCCGACCCGGCGCAGGACTCGAACATCCCGGCGATGGAGCTGTTCGTGATGGGCGGCCGCCCGATCCGCGAGCCGGTGGCGCACTACGGCCCCTTCGTGATGAACACCCGCGAGGAACTGGCTCAGGCGTTCGAAGACTTCAAGAAGGGTCGCCTGGGCGTCGTCCCGGCCGGCCGGCTGCCCCACACGGACTAACCGTTCAGGAAGCTGTAGCTGGAGGCCGGCAGCTCCTTCACGGTGCCCGCCGGCTTCGTCAGCGCCTTCTGCTCGCCGTAACCGGAGATGGTGAAGGTCCACTTGCCGGCCGCGGTGTCGCCGGCGACCGGGGCGTCGATCTCCAGCTTGGTGATCCGGCCCTGGTCGTCGACCGTTGCGGTGAACGGCAGCTTCGCGGCGGCCGCGCCCATCTGCTTGATGGTGTCCGCGTCCAGGAACGCGTCGGCCGAGGTGACCTTGGTGCCGTCGAGCGTGCCGGTGAAGGTCTTGCCGTCACCCTTCACGTCGGTGACGGCGGGCAGCATCGCGTCGATGTCGACCACGTCCGGGTCGTCCACGTCGATGCCGAGGTCGGTGTCCTTGTCGAGCTTGCTCGAGTCGAAGTGGAACCACGTGTCCGCGCTCTCACCCTCGGCGAGCAGGCTCTTCTTGGTCCCGGTGCTCATCCGCGCCCAGCGGTCCGAGTCGGCGAGCACGATCTCGAACTTCATCTTGATCTGCTCGCTCTCGACGCCGAGCGAGAGCTTCGCGCTCTTGCTGGGCAGGTGCACGAGCCCCGACCCGGACGCGCCGGGCGAGGCGACGGCGAAGGCGTAGTTGCCCGTCTTCAGTTCCTTCGTCGAGGCGAGCAGGGCGGTCTTCGCGTCGGCCGGCGCCGAGGTGGCGGTGGTCGCGCCGGCGCCGTCCGCGCCGGAGGTGTTGGTGGAATCGGCACACCCGGTCAGGCCGAGACCGAGAAGGCCGGCAATCGTGGCCGTGACGACAGTTCCCCGCAGGTTGGTCATGGCGGGGGAGCCTAGATGAATCTCTAAACAGCCGTGGGGCGGGGTTCTACCGTTCTTGGACGGCAGTGTCTTGATCATCACGGGCGACGAACGGCGGGCTCTCCATTATCATCGTCCGGAGTTCGGCCGGGCCGACATCACCCAGGAGGGTGGCCACCTCCTGCGCTTGCCGGCCGGATCCGCATCGACTGTTGGTGCTGTCTGGGGGCGGCATGGCGTACCGGGTTGAGTACAACGGCGAGGACATCGAGCTCGCCACCTTGGAAGCCGCGCTGGACTGCGCCCGCAACGCGATCGCCAACGACGTCGACCGCTTCGACGGGTGGGCGGTCGAGCACGACGAGAACGTCGACGAGTGGTTTGTCCAGGCGGTGCGCAACGGCCGCCGGATCGGGCCGCTCGCCGTGGTCACCGGCCTCGGCAAGGTCGCGCCGGCACCGGTCGTCGAGGAGTGGGAGCGGCGGATCTCGTTCGTCGGCAAGACGCCGGCGGACGCGTTCGCGATGGCCGCCGACTGGCTGGAGCGCCGGCCCGACGTCGAGACCATCGGCGACGTCGGGTGGCACCACACCGCCAGCGGCCATCAGTTGCGTATTTATTACCGGGCTTAAGCGGCCTGGTCTTTCAGGGAGCGCTCCAACTCCGTACGCAAATCGGTGAAGTTGATCTGGTGGTCGGCGAGGATGCGGGCGGCCAGGCCGTTTCCCTCGCGCAGCAGGCCGAGCATGATGTGCTCGGGCGCGATGAAGTTCTGGTGCAGGCGGATCGCCTCGCGCAGGGACAGCTCGAGCAGCTTCTTGGCGCGCGGGGAGAACGGGATGCGGCCGCCCGAGGCGTAGAGCTTGCCGAAGAAACCGCGCTTCTTCGGCGTCGGCCGGGGCAGCCGCAGCGCGCCCGCGCCGAAGCTCTCCTCGATGGCGGCGCGCACCTTGTCGAGGTCGATGCCGATGGCCTTGAGGGCGGCCGTGTCCTCGGCGTCGGCCTCGGCGAACGACAGATCGGGCGGCTCGGTCGTGCCGACCAGTCGGGCTACGTCGCTCTGGGCGGTCTCGGCGTCGAGGCCGTGCTCGCGGAGAAGTCGGGCGACCGTGCCTCCGCGGTCGCTTTCGCCGCTTTTGCTGTCGCTGTCGCTTTTGCCGTCGCGCAGCATCGAGATCAGCACGTGTTCGGTGCCGATGTGCTGGTGGCCGAGTGTGCGTGCCTCCTCCTGAGCGCCGATCACGACGTTGCGCGCGGTAGAGGTGAACCTCTCGAACATGTCAGTCCTCCCGTGGGTCGTGCGCCGGCATGTGCTGCGCGTGCTTCTTGTGGACGCCCTGGCGGGTCACGTCGAGCGCGTCGGCGATCTCCTGCCAGGACCAGCCATTGCGGCGAGCGTTTGCCACCTGCAGATGCTCGAGGCCCTCGAGCAGGCGGCGCAGCGCCACGACCGCTCGCAGGCCGACACGTGGATCGGCACTGCCGGCGGCGGCGGCGAGGTCGGTTGCCTCAGTCATGCTGTCAACTTACGTTGACACCGGCCTTCTGTCAACTTCCGTTGACACAGAAATGGGGCCCGCACTCGACGAGTGCGGGCCCCATTGCTATGCGCTTGGCTAGCCGCCGTATGTCAGCTCCAGACCGGTGATGTCGTTGTAGGCCACCGACAGCTCGACCGGGCGCGGCACCGGCGCGGTGATCGCGAACGTGTTGCCGACCGGGTCGATGATCTCGGCGTACCGCCCGAGGCCCATCTCGACCGGGCCCACCGCCACCCGGCCGCCCAGCCGGGCGACGTTGTCGACCAGGTCGAGACAGTCGGCCACCTGGAACGACGGCTGCCAGCGGAAGTCGTACCGCCCGGTGATCAGCCCGGCCACCGAGTCGTGCGCTTCCGTCAGCCATTCGCCGCTGCCGAACTCGTGCGTCAGCGACCAGCCGAACACCGAACCGTAGAACGCGGTCGGCTGGCTGGCCACGTCGATCAGCAGGTCGGCCCAGGACATCGTGCCCGGCTCGCCGCGCAACTGGGCGCCGGCGAAACCGTTGGCCTGCCACAGGCCGAACACCGTGCCGGCCGAGTCGGAGACGATCGCGCTGCGCGCTCCCGGCCGCTCCTCCGGACGAACGAGCACTCGACCGTACGCCGCCTGGACGCGCTGGATCGTGCCCTCCAGATCGGGTGCGGCCAGGTACGTCAGCCAGCCCGCGGGCCGATCCGGCCGGGCCGGGACGATGCCGGCGATGGCCCGGCCGTCGAGCATGAACCGATTGCCGTCGATATCCCAGCCGAACAGGTCCGCGTAGAACCCGGCCGTACGGGTGGAGTCCGCAGTGGACAGTTCCGCCCAGCAGGGGGTCGATGGCGCAAAGCCTCTGATCCGCATGTCCGCTCCCACGTGGATGACCCGATTTGAATAACGACCTTACGGCACCCAATACGCTTCGTCACTACCCCGGGGTTCAATGTCCGTTTTAGCGCGTGTTTCAGCTACGCAAAGTAGTTGAGCGAAGGTGGGGCGTAACGCGTTCGTAAAGCTACTGATCAGTCCGATGTGGAAGGCAGCAGAATCTCGAACCACACCGTGGAGCCGCGCACCGACGGGTCGGTGCCCCAGGAATCGCTGAGTTCCTCGATCAGGCTCAGCCCCCGGCCCCGGCTGCTCATCGCGTCGGTGTGCGCCCGGATCACGCTGCCCCGGGTGCCGGTGTCGGCCACCGACACCAGCAGCCGCTCGGCGTTCAGGTCGATGTGCACCTGCGCCGGCGTGCCCGCGTGCAGCAGCGCGTTGGTGGTCAGCTCGCTCGTGCACAGGATCGCCGAGCCGATCACCGGATCGGGCACCGACCACTCACGCAGGCGGGTCGTCATCCACTGGCGAACCCGGCTCGGCCCGGTCGGCTCCGCCGCCACCAGCATCGTGGCCGACCGGCTCAACGCCACCGCCCGCTCCACCGCGAGCACCGCGACGTCGTCGTCGGTCGAGCCCGGCACCGCGGCCGTGGCGATCGAGCAGAGGTTTCGCGGATCGCCGCTGGACGCGGCCGCAGCCACCGCGACCAGCGCGTCCAACCCCTCGTTGAGGGCCTGGCCGCGCCGCTCCACCACGCCGTCACTGAACATCAGGATCGAGTCGCCCGGATCGAGGCGCACCTGCCCGGTCTGCCACCGGCCACCCAGGCCCAGCGGCGCGCCCGGCGGCACCTTGACCAGCTCGGCCGTCGGCGGCTCGCCGGCCAGCCCGGCCCGGCGCAGCACCGGCGGCGGATGACCCGCACTCGCCATCGTGATCGTGCCGGTGGCCGGATCGAGCACGCCGTAGACGACGGTTACGAAGATCTCCTCGTTGCGCGACTCGGCGCCCAGCGAGCCGACCAGCCGGTCGAGGCCGGCCAGCACCCCCGGCGGGTCGGCGTCGGTCAGCGCGAGCGCCCGCAACGCGGCCCGGACCTGACCCATCACCGCGGCGGCCCGTACGTCGTGACCGGCCACGTCGCCGAGCACCATGGCGAGCCGGCCGTCGGCGAGCCGGAACGCGTCGTAGAAGTCGCCGCCGGCCGCGTTGCCGTCCACGCCCACGTCGTAACGTGCCGCGATGCGGAACCGCTCCAGCTCGGGCAGGTGCTCCGGCAGCATGCTGCGCTGCAACAACTGGGCGGTGCCATGCTGCGCCTCGAACCGGCGGGCCCGCTCGGCCGCCTGCGCGACCAGTTGGGCCGCCGCGTTGAGCAGCGCACGCTCGGCGGGCAGCCAGGTGTGCGCAGCGCGGTAACCGATGCTCAGGGCGCCGTTCAGCGACGCAGTGCGCAGCGGCAGCACCGCCAGAGCGCGGATGCGCTGCTCGTGCCGGTCGGCCGCGACCGCCCGCAACGGCTCACCGTCGGGCACGAACGACGGCCGGCCCGACCGGGCCGCCGCCACCAGCGGAGCACGCGCGTCGTCGGCCAGCCGTTTCCACACCGGGGGCAGCCGCTCGTCGGCCTCGTCGAGCATCTCGCCGCGGATGCGCCGCACCGAGCGGAACGCGTTGCCGTCGTCGACGGCGAAGACACAGTGGTCGACGTCGAACGAGGCCATCGCATAACCCAGCACGACCCGGGCCACGTCGTCGATGGTCAGCGCGACCGCCAGCCGGGAGGTCAGCTCGCCGAGATTTTGCAGGCGGCGGGTCACCTGGGTGGTCTCGGCGGCCACCGTGAGGACACCCGCCCGCCGCCCGCGCGAGTCATGCACGATCGAATGGCCGCGGGTGAAGAACGCCTGCTCCGGGCGGGCGCCCTCGGCGCGCACCACGGTCAGCTGCGTCTCCGGCTCGAGGAACGGCTGGCCGCTGCGGAAGACATCCTCGATCACGCCGCCCAGGCCGGCCGACCGCCAGGCCTCGCCGAACGCCTCGGCGGCCGGGGTGCCGAGCGCGGCCGGATGAAGGGTGCCGATCAGATCCGCATAAGCATCGTTGTAGATCAGCACGAAGCTCTCGCCGAAGCAGAAAGCCATCGGCATCGGGGAGACCAGCACCAGGCCGACGATGGCGGCGACCGCCGGATCCCAGCGGTCACGCGGGCCCAGCGGGGTGTCCTCCCACGGGAAATCGCGGACCAGGTCGGCGAGGCCGGCGTGGGCAGACGGCATCGCACCCAGCTGCGAGGGCAGCGTGGGCAGATGCGAAGGGCTCACCCCACCCGTCCCGGCCATGCCCAAAAGCGTAGCCCGACTCGGCCATTCGGACGATGCCCCGCCGTCCGTCCGTCCGATTCTTGACGGCACGGGTAGGTGCGGTTTGTCCTCGGACACGGGCTGAGCTTGGCAAACGCATGTTTCGCTCACGTAAGGTCGCGGCCGTGACCGACGCGGAACCCTTGATCGACCTGTCCGCGCCCCGTCATTACGAGCAGGTGACCCCACGCGGGCGCCGCCGCCGCCGAGCCGCGATCGTCCTCGTGGCCGCGGCGGCCCTGGTCGTCACCGGCGGCGCGGGGTACGCCGTGGTGCAGCGCGCCGCGTCGCCGGAGATCGTGCCGGCGGTCGCTCCCGCGGCCCAGCCGTCCGGCTCAGCCGGCGCCCCGGTCGCCCCCGGCGGCCGCCCGTCACCGGGCCTCGACCCGATCAGGGCCTCGCCCGCCGATTGATCCCGGCCTCCACCTCCTCCCGGGTGCCTTCGCGGGCTGCGCCCTCCCGGGTGCCTTCGCGGGCTGCGCCCTCCCGGGTGCCTTCGCGGGCTGCGCCCTCCCGGGCGGCGCTCTTCTCGTGCTTTGCCTTTCTCCCGGGCGGGTTTTGCCTCTCTCCATTTGGAGGGCTTTACCTTCCCCCTGGGGGAGGGCCCAGACTCCTTGGCATGAGCCTTCCCGATGTCGCCGGCGCGTCCGTTCTCCTGGTCTGGCCTGATCGCTCCCTCGCGTGCGGAGCTCGCGGCCTTGTGTGCGGAGCTCGCGGCCTTGTGTGCGGAGCGAGCCGCTCGCGATCGCGCGGTCCGGATTGATGCTGTTCCCGGGCCGGACTCCGTCCGGAGGACCCGGTGCCTCGGCGGGCGGATTCGCTCGTTTCGTCCTATGGTCGCAATGCCGGTGAGGTGCCGGTCCGCCATAGAACCAGGGAGCGCATGATGACCGGGAACGGGCTGGGCCAAGGGCTCAGCGACATGTGGCGATCGGTGCTGTTGTTCCTGCCCGCCGCGCTGGCGTTCATCGTCATCCTGCTGGTCGGCTACGTGATCGCGCGGCTGCTGCGCACCGTGGTGGCCAAGGGGCTGCGCAAGGCCGGCTTCGACCGGGCGGTGTCCCGAGGAGCGGTGGGGCGCGCCCTGCAAGGCGCCAAGATCAGCGCCACCGACCTGTGCGCGCGGATCGTGTTCTGGGCGGTGATCCTCTTCGCGCTGCAGCTGGCCTTCGGCCTATGGGGGCCCAACCCGGTCAGCGACCTGCTCACCGGCTTGATCGCATGGCTGCCCCGAGCTCTTGTGGCGATCGTGATCGTGGTGGTGGCCGCGGCCATCGCCGGTGCGGTCCATGATCTGACCGTCAGTGCGCTGGGCGGCCTCGCCTACGGGCGGGTGCTGGCCCGTGCGGTGGCCATAGTGATCGTCGCGCTCGGCGTGATCGCGGCGCTCGACCAGGTGGAGATCGCCACGTCGGTGACGCAGCCGCTGCTGATCGCGGTGCTCGCCACGGTCGCCGGGGTGGTGATCGTCGGCGTCGGCGGCGGACTGGTCCGGCCCATGCAGCAGCGGTGGGACACGTGGCTGGAGCGGGCCGGGACGGAGTCGTCGGCCATCCGCGAGCACGCGAAGGCCTACGCGGAAGAGCGACGTGTCGCGGAGGAAGCCCGCAAGGCGGAAGAGGCCCGCGCCGAGGAGGCCCGCAAGGCCGAGGAAGCTCGGCTCGCCCGGGTCGAAGAGGTGCGCAAGGCCGAGGAGAAGCGGGTCGAGGAAGCACGGCGGGCGCAGGAGGCTTGGCAGGCCGAGGAGACCCGGCTCGCCGAGGAGCGGGAGCGGGCACAGGAAGCTCGCCGCGCCGAGGAAGCCCGCCGCGAGACGGACCGCATGGCCGCGACGACCCAGCCGGTGCGCGCGACGGACCGCGCGACTGCTGCGGACCGGGCGGCGGAGACGCAGCTGGTCCGCGACCCGGACCGGGCCGCCGACCCGACCGAGACGCAGGTGATTCGGGGCGGGGACCACCCGGCTGACGGTGCGGAGACGCAGGTGGTCCGTGCGGCAGGCGCGGACGAGACGCAGGTGGTTCGCGATGCTGGCCACGCGACTGCCGCGGAGGACACGCAGGTAGTCCGCGATGCGGGCCACGCGGCTGCCGCGGAGGAGACGCAGGCAGTCCGCGCGGCTGGCTCGGAGGAGACACAGGCGGTCCGGGACCCGGACCGGGCGGCTGATGCGGTGGACACGCAGGTGGTCCGAGATGCGGACCGGGCTGCCGACTCGACCGAGACGCAGGTAATTCGGGGTGCGGATCGGGAAGCTGCCACGCGGGCGGGCGCCGCCGATGAGGCGGAGGGCCCCTCTCGGGCGAACCTCGCCGCTGCGACTGACGGTGCTGCGACTGACGCCGCTCTGCCGGACGGTGCTCCGTCGGAGGGCGCTGCGTCGGAGGGCGCTGCGTCGGAGGGCGCTGCGGCGGAGGGCGCTGCGGCGGCTGATCGAACGCCGGCTGATGATGCCGCTCGGGGGGATGCGGATGCTCGGGTGGAGGCTGAGGCCGCGGCTACCCGGGCGGCGGATGAGGAGCGCATCGCGGAGGCGCGAGCGGAGGCTGCGCGGCGGGCCGCTGAGGCCGCTGCCAAGCGGAGCGTGCGGCCGGAGCCGGGTGCTCCGCCGGAGGAGACACAGCTCATCCCGCCGCCGCGGCGGGGGATGTCGGACACCACGGTCGACCTGGAGCCGGTGGATGATCGTCCGCATCTGATCCCGGGCTTCGACCGGGATGACGACGACTCGGACAGCACCACGGTGATCACGACGGGGACTGCCGACACCACCATCATCGACCCGGGGCCGAACGACACCCTGGTGATCGGCAGCGGCACCGAAGCGACGCGGACGATCCCGTCTCCGGACGACGATTTGGCCGCGGACGACGACTCCGCTGCGAACAACTACTCGGCCGCGGACGACGACTCGGCCGCGGACGACGACTCGGCTGCGGACAGCGACTCGGCTGCGGACAGCGACTCGGCTGCGGGCGATGGCCCGGGCGGGACCGTTCCGCTGAGGCGTGGCCGCCGGAAGCCACCACCGGCCTGACGGTGGTCTAAGTGAGCTGGCCGAGGTGACGGTGGCCTGACCCGGGCGGGATCCGAGGTGTGATGGCGGTCGGGTGCTCACGGCGTACGTCAAGCGGGATTTGATCTTTGGTTGGCGGTTTGGAAATAGGAGTGGGGCCGGCGCCAGGAGAACCTGGCGCCGGCCCCGGTGTGACGGAAAGCCTGTCGCGGTGTGGCTGGTGTGGTTGGGTCAGTTGGACGGCGGGAGCGTGCGGGCGAGTGCACACACCGCCAGCAGGCGCTGCATGACCCAGTCGTTGGCCGACCAGTCGATGATCGGGCCGACCGGCGGGCGCCAGCCGTGGGTGAAGGCGGCGTCGCGGACGCCCTCGGCGTAGGCGGCGAGGAGGACCGCGGTCAGCGGGCGTGTGTCAGCCGAGAGGCTGTCACGGACCCCGGCGGCGTGCTGGTCGACGACAGCCATCAGACCCGGGTTGGTGTCGGCGGCGTCGAGGCCGCTGACTCCCACGGTGTCGTGAAGCTCGGCGAGGCAGGCGTAGGCGGAACGGAGGGCAGCACGGGCGGCGGCGCCGCTGAACAGGCCATTCATGAGGAGAAAGTTACGGAGCTTCGGGTATGGAACGGTTCTCCATAACGGTGCAGCTCGGTTGACGCGGAATTGATGACGAAGGAGGCGGGGGATGCAGGAGGGGCCGGATGAGGCGCACCAGCGGCCGGACGGGCTCGACGACCTGACGGTGCAGGCGCTGGGGAAGCTGAGCGAGGCGCTCGAGACGACCGAGCGGGTGCGTGGGCACCTCTACGCGATGCACCAGCTCACCGGCACGGCCGACTTTCAGCTCGACGAGGCGGTGTCGCTGTTCATGCAGGCCGGCCGCGAGGATTGGGCGGTGCGAATCCAGCGGGAGCTCATCGGGCGCAACGTGACGCCCGGCCACTGGACGTTCCAGCTGGTCGAGGAGTATGACGACACGTATTGGTCGGAGCTACGCGCGGTGGAGAAGGCGGCCCGGGACGAGTTGGCCGAAGGCCGCCGTCATCTCTACGAAGCGGAGCTGAAGGAGCGCCGGCGCACCCACGGCCGCCCGGGCCACGAGGCCCGATAGCTGGTTATTCGACCGGCACCGGACGGCGGCGCTGCGCGTCGTCGGCGAGGATCACGGTCGCCACGACTCCGGCAACCACGACGGCGAAGAGCCAGGACGCATCGGCCACGAGCTTGGCGGCCAGGGGCGCCTGGAAGGCAGCCAACAGGAAACCGACCCATGCAAGGCGGCGCTGGCGTTCGGACAGGAAACCGGCAGATCGCATTCGGACAGTCTGTCTCGATCGGGACGGATCGCCGTCACCCGTTCGGCCGATTCTCCGTTGTCCGATGGTGCCCCTTACCTTGCGTCCATGCGGCTCAACGGTTCGCCTCATCGTCGCATTATTGCTGCTCAGCGCGTTGGCCGGATGCTCGACCCGGGAATCGGGTCCGACCCGGCCCGTTCCCGGGGCCGAACATGTCGCCGCCGGAGCCTTGCTGGGTCGTACCGGGGGCTTCCTGACCGTCCGGGACGCCGCCTCGCGCGTGCAAGTGGTCCTGGCGACGCTGCCCGGACTGCTCTACCGGATCACCACGCCGGCCGGCTCCGGCCTGACGCCGCGGGTCACCGGCGCCGGCGGCCGCCTCGTCGCGTCGCTGCTGCCGTCCGGCGGGGACGGCCCCGACGAGGTGCGGATCGTGCTGAACCGGGAGGTCCGCTGGCAGATCAGCCTGCCGGCCGGGGCCGGCGAGCAGCAGTTGGACCTGCGTCGGGGCCGGGTGTCCCGGGTCGATCTGGGCGCGTCCGGCCTGGTCGAGCTGCGGTTGCCGGCACCGGACGCGACCGTGCCGATCACGCTGAGCGGCGGAGTGGGCAGCGTGCTGGTGACCGCCGAGCCCGGCACCCCGCTGCGAGTGCAACTCGATCAGGGCGCCGGCTCCTGGCTGGGCGGGGCTTCCGCCCCACCCGGAACGGTCTGGCAGGCGGCGGGCTGGCCTTCGACCCGGCAGAGGTACGGGATCAGGGCGCGTTCGACGATCGGCGCCTTCACCTTGCGTACGTCGTTGTCGAGCGAGCCTCCGAATTCTCAGAACGAGTAGGGCCCGAAACGCCCCCAGACCACGACGGCGGCCAGGATCAGCAGGACCACGTTGGCGGCGGCCATCGGGTTCTCCCGGCGGCGGGCGTGCACCACGATCGCGCCGATCATCACGATGACCAGGCCCAGCGCGGCCAGCGGCACCAGGATCGGGGCGATGTCTAGAGCGGCCGGCAGGATCAGCCCGATCGCGGCGAGCACCTCGGACGCACCGATCAGCTTGATCATGCCCGGGCTGTAGTCGGTGGCCCAGCCCATCCCGGACGCGACCAGTTTCTCCTTGGGCTGCAGCAGCTTCATCGCTCCGGCGAGAAGGAAAGCGACGGCAAGGATCCCCGCGATGATCCACAAGACGACGTTCACGAAGCCCTCCATGAGTTAAAGAATGAAGCGAACCGTACGCGTCGATCACTTCATGGCGCAAGTGAAAGTCAGTTCAAGCGTTAAGCTAGACTGAGCCGCATGGAGAGCGAACCGCGCTGGCTGGACGCCGACGAGCAGGAGACGTGGATGGCTCTGGCCGGCGTCCTGATGCGCCTGCCCGGCGCTCTGGATGCTCAGTTGCAGCGCGACGCCGGCCTCACCCACTTCGAATACCTGGTGATTTCCGGCCTGTCGATGGTTCCCGGTCGCACGATGCGGATGAGCGAGCTCGCCGCCGTCGCCGAGGGTTCCCTGCCCCGGCTGTCCCAGGTCGTCACCCGCCTGGAGAAGCGCGGCTGGGTGCGGCGCACCCCCGATCCGAGCGACGGCCGTTACACCCTCGCGATCCTCACCGACGAAGGCTGGGCGAAGGTCGTCGCCACCGCCCCCGGCCATGTCGCCGCCGTCCGCCAGTTCGTCTTCGACCCGCTCACCAAGGCGCAGCAGCGCCAGTTGGGTGAGATCGGCCGGCGCGTGATGCGGGTGGTCGCCCCCGACGAGCCCTGCCCACCCCGCTCACCTCGAGAGGCCACCCCATGAGTTCGATCTTCGACCCCGCGATCCCGGCCGGCGCGTACGACGAGTTCCTGGCGGAGGCCCTGCCCGCGGCCCGCGCCCAGCGTTCGTGGACGCCGGCGGACGGGCCGATGCCGGCGCTGTATTTGAGCCACGGCGCCCCGCCGCTGTTCGACGACGGCCCGTGGCTGCGCCAGCTGTTCGCCTGGTCCCGGTCGATGCCGAAGCCGCGAAACATCCTGATCGTTTCCGCGCACTGGGAGAGCGCCCCGCTCATGTTGTCGTCGCCCGCGGCGCACACCCCGCTGGTCTACGACTTCGGTGGCTTCCACCCGCGTTACTACGAGATGACCTACGACACCCCCGCCGCGGCGGGCCTGGCCGCCCGGGTCGCCGCGGCGATGCCCGATGCCGAGCCGGTCCATCAACACCCGAGGCGCGGTCTGGACCATGGCGCGTGGGTCCCGCTGATGGCGATGTACCCGCTGGCCGACGTGCCGGTGCTGCAGCTCAGCATGCCCACCCACGACCCGGATCGCTTGCTGGCGATCGGCGCCCGGCTGCGTTCGCTGCGCGAGGAGGGCACCCTGGTGATCGGCTCCGGCTTCATGACCCACGGGCTGCCGTTCATGACGAGGGAGATGCTGCAGGGCGCCGTGCCGTCCTGGTCGTCGGACTTCGACGCGTGGGTGGCCGACGCCCTGACCAGGGGAGATGTCGATGCCTTGGCCACCTACCAGCGGGCGCCCGGCATGCCGTTCGCGCACCCGACCCCCGACCACTACCTGCCGTTGTTCGTCACCCTGGGCGCAGCCACGAACCCGGAGTCGCCGGTGAAGACCGCCATCGACGGCTACATGATGGGGTTCGCCAAGCGGTCGTTCCAGACGATCGGCTGACCCCGGACACGCCACCGGCCGATCACAGGGGCCGGAAGCCCGGTGATCGGCCGGTGTGGCAGTGCCGTCAGTTCGGGCCGGTGTGACCCGTTGTGCTGGGCGCTTCGTCGTCGGTCGGCTCGGTGCCCGTCTCGTTGTCCGACGGGTCGTTCTGGCCGTCGGTGTCCCAGGTCGCCATCGCCTTGTCGAGCTCGGTGAGCGGCAGTTTCTGCTCGTCGCGCCAGGTGCCGTCGTCTGTCGGATGCGTCATGTCGTCAAGCTACCCCCGCCGGGGCCCGGCCAATCCGCCCGGCCTGCGTCGCCGGGGCGGTCAATCCGCAGGGCCTGCGTCGCCGGGGCCGGTCACTCCGCTCGGCAGCCGGGTCGTTGCCCGACTGCCGAGCGGGGCTGCCTAGATTCCGGGGCGGTCGACCTGGCCGCGCCAGGCGCCGGTCTCCGCGCCGCCGCGGTTCTCGATGAACTCCTTGAACCGCCGCAGGTCGGCCTTCACCCGGTGATCGACGACGCCCAGCGCCGCGCCGGCCTTCTCGACGGCGCCCTCCGGCTCGAAGTCCATCTGGACAGTGATCCGGGTGTGCGTGTCGTCGAGACGGTGGAAGGTCGCCACGCCCGCCTGCTTCTCGCCCTCGGTGGCCTTCCAGGCCACCCGCTCGTCGGGGAGCTGCTCGGTGATCTCGGCGTCGAACTCGCGCTTCACGCCGCCGATCTCGGTCTTCCAATGCATGTGGGTCTCGTCGAGCTGGCGAATCTCCCGGACGCCGTCCATGAACCGGGGGAACTCTTCGAACTGGGTCCACTGGTTGTACGCAGTGCGCACGGGTACCTCAACGTCAACGGACTCGGTCACGGTACTCACGGTGCGTCCTCCCTGTTGTATTTCCCCGTGGTGCTATTCAGGACGTGCCCGGGTGATCGAGTGCTAAACGAGACGAGGGCTGATGGATATCGCCGATGCGATCGTGGTGGGCGCCGGGCACAACGGCCTCGTCGCCGCCAACCTGCTGGCTGATGCCGGTTGGTCGGTGCTGGTCGTCGAGGCCACGCCGAGCCCCGGCGGCGCTGTGCGGTCCGGATTTGTCACCGCCCCCGGGTATCTGAGCGACCTGTTCAGTTCGTTCTATCCGCTCGGTGTCGCCTCCCCGGTGCTCCGCGAGCTGGACCTGGACCTCGAATGGCGGCACGCCCCCGACGTCTTCACCCACCTCCTCCCGGACGGGCGGGCCGCGACCGTCAACCGGGACATCTCGATCACCATGGCGTCGATGGAGCAGTTCGCGCCCGGTGACGGCGAACGCTGGCAGAGCGCTTACCAGGAGTGGCGCGGACTGTCCGCGCCACTGCTGGACGCGGTGCTCCGGCCGTTCCCGCCGGTGCGGGCCGGCGCCGAGCTGCTCAGCCGGCTGAAGATCCCGGGCGCGCTGCGGATGGCGCGGAGGCTGATGCTGCCGGCACGGCAACTGGGCTCCGAACTCTTCCGCGGCGAAGGGGCGACACTCGCGCTGGCCGGCTGCGCGCTGCACACCGACCTCTCGCCGGACGACGCCGGCGGCGGGGTCTACGGCTGGCTTCTCGCCATGCTCGGGCAGCAGGTCGGCTGGCCGGTTCCGGCCGGCGGCGCGCAGCGCATCACCGACGCGCTGGTGGACCGGCTGACCGAACGCGGCGGCGAGATCGTCTACGGCCAGCCGGTGGAGCGGGTGCTGATCGCCCGGGGGCACGCGATGGGCGTGCGCACCGCCGGTGGCCGGGATCTGCGGGCCCGTCGCGCGGTGCTCGCCGACGTGCCCGCGCCCGCGCTCTATCTGGACCTGGTGGGGGAGCGGTGGCTGCCAACCCGCATGGTCGACGACCTCGAGCACTTCCGCTGGGACGGCGCCACGCTCAAGATCGACTGGGCGGTGCGGGAGAAGATCCCGTGGCGGAACCCGGCGGCGGCCGGCGCCGGAACCGTGCACCTCGGCGCCGACCTCAATGGGCTGACCCATTACGCCGCCGAGCTGGCCACCGGGGCAGTGCCGCGGAAGCCGTTCCTGCTGTTCGGGCAGATGAGCACGGCCGACCCGCGCCACTCGCCGCCGGGCACCGAGTCGGCCTGGGCCTACACCCACCTGCCGCACCGGGAGCACTGGGACGCCGGCGAGATCGACGAACACGTCGCGCGCATGGAGGCGGTGGTCGAGGAACACGCGCCCGGCTTCGGCGCCCTGGTCGCGGGCCGCAACGTGTTCTCCCCGGCCGGTTTGGAGAGCGCGGACCCGTCGCTGGTGGGTGGCGCGCTCGGCGGCGGCACCGCAGCGGTCTTCCAGCAGCTCTTCCTGCGGCCGGTGCCCGGGCTGGGCCGGGCCGACACCCCGGTCGACCGGCTGTTCCTGGCGAGCTCGTCGGCGCATCCGGGCGGCGGCGTGCACGGCGCGCCGGGCGCCAACGCGGCCCGCGCCGCTCTCGCCCGGGACCGCCGGGTCGCCGGCCAGGTCTACCGCGCGGCGATCGGCGCGGCGCACCGAGCCGTACTGGGCTGACCTGGCAGGTAGGCTGCTTGATGCCGGTCCGGCCGGCCACCGATGTTTACCGATTCGGGCTAGGGGCAACTGCACCGCGTACCGCAGCTCGACCGGAGGGACCACGTGCGCATCGCGATGATTTCCGAGCACGCCAGCCCCCTGGGTGATGGCGGCCAGCAGACCCACGTCGCCGATCTGTCGGCCGCCTTGGCCGAACTCGGCCACGATGTGCGGGTCTATACCCGCCGTGACGACCCGGTGGTGGCTGACGAGGTCACCACGCCGGGCGGCATCCGGGTGGTGCATGTGCCCGCCGGCCCGGCCCACGTCGTGCCGCCCGACCTCCTCCTGCCGTACATGGGGGAGTTCGCCCGGTGGCTCGAGGACCGGTGGCGGGAGACCGACTGGGTGCCCGACATCGTGCACGCCCACTTCTGGACCAGCGGCCTGGCCGCGGTGACCGCGGCCCGTCAGCGTGGCATCCCGGTGGTGCAGTCGTTCCACGAGCTTGGCGAGATCGAGGCCGCCGACGACGGCAAGCCGTCGCGTTCCGGTTACGAGCGTGCGCTCGGCCGGGCCGTGGACCGGGTGGTCGCGCAGTCTCAGGACGAGCTTCGCGGACTGGTGCGCATCGGAGTGCCCCGAGCACAGCTCACAGTTGTGCCGGCCGGGGTGGACAGCATCCGCTTCTCGCCGGAGGGCCCGACCGCCGAGCGTGACTCGGGACGACCCCGCATCCTGTCGGTCGGCACGCTCGTCGAGCGCAAGGGCTTCGGCGATGTCATCCAGGCCATGCGCTGGGTGCCCGACGCCGAGGTCGTCGTCGTGGGCGGCCCGTCCGCTGACGCGCTGCCCACCGACCCGGGCGCCCGCAAGCTGCGTGCCCTCGCCGAGCGGCTGCAGGTCTCCGACCGGCTCCGGCTGGTCGGCCGGGTCCCGTTCAAGGACATGCCCGGGTGGTACCGCTCGGCCGACGTGCTGGTGGCCGCGCCCTGGCAGGAAGACCTGGAAGCGTCGGCGCTGGAGGCGATGGCCTGCGGCGTGCCGATCGTCGGCACCGCGGTGGGTGGTCTCACCGAGACGGTTGTCGACGGGCTCACCGGCGACCTCGTGCCGGCCCGGGACCCACGGGCCCTCGGTGGTGCGCTGCGCCGGCTGGTCAACGACAAGGTGCGTCGCTTCGCCTACGCCACCGCCGCGCTCGACCGCGCCCGTCAGGCCTACTCGTGGAAGCGCGTTGCCTCCCAGGTCGGCTCGGTCTATTCCGCCGTTGCCGGCCTGCGCCGTGGCACCAGCAGCGAGGCCGCCAACGAGGCGGTGGCGTAATCCCCCATCCACCAGTTGGTGGATGGGAACGCTCGCTCGGCGGTCGATTCGGCGGCGGCGCATACCTGTGACGCTCGATGTATGGCAGTCATCGAGGTCCAGAACCTGCGGAAGTATTACGGTGACACGGTCGCGGTGCGGGACGTCTCGTTCACCGTCGAGCGTGGCGAGATCTTCGGCATCCTCGGCCCGAACGGCGCCGGCAAGACCACCACGGTCGAATGCGTGGCCGGGCTGCGCACGCCCGACGACGGCACGATCACGGTGCTCGGCCGCGAGCCGCGCGACCCGGAGCTGCGCCGGCTCGTCGGTGTGCAGCTCCAGGAGAGCCAGCTTCCGGAGAAACTCACTGTCCGCGAGGCGCTCGAGCTCTACAGCGCCTTCTATCCCGAACCGGCCGACTGGCGGGCACTCGCCCGCGAGCTCGGGCTGACCGAACGGCTCGGCGCCCGGTACGCGAAACTTTCCGGCGGCCAGAAGCAGCGGCTCTCCATCGCCCTGGCCCTGATCGGCAACCCGCGGATCGCGATCCTCGACGAGCTGACCACCGGCCTCGACCCGCAGGCCCGCCGCGACACCTGGGACCTGATCGAGTCGATCCGGGACACCGGCGTCACGATCGTGCTGGTCACCCATTTCATGGAGGAAGCCGAGCGGCTCTGCGACCGGATCGCGGTCATCGACCGCGGCAAGGTGGCTGCCCTCGACACCCCGGCCGGCCTGATCGCCGGGATCGCCGTCGAGCAGCGGCTCCGCTTCCGCCCGTCGACGCCGGTCGACGACACACTGCTCACCGCCCTCGACGAGGTGCGCGAGGTGCGTCACCACGGCGGTCAGCTCGAAGTCATCGGCGCCGGCAACCTGCTCCACGCGGTCACCTCGGTGCTCGCCACCCACCAGATCATCGCCAACGACCTGCGGATCGAGCAGGCCAGCCTGGACGACGCCTTCGTCCGGCTGACCGGCCGGAACGAGACGGAGTAGCCCATGCGCGTCTTTCGCAAGCTGACCATGACCGAGCTGCGGCTGCTCGTGCGAGAGCCGGTGTCCGCCTTCTTCTCGTTCCTCTTCCCGACGATCCTGGTGGTGATCCTGGGCAGCATCCCGAGTTTCCGGACGCCGTCGGACGACCTCGGCGGCGGCCGGGTGATCGACCTCTACATCGGTATCGCGGCCCTGCTGACCCTGGCCATGCTCGGGCTCCAGGTCGTGCCGATGGTCCTCGCCACCTATCGGGAGGGCATCCTCCGCCGGCTGGCCACCACACCGGTGCGCCCGATCCTGCTGCTCGCCGCGCAGCTGGCCGCCGCGCTGATTGTCGCGGTGGTCTCCACCTCGCTGGCGATCGCGGTCGGCCGGATCGCCTTCGACGTGGCGCTGCCGTCCCAGTTCGCCGGCTTCGTGCTCGCCTATCTGCTCTCGGCACTGGGCGTCTTTGCGATCGGGTTGTTCATCGCGGCGCTGGCGCCCACCGGGAAGGCCGGCAATTCGATCGGCACGCTGTTGTTCTTCCCGTCGATGTTCTTCGCCGGGCTGTGGACGCCGCGCGAGGTGTTCCCGGAGGTTCTGAAGCGAGTCAGCGACTTCACCCCGCTGGGCGCCGGCGAGCGGGCTGTGCACGAGGCGATGACGGGTCACTGGCCCAACGCGCTGTCGGCTACCGTGCTGGTGGGTTACCTGGTCGTCTTCGGAGTGGCCGCCGCACGGCTGTTCCGCTGGTCCTGAGGGGTGACGCAGATGACGGATCTCGCGGCGGTGACGCGGCTGGAACTGTGGCGGCGCCGACTGGACCGATGGCTGACCTTCGTGCCGTACGGCGCGCTGGCCTGCTCCACGGTGCTCGCGCCGATCACTGCTTCCGCCGGTGCTCCGCATAAGTCCTACCTGCTGATCGCCGTCCTCGTGACCGTCACTGCGCTCTGCATGCTCTGGTGGATCACCCTGCACCCGGCCTGGGAGCGCGACCGCCGCCGGATGACGCTCTTCTTCATCGGCCAGGTGGTCCTGATCTATCTGCTGGTCTGGGCCAGCCCGCTGTTCGGGTTCTTCGCCTGGACCGGCTATCTCTTCACCGCATATGCCCTGCGCGGTCGCCTCCGTCGCATGATCGGCGGCACGGCTGTCGCCTTCGCCACGGCCGTCTCCCAGGCCGGCGGCTTCCAGGTGGTCGACGACCCGCGCTCGTGGGGTTACTTCTCGGTGGTCCTGCTCTTCAACCTGGTGATCGCGAACGCCATGACGTTTCTCGCCACCATGTCCGACGAGCAGTCCGAGAAGCGGGCCGAGATGATCGAGCAGCTCGCCGAGACGAACGCGCGGCTCGAGGAGGCGCTGCGGGAGAACGAGGGACTGCACGCTCAGCTGCTGGCGCAGGCTCGTGAGGCCGGCGTGCACGACGAACGTCAGCGGATGGCCGGCGAGATTCATGACGTGCTCGCCCAAGGGCTCACCGGCATCGTCACCCAGCTCGAGGCGGCCGACGCGGCGGCCGGCAGCCCGGCCGCCTGGCGTCGCCATCTCGAGGCGGCCAAGGGTCTCGCCCGGGACAGCCTCACCGAGGCCCGCCGCTCCGTGCAGGCGCTGCGCCCGCAGACCCTGGAGGCCTCCGCCCTGCCCGAGGCGATCGGCGAGGTCGTCGCCGGCTGGTCGGACCGGCACGGCGTGCGCGCCGATCTGATCACCACCGGGACACCACGACCACTGCTGCCCGAGATCGAGACGACGTTGCTGCGCACCGCCCAGGAGGCCCTGGCCAACGTGGCCCGGCACGCCGCTGCCGGGCGGGTCGGACTCACCCTGTCGTACATGGAAGATGTCGTCACGCTCGACGTGCGCGACGACGGCGCCGGTTTCGACCCGGCCGCGCCGCGGGAGATGTCGGCCGAAGGCGGTTTCGGGCTGGCGGCCATGCGCGAGCGGCTGCTGCGGATCGCGGGAAAGCTCGAGGTCGAGTCGGAACCGGGGGCCGGGACGGCGGTGTCGGCCTGCGTGCCGGCGATCACGATCGGCGTCGCCGCGTGATCGGGCTGCTCATCGTCGACGATCACCCGGTGGTGCGCGACGGACTGCGCGGCATGTTCGCCGGGGACGAGCGCTTCGAGGTGCTCGGCGAGGCGGGCAACGGCCGGGAGGCGCTGGCCGTCGCCCGGGCGGTCTCGCCGGACGTGGTGCTGATGGACCTGCGGATGCCGGAGATGGACGGGGTCAGTGCCATCCTGGCGTTGCGCGAACAGGGCTCGACCGCGCGGGTGCTGGTGCTCACCACTTACGACACCGACCGGGATGTGCTCCCCGCGATCAAGGCGGGAGCCACCGGTTACCTCCTTAAGGACACGCCCCGCGAAGAGCTCTTCCGGGCGGTCACCGCGGCGCACCGTGGCGAGTCGGTGCTGTCGCCGGCGGTGGCCGGCCGGCTTATGGGTTCGCTGCGCTCGCCGGCCAAGGAGCCCCTCAGCCAGCGGGAGATCGAGGTGCTCACGCTCATTGCGCGGGGCAACAGCAACCGGGAGGCGGCCTCGCGGCTTTTCATCAGCGAGGCGACGGTCAAGACCCACCTGCTTCACGCCTATGCCAAATTGGGCGTGCGCGATCGTGCGGCGGCCGTGGCCGCCGCCTTCGAACAGGGTCTGCTGCGCAACGATTGACATCGGCCCACTGTGGACCGGCCGGGTTCGGCCGCGCATCCGACCAGGGTCGGAAACTACTGTAGACCGTGGTCTGATGCGCGCCGCGTGCCGGCCGCGGCAGGATTCTCGCCATGAACATCGACCACAGCCTTACGCCACCGATTCCCACCACATGCAGCCCCACCTGCGCCGATAGAGCTGGCGATCAGCGGGTGCGCGGCTCGCCGCGGTAGGTGCCGAACGACCAGAGGTTGCCCTCCGGGTCGCGGGCCGCGAACTCCTGAGAGCCGTAATCGGTGCCCTGCGGCGGCCGGGTGATCTCGGCCCCGGCCCCGACGGCCCGCTTATGTAGGGCCTCCACGTCGTCGGTCACGACGTAGGCGCCGAAGGTGCCGGGCTGCAGGGCCCACTGGTCGTCGGGGCCGCGGTGGGCGGAGCCCAGCATGATCCCGCCACCGGCCGGCCACGACAACTGGGCGTGATCGACCCGGTCGCCCTCGCCATAGACGACGGTTTCCTCGAAGCCGAAGGCGTCGACCAGGAAACGAATCAGCGCGCGGGCGTCGTTGGCCCGCAGCGTGGGCCACACCTGCGGTGGCGGTGTCTGCAAATCGGTCATGGCTCGATCCTCGCCGAGCCGGGCGCCGATGGCTTGGACGAAAGCGAACTCATCGCCTCGACGAGACCGAGCTCGTCGGCCAGCCAGCGGGAGGGGGTGCAACCGGCGAAGGCCCGGAACTCGCGGGCCAGGTGTGACTGGTCGGCGTAGCCGTGGCCGGCGGCGATGTCGGCGAGCCGGGTGTCTGTCCGCAGCGCGCGGCGGGCGCGGTCGAAGCGGGCCACCCGCGCGGCTTCCTTTGGGCGCAGGCCGATCTCGGCGCGGAAGCGGTCGGTCAGGTAACGGGCGCTCCAGCCGATCTCGTCGGCCACGACGGTGACCGGCGTGCTGCCGCCAAGAAGACGGCGGCAGGCGTGCACCACCTCCGGCGCCACGCCGGTGGGCAGCGGTCGCAACCGGCGAAGCAGCACCTCGTCGAGCGCGGCGAACCGGGCGGGCCACGAGGGTGCGGCGCAGAGGCGTTCGCGAATCTCGGCCACCAGCGGCGCACCGAGCACGGAGGCGGCGTCGAGGTCGGTGCCGGCCAGTTCGGCGGCGGGCAGCCCGAACAGGGCACGGCAGCCCAGCGGCCGCAGTGCCACCTGCACCCCGGACTGGTGTCCGGGGTGGGTGATGACGGCGGGAGTGAGGTGCAGCCCGCCGATCAGCGAGTCGTAACTGCCGGGGGTTTGGCGTGGATCCGGATGGACGGCCACCTCCAGCGGGTCGTCCATGGTGAAGACGAGAGTGAGGTAGGGCGATGGCAGACCTCGGTGGGTCGCGGGCGCGAGACCGCTTTGCCGGTAGCCGGAGTAGAAGCCGACGTAGGAGCGCAGCGCGGCCGACGGCCGTGCCTGCGCGTACTCGTCCACGCCCATACGCCGAGCTTAGGGCCTGTTCTGCCGATCTCGCGGTGCCGCTAGTCGGCGAGCGCCTTGGCCAGATCGTCGCGGAAAGCGCGCTCGTCGTCGGTCACCGGTTCGGCGCCGATGCCCAGCACGCCGCCGGTGCTGGCCGCGCCGACCACGGATTCGGCGATCTCGACCAGCCAGTGCTTGTAGGTCTCCGCGTCGGCCTGCTCAGCCTTCGCGGTGAGCAGGGCGTTCGCCTCGGCGGCCCGGCCGAGCACGTCCTCGACGTAGGCGATCGGGTCGGATGGCTCGATCACCGGCGGTTCCTCGCCCAGCTCGGGGTCGCCGACCTCGGAAACCAGCTGGGTGGCGACCGCCGCGACCAGCGGGCTCGCCGACGCGCGGGCGTCCGAGATCACGTCGATGCCGGCCTCGGTCTCGGCGCGGGTCTTGCGGGCGCTGTCCGGGGTGGCGGAACTGGCCGCCGTGAGCACCGACTGCGGCAGGCCCACCAGCAGCCCCCATTCGGCGTCGGTGAAGCCCAGCTTGGAGTACAGCGGTTCGTCGGTCACGAATCGATCCTCACGTTCGGTTATCAGCGGGGCGAGCCTCCTCCTTACCCGCACCCAGCGTGGATCATCCACGAGTCACCACGAACGTGCCACGAGGGGGACCTTCGGCCCTGCGCGCGAGGGATTCGGCCGGGCTACCGTCCTGGTCATGAGCAAGCTGGCCGGTTACGCGTTCGCCGTGCCGATGACCGGCGCACACGTTCGGCGGGTGTTCGACGAGCGGTGTTGATCGAAAGACGATCAGCCAATCCGCGAAAAAAGGACATCCCCGTGCTGGACGACATGCGCGCCATCTATCGGCGCGACCCGGCGCTGTTCGGCATCCGTGCCGCCGAGGTCCTGCTCTGTCCCGGCCTATGGGCGGTCTGGGGCCACCGCCTCGCACACCGCCTCCACCGCTGGGGACTGCCGCTGGTCCCCCGGGTGATCTCCCAGATCATGCGGTTTCTGACCGGGATCGAGATCCACCCCGGCGCCGTCGTCGGCAGACGCCTCTTCATCGACCACGGCGCCGGGGTCGTCATCGGCGACGACGTGACCATCTATCACCAGGTCACGCTGGGACCCCGCTGGTGCGGCTTGCTCGCTTCGAGCCGGAGCTGCCCGCCCGGCTGGTCGCAAAACTGGAATCGGCCAATCCTGGCGGCAGCGTCAAGGACGCATCGCACTCGCCATGATCGAGGCCGCCGAGGCGACCGGGGAACTCCGCCCGGGCGGCGAGATCGTCGAGGCGACCAGCGGAAACGCCGGCATCGGCCTGGCTCTGGTGGCCGCCGCGAGGGGCTACCGGCTGACGCTGACCATGCCGGAGAGCATGACCGTCGAACGTCGTGCGCTGCTGGCGGCCTACGGCGCCGAGCTCGTCCTGACACCGGTGGCGGAGGGCATGCGCGGCGCGGTCACGCGGGCTCTGGAGATCGCCGACGAATGCAGGGCGTACCTGCCACGCCAGTTCGACAACCCGGCCAACCCCGACATCCACCGCCGCACCACCGCCCTGGAGATCTGGAACGACACGGACGGCGAGGTCGGCCTGCTGGTCGCCGGGGCCGGCACGGGCGGCACCGTCACCGGAGCCGGGCAAATTCTCAAAGACAAGAACCCCGAGATCCAGGTGTACGCCGTGGAGCCGGCCGAGTCCCCGGTCCTTTCCGGCGGCGCTCCCGGCCCGCACGGTATCCAGGGCCTCGGCCCCGGGTTCGTTCCGGAAGTGCTCGACCCCACCGTCTATGACGGCATCGTGCGGGTCGACGTCGAGCAGGCCCGCGCGGCCGCCCGCAAACTGGCCCGCACCGAGGGCATCCTGGCCGGCGTGTCCAGTGGCGCCGCGCTGCACGCCGCCACCGAGCTGGCCCGCCGCCCGGAGCACCCCGGCAAGCTCATCGTCGTCGTGCTGCCCGACACCGGCGAGCGTTACCTGAGCACACCCTTGTTCACGACGCCCGCCGACTCCTGACGGGGAAGACTGGGCCGGAATGCCGGAGCCGGGCGGTTGGGCTGGGATGACTGGGGCGGTCGGCGGGTCCTGGCGGCTGGGCTGGAATGGGTGGGGCGGTCTGCGGGGCCTGACGGCTGGGCCGGATGACGCAGCCGCGCGACTGGGCCCACTCGACTGGGCCTGGAGGCTGGGCCTGGAGGCTGGGCCTGGAGGCTGGGCCTGGAGGCTGGGCCTGGAGGCTGGGCCTGGAGGCTGGGCCTGGAGGCTGGGGCCGGGCGGCTGGGTTGGGCTGGGTGACACGATGGGAGAGCTGATGAGTAACGGCACTGAGCAGGACAATCTGTGGCTGCGCATGATCGCGGAGAATCCGGGTCACTCGAAGTGGTACATCCAGCGGTTCCGGGACATGGCCGCCCGCGGCGACGATCTGGCCGGCGAGGCTCGCATGATCGACGCGATGGTGCCGCGCGGCAGTCGCATTCTCGACGCTGGATGCGGCGCCGGCCGGGTCGGTGGCTTTTTGTCGGCGGCCGGCCATCGGGTCACCGGCGTCGACCTCGACCCGGAGCTGATTGCCGCCGCCGGCGCCGATCATCCCGGGGCTACCTGGCTGGTCGGTGATCTTGCCGAGTTGAAGCTGGAGGGGCCGGGTTTCGACGTGATCGTCTGCGCCGGAAACGTGATGACGTTTCTGGCCCCGGCCACCCGGCTTGAGGTCCTGCACCGTTTCGCCGCCCACCTGGCCGACGGCGGCCGGGCCGCGATCGGGTTCGGGGCCGGCCGTGGGTACGAGTTCCACGATTTCTTCGAGGACGCGGCGGCCGCCGGCCTGCGCCCCGAGGTGCTGTTCAGCACGTGGGACCTGCGTTCGTTCCGTCCCGGTGCCGACTTCCTGGTGGCTCTGCTCGCCCGCGACCAATGACTCCGGGTGCTCGGCTGATGATGGGGGAGGATCTGGGCGCCGTTCGGCCGGGCCGACTTCGCCGATTGACCAGAAACGTCCACCGTGGCCTTACGTGTCCTCGCCAAGGGTGGCCCCGGGCCGGTTGACCGCGGACAATCAGACGACCACGCCCTGCATCGGAAGGCCATCCGCCGACATGACCGAGGTCGCGATCTCGCCGGCCGCCGTGACCCTCCGCTGCCCGGTGTGCGGCACGCGGACTGGTTCGTTCAAGCCGGTCATTCGCCCTGCGACCTGGCCCGTCGCCGCTCATGGCTGATTCCCCGCCTCGGACTGACACTCCGCCGCCGCCCAAGCCGCCGGAGCAGCAGTCGCCGAAGCCGAGCCCGGAGATGCAGCAGCGGCTGGACAAGTTTCGCGCGCAGAAGGAAGCGAAGCAGGACGCCGGCCAGTACGTCGATCACCGCGCGGCGAAAGCGGAGAACCTTGCAGCCCGCGAGGCCCGCACCGGCGACAGTGCCAGCGCCCGGCAGAACTCCGAGGCCGCTCGGCAGAGCCCCGGCACCGGTCGGCAGACTCCCGAGGTCGGCCGGCAGGCTCCCGAGACCGCTCGGCAGGCTCCCGAGACCGCTCGGCAGGCTCCCGAGACCGCTCGGCAGGCTCCCGAGACCGCTCGGCAGGCTCCCGAGACCGCTCGGCATGACCCCGGCACCGGCCGCCAGGCCCCCGAAGTCGGCAGGCAGAATCCGGACACCGGCCGCCAGCCCTCCGAGGCCGGCCGCCAGCCCTCCGAGGCCGGCCGCCAGAACGCCGAGACCGCGCGGCGAGAGCCTGATGGATTGCGCCCGACTCCGGAGTTCCAGCAGAAACTGGATACCTTCCGCGAGCAGAAGGAGGCCAGGCAGGACGCCGGTCAGTATGCCGATCACCGCACCGCGAAGGCCGACAACCTGAACCACAACAGCGCCGCCCGCAACGAGTCCCCAGCCGGGCCGAAATCGGAAGCTGGGCCCAAGGCGGAGGCCGCGGTGACGCAGCCGAAGCAAGTCGACGGCGGGGCGCGCCAGGAGCGCATCGAACCTGCGGCCCAGCCGCATCGGACGGACGGTGCGACCGCGCCGCAACAGCGGACCGGCGATACGCCGGGGCGACCGACCGAGGTGCCGGGCGCTAACCGCACGAGTGAGCCGCGGGGTTTGGCGCCGACTCCGGAGTTTCAGCAGAAGCTGGATGACTTCCGTGCACAGAAGGAAGCTCGGCAGGACGCCGGTCAGGCCGTCGATCACCGTGATGCGAAGGCCGACAACCAGGCGGCCCGCACGGAGGGGCCGCAGCCGCGGGCCGGCGACACGCCGCAGCGATCGACCGACGTGCCAGGCGCAAATCGCACGAGTGAGCCGCGGGGTTTGGAGCCGACGCCGGAGTTTCAGCAGAAGCTGGATGACTTCCGTGCGCAGAAGGAAGCTCGGCAGGACGCCGGCCAGGCCGTCGATCACCGCGATGCGAAGGCCGACAACCAGGCGGCCCGGATCGGGGACGCGGCCTCGCCGGAGCAGGAGGCGGACCGCAGCTGGGCCGCCGACCAGGTCACCCCGCGGCAGGCAACGCCCCGATCGGGCGACGATCAGAATGTCCCGCGGCCGAACGATACGTCGCGCGAGGGCTCAGCCACGGGGGATGGCGAAAACAAGGAAACATCCGAGGGCGCGGATGGCGCCGGCAAACCGCCGAAGGGCCGGGACGCGACCGGTGCCGGCTCGAACGACAACGACGGCGACGGCGACAACGACGGCGACGGCGACGGCGACGGCGATGGCGACGGCGGGTCGAGCGACGACGGCGGCTCCAACGGGGAGGGCGGTGCGAAGGGCCCGGACGACAAGTACGTCGGACCGGAACGCCGGCAGGGGGAGGACCCGGACTTTGACCCGGCCGCGGAGCGGCGTCGGCAACCCGACCGGGACGAACAGCCGCGGACCGATGACAACCCGCCCCGACCGGGTGATGAGGGCTTTGATCCGGGTGAGCACCGTGGTGAGTTGCGCGGTGAGTTCCGGCCGGGCGTTCATGACCCGGACGGGCTGTTCAGCGAGAAGGAGCGCCGCATCGCCGACCGGCTCGGGCAGGACGACGCGTCGGTGCACCCCCGGGAGAGGGACGACACGGTCGAGGGTAAGAAGAACCCGGACGCCATGGTCCGGTTGTCGCCGGACGATCCCGGTACAGTGACCGAGTTCAAGACCCTCGACAAGGCCAACAGCAACACCGTCCGGCGCAACGTGCTCGAGGCGGGGGCGCAGGTGCACCCGTACGGGGGTGGCAACGCCGTCATCGACGGGCGCGACGTCAACCTGAGCGAGGCGGACGCTCGCCGTGGATATGCCCGGGCCGTCGGTCAGGCCCGGGAGAAGAATCAGCCGATGCCGGACCAAGTCAAGATCATCCTTGGCGACGGTTCGATCATCGACTTCCCGGAGGACTAGACCGGAGGATCAGTTCAGTGTCCCGTTCGACGCACATCTTCCTGGCCACCGACCTGGCGCCGCGTGCGGCGGCCGACCGGCTGGCGGAAGCTTTGGGCACCCACGCCACCGACCGGGACGGCGACGTCTACGTCGCGGTCCAGCTCGGCGACGCCCAGGTCGGGGGTGAGGTCGCCGTCAACACGTACGGGGCCCCTCCGGACCCGGAGCCCGACGAGATCTCGGTGCTCGACGGTTACCCGGTGGCGTACGAAATCCGTCGTGTCCCGGCCGACGAGGAAGCGACCCTCGCCGCCGCCCGTCAGGTTTTCGACACGCTCGTGGAGCGGCTGAAGTGGCCGGTCCTGCTGGTCGACAACCTGGCCGTCCTGGTCGCCGCGTGGAACCCGGCCGAAGGGCGCACCGACTTCCCGTCCGGCACCTCGGCGGACGCCGACGACGAGGCCGAGTGGAGCCGGTACGCCATCGACGCGCACTGAGTCACTCACCCACGAGCAGCCCTTGCTCCACGACGACCGGAACGCTGAGGGTCTTGTAGCCGACCGAGTCGAACAGCACGGTCATCCGCTGCTCCTCGTAGCCCATCACGGTGCCGGCGCCCCACTCCGGGTGCTTCACCTTGCTGTGCACGGCGAACGGCTCGTCGGCCGACTTGGCGGCGACCTCGGCGGCCAGGCCGTTGGCGCAGTTGTCGCAGTGGCCGCAGGGCTTCTTCAACTCCTCGCCGAAGTAGGCGAGCAGGGTCTGGCTGCGGCAGCCGGTGGCCTGGGCGAAGCCGCGCATCATGTCGGTGCGGGAGCGCGTGACCACCTGCTGCCGTTCGTACTCCTTGATGGCCAGTGCCGCCGCGGCCGCCGGCAGCGGGGCGAAGAGCGGGACCGTAGTCTTGTTTCCGCTCCCGGGCACCGCGGCGCCGATCTGTTCCAGCAGGCCCAGGTAGGACCCAAGCTTGCGCGGGCCGAGACCGGTCGTCTCTTTGAGCGCCGTCTTGGTCTGCGGGCCGGCACGCAGCGCCGCGGCCAGCTCGCGCAGTTCGACCTCGTCGGGTGAGCCGCCGGAGAAGAAGCGCTGAATGGCCTCGTCCTCCGAGCGCCACAGCAGCATGGCGTGGGCCTGCTCGCCGTCGCGGCCGGAGCGGCCGATCTCCTGGAAGTAGCTGTCCGGGGAGTCGGGCAGGGCGACGTGCGCGACCCAGCGGATGTTGGCCTTGTCGATGCCCATGCCGAAGGCCGACGTGGCGACCATGATGTCGATCTTGTCGGCGGTGAAGGCCTCGTGGCGTTCCTCGCGCATGCCACCGGCCATGCCACCGTGGTAGTAGGTGGCGTGGTATCCGGAATTCACCAACTGTGCGGCCAGTTCCTCGGCGGCGCGCCGGGTGGCGACGTAGATGATGCCCGGCCGCGACGTGGCGTCGATCAGCTGGGTGAGACGGCGCCAGCGATAATCCTCGTCGGGGCAGTAGGCGACCTCGAGAAACAGGTTGCGCCGGTCCAGGCCGGACACGTGGATCTCGGGGTTGCGCAGGCCGAGGCGCTCGATGATGTCGTCGCGGACGGGCGGCGAGGCGGTGGCGGTCAGCGCCAGGACCGGCGGGCGGCCCATCTCCTTGATCATCTCGCCGAGCGCCAGGAAGTCCGGCCGGAAGTCGTGGCCCCAGGCGGAGATGCAGTGCGCCTCGTCGACGGCGATCAGGCCGGGCTTCAAATCCCGCACCTCGGCCAGCCGCTCCGGGTCGCTGAGCTGCTCGGGCGTGATGAACAGGAACTCGGCCCGGCCCTCGCGGATCTCCTTGATCGCCTCGCGCTGCTGGTGCGGCGTCTCGGCAGAGCTGACCCGGACCGCCCGGATCTTCGGGTCGTTGCGCTCGTTGAGCGCGGCGATCTGGTCCTGCTGCAGGGCGAGCAGCGGGGAGATCACCACGGTCGGGCCGGGCAGCAGGACGGCCGGGATCTGGTAGATCGCCGACTTTCCGGCGCCGGTGGGCAGCACGACCAGGGCGTCGTTGCGGCGCAGCACGGCGCGCATCGGCTTGAACTGGCCGGGGCGCAGCGAGGGCCAGCCGAACTGCTGCCGGGCGACGCGGCGGAGGCGGGGTCCGTAGACGGGAAGCTTCATCGAGCGCCCAGTGTGCCCCGCCAATGTTGCGGCGAAACGACTATTTCTTGCCGCCGAACATCCGGCGGATCGCCCAGAGAAGGAAGAGCGCAGCAAGAGCCACACCAAGGAGGCGTACGGCGTGAACCTCGGACCAGTCGACGCCCGAACCAGCGGCCAGTGGAGTCAGCACGTTAGGCATGTTAACGACTCTCAACTAATAGGAAGGTTTGTTGACTAAATCGACGAGCGAGTGTGACCATAGTTCGGCACAATCGGGGGCGCGCGGTTATTGGCGCGACGACAACAGGCGGAGGTACGGGGGCCCATGCCCAAGCAAGGTGAATTGGCGAAGCTTGCGGCCGCGGTGCTTCAGCCCGGCTTCGTCGGCACCACCGCACCCGACTGGGTCCGCCGGTGGCTCGGCGAGGGTCTCGGCGGCGTGGCGCTGTTCGCCCGCAACGTGGAGAGTCCGGCGCAGGTGGCGGCCCTGACCGCGCAGTTGCGCGCCGAACGGTCCGACGTGATCGTGGCGATCGACGAGGAGGCCGGTGACGTCACCCGCTTCGAGTCCCGGCACGGCAGCTCCCGCCCGGGCAACCTGGCGCTCGGCGCGATCGACGACGCCAAGCTGACCGAGGCGGTCGCCCGCGATCTGGGCTACGAGCTGGCCCGCGCCGGCATCACGCTGGACTACGCCCCGGACACCGACGTCAACAGCAACCCCGACAACCCGGTGATTGGCGTACGGGCATTCGGCGCCGAACCGCAGCTGGTCGCGCGCCATTCGGCCGCGTTCGTCCGGGGTATTCAGGACGCCGGCGTGGCCGCCTGTGCCAAGCACTTCCCCGGCCACGGCGACACCAGCGTCGACTCGCACCACGACGTGCCGCTGATCGACCGCAGCCGGGCCGAGCTGGAGGCCTGTGAGCTGCTGCCGTTCCGGGCCGCCATCGAGGCGGGCGTGCAGGTCGTGATGACCGGCCACCTGCTGGTCCCGGCGTTCGACCCGGAGCTGCCGGCCACGCTCAGCCGGCGCATTCTCACCGGCCTCCTCCGGGAAGAGCTCGGCTTCGACGGCCTGATCGTCACCGACGGCATCGAGATGCAGGGCGTGGCCCGCAAGTACGGCCTGGCCGGCGCGACCGTGCGGGCGATCGCGGCCGGCGCCGATGCGATCTGCGTGGGCGGTGGCCTCGCCGGCGAGGAGACCGCAATCGAGCTGCGCGACGCGATCATGGCCGCGGTGGAAAGTGGCGCGCTGCCGGCCGAGCGGCTCTACGACGCCGCGTCCCGGGTGCAGCGGCTGGCCGGCTGGACGACCGGGGCCCGCAAGCTCGTCGACGTCGCCGGCCACACCTGGCCGGACGGCTCGGCGGTCGGATTCGAGGCGGCCCGCCGCGCGGTCCGGGTCGTCGGCGCCGCGCTGCCGATCGATGGTTCGGCGCACGTGGTCGAGTTCGCGGCGGCGCGCAACATCGCGGTCGGCGAGGAGACGCCGTGGGGCCTGAGCACGCCGCTGGACGACCTGCTGCCCGGCACCACCTCGATCCGGCTCACCGAGAACTACCTGACCGGGCTGACCGATCCGGCGGCGACGGTGCTCGCCGGCGCCGACGGCCGCGCGCTCGTGCTGGTGGTCCGCGACCTGCACCGGCACGCCTGGCTGGCCGAGGTGATCACCGCGGTGGTGGCCCGCCGGCCGGACGCGATCGTGGTCGAGATGGGCGTGCCGGTGACGGTGCTCGGCGGGGTGCACATCGCCACCTACGGGGCGACCCGTGCGCTCGGCAAGGCCGCCGCCGAGCTGATCGCCGGCAGCCCGGTGCCCGCGCCGATAGCGGCGTAACTAGGCCGTGTTTCAAAGAACGGCTTAGGCGACGACGATGTCGTCGTAGCCCGGGTGCTCCTGCACGTAGCGGGCGAAGAACGGGCAGAGCGGCACGACCTTGGCGCCGCGGGAACGGAGCAGGTCCAGCGTGCGCTGGGCCAGCTCGTTGCCCAGGCCCTGGCCGCGGAACTGCGGGTTCACCTCGCTGTGGGTGACCACGACGGCGTCCTCCCGCAGGCGGTAGACGGCGAGTCCGGCCACCGCGCCGTCGACCAGCAGCTCGAACCGGTGCTGCGATGCGTTGTCACGTACCTCGATGTCGCTCACGATCCCAACTTTAGGGTCGCGCGGGACCCGTACCCTCGAATCGTGCTCAAGCCCACCCGGCGCGTCGCCGCCGCTCTCAGCTCGGCCGCTCTCGGCCTCGCGTTCCTGTCCGGTTGCAGCAGTGACAACGTCAACTGCGGCATCGATCAGTGCACCGTGACCATCGACCGCGAGGTGAACGCGAGCGCCAGCGTGCTCGGCGTCGAGGCGAAATTCGTCAGCGCCGACGCCAACACGGTCACCCTGGATGTCGCGGGGGAGCAGATCACCCTGACCAAGGGGCAGCAGGCGGTGCAGGTCGCCGGCCTGGCGGTGTCACTCGACAGCGTCACCGGTGACACCGTCAGTTTCCAGGTGGCACGTAACTGAAGGTTTGTCACCCGGAGCTCACTGGGCACTGTGGGGGCATGTCCTCCGCCACGTCGAACGTCAAACACACCGCATCGCGGGCCGCCGACAGCAAGCCGCTGGAGATGGTGGCCCGGGCCGGCTTCGTCGGTTACGGCATCGTCCATCTGATTTTCGCGTGGATCGCCGTCCAGGTCGCCTTCGGCGGCTCCAATCAGGAGAGCGACCAGTCGGGCGCGCTCCAGAGCTTGGCCGGCAACGGCTTCGGCAAGGCGCTCCTGGTCCTGATCGCGATCGGCATGGTCGGTCTCGCGATCTGGCAGGGCTTCGAGGCCGCGATCGGGGAGAGCGGCCCGCAGGACAAGACCGCGATCGCCGAACGCGTCGTCTCCGGCGTCCGCGCCATCCTCTACCTCACGCTGGCCTGGTACGCGGTCAACGTGCTGCGCGGCGCGAACTCGTCGATGGCGCAGAACCAGCAGAACAAGTCGGCGGGCATCATGGCCCACTCCGGCGGCCGCTGGCTGGTCGGTTTCGTCGGACTGGTCGTGATCGGCGTCGGGATCGGCATTGCCGTCTACGGGTACCAGAAGAAGTTCACGAAGCACCTCAAGATGGAACAGATGGCTGCTTCGGTGCGAAAGACGACGGTCCGGCTCGGGGTGGGCGGTTACCTGGCCAAGGGCACCGCGTACACCATCGCCGGCATCCTGGTCGTCGTCGCCGCCGTCACCTATGACCCGGACAAGGCCCGTGGCCTGGACGCCGCGCTCAAGACCCTGGCCGGCCACCCGTGGGGCGTCTGGCTGCTCGCCCTGATCGGCCTCGGCATCGCCGCCTTCGGTGTCTACTGCTTCGCACAGGCCAAATACCGGAAAGTGTGAGCCGACACCCAACTCCCCGGTAGAGGGTTGCGAACAGGGCCAGGGCGGGCAATCTGGATCGCTGGTCCCCCTCGCTATCGGAGGAGATGACAAGTGCCCCATGTGTTGACCGCAGTACTGGTGGTGGCGGCGTCGACCGGCGCCGCGATCGTCCTCGTCGAGTTCGTGCACTGGATGCTGGCCCGGATGGGCCGCCGTTCGGAGCTCTCGGCTGACCTGGCCCGCACCGCTCACCATCCGTTCCTGGCGACGGTCACCGTTTTCGCGATCCAGCAGGCCATCCGGGCCGCAGCCGGGGAGTTCCCCGGCCGCGGCCCGGTGCTGCATCTGCTGGTGATCCTGTTCATCGCCGGGTTCGCCTGGCTGGTCGCCGCGCTGGTGCTGGTGCTGGAGGACGCCGCGCTGGCCCGCTGGCGCACCGATGTGCCGGACAACCTGAAACGCCGCCGCTTCAAGACCCAGTTGGTGATCCTCCGCCGGCTCACGGTGGCCACGATCGTGGTGCTCACCCTGGGCGTGGTGCTGATGACCTTCCCGGGCATCCGGGCGCTCGGCGCCAGCGTGCTGGCTTCGGCCGGTCTGGTCAGCGTGGTGGCGGCGCTGGCCGCGCAGAGCACTCTAGGCAACGTCTTCGCCGGCCTGCAGCTCGCGTTCAGCGACGCGGTCCGGGTGGACGACGTGGTGGTGGTCGAGGGCGAGTGGGGGCGGATCGAGGAGCTCACGCTGACCTACGTGGCCGTGCAGATCTGGGACGACCGCCGGCTTCTGCTGCCCACGTCCCACTTCACCACCAAGCCGTTCCAGAACTGGACCCGGACCGGGTCGGCCGTGCTGGGCACGGCCGAGCTCGACGTCGACTGGGCCACCGACATCGAACCGCTGCGGGCTGAGCTGCGCGCGGTCTGCGAGGGTTCGCAGCTGTGGGACGGCCGGGTGTGCGTGCTCCAGGTGACCGATGCGGTGGGCGGCCTGGTCCGGCTGCGCGCGCTGGTCTCCGCCGCTGACGCGGGCGCGCTGTTCGACCTGCGCTGCCTGGTACGCGAGCGCCTCGTCACCTATGTCTGGCAGCACCAGCGGGCGAGCATCCCGCGGTTCCGTGCCGATCTGCAGCAGCCGGGTTCCGCGCCGCTGCGGCCGGCCCCCCATTCCGAGCCGGACGGCGATGCGCCGAGCGACGGCCGGGTGTTCTCCGGCGGCAACGACGGAGAGTCCCGGGGGAGCCAGTTCACCGGCCCGGAGGAGCCCTTGGTCACCCAGCGCTGACACCTTTTAACCAAGAGGATTGACTAGCTGTTGATCAGGGCATAGGACCGGGTGGAGGGAAAGGGGTGCACGATGGCCGATGTCCTGAACGGCCGCCCGGTCGCGGAGCAATCAACCGCGGAACTGGTGCAGCGGGCAAGCGAGCAGGTCTCCCGTCTGGTTCGTGACGAGATAGCACTGGCCAAGGCCGAGCTCGCCGAGAAGGGCAAGCATGCGGGTATCGGGATCGGCCTGTTCGGCACCGGTGGTGTGCTGGCGATGTATGGCGTCGGCGCCGCCATCGCCACTCTGATCATTGTTTTCGACCTCTTCCTGCCGCTCTGGCTGGCCGCCCTGATCTGGACGGTCGCTCTGTTCCTGATCGCCGGCGTGCTGGCCCTGATCGGCAAGAGCCAGGTCACCAAGGCGGTGCCGCCGGAACCGAAGGCCGCGATCGCCAGCGTCAAGGCGGATGTGGACGAGGTAAAGCACGCCATGAAGGATCGAGGCCGGGCGTGACCGCTGAGGAAACCGCTCCGCCGCCGAAGCCGTCGATCGACGAGCTGCGGGCGGAGATCAAGCAGACCCGCGCCGAACTGGGTGAGACCGTGCAGGCCCTGGCGGCCAAGGCGGACGTGAAGGCCCGTGCGAAGGACCAGGTGGAGATCGCCAAGGTCCGGGCGCGGGAGGCGGTGGCCACCTCGCCGGTGCCGCTCCCGCTGGTGCTGGCCGGCGTGGTGGCGATCGTGGGGATCATTCTGGTGGTGCGCGGGAGGAAGCGTTGAGCAAGGTAGGAAAGATCGCGTACAAGCCGGTGGGCATCCTGCTGGGCGTCGGGGCCGGTGCGATCGCCGGCTTCGCGTTCAAGGAGGTCTGGAAGATCGCGACCGGGGACGACGACGCCCCGAACGCGACCGATGAGGACCGTGGATGGGTCGAGATCCTCGCGGCGGCCGCGCTGCAGGGCGCGATCTTCGCGCTCGTGAAGGCGGCCGTCGATCGCGGAGGCGCCTCGAGCGTTCGCAAACTTACTGGTCGATGGCCTGATTAAGGCCCTACTGCCGGGTTCGGCCCGCCACCTCGCGAGAGCGAGGTGGCGGGCCTTTTCCGTATCAGCAGACGTTTATCCGATGGGGTCCGGGGGCAGCTTTCGGGCCACTTTTTCGGTACAGTGTGGCCAGTTTTTGCGTACGTGGTTTGCTGCTTCCGCCAAGACCACGGGATGCCGGCCGATAAGGCGTCGACCGGTGTCACCGAGTCGCGTCGGAATGGGACGTCCTCTGGAATGTCCGCCTCAACGGCGCCGCTGCTCGAAAACGGTCAACGGCCCGAGCTTAGGAACGAGGGCCGGCATTTTCAGAGGGAGAGTTCAGCATGGCGCAAGGAACCGTGAAGTGGTTCAACGCGGACAAGGGCTTCGGCTTCATCACCGTTGATGGCGGGGGTGCAGACGTGTTCGTCCACTTCTCGGCCATCCAGATGAGCGGTTACCGCAGTCTGGAAGAGAACCAGCGGGTCGAGTTCGAGATCGCCCAGGGCCAGAAGGGCCCGCAGGCGGAGCAGGTTCGCCCGCTCTGAGACCACCCATGCCGGTCGTCGTGACCGGCCGCCGACCGCCTGGCGGAGGTCGGCTCGGATCACTCACAAGAAAGCCCCGCGCTCTGCAGAGCGCGGGGCTTTCTTTTGTCTTACCTTTATCGCTTATCTCTTTGATCGAGATCGGACACGCGCACCGATCCCTACCAGGATCAGTCCGAACAGGGCAAGGGCGCCGCCAACGAATGTCCAGGGATCTTTACCGCTCATCTTGCTGTCGGTGAGAATGTCGAGGCCCTGAAGTGTCCATAGCCCGCCGAGGAAGATGGCAAGGACGCCGATCACCATCGGCAACCACCCTTTGAGGGTGGGGCCGGATGCCGGTTCGTTCACCATTTGTCATGCACCTGCGGACGGATCAGCTCGTCGTAAACGGCGGTGACGGCCGCGAGCGACTCGGCCGGTAGTGGCGCAAGGCCGGCCGCCGCCGCATTGCCCTCTGCCTGTGAAGAATTGCGGGCGCCGGGAATGGCGACCGTGACTCCCGGCTGGTCGAGGATCCAGCGCAGTGCGAACTGCGCCATCGTCGCGCCGGCCGGAACCAGCGGCCGCAGCCGGCGCACCGCCTCGAGCCCGATCGCGAAGTCGACCCCGGAGAACGTCTCGCCGACGTCGAACGCCGCGCCCTGCCGGTTGTAGTTGCGGTGGTCGTCGGCCGCGAACGTGGTGTTCTCGTCATAACGGCCGGAGAGCAGCCCGCTGGCGAGCGGGACGCGCGCGATGATGCCCACGCCTGCCTCCTCCGCGGCCGGCAGCACCCGCTCGAGCGGCTTGAGCCGGAGCGCGTTGAGAATGATCTGGACGCTGGCGGTGCCGGGGCGGGCGATGGCGGCGAGGGCCTCGTCGACCTTCTCGACGCTCACCCCGTACGCCCTGATCCGCTTTTCCTCGACGAGGGTGTCGAGGGCGTCGTAGACCTCGCCTGCGGAGAACACCGGGGTCGGCGGGCAGTGCAGCTGGACCAGGTCGAGCGTGTCCACGCCGAGGTTGGCGCGGGAGCGGTCGGTCCACGCCCGGAAGTTGTCGAGTGTGTAGTTGCCGACCTCCTGCGCCATCCGCCGGCCCATCTTGGTGGCGACGGTCAGCTGTGGCCCGTCCGCAGACTGAAAACGCTTGATGAACGAGCCGATGATCTGCTCGCTGCGCCCGTCGCCGTAGACGTCGGCGGTGTCGATGAAGGTGACGCCCGAGTCGACCGCCGCCTGCAGGGTCGCGTGGGCGTCGGCCTCGCTCACGTCGCCCCAGTCGGCGCCGAGTTGCCAGGCGCCGAGACCGATGACGCCGACGGTGCGGCCCAACCTCGAAAAGGTGCGATTTTCCACGGCCGAAGACTACCGCTTACTCTGATATCTTCTTGCAAGACGTACGTACGGTTTGCAGCGCAGGAGGTTACGACGATGTGGGATCCGACCGTGTACCGCCGTTTCGGCGCCGAGCGCTCCCGTCCGTTCTTCGATCTGACCAGCCGGATCGACGCATCGCGCCCGCGCGCCGTGGTCGACCTCGGCTGCGGCCCGGGGGAGCTGACGCTGACCCTCGCGCAGCGGTGGCCGGAAGCGCGGGTCACCGGCATCGACTCGTCCGCCGAGATGATCGACAAGGCGGTCGCGCACGGCGGGCCGGCCTGGTTCCAGGTCGGCGACGTGCGCGACTGGAAGCCCGGCCCCGACGTCGACGTGCTGGTCACCAACGCCACCCTGCAGTGGGTCGACGGCCATCGCGAGCTGCTCGCCGGCTGGGCCGCCGAGCTGCCGCCCGGCGCGTGGCTCGCCATGCAGGTTCCCGGCAACTTCGACGCGCCCTCGCACCGGCTGCTGCGGCAGATCGCCGCGACCTACGACGTCGCGCACGTGACCCGGGAGGCGCCGGTCGACGACCCGTCCGGTTACGCGGATCTGCTGCTCGCCACCGGCGCCCAGGTCGACGCGTGGGAGACCACCTATCTGCACCTGCTGCCCGACGACGGCGCGGAGCATCCGGTCCTGCGCTGGATGGAAGGGACGGCGTTGCGGCCCGTCAAGGCCGCCCTGGACGAGAATGCGTGGCAGGGCTTCCGCGCCGACCTGGAACGGGAGCTGACCGCCGCCTATCCGGCGGCACACGGACACGTCGCGTTCCCGTTCCGCCGCATCTTCGTGGTGGCCCGGACCGCTTTATAGGGGGAAACCGCAGATGACCGACCTGACCTCGTTCATCGCCGGGCTGCCGAAGGCCGAGCTGCACGTGCACCACGTCGGCTCGGCGTCGCCGCGGATCGTGGCCGAGCTGGCCGCCCGGCACGAGGGCCGGTCGCCGGTGCCGGCCGACCCGGCCGCGCTGGCCGACTACTTCGCGTTCACCGACTTCGCACACTTCATCGAGGTCTACCTGACCGTCGTCGACCTGATCCGCGACGACCAGGACATCCGGATGCTGACCTACGAGGTGGCCCGCGAGCTGGCCCGCCAGCAGGTCCGTTACGCCGAGCTGACCATCACGCCGTACTCCAGCGTGAAGCGGGGCATCGCGGCCAAGGCGTTCTGCGACGCGATCGAGGACGCCCGCCGGGGCGCCGCCGCCGACTTCGGCATCGAGCTGCGCTGGTGCTTCGACATCCCGGGCGAGGCCGGCCTGCCTGCCGCCGAGGAGACGCTGCGGATCGCGCTCGAGGAGAGGCCCGACGGCCTGATCAGTTTCGGGCTCGGTGGCCCGGAGATCGGTGTGCCGCGGGCGCAGTTCAAGCCGTACTTCGACCAGGCGCGGGCGGCCGGCCTGCGCAGCGTGCCGCATGCCGGCGAGACGACCGGGCCGGAGACGATCTGGTCGGCGCTGCGCGACCTCGGCGCCGAGCGGATCGGGCACGGCATCTCGGCGGTCCGAGACGAGGCGCTGCTCGCCCACCTCGCCGAGCACCGGATTCCGCTGGAGATCAGCCCGACGTCCAATGTGCGCACCCGGGCGGTCGCCACGATCGACGAGCACCCGCTACCGACGCTCGTCGAAAAAGGTGTGCTGTTCAGCATCAACTCCGACGACCCGCCGATGTTCGGCACGACCCTCGAGGAGGAGTACGCGGTGGCGGCCCGGCTGCTCGACCTCGACGAGCGGGGCGTGGCCGGGCTGGCCAAGGCCGCGGTCGATCAGAGCTTCCTGTCCCCGGCCGGGAAGAAAGCCCTGATCGCCGAGATCGACGCCTACTCGGGTCAGAGCCTGGCGTAAAGCGGGTCCTGCCAGACCGCGAGCACCACGATGATGCCGATGGTGAGGATCGCGATCCAGCGGATCAGACGTCGTTTGTTGAATCGGGCCGGGCCCTCGTCGGGCTCGGTCTGCTGCCTTTCCAGGGTGTCGCGCATCTCGCCGTCGCCTCCGGTCAGTCGGGTACCGCTGTCCAGCTCTGGTGGCGCTGTCCGTTGCCGTTCTGGAGCACCAGCACCCGGTGCGCGCCGAAACGTTGCTCTCCCACCCCCGCCACCAGGTCGCCGACCGCGGTGCGCAGGGTGAAGCCATAATCCGAGGCCTGCAGTTTCCAGCGGGCCCCGTCGTCCGTGCCGCAGTCGCCCTGCACCAGCGGGGCGCCGGCGACCGGGTTGCCGTCCATCGGCACCACACACTTGCCGGTGGCCCGGGAGACCAGGGAGTAGGCGCCGTCGCCGCCCGGCACCAACTGCCACTGCTGCTGGGCGTTGCCGTCCGACTCGGCCAGCGTCAGCGGCGTGCCGCTCGCGGTGCGGGCCGCGTAAAGATCGGCGGCGCCGCCGGTCAGCGCGTTGGTCAGGGTGAACCAGGTGTTCTGGGCCGGCCGGGCGGCCGGCGCGGTCTCGGCCGTCGCCTTCGCCGCGTAGGCCGCCCCGGACTTGATCGTCACCGGGTATTTCGCGTCGGGCTTGAGACCGATCAGCCGGGCCCGGGTCGCCTTCGTGGTGGCGATCGGCTTGTCGCCGACCCACACCTCGTATGTCGCGGTTGGTGACGCCGCGCTCCAGGTCAGCCGCACCGAGCTGCTGTCCGCGTCGCGGATCTCCAGCACGGCCTGGACCGGCGCCTGGGCGATCGCATTGGCGGCCGGCTCGGCCTTGGCCCCCACCGGCTCGGTCGAGGCGCCGGGCACGACGGCGTCACCGCCGGGCGGCGCTGAGCTCGGCGGGGCGTCGCCGCCGGCGTCCGCCGGCGCGCTGGCCGACACGCTCGGCGCCGGCGCGGCCGGCGTCGTGCTCGGTGACGAGGTGGGCTCGGGCGCGCCGACCGCGTCCGGGATGTCGTCGCCGCCGTCGCTGCGCAGCAGGAACTCGCTGGTCGCGATGTTCCAATTGTTGGCGAGGTAGCTGTCCGGCTTCGGGTTGGTGCTGAAATAGTCGTCGTGACCGCAGTCGAGGCGGTTCTCGTGCTTCTTCGGGCAGACCTCGCGCACCGCCTTGCCGGAGCGGTCCTTGCCGCACAGCAGGTCGTAATCGTCCAGACAGCCGCCCGCGCCGCTGGAGTTGGGCGTGTCGATCAGCACCGCGCCCAGCGTCTGGGTCAGCTCGCGGGCCGCCATCACCGAGCTCCAGCAGCCGGCGTCGACCCGCCCGTACGACGGGCCGCCGTTGTTGCGGTTGCCCAGGCCCGCCCGGCGGTCGGCGATGAAGGTCGAGATGCCGCAGTAGACGTTGGCGTCCGCGAACATCAGGTATTTGCGGTCGTTGCGGTTGTAACCGAGCGTCTGCAGCGCCTTGACGCTGAGCGCGAACGAGGTGAGCGCCGACGACGGCAGCTGCACCTCGGCCACGTCGACCCGGCACTGCGGGGTGGTGACGAAGCGGACGTGCCGGGACCCGCCGGTCTCGGCCGCGCTCTCGTCGAAGATCTGGTCGACCCCGGCGGTCCAGGTGCGGATCGAGCCGAGGAAGTCGGTGTAGCGCGACGGGGTGCCGAACTCGTGCAGGTAGAGCACCTGGACGCGCTTGCCGCTGCGCCCGTCAGCCTCGCAGGCCACCTGGCTCGGGCCGATGATGAAGTCGGCGTCACCGGGGGCGGCGTCCGGGATCAGTGCCGGCGCGTCCGCGGTGAGGGCGCTGCCGCCCTGGTCGCGGACGATCTCCGCGTCGGTCGGCACGGTGGCCGACTCCAGGGTCGGCATGATCGGCTCGGGCGCCTTCGAGGTCACCGGGGTGACGTCGCGGCGCACCGACAGGCCGGCCGGCGCCGGGTCGGGCCCGACCGTGCAGGTCTGCTCGTCCAGCTGATAGGTGCCCGCGCAGATCGCATCCGCCTGGGCGGTCTGCAGTCCCTCGTAGACCAGCCCCTGGCCGGGGTCGTCCTCGGGCACCGCGGCCAGCTTCAGCTGGGACGAGTCGTCGCCGGAGACACTTTCCACCACGCTCGGACCGACCACGCCGCCGACGCCGAGCAGGGCAAGGCCCAGGCCCACCGGCAGCAGCCGGTGGCTCCACGGACGCGGCCCCCGGCGATGCCCGCGGAGGGCGAACGGCCGGTGCTGGGTCGACAAATCGTCTCCTTGCCTGGCGGGTGCGCGGTGGGAGGTGGTTATGGGGTTACCACCTCTCACCGCGCGCTGGCTCCGCCGGTTCGTTTCGCGGGGACGAATTGCGGGCTCCGAACCGGAGAGCCGGATGGGATCGGTGGGAAGACTGCCAGCCCGGATGCGCGAGCGGAATGCCTTTAATCCATTTCTAAGCAACTGTTGCACCGTCTTGCGTAATCGGGCTCACTCGGGCCTGCCCGGTCGGTTCGTGCGTTCCCGGGCGAGTCGGCCGACCAGGCCGAATCGGCTGGCCTGTTTCGGGGCGGCGTCGGCGTCGGCCAGCAGCATCACCACGCTGGCGCCGCCCAGGGCCGCGCGGTCGAGGCTGACCGAGCCGCCGGTGGACTGGGCCGCCCGCCGGGCGATGTCGAGCCCGAGGCCGGTCGAACCCTGGTTGCTCTGGCCACGCTGCATCGCCTTCTCCGGGTCGGGGATGCCGGACCCCGCATCGTCGACACGGACGGCCACCCAGCCGTCACGGCGGGAGATGCCCACCTCGAACGCGGTGCCCTGCGGTGTGTAGCGGAAGACATTACCGAGAATCGCGTCGAGCGCGGCAGCCAGTTCGGCGCGGGCGACCGGAACCGGGATCCGCATCTGCGCGCCGATCACCTTGTACTGCCGGTTCTGGTCGCCGGCTAGCGCCGACCAGAACGTCATCCGTTCGCGCACGACCTCGCTGGCGTCACACAGACCGTCCTTGGCGGTGTCCGCGACCTGCGCCGCGACCGCCTGCCGGGTGGTGTTGATCAGATCGTTGACCTCGCCCTCGAGGGTCACGATCGCGGTCCGGATGCGCCGGATCCCGCGCCGGCGGTCCAGCTCGGCCTGATCGAACATGCCGACCTGGGTGTCGTCCGGGTCGAGCGCCTCGGCGTCCAGCCGCAGGGCGGTCAGCGGCGTGCGCAGCCGGTGCGACAGGTCGGCGACGAACTCGCGCTCGTCGGTGCGGGCGGTGACCAGGCGGTCGGCCATCCGGTTGAACGCGTACCCGGCCTCGGCCAGCTCGCGCGGGCCGGACGGCTGGATGCGGACGCCCAGGTCACCGTCGCCGACCTTGAGCGCGGCCTGCACCAGGTTGCGGGCCGAGTTGACCGCGCCCCGGGCCAGCCGGTCGACGACGAACACCGAGCCGGTGATCAGGCCCAGCGCGATGCCGAGAAGCAGCAGCCAGTCGCGGCCGGTATTGCCCTTGAGCAGGGCCGCCGGCACGAAGGTCTCGACCACCGAGGTCTTTCCGGCCACGGTCACCGGCTCGAGGCGAACCACTCCGTCGGAGATGTCGATGGTGCGGATGTCGCCGCTGTCGGCCGTGCGCTGCACCTCGGCCGCGCTGACCCGGCCCGGCACGTTGACGCCGGCCGGATGCACCACCGCGTTGCTGCCCGCCGCGGTCACCGCGGCGGCGAGGGCCTTCTTGTCGGCGCCGGCCGCGATCGCGCCGGCCACCGTGGCACTGCTGCGCTCGGCCACCGCCATGGTCTCGTCGCGGTGGTCGGAGCGCAGCTCCCAGCCGAGCGGGATCAGGAAGGCGAGGGCGGCGACGGCCGTGGTGGCCGCGGTGATCGCGGCCAGCCGGGACCTCAGTCCGGCGCCACCAACCGGAATCCGACCCCCCGCACGGTGCGCAGGTAGCGCGGCTTCGCCGCGGATTCGCCCAGTTTCCGCCTCAGCCAGTACAGGTGGACGTCGATCGTCTGGTCCTCGCCGACCGATGGCTGTCGCCATACCTCCTCCAACAGCTCACGACGGGAGACCACCCGGCCCGGTCGGGCCGCGAGGTATGCCAGCAGGTCGAATTCCTTGCGGGTCAGGGCCAGCACCTGGTCACCCAGGGTGGCACTGCGCTCGCCGATGTCCACCCGGAGCTCGCCGACCTCGTGCACGGCGGGCTGGGCGGTGCGACTGGCCCGGCCCACCCGGCGCAGCACCGTGGAGATGCGCGCGTCGAGGTGGGCGCCGGTGAACGGCTTGACCATGTAATCGTCGGCGCCGGCGCGCAGCAGCCGGACCACGGTCTGCTCGTCGTCACGGGCGGTGGCGATGATGATCGGGACATCGGTGATGCCGCGCAGCATGCGCAGGGCGTCGGAACCGTCCAGATCGGGGAGTCCGAGGTCGAGGACCACGAGGTCGGGGGTCTCGGCGGCGACCCGGCGCAGCGCGTCCAGCGCGGTGCCGACGGCGTGCACGGCGTGGCCCCGATCGGTCAAGGATCGCAGCATCGCGCCACGCACGACGTGATCGTCCTCGACGAGCAACACCGTGGCCATGCAGAGACCGTAGCGCCAAGCGCGAGCCGCGCCTAACCGGTGATTGAGGGACACCCTTCGATCACGCAGAGTGGTCGAATACCATCCGATGTGCCGATGTCGTTCACCCTCTTTCCCGGTACAAGGCTGGCTCTCGCGCTCGAGAGCCTGGCCGGTCTCAGCGTGGGTGACGCGCTCGGAGCGCAGCATTTCGCGCGCCGGGTCGACCTGACTGATCCGCCGCCGGCCCCGTGGGAGTGGACCGACGACACCGAGGAAGCGTGTTGCCTGGTCGCGGTGCTCGCCGAGGGTGACTTCGATCGGGACGCGTTCGCCGAGCTCCTCGGGCGCCATCACGATCCCTATCGAGGCTATGGTCCCGGCGCGGTGGTGATGCTGCGAGCCATCCGCGAGGGGCTGCCGTGGCCGATCGCCTCGGCGTCGGCCTTCGACGGCCAGGGCTCCTCGGGCAACGGCGCGGCCATGCGGGCCGCACCCCTCGGGGCCTGGCATGCCGATTCCCTCGCCCATGCGGCCGCTCAGGGCGCGCGAGCGGCGGAGGTCACGCACGCGCATGCGGAGGGGATTGCCGGGGGAGTGGCCGTCACGGTCGCGGCCGCGGTTGCGGCCGCCGGCCGGCTCGACGGTCAGCGACCGTCGTTGCTGGGTGCGGTCGCTGCGCACACGCCCTCCGGGCATGTCCGGGACGGGGTGCTCCGGGCGACTCGCCTGCGGTCAATTCCCGAGGCGGCGCACGAGTTGGGCAACGGCGCCCGGGCGATGGCGCAGGACTCCGTGCCGTTCGCGATCTGGGTCGCCGACCGGTTCCTCGACGACTATCCGGCGGCGATCGCGGCCTGCATCGAAGCCGGTGGGGACGTCGACACGACGTGCGCGATGGCCGGTGGAATCATCGCCGCGTACACCGGTCTCGACGGCATCCCGCCGGCCTGGCGCTCGGCCCGGGAACCGTTGCCCGGTTGGCTGTCGGCGGCGACAGCCGCGGGCGAATGAGAATAGTCTGCTGAGCGTGACCGAGCAGCGGATCGAGACCGGCGAACCCGACGGCCTGGAGCGCCTGTGGACGCCGCACCGGATGCCCTACATCACCGGCGCGGACCGCCCCGAGGGCTGCGCGTTCTGCCTGGCGCCCGACGTGCCCGAGGCGGAGAGCCTGATGGTGGCGCGCGGCGAGCTCGTCTATGCGGTGCTCAACCTCTATCCGTACAACCCGGGGCATGTGTTGATCTGCCCTTACCGGCACGTGGCCGACTACACCGAGCTCACCGAGGAGGAGACGGTCGAGGTGGCCGCGTTCACCCGGCGGGCGATGCGGGTGATCCGCACGGTGAGCCGCCCGCACGGCTTCAACCTGGGGATGAACCAGGGTTCGGTGGCCGGGGCCGGCATCGCCGCCCATCTCCACCAGCACGTGGTGCCGCGGTGGGGTGGCGACGGCAACTTCATGCCGGTGGTCGGCCGCACCAAGGTGCTGCCTCAACTGCTCGGCGACACCCGGCTCATGCTGTCGAAGGCGTGGACAGCGCTCTGATACCGGCCACGATCTCCTCCGCGGTGGGCGCGGTGGCCGGGTCGGCCAGCCACTGGGTCAGCACCCCGGACATCAGCGCCATCTGCATCGAGCCGATCGTGCGCACGGTCTCGCCGGTCAGCTGATCCTCCGGCGTGCCGGTCAGCAGCGCCGCCATGCCCCGGCGGCCCTGCTCGATCCCGTCGGCCAGCTGTTCGCGCAGTTGCGGGCTGTGCTCGGCCTGGATCAGCACCTCGACGCTGGCCAGCCACAACGCGCGGTACTCGGTGATCGAGCGGATGATGCGGCGCCAGAAGCCGACCATCGAGTCCTCGCCGTCGAGGCTCGGGCCGGTGAGCGCGGTGAAGACGGCGTCGCCCCAGTCCTCCATGGCGCTGATCATCGCGGTGGTCATCAGCGCCTCGGTGGAACCGTAGTGGTAGCCGATCGAGCCGAGGTTGGTCCCGGAGATCGCCACGATGTCGCGCGCCTTCGTCCGGGCGTAGCCCTTCTCGAGCAGCGCCTTCTTGGCCCCGGCCAGCAGATCTTCCTTGTGCCCCACGAGCTTCACCTTAACTTCTATACAAACGTGTAAGACGTTTGTATAGTAACTCCCATGACGACCCAACGGGTACTGATCTCCGGAGCCGGCGTGGCCGGTCCCGCCCTGGCGCTGGGCCTGCGCCGTCGCGGTTTCGACGTGACGATCGTGGAGCGCGCGCCGTCGCTGCGCGAAGGCGGTTACAAGGTGGACATTCGCGGCGCCGGCACCGAGGTGCTCAAGCGCCTCGGCGTCTACGACACCTGCCGCGCCCTCGACTGCGGGATGAAGCAGATCACCTACGTTCGCCCCGATGGCCGGCCCATCGCCACCCTCCCGGCCAGCCTTCTGATGGGCCGGCGCGGCGACGACATCGAGCTCATGCGGGGCGACATCGGCCAGGTCATGTATGACGCGACGGCCGCCGACGTGGAATACGTGTTCGGCGACTCGATCACCGGTCTTCGGTCCGACGACGAGGGGGTGGACGTGACGTTCGAGCGGGGGGCGGCACGTCGCTTCGACTACGTCATCGGCGCCGACGGCCTGCACTCGAACACTCGGCGGCTCGCGTTCGGCGAGGTCGAGCCGGTCCACCTGGGGGCGTATATCTCGATCTTCACCGTCCCCAACCACCTCGGCATCGACCGCGACGAGCTGATGTTCTCCCGGCCCGGGCGACTGGTCTTCGCGTACGCCATGGGCAGCGACCAGCCCGCCAGGGTCGGCATGACCTTCGCGTCGCCGCCGGTCGGTTACGACCGGCGCGACGTCGCTTCGCAGAAAGCTCAGGTCAAGGCCGCGTTCCAGGGTCTCGGCTGGGAGACCGACCGCTTCCTCGCCTCGATCGACGCGGCCGACGACTTCTACTTCGACTCGATGAGCCAGATCGAGATGCCGTCCTGGTCGGCCGGGCGCGTGGTGCTGCTCGGCGACGCCGCGCACTGCCCATCGCCGGCCTCCGGCCAGGGCACAAGCATGGCTCTGGTGGGTGCCTACCTGCTGGCTGAGCGTCTGGGCACGCCGGGCGGAATTGAGGAGTACGAGCGGAGCATGCGCCCGTTCGTCGAGAAGAACATGGCGTTCGGCCGCAAGATGGCGAAGGACATGGTGCCGGGCGGCCGCTTCCAGATCGCCTTCCGCAATTACGGCATGCGGACCCTGAAGTACCACCCGCGCAAGGAGCAGGTGATCGACAAGGTCCTGGCGCCGATGCACGAGGCGGCCAACGCCATCGCGCTGTGACTACTTGGTGGCGTGCTCCTTGCGCACGGCCTCGGTGAGGTGGGCGGGCATCGGCTCGTGCCGGATGTAGGTGCGGGTGAAGGTGCCCGAGCCGGACGACAGGGCGCGCAGCTCCACCGCGTACCGGATCAGTTCGGTGGCCGGCACCTCGGCCCGCACCAGGCTGTGCGTGCCGTCCGGCTCGGATTCCGAGCCGAGCGGCCGCCCCCGGCGGCCGGAGAGATCGCTCATCACCGCCCCCACATACATCTCCGGGACCCGGACGGCGATCTCGTCGATCGGCTCGAGGAGCGTCACCTCACCGGCGGCGGCGGCCTCGCGGAGGGCGAGGGCGCCGGCGGTCTGGAACGCGGCATCCGACGAGTCGACGCTGTGCGCCTTGCCGTCGAACAGCGTCACCCGCAGGTCGACCACCGGGTAACCGGAGACCAGGCCGCGTTCCAGCTGGGAGCGCACGCCCTTCTCCACCGAGGGGATGTAGTTGTGCGGCACCGCGCCGCCCACCACCCGGTCGACGAACTCGAAGCCCGAACCGCGCGGCAGTGGCTCGACCTCGATGTGGCAGACCGCGTACTGGCCGTGGCCGCCGGACTGCTTGACGTGCCGGCCGTGACCCTTCGCGGTCGCCCCGAAGGTCTCTCGCAGCGGCACCTTCACCGGCTCGGTGTCCAGCTCGACGCCGCCCGAGCGCAGCCGATCGAGCACCACGTCCGCGTGCGACTCGCCCATCGTCCAGAGCACCAGCTGGTGGGTCTCGACGTTGCGCTCCAGGCGCAGGGTCGGATCGCCGGCGACGAGCCGGGCGAGGTTTTTCGCGAGAGCGTCCTCGTCGGAGCGGGTTTTGGCCACCACCGCGATCGGCAGCAGCGGCTCCGGCATCGTCCACGGCTCCATGAGCAGCGGGTTGTCCTTGCCGGAGAGCGTGTCGCCGGTCTCGGCGCTGCCCGACTTGGTGATCGCGCAGATGTCTCCGGCGATGCAGAACGGCACCTCGCGCAGCTGCGCGCCCAGCGGGGAGTAGATGTGCGCGACCCGCTCGTCGGCGTCGTGGTCGGGGTGGCCGCGCTCGACCATGCCGTGCCCGGAGACGTGCAGCACCTGCTCCGGCTTGAGCGTGCCGGAGAACACCCGGACCAGCGAGACCCGGCCCACGTGCCGGTCGATCGTGGTCTTGACCACCTCGGCGACCAGCGGGCCGTCGGGGTCACAGGTCAGCGGCCGGCGCGGCGAGCCGTCTACGCCGGTGACCACCGGCAGGTCGTGCTCCAGCGGCGTCGGAGCGGCCGTGACCAGGCCGTCGAGCAGCGCATCGAGGCCCACGGCGGTGGCCGCGCAGACCGGGATGACCGGGTAGAAGTTGCCCTTCGCGACCGCTTTCTCCAGGTCGGCCAGCACGGTGTCGGTGGAGACCAGCTCGCCGCTCAGGTAGCGGTCCATGAGGGTCTCGTCCTCGCTCTCCGCGATGATCCCCTCGATGAGCGTGTTTCGGTCGTCGGCGATCGGGTTGAGATGCTCCGGCTCGGCCTCGCCGACCCGCGGCGGATAGCCCTCGGAATAGTCGAGCACGCGCAGCGTGACCAGGCCGATCAGGCCGGCCACCGAGTGGCCGTCGTCGTCGAGCATCGGCTGGTAGGTCGGCATCACGTTCTCGCCGAACGCCTCCTGGCAGTCCTGGAGGGTGCCGTCGTAGTCGGCCCGGGGGTGGTCGAGCCGGGTGATCGCGACCGCGCGGGGCATGCCGACCGAGGCGCATTCCTCCCAGAGGGCGATGGTCGCGTCGTCGATGCCGTCGACCGCCGAGACGACGAAGAGCGCGGCGTCCGCGGCCCGCAGGCCGGCGCGCAGCTCCCCGACGAAGTCGGCGTAACCGGGGGTGTCCAGCAGATTGACCTTCACGCCCTGGTGCACGACCGGGGCGCAGGCCAGCGCGACCGAGCGCTGCTGGCGGACCGCGGCCGGGTCGTGGTCGGACACCGTGGTGCCGTCGGTCACCGTGCCCGCCCGCGGAATCGCCCCGGTGGCGGCGAGCAGGGCTTCGACCAGAGTGGTCTTGCCCGAGCCCGAATGACCCACCAGCACCACGTTGCGGACTCTGCCGGGCTCGGTCACCACCGGCGCCGTCGCGCCGTTGAGCCCCATCTGCGAGGTCTTCTGCGCCATCGCCGGTCGCTCCCGTCGTTTCGAGACTGTTACGCCGCTGTTCCTGAATCCCACACCCGCTGCTGCGGCGATCGCAACCCTTTGTAGCGACCTCGGGTCTTTGGTCCTTTATCAAGGCGGTGCAGATGACGATACGGCCACTGACGGAGCGGATTGCACCGTCCCTGCCTGGTCGCCGATAAGGTGGTACGGCCATGGCAAAGATCGTCAGTGTTCCCGCGCGTGCCGTCATGTCGCACGTAGTCAATCCGACCGCCCGTTTCCTGCTCAAGATCGGCATCTCGCCGAACGCCGTCACCATCGCCGGCACCGTCGGCGTGCTCGGTGGCGCGTGGCTGGGCGCCAACGGCCGCCTGTTCTGGGGCACCGTGGTCGTCACCGCGTTCGCGCTGACCGACCTGCTCGACGGCACGATGGCCCGGATGCTGGGCGGCAACAAGAAGTTCGGCGCCCTGCTCGACTCGTCGATGGACCGGATCGCCGACGGCGCGGTCTTCGGCGCGGTCGTCTATTACATGGCCGGCCAGCACAATCCGTACGGTGGGACGGTCGCCGCGCTGGTCGCGCTGGCCGCCGGCCAGGTGGTGTCGTATGTGAAGGCGCGCGCCCAGAGCCTCGGCCTGAACGCCGACGTCGGCATCGCCGAGCGGTTCGAACGGCTGGCCATCCTCGGCGTCGGCGGCCTGCTGGGCAGCCTCGGGCTCGAGTGGGGGCTGCCGGCCGCCCTGTGGGTGATCGGCGCGCTCGCGGTGATCACCGCCTTCCAGCGGCTGATCCACGCGGCCCGCACCGAGCCCTCGCCGGTTTCGCCTACCCCTGCCGAGCCGGCTGCATGAAGGATCGGCTGACCGAGCTCGGGTTCGTGGCCGGCTGGCGGCTCGTCCGGATGATGCCGCTGCCGGCGGCGCGGGCTCTGTTCACCGCGGCGGCCGACCGGGCGTACCGGAAGAACGGGCCCGGCACCCAGCGCCTGCGCCGCAACCTGCAGCAGGTCGAGCCGGGCATTTCCGACACGGTGGTCCGGGACGGGCTCCGCTCGTACGCCCGCTACTGGCTCGAGGCCTTCCGGCTGCCGTCGCAGACCAGGCAGCAGTTCCTGGACGGCTTCGGGATCTCGGCGGAGCAGTACGACTGGCTCCGCAAGGACGTCGCCGACGGCAAGGGCGTGGTGCTCGCGCTGCCGCACGTCGGCAACTGGGACGCGGCCGCGGCCTGGGTGGTCTCCAACGGCTGGTCGATGGTCACGGTCGCCGAGCGACTCAAGCCGGAAGCGGTGTACAGGCAGTTCGTGGCGTACCGGGAGAAGCTCGGGATGGAGGTCATCCCGCTCACCGGCGGCGAGCGGCCGCCGCTCGACGCGCTCGCCGATCGCCTCGGCCAGGGCTGGCTGGCCTGCCTGCTCGGCGATCGCGACCTGTCCCGCAGCGGGGTCGAGGTGTCGTTCTTCGGCGGCCGCACCCGGATGCCGGCCGGCCCGGCGATCCTGGCGATCCGGACCGGCGCCCCGCTCTACGCGGTGGATCTCTCCTTCACGCCGACGCAGACCTACGCGGTGCTGCGCCGGATCGTTCCGCCGACCGACGGCCCGCTGGACGCCCGGGTCAAGGCGACCACGCAGATGCTGGCCGACGCGTACGCGGAGGGCATCGCCGACCATCCGCAGGACTGGCACATGCTGCAGAAACTGTGGCTGTAGGAGGGCATCGTGCGGATCGGGATCGTTTCGCCCTATTCCTTCGACGTGCCCGGCGGCGTGCAGAACCACATCATGGATCTCTCCGAGGCGCTGATCACCCTCGGCCACGAGGTCAGCGTGCTGGCGCCGGCCGACGAGGACGCCGACCTGCCGCCGTACGTCGTGCCGGCCGGCCGGGCGGTCCCGTTCCCCTACAACGGGTCGGTCGCCCGGATCGCGTTCGGGCCGGTGTCCACCGCCCGGGTGCGGCGCTGGCTGAACCGGGGCAACTTCGACGTGCTGCACGTGCACGAGCCGCTGGCCCTCTCGCTGTCGATGCTGGCCGTCCTCTCCGCCCGCGGGCCGGTCGTCGCCACGTTCCACACCGCGATGACCCGGTCACGGGCGCTGTCGGTCGCCCAGGGCCTGCTCCAGCTCGTGATCGAGAAGATCACCGCGCGGATCGCGGTCAGCGAGCTGGCCCGCAAGGTGCAGGTCGAGCACCTCGGCGGGGGAGCGGTGGAGATCCCGAACGGGGTGGCGGTGGCGAAGTTCGCCTCGGCCCGGCCGATGGACGGCTGGCCGGGCAGCGGCGGCACGCTCGGCTTCCTCGGCCGGTTCACCGAGCCGCGCAAGGGCTTCGACATCCTGCGGGCGGCGTTCGTCCCGCTGGCTCAGGCGCGGCCGGATCTGCGACTTCTGGTGGCCGGGCCGGGAGATCGCGACGATCTCTATGCCGAGTTCCCGGCTTCCCTGCACGATCGGGTGACATTCCTCGGTTTGGTGTCAGAAGCGGACAAAGCTCGCATGCTACGCAGCGTGGATGTCTACGTCGCGCCCAACACCGGCGGCGAGAGCTTCGGGATGATCCTCACCGAGGCGATGGCGGCCGGCACTGCGATCGCCGCCAGCGACCTCGACGCGTTCCGCCGGGTGCTCGACGGCGGCCGGGCCGGGGCGCTCTTCCCCACCGGCGACGCCGACGCGCTCACCCAGCTGCTGGGCGAACTGCTCGACGACCCGGCCCGCCGCTCCACGCTGATCGCCGCGGGGCACACCGCCGTCGCCGCCTTCGACTGGACCAGCGTCGCGCAGCGGGTCCTCGAGGTCTACGCCGCCGCGATCGAGGCCACCGACGGGCGCGTCTTCGACGAAGAGTGGTCGGAACCACGGTCGGCCACCTGACCGTTCGTCATCCCGGGGAACTACGATGCCCGGCATGTGGTGGGTGCTGGGGGTGGTCGCGTTCGTCGTTCTGCTCGCCACCTACCTCGGCTGGACGGCCCACCGGGTGGAGCGGGTGCACGTGCGCGCCCAGTCCGCCGAGCGGGCCCTCGACGCCCACCTGCTGCGCCGGGCCGCCGCCGCCGCGGTGGTCGCCGAGGAGGAGGACAACGTCGAGCTCTACGCCTCCGCGCGGCTGGCTCTCGACGCCGACCCCGACGAGCGCGAGCAGGCCGAGAACGACCTCACCCGCCAGTTGCACACGGCCGCGCCGTTCGGGCCCGGCCTGCCCGAACGCCAGCTTCTCGCGGCGAGCCGGCGGGTGATGCTGGCCCGCCAGGTGCACACCGATCAGGTCCGCGACGCGCTGACCGCCCGCCATCGCCCACTGGTGCGGGCGCTCGGTCTGGCGCGGCGTTACCCCCGCCCGCAGTACTTCGACATCGAGGACCCGGCGCTGCCCGAGCGGGCGATCGAGGTGCCGTCGCCGGCCACCCCGACCGCCCCGCTCGAGTCCGTCTGACCTACCAGCCGCGCTCGGCGAGCCGGTGCGGCTGCGGGATGTCGTCGACGTTGATGCCGACCATGGCCTCACCCAGGCCGCGCGACACCTTGGCGATCACGTCCGGGTCGTCGTGGAACGTGACGGCCTTGACGATCGCGGCGGCCCGCTGCGCCGGGTTGCCCGACTTGAAGATGCCGGAGCCGACGAACACGCCCTCGGCGCCGAGCTGCATCATCATCGCCGCGTCGGCCGGGGTCGCGATGCCGCCCGCGGTGAACAGCACGACCGGCAGCTTGCCCGCCTCGGCGATCTCCTTGACCAGGTCGTACGGCGCCTGCAGCTCCTTCGCGGCGACGAACAACTCGTCCTCCGGCAGGGTCTGCAGCCGGCGGATCTCCTGCCGGATCTTGCGCATGTGGGTCGTCGCGTTGGACACGTCGCCGGTGCCCGCCTCGCCCTTCGAGCGGATCATCGCAGCGCCCTCGGTGATCCGCCGCAGCGCCTCACCCAGGTTGGTGGCGCCGCACACGAACGGCACCGTGAACTGCCACTTGTCGATGTGGTTGGCGTAGTCGGCCGGGGTCAGCACCTCGGACTCGTCGACGTAGTCGACGCCGAGCGACTGCAGCACCTGGGCCTCGACGAAGTGCCCGATGCGGGCCTTGGCCATCACCGGGATGGACACGGCGCTGATGATGCCGTCGACCATGTCCGGGTCCGACATGCGGGAGACGCCACCCTGGGCGCGGATGTCGGCCGGCACACGCTCGAGCGCCATGACGGCCACGGCTCCGGCGTCCTCGGCGATCTTCGCCTGCTCGGGCGTGACAACATCCATGATCACGCCGCCCTTGAGCATCTCCGCCATGCCGCGCTTGACGCGCGCGGTCCCGACGGCGGGCTGGTTATCGGTAGACATGGTGTATCGGCTCCTCAAGCGGGGTTTTCGGTAATACGGATCGTACGCACGAAGACACCCCCGACCGATGGCCAATCGACCCCCCGGTGGCCTGCGCCTGAGGGTTTTCGGCCCGGCGAACCCGATTGCAACCGTTTGGCAGATTCAGGAGGCCACCCTGCCCTTCGTCCCGAAAGCGGCAGCCTGCGGCGCGCTGACCGTCTTCAGAATTTCGCGAGGTCGGCCGGGGTGAAGGCCTTCGGCTCGACCAGGGTCAGCCAGTTCCCGGTGTTGTCGCGCATGACGGCTTCTACTCCGTACGGGCGGTCCGCCGGTTCCTGAATGAACGCGACCCCGGCCGCCGACAGTTCGGCGAAGGTCTGGCGGCAGTCGTCGACCTTGAGCCCCAGGCCGCCCATCTGCCCCGACTCCAACTGACCGCGAACGAAGCCGGCGGCCTCGGGGGAGAGCGGCGGGCCCGGCGTCATCAGGGTCACCTCGATCTCCGGCTGGGCCGGATGGGCGATCGTCACCCAGCGGAAATCGCCCATCGTGGCGTCCACCCGTGCCTCGAAGCCCAGGTGGCGGACGTAGAAGTCACGGGTGGCGCTCTGGTCCAGGCAGTAGACGGTGACCAGCGAGATGTTCTGAATCATGCCCCGACGCTAGGCCCGTCCGGCCCGCCTGCGCTTCTTCCGGATTGCGGTATCACCCCGCGCATGAAGAGATGGCAGCCCGGAATCAGGTGCGCCTGGTCGGCCCAGCGACGCTGATAGGCGGCCGGGCTCTCGCCGACCAGCTCGCTGAATCGGGACGAGAACGAACCCAGCGACGTGTAGCCGACGATCATGCAGACCTCGGTGACGCTGAGGTTCGCGTACCGCAAGAGGTCCTGCGCCCGCGCGATCCGGCGCTGCGAGAGATAGCTGATGGGGGTCTGGCCGTAGGCCGCGCGGAATGCGCGGACCAAGTGGAACCGCGACATTCCGGCCATGACGGCGAGCCGGCTCAGCGTGATCGGCTCGGCATGGTGTCGATCGAGATGGTCCCGAACCCTGCGGATGGCGAACACTCACAGACCCTAAGCTGGGACGGATGAACATCGGAGTGCTGGCCCTGCAGGGCGATGTCCGGGAACATCTCGCCGCCCTCGCCGAGAGTGATGTGCTGGCCCGGCCGATCCGGCGGCCGGAGGAGCTCGCTGACGTCGAGGCGCTGGTGCTTCCCGGCGGCGAGTCGACGGCCATCAGCAACCTGGCGGTGTCGTTCGGGCTGCTCGACCCGATTCGCAAGCGGATCGCCGACGGGATGCCGGTCTACGGGTCCTGCGCCGGCATGATCATGCTGGCCGCGAACGTGCTGGACGGGCGGCCCGACCAGGAATCGTTCCAGGGGATCGAGATGACCGTGCGGCGCAACGCGTTCGGGCGGCAGGTCGACTCGTTCGAGGCGGCGGTGACGATCGACGACATTGCGGGCGAAGATTTTCACGCGGTCTTCATCCGGGCGCCATGGGTCGAAGAGGTCGGCGACGACGTGCGAGTGTTGGGGCGCGTCAAGGATGGGCCGGCCGCCGGTAGGATTGTCGCCGTTCGGCAGGGGAACCTGCTCGCCACGGCTTTCCACCCGGAGCTTACCGGAGACCTGCGCGTCCACCGGTACTTCGTCGAGATGGTCCGCCAGGCCGCAGACGCACGGTAGATCACGGAGGTTTTGCATGTCTGGCCACTCCAAATGGGCGACGACGAAGCACAAGAAGGCCGCCATCGACGCCAAGCGCGGCAAGATGTTCGCCAAGCTCATCAAGAACATCGAGGTCGCGGCGCGCACCGGCGGTGGTGATCCGAGTGGCAACCCCACGCTCTTCGACGCCATCCAGAAGGCGAAGAAGAGTTCCGTCCCCAACGACAACATCAGCAACGCGGTCAAGCGCGGCTCCGGCCTGGAGGCCGGCGGCGCCGACTGGCAGACGATCATGTACGAGGGGTACGGCCCGAACGGCGTAGCCATCCTGATCGAGTGCCTCACCGACAACCGCAACCGCGCCGCCACCGAGGTGCGCACCGCCCTGACCCGCAACGGCGGCACGTTCGCCGACGCCGGCAGCGTGTCCTACCTGTTCAACCGCAAGGGCGTGTTCATCGTCCCGAAGGGCGTGAGCAGCGAGGACGACCTGATGCTGGCCGTCCTCGACGCCGGCGCCGAGGAGATCAACGACCTGGGCGACTCGTTCGAGGTGGTCAGCGAGCCGACCGACCTGCCGGCGGTCCGCACGGCCCTGCAGGAGGCCGGCATCGAGTACGACTCGGCCGAGTCCTCCCTGGTCCCGACGATGACGGTGCCGGTCGACGAGGAAGCAGCCCGCAAGGTCTTCAAGCTGATCGACGCCCTCGAGGACTGCGACGACGTCCAGAACATCTTCGCGAACTTCGACGTCAGCGACGAGGTCATGGCCGCTATTGACGCGTGATGCCTGAGGTTCTCGGACGGGGCCGGTGCTGAATGCATCGGCCCCGTCCGTATATCTGAAGTCGTGTCCGGGCATCAGGTTCCGGGCAGGCGATACTTGTGTCACAGCCATGGCGGTGTGCGCGCGACAGAGGTTGACTAGTGACATCTGGTCTGGTGACCAGCAGGGTGAAGGGGTGTTGGCCACTATGCCGAGCATCAATCTGCCGCCCATCGAGGACCTCGATGTCGATGACCTTGCTTCCCTGCCCGAGGGATATCGCTACGAGCTGCACAACGGAAGTCTTGTCATCATGACGCCGTCCATCTACTGGCATAAGTGGATGGCCCGGCGTCTCGTGGACATGCTTTGCGCGGCCGGCCTCGAGGCTCTCCAGGACACCGGCGTTCGTGGCGAGCGGCCACGCGACAACCGCATTCCTGACGTCGGTGTGCTGACCGGCGATCTCGCCACTGTGGCTGAGGACGCAAATCTCCCGGGCTCGGCTTTCCAGCTAGTGGCGGAGATCGTTTCGGAGAACTCGATGAATGGCGAGTACACCGACAAAGCCCAGTGGTACGCGGAGCGCGGCATCCCCGAGTACTGGATTGTCGACCGGACGCCGGAACGTGCGCGCGACGACGGGTTGGTGCACCTTCACCGTCTGGCGCTCTCGGGCGCCGCCGCGCCGGCCTACGTTCGCGAGCGCACTGTCCGGCTCTCCGAGCTCGAGGCGGAGTTCAAAGCGAAGAATGAGAGTCTGTGAAACTCGCAACTTCGACGTCAGCGACGAGGTGTTCTGCGGTTGAAGCAGCGACGGATCGGTGAGGCGTCCCGGACCGACCTAATACGTGCTGGATAGCCAGGACATGTACTGGATCATGCCGCCTACCAGGAGGATGCCCGTTGCGGCCAGGCGGCCAATGCGGTGCCACTCGGACTTTCGGTAGGCCTTTACCCACGCTATGCCGGCGTCGGCCATCGAGGCGGTGGCGCTCCGTGCCGTACTCGGCAGGATCGTGGCCTTTCGTAACGCCAAGCTGGTCCGGCTCGATGGGGCCGCCGGCAGGTAGATCTGGGTGCGCAGCACGCGGATGTCGACCTCGTAGATCTGTTCGTCGCGCCACTGCTTGGTGCGGTGAGCCAGGCGCCTCTCCAGGTAGGCCGTCGCGGTGTCCTTGCCCGCGAGGCGGCCCCACCAGTAGAGGCGGCGCCAGTGGCCGGCCACGTCGGTGAGCACGTCCATGTAGAGGTGCGCGGCCTCGAAGTCGCCGCCGACCAGGCGGTCCGTCTCGTGGCGCAGGGCGGCCAGGTGGCCGGTAACGAAGGTGACGAACTCCGGTGGCGGGTCGTCGTCCATCGGCGGAACCAGATACATGGCTACCCCCAAAGCCTCGCGCACCCATCGTCGGAGCGTGTCGGTGCCGGGCGCAAGAGGGTTGCGTATTAGGGTGTCGAACACACGTACGTGAGGCAGGGGAGGTCCGTGTGCGCGTGCTCGGCGTCGACCCGGGGCTGACCCGGTGCGGGGTCGGTGTGGTCGATGGCGTGCCCGGCCGGCAATGCAAGCTGATCGGCTACTACGTGATCTACAGCGAACCCGACGAGGACATCTCGCTCCGGCTGCTGCATCTGGACCAGTCGCTGGCTGATCTGGTGGCCGAGCACAAGCCCGACAGCGTGGCCGTCGAGCGAGTGTTTTCCCAGCACAACGTGCGGACGGTGATGGGCACGGCGCAGGCCAGCGGCGTCGCGATCCTGGCCGGTGCGCGGGCCGGGCTGCCGGTGCAGACCTATACGCCGAGTGAGGTCAAGGCGGCCGTGACCGGCTCCGGCACGGCGGGCAAGGCGCAGGTGACCAGCATGGTCACCCGGCTGCTGGGGCTCGACGCGCCGCCGAAACCGGCCGATGCCGCCGACGCGCTCGCCCTCGCCATCTGCCACATCTGGCGTGGCGGGACCAAGGCGCGGATCGAGGCGGCGAAGGCAAAAGCCATGAAGAGCATGCGAGGAGCCCGACGATGATCGCGAGTGTGCGCGGCGTGGTGGCCGCGATCCTGCCGGACAGCGCGGTCGTCGAGGTGGGCGGCGTGGGCATGCAGGTGATGTGCGCGCCGGGCACGCTGGCCGGCCTGAAGGCCGGTGTCGAGTGCCGGCTGGCGACCAGCCTCGTGGTCCGGGAAGACTCGCTCACGCTGTACGGCTTCGCCGACGACGACGAGAAGCAGTTGTTCGAGCTGCTCCAGACCGCGAACGGGGTCGGCCCCCGGCTGGCCCAGGCGGTGCTGGCCGTGCACACCCCCGACGTGGTGCGCCGCGCGATCGCCGGCGCCGACCTGGCCACGCTCACCCGGGTGCCGGGCGTCGGCAAGAAGGGCGCCGAGAAGATGGTGATCGAGCTGCGCGACCGGATCGGCCCGATGCCGACGGCCGACGGCGCCCCGGCCGGCATGCTGCGCGGCGACTGGCAGGAGCAGGTGCGCCAGGGCGTGCTCGCGCTCGGCTGGACAGTGGCGCAGGCCGATCAGGCGGTGACCGCGGTCGCCGAGTCGATCGACGGCGAGGTGCCGTCGGTGCCGATCCTGCTCCGGCAGGCGATCCGGTTGCTGGGCAAGACTCGATGAGCGAGCTGGTCTCACCCGATGCCGGCGACGAGGAACTGGACGCCGAGGCGAGCGTCCGCCCGCGCCGGCTGGCCGAGTTCATCGCCCAGCACCGGGTTCGCGACCAGCTGGAACTGCTGCTGAAGGGTGCGATGGGCCGGGGCACGCCGCCCGACCACATTCTTTTGTCCGGCCCGCCGGGTTTGGGAAAGACGACGCTGGCCAACATCGTGGCGGCCGAGCTGGGCACCAGCATCCGGACGACGAGCGGCCCGGTGATCGAGCGGTCCGGCGATCTGGCCGCGATCCTCACCAGCCTCGCGCCGGGCGACGTGCTGTTCATCGACGAGATCCACCGGATCGCGAAGCCGGCCGAGGAGTTGCTCTACTCGGCGATGGAGGATTTCCGGGTCGACGTGATCGTGGGCAAGGGGCCGGGCGCGACCGCGATTCCGATCGACGTCGAGCCGTTCACTCTTGTGGGGGCCACGACACGCGCGGGACTACTTTCCGGTCCGATGCGAGATCGGTTCGGTTTCGTCGCGCATCTCGACTTCTACTCATCGGCCGATCTGGACTCTCTGCTGCACCGTTCGGCCCGGATTCTCGGGGTGCCGATCACGGCCGAGGGGGCGACGGAGATCGCCGGCCGCTCACGCGGCACGCCGCGTATCGCCAACCGCCTGCTGCGCCGGGTGCGAGATTATGCCGAGGTGCGGGCGGACGGGGTGGTCACCGAGGAAACCGCCCGCGAGGCCCTCAAGGTGTACGACGTGGACGCGCTCGGCCTGGACCGGCTGGACCGGGCCGTGCTGCGGGCGCTGATCGACTCGTTCCGGGGCGGCCCGGTCGGCCTGTCCACTCTTGCCGTGGCGGTCGGTGAGCAGTCCGACACGGTCGAGGAGGTCTGCGAGCCGTTCCTGGTGCGGGCCGGCCTGCTCGCGCGCACTCCGCGGGGCCGGGTGGCAACCGAGTCGGGCTGGCTGCATCTGGGCCGAACGCCCCCGTCGGGGGTGGCGCAGGGTGATCTGTTCGCCCGAGACGCCTGAAATCCGCTCGTAATGTGAACGTGATGTGTGCCGCATTCGGACTTCCCAGGTTGACCGATTAGACTCGCCGCGGTTCAACCGGGATGTGCATATCGCCCCGACGCGCCCATGTCGCGCTTCGGTGGCCTACGGAAGGCTTTCTAGTGGTTCACGCAGCAGCCGAGGGTGGCGCAGGCGGAAGCGGCTTCACAACGATCCTGTTCCTCCTTCTGCTCTTCGGTGTCGTCTATTTCCTGATGATCCGCCCGCAGCAGAAGCGTCGCCGCGAGGCGCAGACGATGCAGAACACGCTGGGTCCGGGCGACCAGATCGTGACCATCGGCGGCCTTCATGGCACAGTGGTAACCATCGATAGTGATCTGGCTACGCTGGAGGTCGCTCCCGGTGTCGTGGTGACGTTTGCCCGTCCGGCCATCGCTCGCGTGCTTCCGAAGGCCGAGCCCGTCGTTGAGACGGATGAGGATGTGCCGGTGGAAGACGAGCCGGTCGTCATCGAGGAGCCGGTGGCCGACGTCGACGACACGATCGCCGACAAGAGCAAGAAAGACTGAACAAAGCTTTCGAACCGGCCCGCGGCGCAGCCAGCCGTCGGGCCGATTCGTCCGGCCGCAGAACGGCCACTGCAATCTGATCGGCGCCGCCAGGGGAGCGGCCGACACGCACAGGGAGACCGAACGCCGTGGCACGACCACCACAGGGACAGATGCATCCCGGACGCCAACTTGGCGTGCTCGGCCTGGTCTTCGTCGTCCTGTATCTGCTTGTGTTCTTCGCCGGTGGCGCGAAGGGCAATTTCGCCGATCGACTCCACCCGAAGCTGGGTCTGGACCTCGTCGGCGGCACCCAGGCCACCTATATCGCGTCCGTGCAGGGCGGGCAGGACCCGTCGACGCAGAGCATGGAGCAGGCGCGGAACATCATCGAGAACCGCGTCAACGCGCTCGGTGTGTCCGAGGCCGAGGTCGTCATCCAGGGCAAGCGCAACATCGTGGTCTCGCTCGCCGGCAAGTCCGACGACCAGCTGAAAGACCTCGCGACGGCCGCCCAGATGCGTTTCCGCCTGCTGACCGGCGTGACCGGTGACGTCGCCGAGGCGGCGCTGAACCCGTCGACCGCGTCGCCGTCCGCCGCTGCTTCGGTGGCCCCGTCGGCCAGCACCTCGGCCAAGCCGACGGGCAGCGCGAGCGCCCCCGCGGTGAACGCCACGCCGTCGACCGGTGGCCAGGGTGGTGGCGAGGTCGTGAAGGCGCCGAGCCCGAGCTCGACGCCGAGCCCGACCGTCACCGCGACCCCCGACGCCGACAGCACCGTTCCGGTGCCCGGCCAGGAGGAGGTCACGGCCGCCGACGTGCAGAAGAAGATCGGCGCGGCGGTCTGGACCGCCGCGCAGAAGCTGACCGCGCCGGTCGACCTGTCGGCCGACCCGAAGGCCGGGCTGAACTACACCGGCTTCGGCAAGCTGAGCGGCCCCGAGGTCAACGCGCTGACGCCGGACATGCAGTTCAACATCCCGACGATCAGCTGCACCCAGCTGAACAACCGGCCCAACGGCGCGATCGACGACGTGAAGTCGAAGGTCGTCGCCTGCTACAACGGCGCCAAGATCATGCTGGACAAGGCCTCGGTGGTCGGTGACGACATCTCCAAGGCCTCGGCGCAGCTCGACCAGCAGAACGGTCAGTGGGTCGTCTCGCTCGACTTCAAGAGCGAGGGCCAGACCAAATGGACGGCCCTGACGCGTACGGCGTTCAACGCCACCACGACCGACCCCTGCTACACCGCCGCCCAGGCGTTGTATTCGAGCATCGAGCACTGCGCGGTCGCGGTGGTCCTCGACAAGAACGTCATCTCGGCGCCGCAGATCCAGGGCGTGCTCACCAGCACCTCGCAGATCACCGGGCAGTTCGACGCGGTCTCCGCCAAGCAGCTGGCCGACCAGCTGAACTTCGGCGCGATCCCGGTCACCTTCACCTCCGGCCCGGCGCAGACCGTCTCCGCGACGCTGGGCATCCAGCAGCTCAAGGCGGGCCTGCTGGCCGCCGCGATCGGCATGCTCCTGGTGGCGATCTACGCGTTCTTCTACTACCGCCTGCTCGGCTCGGTCATCTTCCTGAGCCTGATCCTGTCCGGTCTGCTGACCTTCGGCGCCCTGGTCTTCCTCGGCCGCACGATGGGCTTCACTCTGACGCTGGCCGGCATCGCCGGTTTCATCGTGTCACTGGGTGTGGCCGCAGACTCGTTCGTCATCTACTTCGAACGACTGAAGGACGAGATCCACGAGGGCAGGACTCCACGCTCCGCGGTGCCCCGGGCCTGGGCCCGAGCCCGCCGTACGATCATCTCGGCCAACACGATCACGATCATGGCCGCGGTGGTGCTCTACATCGTCTCGGTCGGCGCCGTGCAGGGCTTCGCGTTCGCGCTGGGTCTGTCCACCGTGCTCGACCTGCTCGTGGTGTTCCTCTTCCGGCACCCGATCATGACGATGTTCGCGAACACCAAGGCGTTCCTGTCGCCGCGGGTGAGCGGTCTCGGCCGCGTCCTGCGTCGCGCCCAGACCGATGTCAAGGAGGCCTGAGATGGCCGGTACCGGTTTCGCCAACCGCCTTTACCAGGGCGAAGCGAACGTCAACATCGTCGGCCGCCGTAAAACCTGGTTCATCGTCGCGGCCGTGCTGGTGCTGATCTCGATCGGCAGCTTCGTGTTCAAGCAGTTCGAGCTGGGCATCGAGTTTGCCGGTGGCACGTCGTTCAGCGTGCCGGCCAAGACCACCAGCGGCCAGGCTCTGACCCAGGACGAGGTCTCCCAGGCGGTCGACCGCGCGATCAAGTCGGTCGACTCGGGCGCCACGATCGGTGCCGCGCAGAAGGTCGACAGCGTCGGCAGCGCGGAGAGCTACTACACCGTCCGGGCCTCGGATCTGAGCGCCGCCCAGGCCGAGACGGCCAAGACGGCCGTCGTCGCCGACCTCGGCGTCAAGGCCGACGACGTCAGCGACGACCGGGTGTCGGCGGCGTGGGGCGGGCAGGTGACCAGGCAGGCCATCTACGGTCTGATCATCTTCCTGATCCTGGTCACGGCGTACCTGATCATCCGGTTCGAATGGCGGATGGCGGTGGCCGCGCTCTCCTCGCTGCTGCTCGACCTGATCCTCACCGCCGGCGTCTATTCGCTGGTCGGCTTCGAGGTCACGCCGTCCACGGTGATCGGCTTCCTGACGATCCTCGGTTATTCGCTGTACGACGTGGTGGTGGTGTTCGACAAGGTTCAGGAGAACACCCGCGGCATCACGGCGAGCAGCACCCGGACGTATTCGGAAGCGACGAACCTCGCGGTCAACCAGACCCTGATGCGTTCGATCAACACCGGTCTGGTGGCGCTGCTGCCGGTCGGCGGTCTGCTCTTCATCGGCGCCGGCCTGCTCGGCGCGGGCACGCTGAAGGACCTCGGCCTGGTGCTCTTCGTCGGCATGGGCTTCGGTGTCATCTCCTCGATCATGTTCGCGGCCCCGGTGCTGAGCGCGCTCAAGGACCAGGAGCCGAAGATCAAGGCGCACACCGCGCGGGTGCTGGCCCGGCGGGCCTCGGCCCGCTCCGGCGACGTGGCGCCGCGGGCCGAGCGTCAGCGCACGCCGAACGCCACCGAGTCGGACGAGGCCCCGGCGCTGGCCGGCACCTCGCCGCGCCCGGGCGCCCGCCCGACGGCGAAGCGGAACACCAACCGCAGCGGCCGTCCCGGCGGCGCCGGCAACCGCCCGAGCGGCGGCACCAAGCGCCGCTGATCCCACCTCGCGCGAAGGCCCGTCGTCCCGGAAGGGGCGGCGGGCCTTTAAGCTTTCCGCCGTGACTGAGACTCCGCGCGGCGACAGCGGTCCCGAACTTGCTTCCGTGGTCCTGGCCGGCACGGTCGACGTGCCCGACTTCCCGAAGCCGGGCATCGTCTTCAAGGACCTGATGCCGCTGTTCGCCGACGGCGCCGCGTTCCGCCGGGTGGTGGACGGCCTCGTCGAGCACTACGGACGGCACTCCTTCGACGTGGTGGCCGGGGTGGAGGCGCGCGGCTTCGTGGTGGCCGCCGCGATCGCGTACGCGACCGGCACCGGCGTGGTCCCGGTGCGCAAGGCAGGCAAGCTTCCCCGCAAGGCCCTGTCGGCCACGTACGAGCTCGAATACGGCGAGGCCACCCTCGAGGTGCACGAGGACGCTTTCATCGCCGGACAGCGCGTCCTGGTGGTCGACGACGTGCTCGCCACCGGTGGCACGGCCGGCGCCGCACTGGATCTGGTCGAGCGGGCCGGTGGCACGGTCGTGGGCTTCGCGGTGCTGATGGAGCTGGCGTTCCTGAAGGGCCGGGAGCGCCTCAGCCCCCGTACGCTGCACGCGCTGTTGACCGTTTGATCCGACTTCGTCCGCTGGATACCCGCTCTTTCGGAGGTTCGGCCGGGGCATCCGGGAAGTCTGTGCGGGTAGGATGGCGTTCCTAAGCAGGTGACCAACAGCAGGGGCTCTGGGATGAGCGAGCTTCACCGCCCGACGGTGACCCGCGAGGTTTCTTCCGATGGTGTGAGGAGTCCGGTGTCCAGCGACGTCGCACCTTCGGCGGAGGGCACGGTGCAGCCGGCCGACAACGAGGCCGGCTCGTCCGACTCGGCCGCCGAGGTGACCTCGCCCCGCCCGGCCGTGCCGGTGGCGGACCCCGAGGCCACCCAGCCGATGCCGCCCGGCGAAGAGGCGACCACCGGCTTCGGCGGTCTGGCCGGCGCCCCCACCGGGCGACGTGTCCGGGCCCGTTTGGCCCGCTTCAACGCGCCGTGGCAGAGCACGCAGGTCAGCGAGGTGCTCGAGCCGCTGATCGCGACGCACCGGGCCAGCCACCCCAAGGCCGACGGCCGCCAGTTGCAGCGCGCCTTCGACGTGGCCGCGCGCTGGCACTCGGGTCAATACCGCAAGTCCGGCGACCCCTACATCACGCACCCGCTGGCCGTGGCGACGATCCTGGCCAACCTCGGCATGGACACCACCACCCTGGTCGCGGCGCTGCTGCACGACACGATCGAGGACACCGACTACTCCCTCGATTCGATGAAGACCGACTTCGGCCCCGAGGTGGCGCTGCTGGTCGACGGCGTGACCAAGCTCGACCGGGTCAAGCTCGGTGACGCGGCCAAGGCCGAGACGATCCGCAAGATGGTCGTGGCGATGGCGAAAGACCCGCGGGTCCTGGTCATCAAGCTGGCCGACCGGCTGCACAACATGCGCACCCTGACCTTCCTGCCCCGCCCCAAGCAGGAGCAGAAGGCCAAGGAAACGCTGGAGATCCTGGCCCCGCTGGCCCACCGCCTCGGTATGAACACGATCAAGTGGGAGCTGGAAGACCTCGCCTTCGGCACGCTGTTCCCGAAGCGGTTCGAGGAGATCAACCGGCTGATCGGTGAGCACCAGCCGCAGCGGGAGGCGCTGCTGCGCCAGGTGACCAACCGGGTCGGCCTCGATCTCAAGTCGGCGAAGATCAAGGCCGAGGTGACCGGCCGCCCCAAGCACCTCTACTCGATCTACCAGAAGATGATCGTGCGGGGCCGCGACTTCAACGACATCTACGACCTGGTCGGCGTGCGCATCCTGGTCGACACGGTCCGCGACTGCTATGCCGCGCTGGGCGTCATCCACGCGAACTGGCAGCCGGTGCCGGGCCGGTTCAAGGACTACATCGCGATGCCGAAGTTCAACATGTACCAGTCGTTGCACACGACGGTCATCGGCCCGACCGGCAAGCCGGTCGAGATGCAGATCCGCACGTTCGCGATGCACCGTACGGCGGAGTTCGGCATCGCCGCCCACTGGAAGTACAAGGAGCAGAAGGGCGCGACGATTGTCGGCCCGCCGGCGCACATCGACGAGATGACCTGGCTGCGGCAGTTGCTCGACTGGCAGCGCGAGGCGAGCGACCCGTCCGAGTTCCTCGACGCGTTGCGCTTCGACCTCTCCAGCCAGGAGGTCTACGTCTTCACGCCCAAGGGCGACGTGATCCCGCTGCCCACGGGTTCCACCCCGGTCGACTTCGCGTACGCGGTGCACACCCAGGTCGGGCACAAGTGCATCGGCGCGCGGGTCAACGGCAAGCTGGTGCCGCTCGAGTCGACGCTGTCCAACGGCGACGTCATCGAGATCTTCACGTCGAAGTCGGCCACGGCCGGCCCGACGCAGGATTGGCTCGGCTTCGTCAAGAGCCCCCGCGCCCGCACCAAGATCCGGCAGTTCTTCAACAAGGAACGCCGCGAGGAAGCGATCGAGGACGGCAAGGAAGCGATCGTCAAGGCGATGCGCAAGCAGGGCCTGCCCCTGCAGCGCATGCTGACCAGCGAAAATCTGACGACGATCGCGCGTGACCTGCATCTGGCCGACGTCGCCTCGCTCTACGCGGCGGTGGGGGAGAGCACGGTCTCGGCCCAGTCGGTGGTGCAGAAGCTGGTGGCCGGCTTCGGGGGCGAGGAAGGCGCGGTCGAGGACATCGCCGAGACCGCCGTCGCGACCCGCCCGCCGCGCAACCGCAGCACCGCGCAAGATCCCGGCGTGGTGGTCAAGGGCGTCAGCGACGTGTGGGTCAAGCTGGCCCGCTGCTGCACCCCGGTGCCCGGCGACGTGGTGTTCGGCTTCGTCACCCGCTCCGGCGGGGTGAGCGTGCACCGGGAAGACTGCGCCAACGCGGAAGATCTGCGCGACCAGCTGGAACGCGTGGTCGAGGTGAGCTGGAAGCCGACGAGCGCGTCGACGTTCCTGGTGGCGATCCAGGTGGAGGCGCTCGACCGGCACAAGCTGCTGGCCGACGTGACCCGGGTGCTGTCCGAGGAGCGGGTCAACATCCTGTCGGCGACGGTGACCACGACCCGCGACCGGGTGGCGGTCAGCCGGTTCACGTTCGAGATGGCCGATCCTAAGCATCTCGGCCATCTGGTGGCCGCGGTCCGCAAGGTCGACGGGGTGTTTGACGCCTATCGGGTCACGTCTGGGGCCTGACCCTTCTTGCGCTGGGACGGTTGGGGGCCGGGGTGACCAGGCTGGGCGGTAAAGCATCTAGGCCCTGCCTGGTCACCCCGGCCCCCAACCTTGCATGGAGACAACTGGCGGCCAGGGAACGGGTCACTCGCCGCTCACTGCGTCGGCGGGCGGCGGTCCCCTGACGGGCGGTGGTCTGGCTTCCGCGCCGTGGGGACGGCAGGGGATCAACTTGGGCAGGCCGGGCTGGGTGGTGGGTCGTGCGAACGAACCGTGCCGCTTGCGGCCGAATTCGCGGCGCCGCCTACGGCGGGAGGATGGTTGGGGTGGGGCTGCGGTTGATTTGGGACGGGCTTCTCCGCGCACGCCGGTGGATGTGTTGACTTTGAACCCGTCGTCGTCCCCCGCCCGGTGATTTGTCGGCGTTGTGAACGCGCAAGCTGGAAAAGCTGTGGGCCAAACCCCACCCGCCACCGCATCGGTTTGCCCTGCGCCTGCGTAAGCGGCGCGGTTCGTTCGCACGACCCACCACTCAGCCCGGCCTGCCCGACCGACTCCGCTTGCCTTGCCACCGCGCGGAAGCCAGATCACTGTGCAAAAGGGGATCACGCAGCTCAGCCACGCAGTGAGCGGCGAGTGACCCGTTCCCTGGCCGTCAGTTGTTCCCCCGCAATCGTCCCAGCGCACGAAGCACGAAAGGCCGAGACCCAAGGGGCCCCGGCCTTTCGGTAAAACTGATGACTCAGGACATCGTGAGTGCCTTGATGTCGAGTTCCTTCTTCGGGTGGCCGCCGCCGGCCGACGCCTTGAACGCTTCGTCGTCGCCCGCCTTGACCACGTCCTTGACCACGTCGAGGCCGGTCGTGATCGTGCCGAGCAGCGTGTAGCTCGCCGGGAGCTGCGTGTCCTCCGAGCAGATGAAGAACTGGCTGCCGGTGCTGCCCGCCTGGCCGGTGTTGGCCATCGCGATCGAGCCCGCCGGGTAGGGCTTGTTGGTGTCGGTCGGGAGGTTCTCCTCGGCCATGGTGTAGCTCGGGCCGCCCTGGCCGTCGGTGTCGCGGTAGCCCTTGCCGGTGGCGAACGGGTCACCGCACTGCAGCACCTTGAAGCTCGCCTCGTTGACCAGGCGGTGGCACTTGGTGTTGTCCCAGAACTTCTTGCTCGCGAGGTAGCTGAAGCTCGCCGCGGTGCACGGGACCTTGGACTTGTCCAGCGTGGCCACGATGTTGCCGAGGTTGGTGGCCATGGTCAGCGTCGCGGTGCCGGTGTTGGGCGCGGTGGCCGGCGGGGTGCCGACGTCCTTGACCTTGCCGCCGCCGGCGTCCGGCGTCCAGGTGCAGGCGACCGAGCCGGCCGGGACGGTGCTCGCCGCCGAGGTGCTCTTCTTGTCGTCGTTCTTGAACGGGTTGACGATGAAGAACACGACACCGGCAACGACCACGACGGCGATTGCCGACCCGATGATCGCCTGCCGCTGGCGCCGCTTGCGGGCGGCCAGAGCGCGTTCCGCCATCTCCTTCTCGAGCCGGGCCCGCGCCGCCGCGCGCTGCCGGTCCTTGATCGACGACACGGTGTTCCTCCTGCTGTGTTCGGCCTGGGGGATCTAAGACTGTGCGCTCGCCGACGGAGCCGCGGAGGCAGCGGCATCGCCGAAGGTGAGCGTCTTGATGGTGATCTTGGTGGTGGGCTTGATCTTGTCGCCGGCCGCGTCCGCAGCGGTGGGGATCTTGCTGATCTTCGTCACCGTGTCCATGCCACCGGAGACGGTGCCGACGATCGGGTACTCCGGGCTGGCCGGCGAGTAGTCCTTGAAGAAGATCAGGAACTGGCTGCCGTTGGTGCCGGGCGGGTTGCCGATCAGCGCGACCGTGCCCGCCGGGTAGAGCACCGTCTTGGCCGCCGTGCCGCTGCTCGGCGACGGGTCCGGCACGGCTGGGGTGTTCTCGCTGTACACGCTGTACGTCGGGCCGCCCAGCCCGGTGCCGCTGGGGTCACCGCAGCGGATCGCGCCGTACGTCGTGATCTCGTGGCACGTCGTGTTGTCGAAGAACTTCTTGGACGCGAGGTATCGAAGGTCCTCGGTGCCGCACGGCGCCTTCTCCTGGTCCATCGCGACCACGATCGGCGTGCCCTGATCGGTGCTGACGGTCATCGTGTCGGTGCCGAGCGTCGGAATGTCCGTGGTGGGCGGAGTGCCGACCTCTTTGAGGTTGGTGTTCGTCGTCGCGCTCTGCGGCGTCCACGCGCACACGTCCTGGGCGGCGGTGTCGTCCTTGGAGTCGGAGTCGAACGCGCCCCCGACCCAGGCCACACCCGCGACGATCAGCAGGACCGCGGCGCCCGCGCCGAGACCGGCATAGAGACGCCGCCTGCGCCGCTCCTTGACGGCCTGCCGCGCCCTCTGCCGATCGAGCTTCGCCCGCGCCAGCTTGCGCTGCCGGTCCCTGCTGGAAGCCACCGAATGCTGCCCTTCCTCAATGCTCCAAGTCACACGCCCGCAAGAGTGTACGGGTACCTCCTGAGAAAGTGGTGTGCCCCCGCCCGGCTAGGCTCGTTACGATTCGCACCAGATTTTCAGAGAGGGTGTGTCGTGCTCATCACCGGCGTAGAGGCGGAAGCCTTCGGCACCAATTGCTATGTGGTGGCCGCCGGTCCCGGCGAGCAGTGCCTGATCGTCGACCCCGGTGTCGGGGTGATCGACGAACTCGACGAGGTGCTCGCGAAGCACCGGCTGCACCCGGCCGCGGTGCTGCTGACGCACGGGCATTTCGACCACACGTTCTCGGTCGCGCCGGTCTGCGGCGCGCGCGGCATCACGGCCTACGTGCACCCCGCCGACCTGGAGATGCTGGCCGACCCGGGCAAGGGCCTGGGCGCGGACATCTCCCAGCTGTTCGGTGGCCGGCTCACCTACACCGAGCCCGACGACGTCGCCGAGCTCACCGACGGCGCGGTGATGAGCCTGGCCGGCATCGAGATCACGGTCGACCACGCGCCCGGCCATACCGGCGGGTCGGTGCTGTTCCGCCTGCCCGGGGACGACTCGCCGCTGTGCCTTTCCGGCGACGTCCTCTTCGCGGGATCCATCGGACGCACCGACCTGCCGGGCGGCAGCACCGACACGATGATGACCAGCCTGCGGGACAAGATCCTGCCGCTGGCCGATGAGACTGTCGTGCTGCCCGGCCACGGACCGGCCACCACCATCGGCCGTGAGCGCGCGACCAACCCGTACCTGCGTGAGTTGATCGCTGCGCCCGGCCGCGGACTCTAGTTCGGTTTTTAGGAGTAGAAGCAGTGCCAATCTCAGGCTTTCCCGAATGGCTGCCTGCTCAGCGAATCATCGAGCAGCGCGTCGTCGACCGTATTCGGTCGACCTTTGAGCTTTACGGTTTCGCCCCCCTCGAGACGCGCTCGGTCGAGCCTCTCGAGACCCTTCTGAGCAAAGGAGAGACCTCGAAGGAGGTCTATCTGCTGCACCGTCTCCAGGGTTCGGAGACGGAAAGTGACGATCAGCTCGGTCTGCACTTCGACCTGACCGTGCCGTTCGCTCGCTTCGTCGTGGAAAATGCCGGCAAGCTGCAGTTCCCGTTCCGCCGCTACCAGATCCAGAAGGTGTGGCGGGGCGAGCGCCCGCAGGAGGGCCGCTACCGCGAGTTCCTCCAGGCCGACATCGACGTGGTCAACCGCGACTCGCTGCCGTTCCACTACGACACCGAGATGCCGCTGGTCATCGGCGACGCGCTGAGCGGCCTGCCGATCCCGCAGGCGCGCATCCTGGTCAACAACCGCAAGGTCTGCGAGGGCTTCTACCGCGGTCTCGGTCTCACCGACACCGACCAGGTGCTGCGCACCGTCGACAAGCTCGACAAGATCGGCCCGGCGAAGGTGGCGGCGCTGCTCGTCGAGACGGCCGGCGCCACCGAGGCGCAGGCCGCGGCCTGCCTCGAGCTGGCCGCGATCTCGGCCGAGGACGGCTCCTTCGTGGACGCGGTCCGCAAGCTCGGCGTCAGCGACCCGCTGCTCGACGAGGGGCTCGAGGAACTCGTCCGGGTCGTCGAGACCGCCCGGGAGCACGCGCCCGGCCTCGTCGCCGCCGAGCTGAAGATCGCCCGTGGCCTCGACTACTACACCGGCACGGTGTACGAGACCCAGCTGCGCGGCTACGAGCGGTTCGGGTCGGTCTGCTCCGGCGGGCGTTACGACAACCTGGCGTCCTCGGGCAAGGAGCGCTTCCCCGGCGTCGGCATCTCGATCGGGGTGTCGCGCATGCTCGGCGTGCTGTTCGGCCGGCAGGCGCTCACGGTGTCCCGGTCGGTGCCCACCGCGGTCCTGGTCGCCCTGCCCAACGAGGACCAGCGGGTCGCCTGCGACCGGATCGCCGCCGCCCTGCGGCGCCGCGGCATCCCCACCGAGGTGGCGCCGACGGCGGCGAAGTTCGGCAAGCAGATCCAGTACGCCGACCGGCGCGGCATTCCGTACGTGTGGTTCCCGGGTGAGCCGGACACGGTGAAGGACATCCGCTCCGGGGAGCAGGTCGACGCCACCGGCTGGGAGCCGGCGGCCGCCGACCTGCACCCGGTCGTCAGCGGCGCAGAGCCTCAATAGTCGGCAAGCGCAGCGGTGCGGCTTTCAGCTGAGGCTGGGAGCCGCACAACGCGGTGAGCAGGAAGCCGGCCACCGCCTCGTCGATCGCCGGGCTGTCGTAGAACGCCATGCTCTGCGCGTAGGTCACCTGGCGCTGCCCGTCCGGGCTGTGCCAGGAGATCGTCTGGTGCCCGACCGTTCCGCCGTCGTGCCCCCAGAACCGCCCGCACGGCAGGTCGACCCAGTACAGCCCGAGTCCGTACCCGCCGGCCGCCGGCTCCTGCGGGATCTCGGCCACGGTGTCCTGCATGGCCGCCAGCTGCGCCGGCCGCAGCAGCCGCCCGGTCAGCAGCGCCCGGTAGAACACGTCGAGGTCACGTGCCGTCGACACGATCTCACCGGCGGCCCAGCCCCAGGACATGTTGTAGAGCGTGAAGTCCTTGAGCGTCCCGTCGGTCCACGGCACGTAGGCGTGCATGTGCGGCCCGCGGATCCGCGGGTCCGCCCCCTCGAAGTAGGTGCCGGTCAGCCCGAGCGGCCGCAGCACCCGGCGGCTGACCTCGGACTCGTAACTGTGGCCGGTGACCCGTTCGATGATCAGCCCGGCCAGGATGTAGTTGGTGTTCGAGTACGACCAGGCCGCGCCGGGTGCGTTGGTCGAGCCGGCGCCGGTCCCGAGGCGTACGAGCTGCTCGGGGGTGTAGGTCGTTTGGCCCATGGTGATCAGGTCGTCCGGCGTCTTGATGATCGCGGTGTCGTAGTCGCCGATCCCGCTGGTGTGCTGCAACAGCATCCGCACCGTCACCTGGCGCGACAGGTCGGCGGAGAGCAGGCCGGGCGGCAGATAGCGGCCGATCGGGGCGTCCAGCGCCACCCGGCGCTCGCCCACCAGCTGCAGCATGGTGGTGGCCACGAAGGTCTTGGTGATGCTGCCCACCCGGTGCCGCATCCCGTCCCGCACCGGCGCGCCGGTGGCGACATCGGCGACGCCGGCGACCGGGGTCCAGGTGCGTCGGCCGTCACGCACCTCGGCGAACGCGCCCGGCATCCCGGCCGCGTGCACCGCGTCAAGCTGTTCCTGCAGGGTGCCGCCGTAGGAATCGGCCGCCACGGCCGGCGCCGCCGGCCCTCCTACTATCGCGAAAATGGTCAGAACGGTCAGGGCGCGTCGCAACACTGCTGCCTCCCGGGTCGTTTGAGCCATCTATGATGGTCGACGCGTGCCACCGAGAGTCGGCTGTGAATCGGGTAGGGCGTTCCGATACCGGCCGGTAAGAGGTTACGGTTGCGTAAGTTACGTAACCGTAGGAGTAATCGTGGACCAAACAGCCCTGCTCATCGAGCTGGAACCCGTGGTGGCCGCCAACCTCGACCGGCACCTGTCGCTGGCCAAGGAGTGGTTTCCGCACGAGTACGTGCCGTGGAGCGAGGGCCGCACGTTCGACGGCCTCCTGAACGGCGAGCCCTGGCTGGAGACCGACTCCCCGATCCCCGACGTGGCCCGCACCGCGCTGATCGTCAACCTCCTCACCGAGGACAACCTGCCCTCCTACCACCACGAGATCGCCACGCTGTTCGGCCGCGACGGCGCGTGGGGCAACTGGGTGCACCGCTGGACCGCCGAGGAGGGCCGGCACGGCATCGCCCTGCGCGACTACCTGACGGTCACGCGCGCCGTCGACCCGATCGCGCTGGAGCGCGCCCGGATGACCCACATGCAGGCGGGCTACGCCAACGACCACCCCGACGAGATGATGCATTCGATCGCCTACGTCGCGTTCCAGGAGCTGGCGACCCGCATCTCGCACCGCAACACCGGCAAGGCCACCGGCGACCCGATCGCTGAGCAGTTGCTGGCCCGGGTGGCGGCCGACGAAAACCTGCACATGGTCTTCTACCGCAACCTGCTGGCGGCGGCGTTCGACCTCGACCCCGACCACGCGATGCGCGCGGTGGCCGACGTGGTGGCCGGCTTCCAGATGCCCGGCGCCAACATCGAGGGCTTCCAGCGCAAGGCCCTGTCGATCGCCCTGGCCGGCATCTACGACCTGCGCCAGCACCGCGACGAGGTGCTCCAGCCGGTCCTGCGCCAGTGGGACGTCTTCAACCGCACCGGCCTGACGGCCGACGGCGAGAAGGCCCGCGACGAACTCGCCGTCCACATGGACAACCTGGACGATCAGGCATCCCGCTTCGAGGAAAAGCGCGAGGCCCGCCGGCAACGGCTCAACCGCCAGGAAGAAGTACGGGGATAGCCCAGGCCCCGCAGTCAGGGAAACGCTGAGCGCCCGCGCACGGCCGTCCCCGGCCGCCGGCCCGGCCGTGGTGTTGCGCTCAACCCGGGGTTGCGGGGCGGACCGGGCTCGGTCACTGTGCCGGGGTGGAGATCTTTTCGTTTGAGGTGTCGGCAGGGCGGGCGGTCGACGCGTACGGCAGCGTGGGGCTGACCGCGCAGAAGCTGGTTCGGGGCGAGGCGGTGCACGTCACGGTGCTTCATGTGGCGGCGGGTGGCCGGGTGGGGCGGCATCCGGCGCCGGTGGACCAGCTCTTCATCGTCACTGCCGGGCGCGGTGCGGTGCAGGCCGGCGACGGTGACTGGCAGCCGGTCGGCGCCGGGCAGGCGGTTGTCTGGCGGGCCGGCGCCGAGCATGCCACCCGGGCCGACGAGGACATCACCGCCGTGGTCGTCGAGATGGAAGACATGCCGCTGGCCCGGACGGTCGCGTGAATCTGGCTCTGCTTGCCCAGGCGGCCGGTATGTTCGCCGTCACCAATATCGACGACCTACTGATTCTGGCCGTTTTCTTCGGGCGGGCCGGCCGGGACCGCCGCGCGGAGTGGCGCATTGTCGCCGGCCAATACCTGGGATTTCTGGGGATTCTGGCGGTTTCGGTGGCCGGCGGCCTGGGCGCGGGGCTGCTGCCGGCGAAGGTGATTCCCTATCTGGGTCTGCTGCCGCTGGCGATCGGCCTGAAAGCAGGCTGGCAGGTGTGGCGCGACCGCGATAAGCCCGACTCGGACGAGGAGCCCGCGGCCACGGCGCCGGGGCCGCTGCAGGTGGCCGCCGTGACGTTCGCCAACGGCGGCGACAACATCGGCGTCTATGTGCCGGTCTTCGCCGTCGCCGGGGTCGCCGGCATGGTGGGGTACGCCTCGGTGTTCCTGGTCGGTGTCGCCGTCTGGTGTGGCGCCGGCTGGTTCCTGGCCACCCGGGCGCCGGTTGCCGCCGCGCTCGCCCGCTGGGGCCACCTGATCCTGCCGGTGGTTCTCGTCGCTATCGGTCTGCTGATCCTCGCCGGAGGGTTTTGAGGAGGGCCGGTGGCCGGGGACGGCCGTGACCGGCCGCCCAGCTTTTCCTTGGGGGCGGGACTCGTGCTGTCCCCGTACTGTCAAGAAGGCATTTCGAAGATCAGGCAACTGCTGGTGGCGTGGGCCAGCAGTTTGCCGGCGGAATCCGTCAGGCGGGCCTCGGCCAGGGCGGTTCGGCGGCCCTGCTGGAGCACCGTGCCTTTGCAGGTGATGCGGCCGCTCGCGATGGTTACCGGGCGGAGGAATTTCACATTCAGGTCGAGGCTGGTGTAGCCGATGCCGATCGGCAGGGTGCTGTGCACCGAGCAGCCGGTCGCGGTGTCGAGAAGCGTGGAAATGACGCCGCCGTGCATCGTGCCGAGCGGGTTGTAATGGAATTCCTGCGGGTCCAGATGCACGGTTACCGCACCCTTTTCGACCTCCATGCCGGCCATGTCGATCAGCCGCATGATCGGTGGGGCCGGCAGTTCGCCCTTGGCCATCGCCGAAAGCAGGTCGAAACCGTTGCGGCGGCCGATCAGATCGGCGTGCACCGCCGGGTCGTCCCAATCGAACGTGCGGGTGCGATCCTGGGTCTGGGTCATGGACGCAGCCTCGCCCGGCTTGCTGCGTCTGTCAAGCAGACCTAGCCTGGCTGTCATGAATCCCACTGCCGCTCCCGAGGCCCTCAGCTGGTCGATCGACGGATGCACGATCGGGCGGGCGATGGACGTGCTCGGCGAGAAGTGGACCATCGTGGTGCTGCGCGAGGTCTTCAACGGGGTGCGGCGCTTCGACGACATGCGGGTGCGCACCGGGGTGCCGCGGCAGGTCCTCGCGAACCGGCTGGCCACGATGGTCGAGAGCGGGGTGCTGCGCCGCGAGCCGTACCGGGAGCCGGGCGCCCGGGTGCGGCAGGAGTACCGGCTGACCCAGAAGGGCCTCGACCTCTATCCGGTGCTGATCGCGCTGCTGGCTTGGGGCAACCGTTACCTGGCCGATCCGCAGGGGCCGCCGCTGGAGTTCGCGCACCGGGACTGCGGGGCCGAGGTGCACGCCGAGATCCACTGCGGCGCCGGGCATCGCCTCGACGACGTGCGGGAGGTCGTCCCCCGTCCGGGGCCGGGCGCGTCGCGCCGGTAAATTCCGGCAGTGACCTCGCCCTGGGCGCCGCTGCGCCAACCCGTGTTCCGCGTCCTGTGGGTGGCGGTGCTGGCCGGCAACGTCGGCACCTGGATGCAGACGGTCGGCGCCCAATGGCTGGTCGTGCACGAGCGTGACGCGGCCACCTGGGTGAGCCTCGTGCAGACCGTGACGATGCTGCCGGTGCTGCTGCTGGCACTGCCGTCGGGCGCGCTCGCCGACCGGTTCGACCGGCGGCGGCTGCTGCTGACCACGCAGGTGGCGCTGTTCGCGGTCGCCTCGGCGCTGACCGTGCTCACCGCGGCCGATCTGATGCCGCCGCCGCTGCTGCTCGTCTTCACCTTCCTGCTCGGCGTCGGGCAGGCGCTGACCCTGCCGGCCTGGCAGGCGGTGATCCCCGAGGTGGTGTCGCGGGACGAGTTGCCGTCGGCGTCGGCGCTCGGGGCGGTCAACACCAACCTGGCCCGGTCGGCGGGGCCGGCGGTGGCCGGTCTGCTGGTTGCACACGTCGGGTCGGCCGCCGTGTTCGGGCTCAACGCCCTGTCGTTCGCGGTCTTCGCGGTCGCCCTCGGGTGGTGGCGCCGGCCGGCGCAGGTGCCGGACTCGCATCCGGAGCATCTGGGCTCGGCGCTGCGGGCCGGCGGGCGGTATGTGCGGTACTCGCCGACCGTACGGCTGCTGCTTCTGCGGGTGGTGCTTTTTGTCCTGCCCGGCAGTGTGGTCTGGGGGCTGCTGCCGCTCGTCGCCCACCAGGAGCTCGGGATGGGCGCGAGCGGCTACGGCATTCTGCTGGCCGCGCTCGGGATCGGCGCGATCGCCGGCGCACTTCTGATGCCGCGAATTCGGGAGCTGCTCAGCCCTGACCAGCTGATCGTCGCGGCTGGCATCGTCTACGGCGGGGCGTTGGTGGTGGTCGCGCTGGTGCCCGACCGGTTCGCGGTGACGGCTGTGCTCGTCGCGGCCGGGCTGGCCTGGATGGCGCTGGTCTCCCGGATGAATGCGACGCTGCAGCTGTTCCTGCCGAACTGGGTGCGGGCCCGCGGCTTCGGCATCTACCAGGTCGTGTTCGCGGGCGGCCAGGCCCTGGGCGCGTTCGCCTGGGGGCAGGTCACCTCGCTGTTCAGCCTGAAGGTCGCCTATCTCGCGGCGGCCGTGGTGATGCTGGCCGGCACGGCGACCGTGGTGTGGTGGCCGGTGCGCGAGGTGGACGGCACCGACCGCTCGCCGGCGATCTACTGGGCCGAGCCGCACCTGATGCTGGAGCCGCATCTGGGCGAGGGGCCGGTGCTGGTCACGGCGGTCTACCAGGTGGACGAGGCGAACGCGGACGCGTTCCGGGCGGCGATGGAGCAGCTGCGCGGGTCACGGCAGCGGACCGGCGCGACGCGGTGGGGGCTGTTCCGCGACGGCGAGGACCCGGCGAAGTTCGTCGAGATCTATCAGGTGCCGACGTGGGCCGAGCATCTGCGCCAGCACGAGGGCCGGTTGACCCAGCGGGACGAGAGCGTCGAGGAGCGGGCGGTGGCGCTCGCCCGCGGACCGGCCGAGGTCACTCATCTGCTGCCCGCGGACTACCAGCATTAGGCGGATGTTTCGTATTTGTTCCGTTTAACCTCAGTGATGGCTGCTGCATCGAGCCCGCTGAGGAGGGACTGTGTCGAGTCACGGCCGTCTCCTGATCATCGGCGGTGCGGCATCCTTCGGACTGCTCGCCCGATTTGTCGCATTGGCCGGCGGGCCGGCGGCACGGATCGTCGTGATCGCCACCGCGTCGGCGGCGCCGGCCGACGCCGAGGCCGAACACCTCAAGGCGTTCACCGCCCTCGGCGCGGGTGAGGTCGTGCCGTTGCGGCTGACCACCCGGGCCGAGGCCAACCGGCACCAGCCGGCGTTGCAGGAAGCCACCGGAATCTTCTTCACCGGCGGCGACCAGGAACGGATCACGTCGGTGATCGGCGGAACCGCCACCGACTCGCTGTTGCAGACCCTGGTGGCCGCCGGCGACGTCGTTCTGGCCGGCACCAGCGCGGGCGCGGCCGTCATGTCCGGCACGATGATCGCCGAGGGGGACGCGCCCGGCGTCAGTCGCGCCAGCGTGCGCACCGCCCCCGGCCTGGAGTTCCTCCCCGGCGTGCTGATCGACCAGCACTTCGCCGAGCGCGGCCGGGTCAACCGGCTGCTCAGCGCGGTCGCGCTCTACCCGCACGAGCTGGGCCTCGGCATCGACGAGGACACCGCCATCCTCACCGACGGCGACCGCTTCGAGGTGCTGGGCAGCGGCGCGGTCACCGTCGTCGACGCCGGCGCCGCCACCGACATCCGGGTGCCTGCCCGGGGCCCGATCACGCTGGCCGGGGCACGCATCCACGTGCTGCCCGCCGGCCACACCTTCCACCTCACGGGACGCCGGCCGGTCGTCGACGCACCCGCGGCCGAACGGGGAGTCGCATGAAGATCGAAAGCCTGCGCCGCCTACGCGGACCCAACGTCTATCTGTCCCGCCCGGCCGTGGTGGCCCGGCTCCGGCTCGACGACCTGGCCGGCACCGAGACGTCCGACGTCACCGGCTTCCCGGAGCGGCTGCTGCGGGCGCTCCCCGGCCTCGCTGACCACCACTGCGCGGCCGGCGCACCGGGCGGGTTCGTCAGCCGGCTGCGTGGCGGCACCTACTTCGGGCACGTCACCGAGCACGTCTGCCTGGAGCTGTCCCAGTTGATCGGGCGGGACGTCAGCTTCGGCCGGACGCTCTCGACCGGCGAGCCCGGCGTTTATCAGCTGATCCTGGAATGCCCGGTGGACGAGCCGGTGTGCTCGAAGGTGCCGGTCGAACTGCTCGCTGTTGCCGTCGACCTGGTCGCCGAGATCGTCGAGGGCCGCTCGTTGTCGAGCGTCGCGCTGGCCACAGCGGGCGCCGGTGTGCCGGAGATGCAGCATGGCTCGGTCCCGGCCCGGCTCGCCTCGCTGGCCGCCCTGGCGGAACGCGAAGCCAGCGGGCCCAGCACGCGGGCGATCATCGCGGCCGCGCGCCGGCGGGGCATCCCGGTCGAGCGCTGCGGCGACCTCAGCCTGGTGCGGCTCGGCTGGGGCAACCGGCGGCGGCTGGCCTGGGCGGCGATGAGCGACCGCACCAGCGGCGTCGGCATCGACATCGCCGGCGACAAGGAGATCACCCGGCGACTGCTGGGCGAGGCCGGTGTGCCGATCCCGGCGGGCGGCTCGGCGGCCACGGCGGCCGAGGCGGCGCGGCTCTTCGCCGACCTGGGCGGACCGGTCGTGATCAAACCCCGGCAGGGCCGGCACGGCGACCGGGTCACCCTCGGCGTGGAGACCGGGGCGGAGACGGCGTACGCGTTCGCCGCCGCCGGCGAGGATGTGGTCATCGAGCGGCAACTGGGCGGCCGCGACTACCGGGTGCTGGTGGTGGCGGGCGAGGTGGTGGCCGCGGCCGAGCGGATCGCCGCACACGTCGTCGGCGACGGCCGCAGCACGATCGCCGAGCTGGTCGACCGCACCAACACCGATCCGCGCCGGGGCGCCGGCCACTCCCGGGTCCTCACCCGGATCACGGTGGACGACACGGTCCTGCGCGTCCTCGAGCGCAAGGGGCACACGCTGGCCTTCGTGCCGGCCGCCGGGCGGCAGGTGTGGCTGCGCGAGACCACCAACCTGTCCACCGGCGGCACCAGCCACGACGTCACCGACCGGGTGCACCCCGACGTGATCCGGCTCTGCCTGCGGGTGGCCGGGCTGGTCGGCCTGGACATCTGCGGCATCGACCTGCGGCTGCCGGACATCTCCGAACCGCTCGCCCCGGTCCGCGACGGCGACGAGGTCACCGGCGGGGTGATCGAGGTGAACGCGGTGCCCGGCCTGCGCATGCACCTGGCGCCGGTGCGCGGCCGCGCGCACGACGTCGGCGACGCGATCGTGCGGGCGATGTTCCCGGCCGGCTCCGACGGGCGTATCCCGGCCGCCGCGGTGACCGGCACCAACGGCAAGACGACGGTGGCCCGGCTGACCGCGCATCTGCTCGCCGACACCGGCAAGAGGATCGGGCTCACCACCACCGACGGGGTCAGCATCGACGGCCGGGAGATCTTCCGGGCCGACGCGACCGGGCCGCTGTCGGCGCAGATGGTCCTCGGCGACCCCGGCGTGCAGGCCGCGGTCCTGGAGACGGCGCGCGGCGGGCTGCTCAAGCGTGGCCTCGGATACGACTGGTCGGACGTCGGCGTGATCACCAACATCACCGCCGACCACCTCGGGCAGGACGGGCTCGACACGATCGAGGATCTCGCGCACGTGAAGGCCTTGGTCGCCGAGCGGGTGCGGGACGGCGGCACGCTCGTGCTCAACGCGGACGACCCGTGGGTGCGGTCGCTGGCCGACCGGCCGCGGGTGCGCGCCGACCGCAAGCGGATCGTCTGGTTCGGGCTCGACCCGCGGCAGCCGGTCGTGGTCGAGCATCTCGCCAAGGGCGCAACCGCCTATCTGGTCCAGGAGGGCTGGCTGGTGCAGGCGACCGGGGCGCGGCGAACACCGCTGGTGCGTCTGGCCGACCTGCCCGGGGCGTACGGCGGAGCCGCACCGCACGCCGCCGCGAACGCCCTGGCCGCGGCCGCCGCCGCCCGGGCCCTCGGGGCCGGCCAGGAGTCGGTGGCGCGCCGCCTCGCCGACTTCGACCCGGCGGTGGCCAACCCGGGCCGCGCCACCCTGCTGCGAATCGGCGACGTGGCCGTCTTCGTCGACTACGCGCACAACCCGGCCGCCCTCGCCGCCACGCTGCGCACCCTGCATCGGCTGTGGGGCGCCGACCGCTGCGTGGCCGCGGTGACCCTGCCCGGCGACCGGCGCGACGACCTGCTCGCGGCCTGCGCCCAGGTCGTCGCGGACGGGGTCGGCCGGGCGGTGCTCTACGACGACGAGGACCTGCGCGGCCGCGAGCCGGGGGAGGTGTCCGCGCTAGTCGAGCGGGAGATGCGGGCCCGGCGGCCGAAGCTGCTGTCGATGCGGGAGGACGGCTACCGGGAGGCGATCACCTCGGCGGTGCGGCTGGCCCGGCCGGGGGAGGTCGTGCTGGTGCTCTACGAGAAGCTGGCGCCGGTGCTCAAGCTGCTTTCCGAGCTCGGCGCGGTGCGGGCCGGGGACATGCCGGTGCCGGCCGGGATGCCGCTGCCGACGACGCCGGCGCCGGGCGCGATGCCGTCGCCCGCCCGTGACCTGGTCCGGGGCGTTCTGCTGGGGTAGCGGAGGGACCGTCGGTACCGGAAACTGTCTGAACAGCGGAGGGGATCACCCGATCAGATGGGGTTGCACAGCTAGATCCTTCAACCTTTGTCACAAGGCGAGTAATTAAAGATCATCTCTCGGTGACTGTCGACAATTCGATCTGTGACGGGTTGGCGACAGCTAGTGGACACATCCGGTGTGGACGTTCAGAAAGATGGACTAGCGAACCTTCCGACTTTTCACGAAAAATCAGATTTTTCCTGGGAAAAGCGGCGGTGATGCAGTCCAAGATCCGACTTTCGGGGAGGGTGGCCCTACCCCCACGGGTGGCATAGGTCGGGAAACGGACGGTAACGAGCCGCAGGTAGACGGCGGTGTTGAGCGCTCGTGGTAAAGGCCGATCGTGGGCTAACATCTCGCCGTCGATGGGGAACACCTGAGAGGGTGCGGCCCCGACGTCGAGAAGCATGGCGGTGCATCTCGGCGTTACTTCGGAGCGCGCATGTGGGGGCACATGAGCACGACGGACCTGCCCGGAGCGAGCCTGCTGGCCGATAGATATCGGTTGGTGGAGCGGCTCGGTGCCGGCGGGATGTCAGTGGTGTGGCGAGGCTTCGACGAAGTCCTCGGACGCCTGGTCGCGGTCAAAGTCCTGCCGCCGTCCACCAGCACGGACCCGGCTTTCCGGCGCCGGCTGCGGGCCGAGGCCCAGGCCGCCGCCCGACTCAGCCATCCCAACATTACGAATGTCTACGACTACGGCGAAGCGGTCACCGTCGATGGTGAGCCGGTTCCCTACGTCGTCATGGAACTTATTGACGGCGAGTCGCTCGCCGCCGTTCTTGCCCGGGCTCGCCGGCTGCCGTGGCAGCACGCGGTCCGGATCTCCGCCGAGGTGGCCGCCGCGCTGGCGGCCGCGCACTCGCGCGGCATCGTGCACCGTGACGTCACCCCGGCGAACGTGATGCTCACCCAGACCGGGGCCAAGGTTGTCGATTTCGGCATCTCGGCCCTGATCGGGGAAAACGACATCGACCCGGACGGCAGCCTGCTCGGCACGCCGGCCTACCTCGCGCCCGAGCGGCTCGAGGGCGGCCAGGTCAGCCCGGCCACCGACGTCTACGCGGTCGGCCTGCTGATCTACCGCACGCTGATCGGTCAGCTGCCGTGGGATGTCGGCACCACCACCGCGCTGCTGCGCGCGCACCAATATGTCGAGCCCGACCCGCTCCCGCCGGTCGAGGGTCTGCCGCCCGCGGTCGCCGCGCTCATCGGCCGCTGCCTGGAGAAGCGCCCGTCCGACCGGCCGTCGAGCGCCGAGCTGGCGCACGTGCTGGCCGGCATCGCGGCGGGCGCGCCCGGCGTGGCCCGTGGCTACGTGCCCGACTGGGCGGAGAACGGCGAGGACACCACGATCCTGCCGAGCCAGCGGTCGTACTCGGAAGTGATCCAGCGCGAGCAGATCCCGCCCGCCTCGACACCGCACGCCGAGGAGCCGCCGGTTCGCAACAGCCGGTTCGCGGCGCTGCGCTCCGGTCCGGTCGTGATGAGCGCGGCCGCCGCGGGCGCGTCCCTGCGCCCGGCCGCCGGTGGCATCGAGCCGCCGAACGAGCCGCCGGCCATCGTCGGCGGCGGCAACGCGGGCAAGGGCCGTAACAATGCGGCGCAGAAGCACACCCGCCGGGTGCTGGTCGTGGCTGGCACTGTGCTGCTGCTCGGCCTCGGCACCTACGGCTGGAGCCTGGCCAGCGGCACGAGCCACGACGGAAGCTCGGCCAACCCGACGCCCAGCGTCGTGCCGGCCACCGGCAAGTGCGTGGTGAGCTACGCGGTGCAGACCGACGCGAACCACACGTTCACGGCCAATCTGACGGTGGCCAACCGCAACAACACCACGCCGTTCGACGCGTGGAAGCTGTGGTTCATCCTGCCCGGCGACCAGATCATGGCCGGCCACGGCGCGAAGCAGCCGGTGGAGCAGGTCGACCACACGGTGACGGTGAGTTCGGCGGCGCCGCTCGGCGCGCTGAAGACGGTTACCGTGCCGCTGGCCGGCAACTACTCGGCGAACAACACCGCGCCGCTGGCCTTCATGCTCAACGGCCAGACCTGCGAGACGTTCGTGTCGTCCGCGCCCGGCGAGCCGGCCCACCAGGTCGAGCACCTGTCCGACGGCACTGCCCGGTTGGTCCCGACGCCGTCGAGCACCAACCCTCTCCCGGGCATCACGCTCCTTCCGAACAACGGCGTCAAGGTCACGCCGACCACGCCGGCCAGCTCGGCGAAGCCGAGCGTGTCCGTCAGTGTCAGCGTCAGCCCGTCCGTCAGCACGAGCCCGAGCACCAGCAGCACTCCCAAGCCGGAGCCGCCGAAGAGCGCGTCGCCCTCGCCGAGCAACTCGATCGAGAGCGTCGAGAGCACGGAGCCGTCGACGCCGGTGGCCACCACGACGTCTGCGGTCCCGCCGGCGTCGACGGATCTCTGCGCTTTGGATCCCGCCGACCCGTCCTGCGGTTGAACAGGCAACGCGTTTCCGATCGGTCGTCCGGGGAAAAAACTATCCGCCGGGCGGCCGATCGCCGCGTTAGGGTGAAAGCGATGTAAGCAGGCACTTCTGGAGCGATCCGCCGCGATTCGCGTGCCTGGCGACCGATGCGACACCCGACCCGGCGTGGCAGCCGTCCGCTGTCGCCCGCGCGGGACAGAATCGCTCCAGCGGGGCCAACAAGAGGTCGTACATCGGGGAGTTTCGACATGATCAGCATCGTGAAGGATCTGGCCGCTGAGGCGCTGTTCGTCTCCAGCATCCAGCCATCCGACAGCCCTACCAACAAGACGGTGGAGCAGGCTGTCACAGCAATGATCCTGCTGCACGGAAGTGACGGCTGTGCCGCCGAGGTGGCCACCGAGTTCGGTGACCACCCGTACTGCGCGGTCCGCCGCATGCACTGGGTGCACGAGGAGCTCACGGGCGTCGTCGCGCCCGCCCCCGTGCTTACCTGAGCTTTTCTCGCAAAAAGCACCATAAAAGCAACCGAGTTCGGCCTCCGCTGCACCTTTCGGTGGCCAAGGTTCTCCTCGTCAGCCGGTTTCACCAACCGGATGTATGAGCGAGGAGGACCACGTGACAACCACGACCGAACTCCCCGCCACCATCGGCAGCACGATCCACGACGCGCCGTCCGCGCGGGACATCGAGGACCTGGTCCGCGAACACATGCCGATGGTTGGCCACTTGGTCCGGGAACTTCTCAACCGGGTCCCGGGCCACGTCCATTCGGACGACCTGTCCTCAGCCGGCTTCGCGGCCCTGCTGGGCGCGGCCCGGTCGTTCGACGTGACTCGGGGCATTCCCTTCCACCGTTTCGCCGCGGTCCGCATTCGCGGCGCGCTCCTGGACGAACTGCGCGGCCAGGACTGGGCGAGCCGTTCGGTCCGGGCCCGGGCCCGGCGCACGTCGGCGGCCCGCCAGGAGCTGACCGCTGCGATGGGCCGCACGCCCACGGATGCCGAGGTGGCCGAATACCTCGGCATCGGCGTGGCCGAGCTGGCGACGGTGGAGGACGACGTGCAGAAGGCGGCGCTGCTGAGTCTGCAGGGCTTCCCGACGGGCGCCGCCGAGGAGATGGTGCCGGAGCTGTCCGAGGGACCGGAGGACCTGCTTCTCAAGCGGGAACGTCTGGGCTACCTGCATCAGGCCATCCAGGCCCTGCCGGAACGCCTGCGCCTGGTGGTGACCGAGTCGTTCCTGCAGGAACAGCCACTGAGCGACGTCGCGGCCCGCCTGGGCGTGACCGAGTCCCGCATCTCCCAGCTGCGCACCGAGGCGCTGCAGCTGCTCCGGGAGGGCCTGAACAGCTCCCTGGCGCCGGAACTGCTGACGGTGGCGGCCGGCGGCCCGCGGACCCGCAAGGGTTGTCTGCAGCGCCGCCGATCGGAATATTTCGCCCGGGTCGCCCAGCAGGGCAATCTGCACACCCGGCTGGCCCTGACCGACGCCCACGGCGTTCCGATCGCGGTCGCGGCCTGAATCGCGCGAACGGGGGCGGCGCGAGCCGCCCCCTAAAACCCGGCGGTGGTTACGCTCACCGGCTTCCGGCAAGCTCCGCACACGGCTTCGCCGGCAGATGTACGCGGGTAGGCCACCCCCAACCGCATCAAGCCCGTCCCTGCCTCGGAGCAACCGCGGGCCGCCCCCTTCCGGGCCCGCCAGACGCCGCTCAGGCCGCCAACGGCGCTCCGGCCGCCACCGGTACGGGCTCGGCCACCACCGGCGCACACAGCGGATCCAAGGCCGCCTGCACCTGCCGGATGTCCGCCCCGACGGCGGTCGCCAGCACTCCCGGCCCGGCCAGCGGCATCAGCGCGGCGCCCGGCGAGGCGGTCAGCGTCCCCGGCAGGCCCGGCACCGCCACCACCGTGCCCACAGCCCGCCCGGAACCGAGCACGGCGGCGCCGTCCCAGCCGTCGGCGTGCCGGCCCACCCCGAGGGCGTGCCGGTAGAGCGTGCGCCCGCCGTACCGGATCGTGGTGTCCAGCCGGGCATCGCCGGACGGCTCGGCGTGCCGGCCGCAGACCAGGTCGTCCCGCCAGAGCAGCTCGCCGCCCTCGGCGACCTCGACCACCGTCTCGGTGTAGTGGTCGCAGCCGGCGGCGGCGATCAGCGGCTCCGGCAGCCACCGCAGCGTGCCGGCCACCGACGCGTGGATGGTGAGGCGGGAGGCCGGGCCCGGCCGTCCCGGCAGAGCCAGTTGCGCGGCCACACTGCGTACCGTGAGGTCCGCGCCCACACCCACGGTGACCTCCAGCCGCAGGTCGTCACCGCGCAGCGGCCCGGCCGCACCACCCACCAGGTGCACCGTCAAGCCACCGCCGGAGCGGCCGCCGGTGCGGCGCAGCAGCAGCGGCGATTCGCCGCGCAGAACGGTGAGCCGGGTGCCGCCGCGACCGTCCGCCTCGGCGACGACCTGCGCGAGGGCTCGCATCAGACGGCCGGCACCCGAGCCGCCACCAGGGCGCGGATCCAGTCGGCGACGGCGGTGCCGTGGCGGTCCTCGACCAGCGACAGGAACACGGTGGGCAGCTCGCCCCGGCGATGCCGGGCGTCGTGCTCCATCACCGACAGGTCGGCCCCGACCATCGGGGCGAGGTCGGTCTTGTTGATCACCAGAAGGTCGGCGGCGGTGACGCCGGGACCGCCCTTGCGCGGCACCTTGTCGCCACCGGCCACGTCGACCACGAAGATCTGCTTGTCGATCAGGCCCTTGCTGAAGGTCGCGGTCAGGTTGTCGCCGCCGCTCTCCACCAGCACCAGGTCCAGCGGGCCGAGTGTGTCCTCGAGTTCCTCGACCGCGTCCAGGTTGGCCGAGATGTCGTCGCGGATGGCGGTGTGCGGGCAGCACCCGGTCTCGACCGCGCGGATCCGCTCGGCCGGCAGCACCCCGTTGCGCAGCAGGAAGTCGGCGTCCTCGGTGGTGTAGATGTCGTTGGTGACGACGGCCAGCCGCAGCTCCGTGCCGAGCGCCCGGCACAGGGCGGCGACCAGCGCGGTCTTGCCCGAGCCGACCGGCCCGCCGATGCCGACCCGCAGCGCGCGCGGCCCGGCGCCGAGCGGCGTATGGGGGTCGACGCCCGGGTCGGGGTGGGTGTGCGGCACCTCGTCGGGCTCGTGGGTGTGCGGGGCGACGTAGTTCTCGCTCGGTCGCGGCCAGGCTCCGCCGGTCGGCTCACCGTGTTCGTGGTCAGGATGCAAAGAGACGCACCTCCCAGGTGGCGTGATGCTCGGCGCCGATGTCGAGCAGGGGAGAACCCGAGGCCGGCAGATCGTCGACCGGGTCGTCGGACCGGCGCGCGGCCTCGGCCGCGATCCGGTCACATTCGGGAGCGAGCCGGGCCAGCAGCCCGTGCACCGCATAGGGGTCGAGCCCGAGCAGCCGCACCGCGGCGCTGGCGGACCCGGTGGTGGTGCCGTGCGCGGCAGTGATGGCGGCCTCGTGCGGCCCCAGCCCGGCGCCCGCCGCGAGCAGCCCCAGCGCCACCGGCTGATGCATGTCCCGCGGCACCGGCACCGGCGTCGGCCACATCGATCGGCCGGCGCGCAACAGCGCCCGGCCCTGGGCGCGCGAGGCCTTACGCAGCGCGGGGGAGGGCGTGCGGGCGTCGAGCCCGTCGTCCAGCAGCGCCCACTCGGCCGGCCGGCGGCAGGCGGCCGCGGCGAACGCGGCCGCGACCAGGCCGCCGGTGGCGAGCTTGCCGCGCAGGAAGCCGAACACGTCGTCGAGGTCGCGCACCCGGCCGGCCGAGACCTGGGCCTCGAGCCCGCCGGAGTGGGCGTGACCGCCGGCCGGCAGCCGCCCGTCGGCGAGCACCAGCAATGTCGCGAGACTCATCAGAACAGGAAGTAACGCTGTGCCATCGGCAGGCTGGTGACCGGATCGGGTTCCACGACCTCACCGTCGATACGCACGGTGAAGGTGTCCGGCTCGACCTCGATGCGCGGCGTGGCGTCGTTGAGCGGCATGTCGGCCTTGCCCACCTGCCGGGTGTCGTCGACCGCCGCGAAGGCGCGCTTCACGCCGATCCGGTCGCCGAGCAGCGCGTCGATCGCGGCCGGCGCGACGAAGGCGAGTGAGGTCTGGGCCGGCACCGCGCCGTACGCCCCGAACATCCGCCGGGGCAGCATCGGCTGCGGGGTGGGGATGGAGGCGTTCGCGTCGCCCATCTGTGCCAGCGCGATCATGCCGCCCTTGATGACCAGGGCGGGCCGCACCCCGAAGAACGCCGGGTCCCACAGCACCAGGTCGGCGAGCTTCCCGACCTCGACCGAACCGACCTGCGACGCCATGCCGTGCGCCACCGCCGGGCAGATCGTGTATTTCGCGACATAGCGTTTCGCGCGGTTGTTGTCCGCCGCGCCGTCGCCGGCCAGGGCGCCCCGGCGGGCCTTCATCACGTGCGCGGTCTGCCAGGTGCGCATCACGACCTCGCCGACCCGGCCCATCGCCTGCGAGTCCGAGCCGATCATCGAGATCGCGCCCAGGTCGTGCAGCACGTCCTCGGCGGCCATGGTGGACGGCCGGATCCGGCTCTCCGCGAAGGCCAGGTCCTCCGGCACCGACGAGTTCAGGTGGTGGCAGACCATCAGCATGTCGAGGTGCTCGGACAACGTGTTCCGGGTGTACGGCCGGGTCGGGTTGGTCGACGACGGCAGCACGTTCGGGTGCGAGGCGACCGTGATGATGTCCGGCGCGTGCCCGCCGCCGGCGCCCTCGGTGTGATACGCGTGAATGGACCGCCCGGCGATCGCCCGCAGCGTCTCCTCGACGAAGCCGGCCTCGTTCAGCGTGTCGGTGTGGATGTTGACCTGCACCCCGGAGGCGTCCGCGACCTTCAGGCAGGCGTCGATGACCGCGGGCGTGGTGCCCCAGTCCTCGTGCAGCTTGAAACCGCCCGCCCCGCCGCGCAGCTGCTCCCACATCGACTCCTCCGACATGGTGTTGCCCTTGCCGAGCAGCAGCACGTTGACCGGGTGGACGTCGATGGCTTCCAGCATCCGCGCGAGATGCCAGGCGTTCGGCGTGACGGTGGTGGCTTTCGTGCCCTCGGCCGGCCCGGTGCCGCCGCCGATGATCGACGTGATGCCGGTGGCCAGGGCGGTGTCCAGAATGGTGGGGCTGATCAGGTGCACGTGGCTGTCGATCGCGCCGGCCGTGAGGATCTTGCCGTTGCCGGCGATGATCTCGGTGCCCGGCCCGATCACCAGGTCGGGGTGCACGCCGTTCATCGTGTCCGGGTTGCCGGCCTTGCCGATCCCGACGATCCGGCCGTCGCGCAGGCCCACGTCGGCCTTGATGATGCCCCAGTGGTCGAGGATGACGGCGCCGGTGATCACGGTGTCCGGAGTGCCCTCGGCGCGGGTGGCGCGAGACTGTCCCATCGACTCGCGAATGACCTTGCCGCCGCCGAAGACGACCTCGTCGCCCGGCTCTGGACCGGCGCTGCGGTCCTCCTCGACCTCGATCAGCAGGTTCGTGTCGGCCAGCCGGATCCGGTCGCCGGTGGTCGGTCCGTAGAGGGCGGCGTACCGCCCGCGGTCGAGTGTGGTCATCGCGGGCTGCCGTTCTCGGGTTCGGTGGGTTCGGCCGCGGGCGCCGGCGCTTCCGGGACAACTCCGTCGAGCGATCCACCGGCCAGGCCGCGCAGGCCCGGCACGATCCGGTTGCCCTGCAGCGCGACCAGATCGACGTCGCGCGGCATGCCCGGCTCGAACCGCACCGACGTGCCGGCCGGCACCGCGAGGCGGTAACCCCAGGCGGCGGCCCGGTCGAACTCGAGCGCCGCGTTCGACTCGGCGAAGTGGAAGTGCGAGCCGACCTGCACCGGCCGGTCCCCGGTGTTACGCACCGTCAGCGACAGCACCTCGCGGCCCGGGTTGATCTCAATGGACCCCTCACCCAGGATGACCTCGCCCGGGATCATGCGATCGGCCCGTGCACGGTGACGAGCTTGGTCCCGTCCGGAAAGGTCGCCTCGACCTGCACCTCGACCAGCATCTCGGGCACGCCCTCCATGACGTCGTCGCGGGTCAGCACGCGCCGCCCGGCGTCCATCAGGTCGGCCACGGTGCGCCCGTCGCGCGCACCCTCCAACAGGAACGCCGTGATGATCGCGGTCGCCTCTGGATGGTTGAGCTTGAGCCCACGCTCTTGCCGTCGCCGGGCCACGTCGGCCGCGACATGGATCAGCAAGCGTTCCTGCTCGTGCTGGCTGAGGAACAAACGAGCCTCCCTGATTCGCCGAAATGCTCGCAGCCGGAAGTTTCCCATGTGTTACCGGACCTCTATCTCAACACGGAACCCATGACCGGCCGGCAAAACCCTCAGAACCCACCGCCCAGCGTTGCCAACAAGTGTTTGCCAACAAGCGTTGGCATCGACTACCTTGTTGCCAACAGTTGTTGGCAAACAGGGAGGGCAGCTCGATGGAGACAGATGTGCTGATCGCCGGGGCCGGCCCGGTCGGGCTCACACTGGCCGCCGCACTCACCACCCGCGGCGTCGGCGTGACCGTCGTCGACCGCGCCGCCGCCGGCACGAACACGTCCCGCGCGGCCGTCATCCACGCCCGCACCCTCGAGGTGCTCGACGAGCTGGGCGTCACGAAGGAGCTGGTGGAGCGGGGGGTGATCGTGCCCCGATTCACGGTGCGTGACCGCGATCGGGCGCTCGTGAGCATCGACTTCGACGGGTTGCCCACGCCGTACCCGTACACCGTGATGTTGCCGCAGAGCGAGACCGAGGAGATCCTCGCCGGACGCCTCGCCCAGCTCGGGGTTTCCGTTCGCCGTCAGGCGGAGGTCACCGGTGTCCGGCAGGACGACGGCGGCGTGACGGCCGATCTTGCCGGGGGTGACACCGTTCGCGCCCGGTACCTGGTCGGCGCCGACGGCATGCACAGCACCGTGCGTGAGCTCAGCGGCATCGGCTTCCGCGGCGATCGTTACGCGCAGTCCTTCGTGCTGGCCGACGTGCGGATGGACTGGGAGCTGCCCGGCGCGGAGGTGCAGCTGTTCTTCGCGCCGGCCGGGCTGGTCGTGGTCGCGCCGCTGCCCGGCGGCCGGCATCGCATCGTCGCCACCCTCGACGAAGCGCCCGAGCAGCCGACGGCCGCCGACGTGCAGGCCCTGCTCGACGTGCGCGGCCCGGCGCGGTCGCCGGCCCGCGTCCGGGAGATCATGTGGAGCTCGCGTTTCCGGGTGCATCACCGGCTCGCCGACCACTACCGCGCCGGGCGGATCTTCCTGGCCGGCGACGCCGCCCACGTGCACAGCCCGGCCGGCGGCCAGGGCATGAACACCGGCATCCAGGACGCGATCGAGCTGGCCGCCGTGCTCGCCGACGGCAGTGACCTCGACCGTTACGAGCGGACCCGGCGCCCGGTCGCGGCCGGGGTGGTGGCGTTCACCGATCGGATGACCCGGATGGCCACGCTGCGCCAGGGTCCGCTGATCGCCGCCCGCAACACCGTCCTCCCGCTGGCCGGCCGGGTCCCGGCGGTCCGGCGGCGGCTCGCGATGCGGCTGTCCGGGCTGTCTACGATCTCGGCATGACCTCGGCCGTGCGCAGATCCGACGCCACCCGGGCGGCGATCCTCGTCGCCGCCCGCGAGCGGTTCGCGAGCGACGGCTACGAGCGGGCCACCATCCGCGCGATCGCCGCCGACGCCGCCATCGACCCGTCCATGGTGATGCGTTACTACGGCAACAAGGAGAAGCTGTTCGCGGCGGCGGCCGAGTTCGACCTGCAGCTGCCCGACGCGGCGTCGATCCCGGCCGGGGAGCTGGGCGCCACCCTGGCCCGCCACTTCCTGCGGCGCTGGGAGGTCGACGAGACGCTGACCGCGCTGCTGCGCGCGGCAGCCACCAACGAGGCAGCCGCCGACCGCATGCGTGAGCTGTTCGGCGGTCAGCTGCTGCCGCTGGCCGAGGCCGCCTGTCCCGATCCGGCCGACGCGCCGCGGCGGGCCGGCCTGGTCGCCAGCCAGATGCTCGGGCTCGCCCTGTGCCGGTTCGTGCTGCGCCTGCCCCCGGTGGTGGCGATGACTCCCGACGAGGCCGCCGATTGGGTGGGCCCGACCATCCAGCGCTATCTGACTGCGGCCACCAGCTCATAGATGTTGCCGTCCGGGCCGCGGAAGTGTTGCCAGCTCTCGCCCGGCTCGCCGACGATCTCCACCCCCGCGGCCCGTAGCTCGGCCACTGCCGCCGGCAGGTCCCGCACCGCGAACCCGGCCACCGGCCCGGTGTCGAACACGTCCTTGCCGCTCTGTTCGCCGAACACCTCGACCTGCGATCCGTTCGGCAGTGTGAACACCCAGAACCCGTCGGACGCGTACGTCTCACGCAGCCCGAGCACGTCCCGATAGAAGCCGACGAGGGCCTCGGAGCGGTCGGTTCGGGTGCCCAGCCAGCCCAGTCCAGTTATCTCCATGACTTGATCCGACTACGTGAACCTTGGTTCAGGTCAACCCCCCGGTGCCTTTCGTCCGTAGTGAAGGCCGAGGAAGCACGCCGAACGGCGGCGCATCCCACCCAGGAGGAACGATGACGCCCCACCCGCCCGGCGAGGACCCGCCGGAGCCCGACGACGTCTTCGACTACGCCGACCACGTCCAAGAGGACTTCGGCGCGGCCCCACCCCCCGCCTCTGACGAGCAATTTCAGGGCGAACGGCCCGGTGCCGAGCAGTACGCCACCGGCGAATACCCGGTGGAGCGTTATCCGGTGGCCGGGCCGCTGGCGCAGAACTACCCGGCGGAGACGCACCTCGACGACGAGCCGACGGGGGAGTGGCCCGGGCCGGCCGACGAGGACACCGACCCGGTGGGCTTCGAGCCGGTCGACGCCCGCGACTATTCGCCGGCCACCGTCCCGTTCGAGCACTACCCGCTGGCCGAGACGTATCTCACCGCCGAGGACCACCAGCTCGACCTGCCCGGGTGGGGTCCGCCCGCCGAGGAACGGGTTTCGCGGGTGCGGCGTCACCGGCGGCCACTGCTCGTCGCCGGCGTCGTCCTGTTCCTGGCCGGAATGGCGGCGGCGATCCTGATCGCCCCGCGCTGGGGCGACGACCCGGAACGGACCGAGGCGGTCGGCCGGAACGGGGCCAGCGGCGACTCGGCCAGCGGTCCGGTGAGTGGGCGCACCGCGGCGGTGTTCGAGCTGGTCGACGGCGCCGCGTCGGTGCAGGTGCGGGCCGGCGACCTGGGCGACGACCTCTATCGGATCACCACCCCGGCGGGCAGCGGCGTGACCCCGCGGGCGGAGGAGGACGACAGCGGGGTCCGGCTGCACCTGGCGGCCGGCGTGCACGGCGGTCCGTCGGAGGTGACGATCGTGCTGAACCGCTCGGTGCGATGGACGCTGTGGATGGACGGCGGCACCGCGCAGACCAAGGTGGACATGACCGGCGCCGAGGTGGACGGGGTCGAGCTGCACGGCGGCGCCAGCCGCATCGACCTGACCCTGCCCGCGCCGACCACCCTGGTCCCGGTGCGGATGACCGGCGGCGTCGACCAGTGGCTGCTGCACCTGGCCGGCGGCACCGCACCGGTGCGGGTGCAGGTGCAGTCCGGGGCGGGCGCGATCACCCTGGACGGCGCCACGCACCGGGGCATCGCCCCCGGCCAGTCATTCACCGCCAACGGCTGGGACGCCGCCGGCATCGGCTTCGACGTGCAGGCCGTCGCCGGCCTGGCCGCCCTGACCGTCACCGAGGGCTGACCACCGCTCGTGCGCCGCGACGAGTCGCGGCCAGAGCCGGTCCCGGTCGGCGTCGTCGAGAGTGATTCCGAAGACGTCGGCCAGGGCCGCGAAATAGTCGTCCCGCCGCTCCAGCGTGACCCGCCGCTGGTCGTCCCCGACCCGGGTGAGCACCAGCCCGCGCACGACGTCGGTCCCACCGGCATCGCGCCGCTGCACGGTGGCAACACGCACGAACCCGGACTCGGGCGAGGTGGAGAGCTCCTGATGCCGCTCGGCGAAGGCCGGCATCTCGACGCTCCCGCTCCGGAAATCCATCCCGAGAAACCCACCACGCGGATCATGCTCGAACCGCCACCCGCCGGGCTCGACGACTGACCGCGACAGGCGGTAGGTGAACGGCCCTTGCCGGTATTCGCCTTCAACGAGCGGCAGAGGCTCGTAGATCCCGTCCCCCATGCCCAGGTCGACCAGCCATTCCCCGCCCGGCGCCTCATCGGAGGGCAGCCCGGACACGGTGAGCACGAGATGGTTCCCGGTGGCCCCGGCCGTCAGCCCCGCGTTGCCCTGCACCCCGCCGTAGTGCCGGGTGACGGCATAGCCAAGCTCCCGAAGCAGCTCGGAGAAGGCCCCGTTGAGGTGAAAGCAGTAACCCCCACGCCCGTGCAGAATCCGCCCGATCGAATCGCCGGGCTCAACCGTGGTGGCCCGCCCGAGCCAGATTTCCAGACATTCGTAGGGCACCCGCTCAGCGTGAGCCCGGTGAAGAGCCTTGAGCCCATCAACACTGGGCCGCTCCCGCCCCACCCCAAGCCGCCGCAAATATCCGGAGAAGTCAATGGCCGCACCCACCCGCTCAACCCTAATCGAGCATCGATCGGCATCCCAAACTCCTCTCCTCGGGGATGCCGATCATGCTATATGCCTAGTTGGGCAGCGACTAGTTCTGATGGGCAGTGATCAGGCGGGGGCGGTGATTTTGTTGCCTACCAGGGCCAGGTTTTGGATTGCGGCCAGGCCGTAGAGGGCCGTGGTGTTTGTTGACACCCATGTCGCCGCGTCGGTTGGCGTCAGGGTTGAGGTCACGTGTTCGCTCTTCCACGGGAGGGTGGGGGCGTAGCCGTCGCCGGTGTAGAAGTCTTTCCAGGCTCGGGTGGTCAGGTCGGGGCTGTTCAGGCGCACTGCGGCGTAGGCCGTCAGGCGGGCGTGGCCCTGGCGGAGGATCAAGTTGCCGAAGGAGGCGCCGCACTCGGCGGTCTGCTCGGCGGCGGTGGCGTTGAACAGGCGGCAGTACTGCAGCCATGCGGCCTCGAAAGCCGGCATGTCCACCAGGTCGATCACCTCGGCGCAGATCTCCACCTGGCCGAACATGGCGCTCAGGTGGGAGACGCTCACCGTTTTCGCGGTGACCGGGGCGAAGCGGCCGGTGTCCAGGTCGTAGAGGCCGCTGCCGGTGACGAAGCCGTTCGGCATCGCGGCGATCGTCTCCATCGTGCCGAGCAGCTTGGCCTTGGCCAGGGCGGCGGACGGGCCGCGGCGTTCCCACTCGGTCAGCCAGGCGGCGGCCAGGCCGCTCCAGTCGGTGCCGAGGCCGATCGACAGGGCGTGCGGGTCGGGGGTGTAGGGCTCGGTGCGGATCTTGCGGAGCGGGTCGAGGACCAGGAACGTCTGGTCCGAGTCGACCAGTTCCGACAGCAGGTCGCCGGTGCGTTCGTCGGCGGTCAGGAAGTAGTAGATGCGGCGGTAGACGGCGGTGCTGATGCGCTGCTGCTTGGCGCTGTCGGCCCAATGCTGCACGCCGTGCCGGGTGCCGAGGCCGGCCCATTTGCCCAGGTGGTAGACGTCGACCTCGCCGGTGTGCCGGGTCATCGCCTCGGCGAAGCGGAAGATGTCGGCGCGGCCGGAGCGCAGGAAGGCATACCAGAGCCACAGGTCGGGGGAGAGCTCCGAGTTGTCCCAGGCGTAGCCACCGACGTCGTAGCGCCAGACCAGGCGGTCCTCGTCGAAGGTGTGCATGATGTCGCCGTAGTCCCAGAACCCGTACCAGTGGCGCTGGTCGACCTGACGCCGGTAGAAGTCGAACAAGAAGTCCAATTTGTCCTCGATGGAGGCCTTCAGCGGGTCGGTGCGGTCGACCGGCGCGAACAGGCCGCCGAAGACACGCGCCGACACCAGCTGCGAGACCGGGTTGATCAGCTGCGGCGGCGTGCGGACCTGGTCGGCCATCGCGCCCAAGGTGGCGGCGGAGGGCGTCGCGGCCAGCGCCCACAGGGTCAGCTCGTTCGTGCGCGAGATGCCGTAGGGCGTACCGAAAGCGGGCTCGTAGTCCTCGTAGGTGATGTTGAGACCTTCGAGCTGCTCCGGATAGGTGTCCTGGCCCATCCCGTCGTGATAGAAGCGCATGTCCATCGGCCCGGCGTCCGGAGACCACAGCCACACCGTGACCTCGGCCTCCGCGGTGTGCGCCCGGCGGATGTCGAGCTGCGTGGGGTGGCGTTGCCAGAAATCCTTGAGGCCGACCGCGAATCCGCCGGTGACCCCGCCGACGTAGGCGAGGCCGGAGGCGCGCTGCCCCTGGTCGACGGAGACCCACCCGTACCCCCTGCTTGGTCCGCTTCTTGATCGTGAAGCCGTTGGCGGTGAGCTGGCTGAGTGAGTAGTCGCCCCACTGGGGGATGTATTGCAGGCGGGTCGTGACCCGTTGGTCCCAGGTCGCCGGGTCGGGCAGAGCGGTGCCGGCGATCTGCGCCTGGCGGACCGCAAGCCCGGGGTCCCGCCGCAGCCCGGTGATGCCCTGCACCGCCTCGCCGAGCGTGCCGTGCCCGTCGCCGACGAAGCGGACGTGCCGGTCGTAGGCGGCGTCCCGCATCGGCACCTGGAACCGGACGCCGAGCCCGGCGATGTAGTCGCGCGAACCGTCCCGGTCGTAGATGAACGTGTGCATCATCCGGATGCTCTCCGCGCCGGCGAAGAAGACGAGCCGGATGGTGAACGGCAGCCAGGTCCCGTGCTTGCCGTCGATCCGGATGACCGCGCGAACCGGCCCGTTCTGCTCGACCACCACCGATTTGATCTCGCTGTCGAGCTGATGTGTCGCCCGCGAAGGGCCTTCGATCTGCTCCTGCCGCAAGCTGATCAAGGTGCCGCGGGAGGCGATCAGGGTGTCGCCGCGCCACAGCTGGCTGATCAGTTCACGGCCGCGCTTGGGGATGCGGACGCGGATGATGCCGGTGTTGACTTCCACGTATTTTTGCTGATTTTTTACCACGACCGGCACCGGCGGACTCTCCGGAACACCGGCTACCAGCGTGTACGAATCGGCGGGCGATGCCGCGGCGATGGCGTGGCCGCTCCACTTGAGAGTGCCGTCCGGCCAGTAGGCGAGCGGCCAGCTCTGCAGCGGCACCGCCGGGTCCGAGAGCTTGAAGGTCTGGTTGCCCGGAACCGCGCCCTGGGGCCACGGCGTGCCCCAGGTGGTGGTGGCCGACGAGCCGGGCCGGCCCTCCAGCCAGGTCAGGTGCACGTCGGCAGGCACAGCGGCTTTCTCCAGACTCGAGATTTTCGTAACAAAAGGCACAGCGGCCATGCCGGCCAGGACGCGGCGACGTTCCACGGTTACTCCTTCACGGATCCGATCAGGACGCCCTTCGCGAAATGCTTCTGCAGGAAGGGGTAGACCAGCAGGATCGGCAGCGTCGCGATCACGATGATCGCGAACTTCAGCCCCTGCTCGGGGAAGAGCGTGGAGTCCAGGGCTTGCAGCGCGTTCGCCGAGTCCGCGTTGGGCGCGGTGAGCTGGCGGACGAGCACCTGGAGCGTCCACTTCTGGTTGTCGTTGATGTAGAGCAGCGGCGACATGTAGTCGTTCCAGATGCCGACCGCGTAGAACAGCGAGAACGTCGCGATGATCGGCTTGGACAGCGGCAGCACGATGCGGCGGAAGACGCCGAGCTCGGTGCACCCGTCGATCCGGGCCGCCTCCTCCAGGGCCTCGGGCAGCTGCTGGAAGAACGTCTTCACGATGATCAGGTAGAACGGATTGATGGCCAGCGGCAAGATCAGCGCCCAATAGCTGTCGAGCAGGCCGAGATTGCGCACCACCAGGTAGGTGGGGATCATGCCGCCGCTGAACACGAGCGTGAAGATCACCAGGTTGAGGACCAGGGCGCGGCCGGGAAGCTGCCGCTTGGCCAGCGGGTACGCCATGGTCAGGGTCAGCCCGACCTGGATGACGGTGCCGACCAGGGTGACGCAGATGGTGGTGATCAGCGCCCGCACGAACACCCCGGTGGAGAAGATGTAGTCGTACGTGTCGGTGACGATCTTGTTCGGCCACAGGAAGAACGGCCGCGCGGCGATCTCACCCTCCGAGGCGAACGACCCGGCGGCGACATACAGCAAGGGCAGGAGCGTGACGGCAGCCAGACCAAAAAGCACGACAGCATTGAGTACGTCGAAAGCCCGCCCCGCCGGAGAATTGTCCTTCACCATCAGAACAACCCCCGCTCGCCGAGCCGCTTCGAGAGCAGGTTCGAGCCGTAGATGAGCAGCACCCCGACCACACCCTTGAACAGCCCGACCGCGGTGGAGTAGCTGTACGAGCCCTGGGTGATGCCGATGTAGTAGACGTAGGTGTCGAAGACGTCGGCCACCGAGCGGTTGAGCGACGAGGTCATCAGCCAGATCTGCTCGAAGCCGGAGTCGAGCAGATGCCCGGTGGTCAGGATCGCCATCACCACGATCGCGGGCCGGATGCCGGGCAGCGTGATGTGCCAGAACTGCCGCCACCGGCCGGCGCCGTCGACCCGGGCCGCCTCGTAGAGCTGGGTGTCCACCCCGGCCAGCGCGGCCAGGTAGATGATCGTGCCCCAGCCGGTCTGCTTCCACAGCAGCTGGAGGATGACGACCGGCCGGAACCACTCCTCCTGGGCCACGTAGTCGGCGCGCGGGCCGCCGACGATGTCGTTGATCCAGCCGGCGATGACCCCGAAGTCGGCCGAGAACAGCAGGTAGGTCACCGACGCCACGATCGTCCAGGACAGGAAGTGCGGAATGTAGATCACCGACTGGATCGACTGCCGCACGACCTTGCGGCGCATCTCGTTGAGCATCAGCGCCACGACGATCGGGGCCGGGAAGACGAACACCACGGTGAGCAGCGCCAGCAGCCCGGTGTTGAACATCAGGCGGCCGAAGTCGGGGCCGGCGAACAGCTCCTCGAAGTGCTTGAGCCCGACCCACGGGCTGTCCTGGTAGCCCAGGAACGGCAGGTAGTCCTGGAACGCGATGCTCAGGCCGTACATCGGCCAGTACCGGAAGATCAGGAAGTACGCGAGGCCGGGGAGCAGCATCACGTACAGCCAGCCGTTCTTGAGAAGGCGGTGGCTTTTCGCCCGCTCGGCCGGCGGCGCGTCGACCGCCGGCCGTTGTTCCAGGTCAGTGGCCACGGTTACTTGCCGAGTTTCGCCACGAGCTCGTTGGTCTCCTCGGCGATCTTGGTGCCGCCCTCGGCGTACCACCGTTTGACCTCGGCCCGGAGCTGCTCCTCGGTGATGTCTCCGGACAGGTACTTGATCCGGGCGTCCGGGATGATCAGGTCAAGGGTCTTGCCCTGCTTGATGTAGTAGTCGGAGACGACGCCGAGCGCCGGGTTGTGCACCGCGGTCTTGAGGTCCTCGGTCGCCAGCTGTTCCCGCTGCACGAGCAGGTTGCGGGAGGGCTCGTCGGCCGGCATCGGCGGATAGGCGCCGAGACCGATGCTGGCCCGGGTGCCGAGCTGGATGAACGCCTTCTCCACGTCATTGTTGATCGTCTTGATCTGCGGGTTGTCCTCGTCCAGCGGCACGGCGTACTTGTCCTGGAGCTTGAAGTTGCGCCCCTCGATCCCGTTGGTGAGCAGGACCGTGCCCTCCTTGGTCTGCATCTTGTCGAGCACCTGGAGGATCTGGTCGAGCTGTTCCTCGCTCTTCACCTTCTGCCGGGGAATCGCGACGATGCCGTTGTAACCGGGGAAGGGGGCGGAGAACTTCTGTCCGTCGGCTCGCGCCAGGTTGCCGGCCAGGGCGACCTTGTCGAAGTTCTTCGGGTCCTGCTCCTTGAACAGCTTGACCAGGTCGGCGGAGCGGACGTTGACGTCGATGATGATGCCGCCACGGCCCTGCACGAACGGCTTGTTCCAGTTGGCGCTGTCGAGAGTGGCGAAGTCGGGGTTGATCCAGCCCTGGTCGACCCAGTTCTTGAGCCACTTGTTGGCGGTGATGAACTCCTCGGTGTCGAAGCCGGGGACGAGTTTGCCGCCCCGCTCGCCCCAGCCGTTGGGCGCTCCGAACCAGGTCTCGATCACGTCGTACGGGCTGGAACTGGCGTAGTTGCCGGGCCACTTCGGAACGATCAGCCCGTACGTGTCCTTCTTGCCGTTGCCGTCCGGGTCGCGCTCGGTGAACGCCTTGGCGATGGCCTGCAGGTCGTCGACCGTCTTCGGCATCTGCAGACCGAGCTTGTCCAGCCAGTCCTTGCGGATCGTGATGGCCGAGCGCAGCAACGGGCGAATCCGGTACATGCCGTAGGTCTTGCCGTTGACCGTGGCGTTCTTCCCGGTCGTCGGGTCGGCCGGCTTGAGGTTCGGATACTTGTCGAGCTTGCCGGTCAGGTCCCAGAACGCGCCGGCCTGCGCGGCCTGGACGAACGCGGCCTGCTTGTCGCCCTGGATGACCATGACCTGCGGCATATTGTTGGAGGCGAGCGTGACGTTGGTCTTCTCGTTGTAGTCGGCGTTCGGCACCCAGGTGATCTGGAGCTTCTTGCCGATCAGCTTCTGCACGGCCTGCTGCAGCTCGCCGTCCGGGTTGGGCGCGGTGCCGAACAACGGCGCCATCACCGTGATGGTGTCGCTGCTGGTCTCGCTGCCGCCGTCGCCACAACCCGCCAATATCAGGCTCAGGGCGGCCACGGCCGCCACGCTTGTCTTCATGTGATCCCCCTTGCGTTTCGGAGCGCCTCGTTCTCGGCGAACAGGCGCAGGCAGAGCCAGGTGTTCAGCTGGATCCACCCGCCTACGGCGACCACCAGCAGGACGGGGTACGCGATGACCGCGTAACCGATCGCGACGGCGGTGAACAGCAGCAGGACGGATGCGGGCAGACGGAGCAGAGCGAACAGCGAGGCCTTGGGGAGAAGGGCAGGCGTCCGGAGGTCGTAGTGCACGGCCATCGGGAGCAGATGGGCCGCGATTACCGCGAGCAGGGCCAGGGCGGCCAGGGTGGTGTTCTTCGCAGCCCGATCGGTGAGCCAGTGATAGTTGATGACCAGCAGCGTCATCGCCGCGGCGATCGGAAGGACGACGGCGGAACCCCGCCGAAATTCCACCCGGTAGGCACGGACGAAGGACGATCCGGTCTCGCCGGCGGCATGGCGACGAGCAATGGTGTACGCCGCGAGCGTGGCCGGGCCGACCCCGAGAACCACGCCACCGGCCAGAGTGCCTATCGTCCACAGCAGACTGAGCTTCACCGCCCAATAGACCTCGTCAGCGGCCGCGTATAGCCGCAGTGCCATCGCGCCCCCTGCCGTTGTGTCGGGCGGGTTAACAGGTATCGAGGAACGTAACTTTGAATCGTCTCAAAGTCAACGCTCCGGAAAACCCTTTCCAGCAGGTAGATCAGGGGCTTCGATGGCCAGGTTGGCGTACTCGCCGATCATCGGCGCCATCTGCCGGAAGCCGATCCGGCCGCCGGGCAGCGGCTCCGGATCCGTCCAGCTGAAGGTCAACAGGCCTGCGACCTCGAAGGATATGACTCCACCGTGGACGGTCAGCCGCATCCGGTACGGGCCCTGCGCGTCCAGCGCCGCCGGCAACGGATCGGGGCCCTGAGCCACCAGATGGAAGCCGTAGCTCTTGCGCAGGTTGCACGTGTGCAATCGGCGCTCCGACGGCCACATCCGGCGGAAATAGGACACGTGGTAGGCATTCAGGTCGCCGTGGTGATATTGCTCGTAGGGCCCGGTACGCGGCGCGAGCTCGAAGATGTCCTCGCCGTTCCGGCCGCGGGCGTGGAAGAAGAGGATGGCCAGCCCCGGCTCCCGGACGGGCCAGAAATCCCAGGTCGCGGTGAAGTCCGGGCCGAGATCCGGCGGGCACCACAGCACGATGTTGGCGTCCTGGCCGTCCTCGGGCGGGCGCCGGCTCTCCAGTCGCAGCCGGCCCTGCGGGAACGAGACCGCGCCGTCGCCCTCCATCCGGAAGTCCGCGATATCGGCGGCCGTGCTGAGGCTGTTGTGGTAAAGCATTGACGGAACTCTATACGTTTCAACTCGACCCGGGGGACCCATGCCGCTCGACCAGCACCACGCCGAACGCCTCGCCGCGCGCGAACGGTTCCTGACCGGAGCCGGTCCCGAACCCGCCCCGCCGGTCAGCCCGCCCGCGCCCGCCGGAGTCGTCATCGGCGAGATCAGCATCCCCGGCCCGCACGGCCCGATCTCGCTGCGCACCTACCGCCCCGATCGCCGGCCGGCCGCGGCCCTGCTCTGGGCGCACGGCGGCGGCTTCCGGCACGGCACGCTGGACATGCCCGAGGCCGACTGGGTCAGCGCGACGCTGGCCGCTGCCGGCGCCTACGTGGTGTCGGTCGACTATCGGCTGGCGGTCGGGGGAGTGCGTTATCCGGTGCCGCTCGACGACGTACATGCGGCCTGGTTGTGGTTGGTCGCCGCGGTTGATCTGCCGGCGCGGCGGGCGATCGGAGGCGCCAGCGCCGGCGCCGCCCTCGCGCTGGCCGCCGCACTGCGCGCCCGGGACGCCGGACTGCCGGTCCCGGACGCGCTGCTGCTGGCCTATCCGTTCACGCACTTCCCCAACCCGGCCGCGGACGCCGAACTGGCGGCGTCGCTGTCCGCTTCGCTGCCGCCGGGCGCACGTTTCACCGCGGCCGGAGTCGAGGACATGGTCCGCAACTACGTCGGCCGGATCACCGACCTGCCGCCGGACGCGCTGCCCGGCGCCGCCCGGCTGACCGGACTGCCGCCCGTCCACCTGGTGCTCTCCGAGTACGACGACCTGCGCACCTCGGGCGAGCTGCTGGCCCGTCAGCTGGCTTCCTGCGACGTCGCGGTTTCCTGCTATCTGGCGCGCGGAATGCCGCACGGCCATTTGAATCAGCCGGCCGGTGAAACCGGGTCACTCGCCTTCTTCGCGTCAGCCCTTGTAGAGAATCGCGTCGATCTCGATGTCGAAGCCCACTAGCGGCACCGGCAATGTCGTACGCACCGGAAGGTTGTCGCCCTTGATGTACTGCGCGTAGATCTCGTTGAGCTCGGCGAAATCGCCGAAGTCGCGCAGATAGACACCCACCCGCACGGCGTCGTCGAGGCTGGCGCCGGCCGCCTCGGCCACCGCGGCCAGATTGCCGAAAGCGGCGTGCGCCTGCTCGGCGAAACTGCCGGTCACGAAGGATCCGTCGGGCCGCGCCGGCACCGCGCCGGCCAGATAAATGGTGTCGCCGGCCACGACGGCGTGCGAATAGGGCCCACCGGCCGGGGCTGCCTTGTCGGTCACCATCGCGCGCTTGGGCATCTCGTTCACTCCTATTTGGTTTCTCGTGGGAATTGGTCGGCCAGCCCGTCCGGGCCGACCAGCGGTTGGCTGAGCAGAGCGCGAAGGTCACGCTCCCGGCGGCTCAACGCGGCGCGTTGCGCGCCGGTGAGCGGAATCCACGGCGCCGGTGGTTCCGGCAGGCGCGGCGTCAATTTCTGCCCTTTCCGGTACGTCGCCACATTGACCAGACGCAACGGCGCGGTGCGCACCTGCAGATGCGCGTCGGCGACCTCGAACGCGCCGGGCTCCACGGCGAAGACCGCGAGGTCGGCCGGCGCCCCCACGTCGAGGGTGCCGCCGTCGAGCCCGAGCGCCGCCGCGGGCCGCACCGTCACCGCCTCGATCACCTCGGCCAGCGGCAGTCCGGCCGCCAGCACCTTCGCCATCGTGGTGGGCAGGTCGAAGGCCGGCCCGTACACCGAGCGCGCATGCAGGTCGGTGGAGATCGTGTGTGGCCGCAGCCCCAGGTCGAGCTGCCGCTCGAGGACGTCGAACGCGAACCCGCCCGACCCGTGCCCCAGGTCGAACAGCACCCCGCGCGCACCGGCCCGGACCGCCGCCGGCCCGACCGGCGACGCGATGCCGCTGGCGCAGTGCGTGACGATGTCGCCCGGCCGCAGCAGATCGAGCACCTCGTCGACGGCCGGGGGAGCGGACCCGACGTGCGCCATGACCGGCACCCCGCAGGCCTCTCCGACGGCGATGGCCCGCCGCAGCGGCTCCACCCCGTTGTCGCCCACCGTCTCCCGGTCGATCCGCACCTTGATCCCGAAGATCCGGTCCCGGTGCGCCTGCACCGTGTCGATCGCCAGCGCGACATCACAGTTGCCCAGATCGCGGCTCTCCCCGGTGCGCCCGGAGAGCCCCACCGCCGAGATGTTGAGCAGCCCCACGACCCGGACGTCGAAGCTCCTGCGCAGCAGGCCGTCGAGCGTGAACGCCCCCGCCGTCCCGGCATCCACCCAGGTGGTGACCCCGGTGTGCCAGGCGATCGGATCGGGCGCGATGCCCCAGTAACCCGGCCCGACGTGCGTGTGCAGATCAATCAGCCCCGGCGTGACGAGCAGCCCGCCGACGTCCTCGACAACTCGCGCCCCGGTGCGGGGCAGCCCTTTCCCGGTGGCCGCGATCCGTCCACCTTCGACCGCCACGTCGAACGGCTCACCCCCGGCCAGCAACAGATCCCACGTCACTCCGCGGCCTCCAGGGCGCTCGTGATGGCCAGCCGGTAGAGCCGGGCCGGGCGGCCCTTTCGGGTCACCTGGGTGCTGCCGCCCTCGATCACCAGGTCGGCGTCGGTCAGCTTGCGGATCAGCCGGCGGCCGCTCGGGTCGGTTATCCCGAGGGCCTTGGCCAGCTCGCCCGGGGAGATCAGCCGGCCACCGAGCCCGCGCTCCACCGAGGCGAGCCGGGACAGCGTCGCCGGGCTCAAGCCGGCCTTGGTGGCCAGGATCTCCAGCGCGCCGTGCTCGCGGTGGGTCCAGGTCAGTGGGGGCGCCGCGCCGATCGCGCCCATCGGGCCGATGGTCACCCCGTCGTCGGTGAACAGATAGGCCACCGAGCCCGGCTCCTGCTCGGCGCGGGCCGCCGCCTGCTCGGCGAGATCGACGCTGAGCCGGGCCGACCCGCCGATCCCGAAGCCCGCCACCACCCGCATGCCCAACTGGTCGCGGGCATCGCCGAGCACCGGAAGCCCGACCCACTGCCGGGTCGCCGCCTCGAACAGCGACGCCGGCGCGAACACCAGCAGCGCCCGGTGCCCGCGCTGGTCGATCCACGCGTCCGCGAACTCGGGCGTGTGCAGCAACAGGTGCTGCAGCCCGACCCGGGCGCGGTCGCTGCCCGGCGCGCCGAGCACGAACAACCCGGTGGCGAACCGCTGCCGCTCCCGCGCTCGCAGCACCAGCTCGTGCAGGCCGGCACGAATCGTCTCGGCCGTCGGCGCCGCATGCAGCACGGCCGCCTCCCGGCCGAGAATGGCTGCTACCGCCGTCCGCCCGGTGATGAGGTAGCTCGCCCCGGTCTCCGCGAGCCGCTTCCGGTGAAAGGCGACGATCTCGTCGATCGGCTGGCCCGGATCGAACGGCAGCGTCGCAATCTGCGCCGCATCGAGCTCGAGCGCCCCCGCGACCTCGTCGACGATCTCCCGGTCGAACGTGTCGATCGCGACCGGCGTCGCCGCCCAGCCGTTGCCGCGCGCCCGGGCCCAGGCGAGGGCCAGATCGAGCGCCACCTGTCGGGTGACGGCCACCGGCAGGGAGGGTGGCAGCAGGTCACGACTGTGGGCCCACGGCAGGAGGCCCATCAGCAGCCCGTCGAGCCGCGACTCACGCAGCAGCCCACCGACCAGATCGCGAATCTCGTCGTCCCGCTCATAGACCGCCCAGGCGAGCTCGACCCCGTCAACGATCCGCGCGGCGTCAGCGAAGCGCTGCCGATGCCCGGCCGGCACCACCAACCCGATCCGCATCACACCGCTCGTTCCGTTGACACCAGCTCCCGACCAACGAACTATATGCGAACCTGGTTCGTTTCGGAGGTCCCGTGATTCCGCTGGCGTCGGCGATCCGTCTTGGTGGCGGCGCTTTCTCGCTGGGGCCGGACGCGCTCCTGTCGGCCGGAGAAGGACTCGACGGCGTCGCCGATTGGCTTCGCCATGCTTTGTGCTTCCCCCTTCCCATGGGGGAGCCGGCAGCACTGCGATTGGCGGTTGACCCCGGGCTGTCGACCGAGGGGTATGCCCTTCGCATCGCCGAGGACGGAGTCTCGATCCTTGGCGGATCCGCTGCTGGGGTCTTCTACGGAGCGCAGACGTTGCGGCAGCTTCTTCCGTCCGGCTCGTTGCTGCGGCTGCCTGCCGAGGGCCGGTTGCGGCCGAAGAAGGACGAAGGCTGGGCGGTGCCGTTCGCTGACATCTCGGACTCGCCGCGCTTTGCGTGGCGGGGCGTGATGCTTGACGTTGCGCGGCACTTCATGCCGGTGGCGGACGTGCTGCGGTTTGTTGATCTGGCGGCGTTTCACAAGCTCAACGTGTTGCACCTGCACCTGACCGACGACCAGGGATGGCGGATCGAGGTGCCGGGGTGGCCGCGGCTCACCAGCGTCGGGGCGTGGCGGCGGGAGACGATGCTCGGTGCCCGGATGCACGGGCGGTACGACGGGCGGCCGCACGGCGGGTTCTATACGGCCGATGACCTGCGGGAGATCGTGTCCTATGCGGCGCAGCGCTTCGTGACGGTGGTGCCCGAAGTGGATATGCCGGGGCACATGCAGGCCGCGATCGCCGCGTACCCCTCGCTCGGTAACGGCTATGAGGGGCCGGTGCGCAGCGGGTGGGGGATCTCTCCGCACGTGCTCAACCTGTCGGCGGAGGCGATGGGCTTCTGCCGGGACGTGCTGGCGTACGTGTGCTCGATCTTTCCGTCGCCGTTGATCGGGATCGGTGGCGACGAGTGCCCGGCCGGCGAGTGGGCGGACAACCCGGTGATCGCGCGGGAAGGGCTTGGCGGGCCGTCGGAACTGCAGGGCTGGTTCACCGGGCGGATGGCGGCGTTCCTGGCGGCCCGGGGGCGGCGGGTTTTCGGCTGGGACGAGCTGCTGGCTCACGACGTACCCCCGAAGTCGGTGATTGCCGCCTGGCGTGGGGTTTCGCCGGCCGTGACCGCCGCCAAGGCCGGAATCTCCGTGGTTTCCTGTCCTGATATTTCGTGTTACCTGGACTATCGGCAGTCGGACGACCCGGGCGAGCCGACGCCGGTGGGCACGCTGCTTACGCTTGCCGACGTCTACGACTTCGACCCGATCCCGGCGGGGCTGTCCGGGGCGGAGGCGGCCAACGTGCTCGGTGGACAGGTCAACGTGTGGACCGAGCACATGGAGTCGGCCCGCCGCGTCGACTACATGACCTACCCGCGGCTGTGCGCGTTCGCGGAGACGGTCTGGTCTACCACCGTTCGCGATTACGGTGGTTTCCGCCGTCGGCTGGACGCACACTTGCCGCGCCTCGACGCCCTGGGCGTGAACTACCGGCCGATGTCCGGCCCGCGATCCGGGGATGATCGCCCGGATGCCCCCGGCAACCCGCGCAGCCTCCCGGACCGGCTGGCCGAACTCCACGAGATGACCGCCGACCTCCGCTGAGTACCCTCGGTCGTCGTGACTCCCCTGCATCCGGTCGACCTGCACCTGCTGCTGACCCGGGGCGACCAGGTCCTGATGGCGCTGCGTGCGAACACCGGCTACGCCGACGGCCAGTGGAACCTGCCCTCCGGCAAGCTGGAACCCGGCGAGGACGCCTTGACCGGCATGATCCGCGAGGCCCGCGAGGAGATCGGGCTGCGCCTGCACCCGTCCGAGTTGCGCCTGGCCAGCACGGTCCACCAGCGGAACCCGAGCGGCTCGACCCGGATCGGCCTGGTCTTCGCTGCCCCGCACGACCCGGCCGGCCACGGCACCCCGGCAAACGCCGAGCCGCACAAGTGCGCGGCCATCAACTGGTTCCCGCTGACCGGCCTGCCACCGGACACGGTCCCCTACACCGCAGCCTGCATCGAAGCGTTCCGGGCCGGCGTCCCGTTCGCCCTCAACGGCTTCCCTCGGTGAGAATCTCGCTGGGGGTTGACCCGCTATGACGGCGCGCTGGCCCCGGATCCGGGCCGCCCGGCGCTCCGGAGCGCCCGGCTCGAGATCGTCGACTCGATGCTTGATCTCAGCGCCGGCCTGGCGAGATACGAGCAAACCAGCTGGCCGGGCCGGTGTGGACCGGCCCGGCGGTTGCTGTGGGTCAGGTGTTGCAGCCGGCCACGCCGGTGGCCCAGACCTGGCTGTCCATCAGGATGCCGCTGATGACCACGTCGTCGCCCGGCAGCTGGATCGACGCGCGGGCGTGGCCCATGAATTCCCAGCAGTCGTTGATGTCGCCGTCGCCCGAGTACGCCGTAACCCGTTCGGCGGCACACGGCCCGTAGTCTGCCGGGTCCATGAGTGAGCCGCACCCGTAGTTTTCGCCGTGCCAGATGAGCTGCCACGCGGAGGCGCCGGGCTTACGCCGGTAGAGGTCGGCGCCGGTGACGACTCCCCGGCAATTCTTGATGGTGTAAGGGGAGAGGTTCGACTGGCAGAACGCCTCCGTCTCCGCGTCGATGTACCAACGTCCGGAGGAGCCGTTGCTCAGTTTGATGAGGTCGGCGCAGATCGCGGCTCGCACGGTCTTGTAAACGCGCGACGGGTTGCCGCACTTGTGTGCCACCGTGACGCCGTCGGCCATTGCTGGTGACGCCGCCACCAGCGAGGACACCGCTCCGGCCAGAAGCACGGCCGCCACCGCCAGAGCCCGCTTGACGTTATTTCGCACGTTTCCTCCGGTATCGCTGGGTATCGATGATTCGACGCTAGCGACGGCGGCGGATTTTCGGTCCTATGAGCTCTTAGGGTCCTTCGACGATCAGAGTGGCGCACTCGCGGAACAGGTCGTCGGGGGTGCGGCCGGGCTGGAAGTACTCCGTGATGCCCGCGATCACCGTCGGATGGTCCTGGGCGAAGGCCGCCATGTCGAAACCCTTCAGCGTCTCCTCGTCCGGCCGGGGGGCCTGCTCCTCCAGCACGTGACCGATCGTGAAGCCCTCGACCGTCAGCACCGTCAACCGCGCCCGGTGCAGCGGCACACCCTGCTCGACCAGGGTCCTCATGCCGAGCTCGGAGAGGGCGGACATGTTGCGCGACAGGTGGGCCATCGAGACGACCCGCGCGCCGTCGGGGTGCGCCAGCATCGCCGCCCGCAGCCGCACGGCGAGGCCGATCAGCCAGTCCTGCCAGCGCTCTCCCGGGAGGAGGGGGACGGCCGGCAGCGGCGTCAGAATCGCCTCGGCGATCGCGGTGATCAGGGCCGCCTTGTTCGGCAGATGCCAGTACAGCGTCGGGGCCTGCACGCCCAGCCGCGCGGCGAGTTTGCGCAGCGTGACGTTTTCCAGGCCGTCGGCATCGAGCAGCGCCACTGCCTCGTCGACGATGCGCTTCCGGTCCAGGGCCATGACCGGTCACTCTATCAGTGTTAGAGTCCCCTAACACTGTTAGAGAGAGGGCGACCACGATGAAGGCTGCGGTACTGCACGAGCGTGACGGCATCCCCCGCTACCAGGAGTTTCCCGACCCGGTGCCGGGCGCGGGCGAGGTGCTGATCGAGGTGCTCGCGGTCGCGGTGGAGACCGTCGACCGCGTCGTCGCGAGAGGCGAGCACTACGCCAGCCAGGCGATGATGCCGATGCTGCCGGCCATCCCCTGCTTCGACGGCATCGGGCGGCTGCCCGACGGCCAGGTCGTCGGCTTCGGCAATCCCCGCCCGCCGTTCGGTGCGCTCGCCGAGCGCACCGTCGTCCCGGCCGGCAACTACGGCCCGATCCCGGAGGGCATCGACCCGGCCGTCGGCACCGTCCTGGCCAGCGCGATCAGCGCCATGTCGATGAGGGCCGCGGCCGGCCTGCAGCCCGGCGAGACCGTTCTCATCCAGGGCGCAACGGGCGTCGCCGGCGGGCTGGCGATCCAGGTCGCGCGTCTGCTCGGCGCCGGGCGCGTCATCGCGACCGGCCGCGACGACGAACGCCTGCGCGAGCTCGGCGCCGACGCGGTCATCAACACCAAGATCAAGGACGAGGAGCTGATTGAGGCGTACGCCGCGGAGAAGTACGACGTGGTCGTCGACTACCTCTGGGGCCGCCCCACCGAGCTCCTGCTCCGCAGCCTGATCCCGGCCGGGTTCGCCTTTCCGCGGCCGACCCGGCTCGTGCAGATCGGCGAGTCGGCCGGCGCCGAGCTCAGCCTGCCCGCGTCGGCGCTGCGCACGTCGGGCGTGGAGATCTACGGCGCGGCGCGGGGCCTGGACGGCGGGGGCATGGCGCAGGCGTACGGGCAGGTCGTGCAGTGGACGCTGAGCGGCGAGCTGACCTTCGATCTGGAGCGGGTGCCGCTGCGCGACATCGAGACGGCCTGGACCCGGACGGATCTCCACGGCCGCCGCCTCGTCGTTACGATGCGGGGACAGTGAATGACGAATATGAGCGCCTCACGGCGTACGGAACCCAGCTGATTTTGACCCATGCTCGTCTGCGCGACCTGCTCGAAGATCTCCGCGACGGCATCTACCCGGGCGACGAGCTCGCCACGCACTGCATCGCCTTCTGCGACGCGCTGACCGAGCACCACACCGACGAGGACGCCAACGTCTTCCCGCTGCTCGCCGCGCGGCACCCGGAACTTCGCGGTTTCCTTGCTCAGCTGCGTCAGGACCACGCGATCATCAGCGGTCTTGTCAGGGGGGTGCGGCAGGATGACCCCGAGGCGTTGAGCGCCCTCGCCGCGGTGATGGAGACACATTTCCGCGGCGAGGAGAAACGCCTGGTCACGGTGCTGAACGAGATCGGGGGATGACGGCGATGGAGGTCCCGGAACCGCGGGTCGACTGGCGTAGCAAGGGGTTCTTCCTGCCGGCGGGGGAGCGGTCGGCGAGCGATTACGCCCGCGAGAAACCGAGCCTGTTCGGCGGCGGCTTCACCTGGCCGGTGCTGACGCTGCGCCAGTCGGCGGCCGAGGCCAACATCGCCACGATGGCGGCCTATTGTGCCCGCCACGACCTCGATTTCGCCCCGCACGCCAAGACCACGATGGCGCCCGGCCTGCTCGCCGCCCAGTTCGCGGCGGGCGCGTGGGGCATGACGGTGGCGACCCCGAGTCAGGCCCTGGTGCTGCGCCGGCTGGGCGTGCAGCGGATCCAGATCGCCAACGAGGTCCTCGACGCCACGGCGCTGCGCTGGCTCGCCGAGGAGAGCGCGGAGATCTACATCCAGGCCGACTCACTCGCGGGCGTGGAAGCCGCTGCACGCGCCGGCCGCATCCGGGTCTTCGCCGAGCTGGGCCATCCCGGCGGCCGCACCGGGGTGCGCACCCTCGACGAGCTCGAGGAGGTCGCGCGCGCGATCACCGAAGCCGAGAGCCTGGAGTTCGCCGGCGTCACGGCGTACGAGGGTCAATTGCCCACCGAGCCCGAGGTGGACGCCTTCCTGGACCAGCTCGTGGCCGGGGTTTCCCGGCTGCGGGCCGCCGGTCTGATGCCGCCGGGCGCACGGGTGTCGGCGGGCGGGAGCGCCTGGTTCGACCGGGTGGTCGCCCGGCTCGCCGCGCTGCCGCGCGACCTGCGCCTGATCCTGCGAAGCGGCGCGTCGGTCACCCACGACGACGGTTTCTACGCCGAACGTACGCCGTTCCGTCGCGTTCCCGACGAGGGACCACTGACGGCGGCGCTGGAGATCTGGGCGCAGGTGCTGTCAGTCCCGGAGAAGGGCCTGGCGATCGCCGGCATGGGCAAGCGCGACGCCCCGTTCGACGAGGGCCTGCCGGTGGCGTGGGAGGTGCGTCGCGACGGTGCGAAAACCGACACCGGGCCGATCGCGGTGACCAAGTTGAACGATCACCACACCTACCTGGCCGCCGACGGATTGCAGCCCGGCGACCTGATCCGCTTCGGCATCTCGCATCCATGCACGGCGTTCGACAAGTGGCGGCACATCCCGGTGGTCGACGATGACCATCGGGTGGTGGACGTGCTCCAGACGTACCTCTGAGAATGTCGCACCCGCGCGAGAGCATGGACCCATGTCGAACTTCTGGCTGGAGCCGTGGGACGAGCGCGGGCCGGCCCTGGAGCGCCGGGCCAACACCCCCGAGATGCATGCCTACCTGGGCGGGGTCGAGTCCGAAGAGTCGATCATGGCGCGTCATAAGCGCATCCTCGACCACCTCCGGGCCGGCACGGGCGGCATGTTCCTCATCATGATCGACGACGAGCCCGACCCGGTCGGCTCGGTCGGCTACTGGGAGACCGAGTGGTCCGGCCGGATGGTCTATGAGCTGGGCTGGAAGGTGTTGTCCGGCTTCCAGGGCCGGGGCCTCGCGGTGAGCTCGACGATCGCCGCGATCGGGCTGGCCGCCGCCGACGGCCGGCACCGCTGGGCGCACGCGTTTCCCCGCACCGACAACGCGGCCTCCAACGGGGTGTGCCGCAAGGCGGGGTTCGAGCTCCTCGGCGAGGTGGCTCACGAATATCCGAAGGGGAATCCGATTCGCTGCCACGACTGGCGTTTCGACCTCAAGGCGGTGGGTGGTCCGGGCTGACGGAGAGTGAGCTGGCAAACTGCATCCGTGACGATCGATCCCTTGAGTGGCGTTCGGTGAGCCTCGCGGAGGGCCAGGGCGGTTACCGCGTCCGCTTCGACTGGGGCCCGGTCGGCGCCGATGTGGTGGCGCCCGGCGCCGCGTTCGTGGCGGTGGTCGACGTGCTGTCCTTCACCACGACCCTGACCGTCGCGGTCGAGCAGGGGCTGAGCGTCCTGCCCTACCGCTGGCGCGACGACTCGGCCGTCGACGTGGCCCGCCGGCACGGCGCGATGCTGGCGGTGCTGCGCAATCAGGCCGGCCCCGGCCAGATCACCCTGTCGCCGGAAAGCATCCTCAACGCCGACCTGCGCGCCGACGGGATCGACCGGCTGGTGCTGCCGTCGCCGAACGGCTCGGCCATCTCGGTCCGGCTCGCCGACACCGGTGCGACCGTGATCGGGGTGTCGCTGCGTAACGCCGCCGCGGCCGCCAAGTGGGTGCGCGAACGCGCCGGCGACCGCCCGATCGGGGTGGTGGCGTCGGGGGAGCGCTGGCCGGACGGTTCGCTGCGGCCGGCGGTGGAGGATCTGTGGGGCGCCGGCGCTTTTCTCGACGGGCTGGCCGAGGGCGACCTGCTGGCCGATTTCTCGCCCGAGGCGGGGACGGCTTTGTGGGCGTACCGCGGCGTCTCGGAAAGCCTGAGCGACGCCCTGCGTGAGTCGGTCAGTGGCCGTGAGCTGCGCGCTTATGGTTTTGCCGGTGATGTCGCGGTGGCGTCGGCGGTGGGTGTGAGCAGCGTGGTGCCGGTGCTGACCGACGGCTGGTTCGTCAATGGCGGTTCTTGATGCGGCTTGCGGCTCGGGCAGCGGATCTTGCCGTTGAAAACGAGCCTCTGGAGGAATTTGTGCAATCAAGGCCGCTGGCTGGGTGATTCGGGCGGTCCGAGACGATCGTTTGGGGGCGACCTAGAAAGGACAACCCCCATGCGTAAATGGTGGCCACTGGTGACCGTGTGCCTCGGCACCTTCATGCTGCTCGTCGACGTGACCATCGTGAACGTGGCCCTGCCCCCGATGGCGACCGACCTGAGCACGTCGTTCAGCACCCTCCAATGGGTGATCGACGGTTACGCCCTCTCGCTCGGCGTGCTGCTGCTCGGCGCGGGCGCGCTCAGCGACATGTACGGACATCGCCGCTTCTACGTCGGCGGCCTGATCCTGTTCGCCGCCGCGTCCCTGGCCTGCGGCCTCGCCGCCGACTCGACCCTGCTGGTGACCGCCCGGGTCATTCAGGGCATCGGCGCGGCCGCCATGTTCACCACCACGTTCGCCCTGCTCAACAGCTCCTACCAGGGCCGCGACCGCGGTGTCGCGTACGGCGTCTGGGGTGGCGTCTCGGGCGCCGCCTCCGCCATCGGCCCGATCCTGGGCGGCCTGCTCACCGAAGGGTTCAGCTGGCGCTGGATCTTCCTGGTGAACCTGCCGATCTGCGTGGCCGCGGTGGTCATGTGCTTCACCGCGCTGCGCCCCGACGGCGAACGCCGCCCCGGCGGCTTCGACCTGTGGGGCACGGTCACATTCACCATCGCCGCCGGCACACTGACGTACGCCGTGATCCGCGCCAATGACGAGGGCTGGTCGTCGCCGAAGACCTGGGGTCTGCTGATCGTCTCCGCGGTGGCGCTGGCCGGGTTCGCCCTGATCGAGCACTACGGCGACAACCCGATGTTCGACCTGGCCCTGCTGCGCAACCGTTCGTTCAGCGGCATCCTCACCGCCGGCCTGCTGGTCAACTTCGCCGCGTTCGCCGCCTTCACCTACACGTCGATCTGGCTGCAGTCGGTGATCGGCCTGTCCCCGCTGCAGGCCGGCCTCACCGGCCTGCCGGTCTCGATCGGCTCGGTGCTGGCCTCCGGTTTCGCCGGCGCCCGCCTGCACGGCCGCTCCCCGCGCCTGATCATCGGCGGCGGCATGCTGCTGATCGGCCTGGGCAGCCTGCTCAGCGGCTTCCTCCTCGACGCCGACTCGAGCTGGCCGGCGCTGATGGCCGGTTACGCGGTCGTCGGCCTCGGCGTCGGCCTGGTGATGCCGGCCCTCGCGTCGTCGGCGATGGGCGCGGTCCCGCACCGCCGCGGCGGCATGGCGGCCGGCTCCCTGACGACGGCCCGGCAGCTCGGTTACGCGATCGGCATCGCCATCCTGGGCACGGTGTTCGCCGCCCGCGCCGCCGACGAGCTGGGCAGCACCGACGCCGCCCACGCGGTGGCCGCGGGCCAGGCCGCCCGGCTGGCCGGCTCCTTCGGAGAGCACGTCATCCGCGCCGCCGCGGCCGCCGGCCTCGACGCCGGCTTCTACATCGGGGGAGCGGCGGGCCTGCTGGGCGCGCTCGCGGTCTTCCTTCTGGTACGGCCGGCCGCCGTCCCGGATGAGCCGAAAGAGCCGGCTCTGGCCGCCAACTGAAACGACAGCCCGGGTCCATTGCGGACCCGGGCTGTTGCCACGTCCGGTTCACGTGCCGTGCCTACTCTCAGCCGCCATGCCGACTTCCTGCTGCGCATCCAGCGGCTGGCGCCGGCGTTCGCCACCAGCGCGGTCGACGTGGTCGGCCGCATCACGCTGAGCGACCCGTCCGGTCTCGTCAGCTGGCCCCTGACCCGCGCCGACCGGGTGCTGACCGGCGCCGACGTCGAGTCCATCGTGCGCGCCGCCGCGAGCACCTACTGGATCGGTGACGAGTTCGGGCCGTACCTGCTGCACTTCGACCGCGCCGGCCAGCTCCTGGCCGCGCCGATCCCGCTGGCCGGGGTGGTCGCTCCGGAGACGGCGGCCCGCACCGGCGTGCCCGCCACCACGAACAGCAGCAAGGGCTTCGAGGGCCTGGCCGCGTCACCGGACGGCCGGCATCTTTACGGCCTGCTCGAGGGCACGGTCAACGGCGACGTGGCCGGTCAGCTGCGACTCAACGAGTTCGATCCGCGCACCCAGAAGTACACCGGCAAGCGGTTCATCTATCAGCTGGAGAGCCCCGCCAACGCGATCGGCGACGCCGTCGCGGTCGACGACAACGAGTGGATCACCATCGAGCTGCCCCACTCATTGACCTGAGCCCCCGCTCAGAGCCTCCGCCCGGTCGCCGATCAGAAAGATGTGAAGATCGGCGACCGGACGCGGCGGCCGGGTCGGCGCTGGAGCGGACTGGCCCTGGTCATCGGGGTGGTGTTCGCCGGATCGCTGGTCTCGGCGATCGTCTACGACGCGGAGCGCCGCAACGAGAGCCGTAACGCCTCCGAGCTGATGGACCGCTACGCCGACGAGGTGACGGCGGCGATCAGCGACCGGGTCACCCGTTACGGCGAGGCGCTCACCGACCTGTCCGCGGCCCTCGGCGCCCAGAGCGACCTGCGCAGCGAGGACTTCACCCGGGCCGGCATGGGGCTGGGGCCGGCCCGGCTGCCCGGCGCCAGCGGCGTCACCTTCGTGGTTCCCGCCACCAGCACCCAGACCGCCGAGTTGCAAGGGCACTGGCGCGCCCACGGCTCCACGGCCCTGTCGCTGGTCGCGTCACCCCAGTTCGGCAATCACTTCTACGTGGTGCTCGACCGGGTCTTCGACGGCGGCAGCACCGTGCTCGGCATCGATCTCGCGCCGAGCGAGCCGGTCATGACGGCCATGAACCTGGCCCGGCAGAGCGAGCAGCTCGCGATCGGTCCGACCTATCAACTGATCCGGGACCGGAACATCGCCCCACGCCTGCGGCAGAACTCGGTCGCCATGGCCGTGCCGGTGCGCGCCGCGCATGACAAGTTCATCGGCTGGCTCGTGATGGGCGTACGCGGTCAGGATTTCCTCTCGCAGACCCTGCTCGACCGCGGCCAGGGCGCCGTGCAGGTCAGCCTGGCCGACCCGTCCGGGGGCGGCAAGGTGATCGCCGCGGCGACCCCCGGCCAGCGGGTCACCGACGCCGACCTGACCCGCGAGCGCGGCGTCATCGTCGGGCAGCGCCGCTGGGACGTCACCATGTGGCCGACCAAGGGCCTGCTCAGCACCACCGACCGGGGGCTGAGCGAGCTCACCGGCGTCGCCGGGCTGGCGCTGACCGCCATGCTCGCGATCGTCACCGGCGTGCTGGCCGGCAGCCGCAACCGCGCGTTCCAGCGGGTCGAGCAGGCCACCGCCGCGCTGCGCCGGGACATCCAGCGGCGCGAGGAGGTCGAGGCGCAGCTGCACCACCTCGCTTTTCACGACCCGCTCACCGGCCTCGCGAACCGCAAGCTGTTCTACGAGCGGCTGGCCCACGCCATCGACACCCACACCCGCGGCGAGGCCACCGTCGCCGTGCTCTTCATCGACCTGGACGGCTTCAAACAGGTCAACGACGACCGCGGCCACCAGGCCGGCGACCTCGTGCTGACCGCCGTCGCCGAACGCCTGGTCGCCGGCCTGCGGCTCGGCGACACGGTCGCCCGCTTCGGCGGCGACGAGTTCGCCGCCGTCCTGGAATCCCTGACCGGCATCGACGACGCCCAGATCGCCGCCGAACGCGTCATAGCCGACATCCGCCAGCCGATCGACATAACCGGCGTCCCCGCCGTGGTCTCCGCCAGCGTCGGCATTGCCGTGCACCACCCCGGCGCCACCGCCGACGACTTGATCCGCGACGCGGACGCCGCCATGTACGCCGCCAAGGCCGCGGGAAAGAACCGCTACCTGATGGCCGGTGCCGATCCGAGCTGACGGCTGTGTCGCTAACTGCTACGTGTCAGGTTGCCGTATAGCAGTCTTTACCCAACTGCGCCGTGAATACCGGTGAATATGCAGCTCGCACCTTGATCGGAAAGATTTTGACTCCGGCCGACGAGTTGTTAGAGCGGTCGGCCGCCATCGAATCTTGAGTGTTCGCCGAGCGAATTCGCCCGTTCTTCGGAATTGTGCGACATCTGCTACGTGCTACATAGCAGATAGACCCTACCGATCAAGGTTGGACTGCCCACATACTCCGGAGAAGGGGATGGGGGCAACCATGCTGGTGTTCTATCGGGGCCGACGGGCATTGATCACACAGCAGGTCTTCGAGACGATCTACATCGGGCGGATGCGGTACGCGATCGAAGATCTGACAGACGTGCACATCGTGAGATTCGGACCCGGCTTCGACCTGGGTAATCGGCTCTTCGGGTTCACCGCCCTGGTGGCAGCGTTTCTTGTCGTGCCGATCGTCGGCCCGGTGTCGGAGATCCTGACCGGCCTGGTGGCCGGGGTGCTGCTGGTGGGGTCCGTGCTGAGCGCGGGCCGGCGATTATCGGTGCGCTGGGAGCTGGTTGCCATCTATCGCGGGCAGCCGGTCACGTTGTTCGAGTCGGCGGATCAGACCGAGTTCGATCAAGTCCGTCGGGGTCTGCAACGTGCTCTCGAGCGGAACGGCGGCGATCGGTGAAGCCGGCGTGGGAATTATTATTGTTCGATAAGTCCCACGCCTGCCGTCATGCGTCGGAACCCACGTTTCAAGAATTCTCGAAACGTCCGTTCCGGACTTCGCTGACGAACCGCATCCAGTCGGCCTGATCGAAGCTGAGGATCGGAAGGCCGACATCTTTCGAGTCGCGCACGTGAATGCGGGCGTCGTCGGCGGCGATCTCGAGGCAGGTTCCATCGGCACAGAATGAACTGCGGCGCCACGTCATTGTGTCGTCATTATTTTCCGGCAACGTTCTGCGAGCCCTTCTTCAATGATGCGGTAGGTGGAGTTACTCGCCAGTCGCCGGTAGGCGATCCAGTTCTACCCGGAGCGCTGCCGCTCGTAAGCGAATGAGCCGCAGCGTGGCATCCTCTGGGAGCGATAGCTTCCAAAGATCTTCAAACCCGTCCCGGTAAGGGCGAATCAGTTCCGGATCGTGCTCGATGCCGTCCGTGATGAAGCGCTCTCTGTAGAGCACGGTGTCTTCGGCGTCGTCGTCGCTGAGAATCATCAGCACGAAGCTTCCCAACGATCCGATGATGGCACCCTTGCCCTCGTCGAGAGGAACAACCCGAACAAATATGTTCGGCCGGGTGGCAACGTCGGCGAGGTCTTCGAGTTGCTCGGCGGTGATGCGTGGGCCGCCGACATTCCGGAGAATGACGCTCTCGTCAAGTACGGCATAGTACTTCGGGCCGTCCGGACGGTCGAGGACGTCTTTCCGTCGGCGCATGCGGACGTCGAGGTGGACTTTGCGCTCGTCGTCGGTCAAATGGCCGAGGAACTCGTTGATGATGTATTCCGCGGTCGCCGGGCTCTGGAGAATGCCCGGCAGGAGAAGTGGCTGATAGACGCGGATCTCCGACGCCGCGACCTCGAACTGGAGAAGTCGCCGGAGCCCGGCGGAAAGAAGCTTCCGGTGCTCCGGATTGGTGGTCCAGCGTTCGCGGCGGGCCAGCCGGGCGTCCTTCACCATGGCGGTCACCACGTCGTCGCCGGTCACCCCGTACAGTTCCAGGACGGCCCGGAGGTCGGTCTCGGAGATCGCCACCTCGCCGATCTCGATGCGCTGGACTTTCGACAGTGACCAGCCGAGGCGCTTGGCGACGTCGGTCTGCGTCAGCGTCGTGGTGTCCCGGCGCGCACGCCGTAGCCAGAGCCGGACTCGCTGCCTCGCAACGGCGGGCGTATCGCCGCCGAGCGAACCTGTCATGTCCTCACGTCCGTCGAGGGATCGCGGATAAGCTGATCTAGAGCAGCGCGCTGCAACAGCTACGTTGCTGACTGCAACGTAGCAGTCAGCCATTGGTCTGTCATGGCCGACCTGCCCTCCTTGCGCCTTCTGAGTTCGGCCCGGCTAACGGTTGGATTCCACGGTGGTTACGTCCCTTACCGCACGATTCGCTGTTCAATGACACGAAGTTGCGCTCTGGGTACCGTGAGTTATCTATCGGCATGGAGGCGAAGATGAGCGAAGTTTCCCGTTCGGGGCCTGCCTGGCGACGCAGTGCGCGATGCGCGTCCGAGACTTGTGTAGAGGTCATGTTCGATGCCGAAGGTGACGTTCTGCTTCGCAGCAGTCGGCGGCCCGAGGCGGTGCTGCGTATGACGACCGGTCAATGGGCCGGATTCCTGAGCAATGTGGCTCGCGGCGATCTCGCCTGACCGATGAACTAGCGTCAGCGCTCATGGCGGAGCGGCGCGTGATCTTCAGTGGGTCGGCCTTCGAGGAGCAGATCGGGTATGCGCGGGCCGTCGTTGACGGGGATGACGTGCATGTCTCCGGGACCACCGGGTTCGACTACCGGAGCATGACCATCTCCGATGATGTGGTGGAGCAGGTCGAGCAGTGTGTCCGCAACATCGAGGCGGCTCTGGGGGAGGCCGGCTGCACCCTCGCCGATGTTCTGCGCGTGCGCTATCTGCTTCCCGAGCGGGACGACTTCGAGCCCTGCTGGCCCACCCTGCGCCGGGCCTTCGGCGCCAGCCGGCCGGCGGCCACGATGATGGTGTGCGGGCTGGCGGATCCGCGGATGAAGATCGAGATCGAGGTGTACGCGCGGCGTCACTGAGCCGGTGGCTCGCGGATCAGGCCGTTCTCCACCAGCGAGTGCGAGTGCTTCAGGCGGACCATCTGCGGGACGATCTCGACCCGCTGGATGCTGTCGATCTCGGCGACCTTCGTGGTGATGTATTGGTAGAGCGCCTCGGCGTCCGTGGCCAGCGCGGATGCCATCAGGTTGGCGCTGCCGGTGACGGCGCCGACGAAGGCCAGCTGCGGGTGGTCGGCGAGGCGGGCGCCGGTGGAGGCCAGGTGCGCCGGCGCCACGGTGAACCACAGGTTGGCGACCGCGTGCATCCCGACCGGCATGGTGGCCACGTCGACGTGGAAGTAGATCGCGCCCGCCGCGGCCAGCTCGTTCACCCGGTGCGCCGCCTGCCGCTGGCTCCAGCCGGTGGCGGCCGCGACGGCGGCCCAGCTTGCCCGGCCGTCGCGGCTCAGCGCGTCGAGCAGCGGGCGGTCGGTGGCCTCGAACCGCCCCACCCCGGTGGGGTTCGGCGCCGGTGCGGGCGTGCCCTCCAGCAGGAACTCGCGCTGCTCGGCGGACAGGTCGTGGTCGGGGGCCACCCAGTCGGCCTCGCCGCGACCGGCGAAGCGGTGCAGCATCTGGTGGGCGCTGAAGGCCAGCACGCTGGACGCCCGCGGCAGGTGATGCAGGAGGCCGGACTGCGGGTCGTCGACCTCGGCCTGGCAGGTGACCTCGGCGCCACCGCCGCCGATGCTGACCCACGACGTGTCTCCACGCTGGGCGAGGGCGGTGGCCAGGGTCATGGCGGTCCCGGGGCGGCAGCCGATGCGCAGCGTCCAGTAGCTGGCGCCGGTGCGGTAGATGGCCTCCGGGCGGGCGGCGATGCGGACGAACCGGGCGGCGCGCATCCGCTGAAATCGGCGGGCGACCGTCTGCTCGGACACGTCGAGCACGGCGGCGATCCGGGCGAACGGCGCGCGCGGGGAGATCTCCAGGGTGTGGAGGATCCGTCGGTCGAGAGCGTCAAGGGTGCTGGATCCGGTCGCCACGGAGGAATTCTACGGCGGCATCCCCCGGGGCGGTGAGTCCCCGTGGCGGGGGATGGGATCGAACGATCTACACCTCTAGTGTCCCTGGAACCGGACTAAAAGCACCAAAAAACCGGGAGCCGCCGCATGTCCCTGTTCCGCGCCGCGAACAACGTCAACAAGCCCGCCGGCACGAATGCGGGGCCCTACCCGATCAACCGGCAGCGTGAGCCGGAGCGGGACGAGCCGGCAGTTTTGGACGGCCCGACCGAGCGGATCCGCGACCGCGCCCAGCAGCGCGGCAACCGGCTCGCCTGGCTCGGCATGCTGATCGCGGTGTTCGCGCTGATCACCTCGTCGATCGCCGCGCTCGCGGCGTGGCAGGCGATGAAGGTGGCCCGGATGGTCGCGCTGGCGAAGGCGCCGGTGAGCGAGGCGCACCACGAGGCGGGCACCGGCTTCGCGGTCACCTACGCCCAGGAGCCGTTGCGGGTGCAGGTCGGCTGCTCGGCGGTCCTCTTCCTCGACCTCGACGAGCCCCGGGCCAACGCCGACGAACGGGTCAGCGACCTGCGCTACGACAGCCGGTGCGGCACCGAGACGCCCCGCCTGACGCTCGGGCCGGGCGCGGCCGCCGGGGCCGAGGTCAAGGATCTCGACCTGGACGCGGCCGGCTGCCAGCGGGTCATCCGCAACAGCCCGATCGGGCCGGGTGGCAGCGTCGAGGTGCGCAAGGGCGCCGTGCTGTGTGTGCTGACCGCCGCCGAACCACCCGCGATGGCCCTGGTGGAGGTGACCGACGTGGGGCGGACCGGCACCGCCGGCATGCGGGCCACCTCATGGAAAGTCGCGGGCTGACGACGGTCGCGCGGGGCGCTCCTGACAGAATGTCGGGGGCGCCCCGTGTATAGCTTTGAGGAGACGAGTTCCCGTGATCCGTACCCATAACGCCGGCAGCCTGCGCGCGAGCGACGCCGGCACGACGGTGACGCTCGCCGGGTGGGTGGCCCGCCGGCGCGACCATGGCGGGGTCATCTTCGTCGATCTTCGTGACGCGTCCGGCGTCGTGCAGGTGGTCTTCCGCGAGGAGGACGCGCACGCCCTCCGCAACGAGTACTGCGTGAAGGTCGTGGGCGAGGTCAGCGCCCGGCCCGGCGGCAACGAGAACCCCGACCTGGCCACCGGCGCCGTCGAGGTGGTCGCCAGCGAGCTGACCGTGCTGTCCGAGGCCGCGCCGCTGCCGCTGCCGGTCGACGACGCGACCACCGCCGCCGACGACCTGCGCCTGAAATACCGGTACCTCGACCTGCGCCGCTCCGGCCCGGCCGCGGCGCTGCGCCTGCGCAGCCGCGCCAACCAGATCGCCCGCGAGGTGCTGCACGCCCGCGACTTCAACGAGATCGAGACCCCGACGCTGACCCGGTCGACCCCGGAGGGCGCCCGCGACTTCCTGGTCCCGGTCCGCCTGCAGCCCGGCACGTGGTACGCCCTGCCCCAGTCGCCGCAGCTGTTCAAGCAGCTGCTGATGGTGGCCGGCATGGAGCGGTACTACCAGATCGCCCGCTGCTACCGCGACGAGGACTTCCGCGCCGACCGGCAGCCCGAGTTCACCCAGCTCGACATCGAGATGTCGTTCGTGACGCAGGACGACATCATCGAGCTCGGCGAGGAGATCGTCAGCAAGCTGTGGAGCGAGCTGGCCGACTACCAGGTGCAGCTCCCGATCCCGCGGATCACCTGGACCGACGCGATGAACCGCTACGGTTCCGACAAACCCGATCTGCGGTACGGCGTGGAGCTGGTCGAGCTGACCGACTACCTGCGCGGCACCGAGTTCCGGGTCTTCGCGGGCGCGATCGACAACGGCGGCTACGTCGGCGCGGTGGTCATGCCGGGCGGTGCCGCGCAGACCCGTAAGGAGCTGGACGGCTGGCAGGACTGGGCGAAGGCCCGGGGCGCGCGTGGCCTGGCCTACGTGGTGCTGGACGCCGAGACCGGCGAGCCGAAGGGCCCGGTCGCCAAGAACCTGTCCGCCGAGCACCTGAGCGGCCTGGCCGACCAGGTCGGGGCCAAGCCCGGTGACGCGGTCTTCTTCGCCGCGGCCAATGAGCGACGCGAAGCACAGGAGTTGCTCGGCGCGGCCCGCATCGAGATCGCCAAGCGCTCGAAGCTCATCGACGAAAGTGCCTGGGCGTTCTGCTGGGTCGTCGACGCCCCCATGTTCGAGAAGACGGATGACGGCGGCTGGACCGCGGTCCACCACCCCTTCACCTCGCCCAACGACGAGTGGCTCGACCGCTTCGAGGAGGCGCCCGACCAGGCCCTCGCCTACGCGTACGACATCGTCGTGAACGGCAACGAGATCGGCGGCGGCAGCGTCCGTATCCACCGGGCCGACGTGCAGAGCCGGGTCTTCGACCTGCTCGGCATCACCCCGGAGGAAGCGCAGGACAAGTTCGGCTTCCTGCTCGAGGCGTTCAAGTACGGCCCGCCGCCGCACGCCGGCATCGCCCTCGGCTGGGACCGCACCTGCATGCTGCTCTCCGGCAACGAGTCGATCCGCGAGGTCATCGCGTTCCCGAAGACCCGCGGCGGCTTCGACCCGCTGACCACCGCGCCGACCCCGATCACCGCGCAGCAGCGGCTCGAGGCCGGCATCGACGCCAAGCCGAAGCCGGCGGCGGGCGCGGCCGGCACGGTCGGTCAGGCGGCTCCGGTGGAGCACTCGAACTGAGAATTCTCGTCGTCGGCGCCGGCGGCTACCTGGGAAGCCGGGTGGCCCGCCGGGCCACGGCCGCCGGCCACGAGGTGGTGGGCACGGCCACGACGGCGGCCGCCGGCCACCGGGTTCTTGACGTCCGGTCCCGCGAGGCGGTGCTTGCGCTGCTTGCTGACGTACGGGCGGAAGCCGTGCTCAACCTCGCGGCGCGGATGGACGACTGGGCCGTGACCGCGGACGGCGCGGCCCACGTGGCCGTCGGGGCGGGCGGCGCCCGGCTCGTGCACGTCTCGTCCGACGTCGTGCACGGGGGCCGGCCCACGCCGTACACGGAAAATGATCTTCCTGATCCGAAGAGTCGTTACGGCGCGGCGAAAGCGGCGGCGGAGACGGCCGTCGCGGCGATTCATCCCGGCGCCGCGATCGTGCGTACCTCGTTGATCATCGGCAGTGACGACAGTCAGCACATCCGGCTCGTGCACGACCTGCTCGCCGGCAAGCGCGGCGGGTTCCTCTTCGAGGACGAGATCCGCTGCCCGGTGCACGTCGACGACCTGGCCGCGGCGCTGGTCGAGCTGGCCGGAAACGATTACGCGGGCGTGCTCAACGTCGCCGGGCCGGAAGCGATCTCCCGCGCCGAGCTCGGCCGGCTCGTGGCCCGGCGCGACGGCCTCGACCCGGCGAGCGTGCCCACCGGGCTCACCGCCGACGCGAACCTGGGACCGCGGGCATCCGACGTCAAGCTCGACAGCTCCACGGCGTACGCGCTGCTCGGGGTCCGGTTTCGATCGGTGTCGGAGAGCGTGCGTGGATGAGGCGAAGCCGGCCTGGCGCCGGCGCACCAAGGCCGAGCACCGCTGGCCCGTCGTTCTGGCGCTGATCGTCCTCGGCACCCTCCAGTGGTACCTGCCGGATCGGCTCACCCCCGGCCCGCGCTGGTTGTTTCCGCTGATCGAGGCGGTGATCGGGGTGGTGCTGATCGCCGCCAACCCGGTGCGGATGCGGCGCGACACCCCGCGACTGCGGATGCTCTCGCTCGGCCTGATCACGGTGGCCAGTCTCGGCACGGTCTGGACCGTCGTGATGCTCATCCGCGACATCGTCAGCGGGCACGACACCGGCTCGGCCGGGCAACTGCTGGCCACCGGCGGCGGCATCTATGTGATGAACGTGCTGACCTTCGCGGTGTGGTTCTGGGAGCTCGACCGGGGCGGCTCGGTGGCCCGGTCGCTCGGCAGCGACCCCTACCCGGACTTCCTGTTCGCGCCGATGACCTCGCCGGACATGGCCCACCAGGACTGGGAGCCGTGGTTCGCCGACTACCTCTATCTCTCGTTCACCAACTCGACCGCGTTCAGCCCCACCGACACGCTGCCGATGACCCGCGGCGCCAAGTTCGGCATGGCGGCCGAGTCGGCCATCGCGCTCGTGACCGCGGCCCTGGTCGTCGCGAAAGCGGTAAACGCGCTCGGATAGATCCAGGATGGAGTTTGACAAGTATCGAGGCGTGGGTATTTGCAGGCCAGAAGGCTCTCACCCCCCGGAGGATTTTGATGCTTGCCATTGCTGCGGCCGTCGTTTTCGGTTTCGCGCTCCTTCTCGACTTCCTGAACACTGATCTGGGCTTCCACGACCTGTTCAACTTCAACACCCTCCTCATGCTCGGCCTCTTCCTGCTGGCCCTCTACTTCGCCGGCGTCGGCAGCGGTCCGCGCTCGGGCACCGGTGGCGGCAGCGGCCGCCGCTTCTACGGCCGCCGTCCGGGCCGGGGCTGATCTCCACATCCGCAGGCCGGTCCGTCCGCAAGGTGCATTTCGGGCATCGCGCGGCGGGCCGGTACTGTCGGTGCCGATGGAGATGGACGGGCTCTTTTCCCTGGGCGCGCCGAGTGGCTTGGTTGCCGCGCCGGCGTTCAACCCGGTGTCCGACGACTCGCCCCTGCCGGTCCGGATGCGTCCGGCCGGCATCGACGAACTGGTCGGTCAGCAGCACCTGCTCGCGCCGGGAAGCCCGTTGCGGCAGCTCGTCATGGGTGTCAGCCCGATGTCGGTAATCCTGTGGGGTCCGCCCGGCACCGGCAAGACCACCATCGCCCACCTCGTCGCCGGCGCCAGCGACCGCAAGTTCGTGGCGCTGTCCGCACTGACCGCCGGGGTTAAAGACGTCCGCGCGGTCATCGAGACCGCTCGCCGCGAGCGCCGGGCCGGCGGCCCGCCGACGGTGCTGTTCATCGACGAGGTGCACCGCTTCTCCAAGACCCAGCAGGATTCGCTGCTCGCCGCGGTCGAGGACCGGACGGTAGCGCTGCTCGCGGCCACGACCGAAAATCCGTACTTCTCGGTCATCTCGCCGTTGTTGTCCCGCTGTGTGCTGCTCACTCTCAAGGCGCTCGGCGACGACGACGTGCGGCACCTGCTGCGCCGCGCGGTCGCCGATCCGCGCGGGCTGGGCGGCAAGGTCACTCTCACTGCCGACGCAGAAGATCATTTGGTACGCCTGGCGACAGGCGACGTGCGTAAGGCCCTGACCGCGCTCGAGGCGGCGGCATCGTCGGCCGAGGCACAGGGCGTGGCGGAGATCGACCTCGCGACCGCGGAGAAGGCGGTCGACGTCGCGGCGGTGCGCTACGACCGCGACGGCGACGCGCACTACGACGTGACCAGCGCTTTCATCAAGAGCATGCGCGGCAGCGACCCCGACGCGGCGCTGCACTGGCTGGCCCGCATGCTGGTCGCCGGCGAGGACCCACGCTTCATCGCCCGCCGCATCGTGATCTTCGCGAGCGAGGACGTCGGCATGGCCGACCCGCAGGCCCTGCTCGTGGCCACCGCCGCCGCCCAGGCCGTGCAGCTCATCGGCCTGCCCGAGTGCCAGCTCAACCTCGCCCAGGCCGTCGTGCACATGGCCACCGCGCCCAAGTCCAACACCGTGACCACCGCCATCGGCGAGGCCATGGCCGACGTCCGGGCCGGCCGCGGCGGCGCCGTTCCGTCCCATCTGCGCGACGCCCACTATCCGGGCGCACGTGGCCTAGGTCACGGTCGCGGTTACAAATACCCGCACGACGACTCCCGCGGCGTGGTCACCCAGCAGTACATACCGGACGATCTCGTCGGCTCCGACTATTACCGCCCGACCGATCATGGCTCCGAACGCGCAGTAAGCGAGCGTGTTCCGCGATTGCGCCGGATCGTGCGCGGGCTTGCGGCGCCACCGCGCCCGGAGACCGCCGCAAGCGCTTCGACAACCACTCCCGACCGCGCGGCGGGTGGTGCTCCGGCCGCGGATGCGTCACGCTCTTCGGCGAACAACGAACCGCCGGCAACGCCACCGGCGGCGGACGAGGTCCAGGCAATCGACAGCGGCGCCGCCGCCGGAGAGGAACAGCCGTGAAATCGCGCGGTGCCGAACGGCCCGACGACGAGGCCGACCTGCGCAACGAGACCGGCGCCCGCAAGGGCCGCGGCCGGTTCGGGCGAGGCCGCCCGGCGGAGCCGACGGAACCCGAGGTGATCCCGCAGGAGGAGACCGGCTGGCTCGACGACCTGCGGTCGGCCAAGCAGGATCGATCGGCGATCGGCCCCGGCACCCTGGCCGGCGAGACCCGTCCCAGCAAGTCCGGCCGGGTGGCTCCCGGCCCCGACGACGCACCCGGGGAAGACGACCTGCCGTTCGGCGGCGGCGCTCCCGGCTGGGCCGGCGCGAGCGGCGCCCACCCGGCCACCTCGTCCGACGCACCCGGCTGGACGGGCGCGAGCGGCGCCCACCCGGCCACCCGGCAGCCCGGCAACGCTTCCGGCGCGCGTCCCGCGTCCGGCCTGCCCGGCAACACCTCCGGCGCACGTCCCGCGCCTGGCACGCCTGCTCCCGGCGCTCCTGGCTTTTCCGTTCCCGGCGCTCCTGGTTTTGGCGCGCCTGGCGCTCCCGGTGTTCCCGGTCGCGGAGCGCAGGCCGCTGGTGAACCTGGCGCTCCCGCGCCCGGATCGCGGCATGGTGCTGCGCCCGGCCGTCCCGTGCCCGGCCAGCAGCCGGGCCGCGGCACGGCGGGGCCACAGCCCGGCTCTCCCGATTTCGACCCCGGCCAGCAGGGCGGTCAGTATCCGGGTGGCGCCTCCGGGCGTGTCGCGCCCGACCGACCGGCGGCCGGGCCTGTCTCCGCGCCGTCGTGGCAGGGCGGCAGCGGCTCTTATCCCGCCACCGGGCCGTCCTGGCAGGCGCCCAGCGGGACGCACCCCACCACCCCTTCCTGGCAGGCCGGCAGCGGTGCGCATCAGGCCGCCGACTGGGACGACGACGGCCGGCCCACGCCCGGCCAGGTCAGTTCGCCCGGCGGCCGAGCGGGCCGGGTTCCGCGGCAGCGGCAGGCGCCCGAGCAGGGCATGGGGCCGACACCGGGATCGCCGGCCGCCGGCGGACCGCGCCGCGGCGCCCCCGACGGGCCGCCGCAGCTGCCTGCGCAGGGCCGTGGACGCCCCGCCGACCTGGCCGCCTTCTCCACACCCGGCCGGCACGGCGCCGCCGAGGACGCACCCGCGGCAGTCGTGCCGATGTCCGGCAACGCCCCCGACGTGCCGATGCCGCGCCCTGTCTCACCGGCCTCGCGGCCGGTGTCGCCAGCTTCCCGGCCGGTCTCGTCGGCCGGCCCGCGCGACCGGTTCCGCACCGACGGGCAGCCCGGCGCACCGACTCCGGCATCACCGGCCGGCCCGCCGCCCGGCGGCCGCTTCGGCGGCCCTCCGGTTTCTACCGGCCGTGACGCCGGCGCGTCGACTCCGGCATCACCGGCGGCTGGCGGCCGTTTCGGCGGCGTTCCAGATGCTGGCGGCCGTGGTGCCGGTGCTCCGACTCCCGCATCGCCGGCGGCCGGTGGCCGCTTCGGCGGAGCTGCGGGCCCTGGCGGTCGCGGCGCGGGCGCATCGACGCCCGGCTCGTCGGCGGCCGGCGGTCGTTTTGCTGGCGGCTCGAACCCGCCCGATGGCGTTCCGGGTCGTGGTGCGGGCGCGTCGACGCCGGGCTCGTCGGCCGCTGGTGGCCGTTTTGCTGGTGGGGCGATCCCGCCTGGTGGTGTTCCGGGTTCTGGCGGTCGTGGGGCGGGCGCGTCGACGCCCGGGTCGTCGGCCGCAGGTGGCCGCTTCGGCGGCGGGGCGAACCCGCCCGGTGGCGCCCCTGGTTACCCGAGCGAGAGCACCGGACGGCACGGCAGCGCGGACGACGACCGTGGCACCGGCCGGCACGGCCAGCAGGAGTTCTCCGCCAACGACCCGGGCGGCCGGGACGGGCCGGAGTTCCCTGGTGGTCCGCGTGGCCGGGACGGGCAGCTGGAGCTTCCCGGCGGTCCGCGCGTCCGAGACGGGCAGCAGGAGTTCCCCGGTGGTCCGCGTGGCCGGGACGGGCAGCTGGAGCTTCCCGGCGGTCCGCGCGTCCGAGACGGGCAGCAGGAGTTCCCCGGCGGTCCGCGTGGCCGGGACGGGCAGCTGGAGCTTTCTGGTGGTCCGCGCGGTCCGGACGGGCAGCAGGAGTTCCCCGGCGGTCCGCGTGGGCGCAATGAGCAGCAGGACTTCTCCGGCCGCCCGCGTGGCCGGGACGAGCAGCAGGATTTCCCGGGTGGCGCCCGGGACCGGGACGGGCAGCAGGATTTTCCTGGAAGCGGCCGGCGTGGCCGCGACGGGCAGCCGGACTTTCCCGGCAGTGGCGGGCCAGGTAACGGCTCGCGCGGCCGTGGTGGCCGAGGTGTGCCCGCACAGGGTGGCGCCGGCGAGCCCGCTCCCGGCTACCGCACCGGCCCGGCCGGCGGTCGGCCCGGCGGTCCCGGCGTAGCCGGTGGTCCCGGCGCCGCAGCCCCGGGCAGCGGACCAGGCGTGGGCGCCGGCGGTCCGGGCGTTCCTGGCGCAGGTCCGGGCGGTCCCGGGGCGCCGGCTCAGACTGCGCGGGCCGCGGCCAAGGTCATGCCGCCGGTAGTGCCCGGGCGACAGGGAGCCCGCGCGCCGGCCGTTCCCGGCCGCGCCGGCGCCATGGCCGGCAACACCGCCGCCCGCCAGCCCGGCGACGCAACCGGCCCGATCAACGGCCGCGGTGGCCCGCGACAGCCCGGTGACGTCACGGGTCCGATGAACCCGCGCGGCGGCGCCCGGCAACGCGGCGACGCCTCGGGTCCGATCCCGCGCGGTGTCACCGGCCCTCCCGGCGGCGCCTCCGGCCCGGTCCCGCGTGGCCTGGCCGGCCCGCCGGGCGAATCCACCGGCCCGGTCCCGCGTGGCCTGGCCGGCCCGCCGGGCGAATCCACCGGTCCGGTCCCGCGTGGCCTGGCCGGCCCGCCGGGGGAGTCCACCGGTCCGGTCCCGCGTGGCCTGGCCGGCCCGCCGGGCGAATCCACCGGTCCGATGCCGCGCGGCCTGCCCGGCGCGCCGGGCGACGGGTCCGGCCCGATGCCGCGTGGTCTTGCCGGCTCGCCCGGCGACGCCTCCGGTCCGCTATCACGTGGTCTTGCCGGGCCGCCCAGCGATGCTTCCGGTCCGATCCCGCGTGGTGTCGCCGGCCAGCCCGGCGATGGGCCTGGTTCGATGCCGCGTGGTCTTGCCGGGTCGCCTGGCGACGCTTCCGGTCCGGTCAACCCGCGTGGTGTCGCTGGTCCGCCCGGTGACGGCGCCGGTCCGATGCCGCGTGGGGCGGCCGGTCCGTCCGGCGATGTTTCCGGTCCGCGCGGCGGCGCTCGCGCTTCCGGCGATCTTTCCGGCCCCGTGAACCCGCGCGGCGGTCGAGGGCCCCGGCCCGGCCCGCGTCCGGGCACCGCCGCCGGAGCGATGGCGGCGGCCGCCGCCATGACGCCCGCCGGACCGGTGTCGCCCGGCCGGCCGCCCGTGCCGGGTGGCCCGGGTCAGGGTTTCCCGCCTTCGGGCGAGCGCGGCCCGGCCGGGCCGCCGGAGCACAGCCAGGGCTTCGCGCCCCAGCACGGCCGGCCGGACGACGACGAGCGTTATGCCGGTCGTCCGGTGTCGCCCACCTCCGGGACGGGTCAGCACAGCCGCACGGACGCGATCGACCGCTTCGGCAGCCAGCCGATCTCCCCGGCGCGCGGCCAGGGCCAGCACAGCCGCACGGATCTGGGCGGGGCTCTGCCGAGCCGGCCGGTTTCACCCGCGCACGGGCGACCGGAGCCCGGCGATCGCAGCGCGCGCTTCGCTGCCCAGTCCGGCGCGGCGGAGCCGAACGAGCCAGGCTCTGGCTTCGGCACGCAGAGCGGGCGGCTGGAGGCAGGTGAGTCGGGCCCCGGTTTTGGCACGCAGAGCGGGCGGCCGGAAGCAGACGCACCGACTGGGCGGGCGGATACGGGGGAGCGGAGTCAGCGCTTCGCCGGGCAGGCCGGCGCCGGTAAGCGGGCGCGGCCGGACTCGGGGCCGGCTCAGGGCGGTCCGGGCGGTCAGACCGGGCGGGCTCAGCGTGGCGCCGGCGGTGCCGGCGGGCGGGGCACCGGCGATCGCGGACCGGGTGGTGGCCGCAAGAGCGGGCCGGCCGCTCTGGGCTCCGCGGCGATGGGTGCGGGCGCGATGGGCGCGGGAGCGATGGGCGCGGGAGCGATGGGCGCCGCCGCGGCGAAGGGCGCGGCCTCGGCCGGCGCCGCGCCGATCGGCGCCGCCTCGGTGGGGTCGGCTTCGGCCTCAGCCTCGGTCGGCGCTGCCTCGGTCGGTGCGGCCCCGGTGGGCAGCGCGTCGGTGGGCAGCGCGTCAGTGGGCAGCGCGTCAGTGGGTTCCGCGTCAGTGGGTTCCGCGGCCGTCGGTGCGGCGTCGGTCGGTGCGGCGCCGGTGGGCACTGCTTCGGTAGGCGCGGCCCCGGTTGGCACTGCTTCGGTGGGTGCGGCGCCGGTTGGCACTGCGTCGGTGGGCGCGGCCTCGGTTGGCACTGCGTCGGTGGGTGCGGCTTCGGTTGGGGCTGCCTCGGCCGGTGCGGCGTCGGCTGCCGTCAAGGTGGGTGCGCCGTCGGCCGCCAACCCACGTGCGGGTGCTCAAGGCGTACCCCCAAGGGGTGAAGCAGGCGCCGACGCGCCCAGCGTGGCCACTCGGCCGGCCCTGCCGGCGGGCAGCTCCGAGACCCTCGGTGGCCTGCGTGGGGTGAGTGATGAGCTTCGTAACCGGATGCGCACGCAGCGACGGTTGCGGGTAGTGACGTTGTTGTCGCTTGCTGTTGTGGTGCTGGTCGTGCTGCCGGCGATCTTCGGGCTGCGGTCGGCGAGCAAGGATCCGGTGTTCAGTTCGCTCGACTCGCTCAGCGTGCCCTCGTGGGCGGCGACGAAGGTCGACGATCAGGGCAGCGGGAGCCGGTGGTGTTTCCTGGACTGCCGTTTCCGGGAGCGCGAAGCCGACTCCGACAAGTCGTTCAAGGAGACCACCGCGGCGTACACCTCGGCGCTGCAGGCGGCCGGCTGGCAGAAGTGGAACGTCGGCGGGTGCCCGGAGGAAGCGATCGCGGCTGACCAGGGCACCTACAGCTGCTGGCGGCGGGACGAGTTCACTCTCGACCTGTGGGTGCGGCTGCCGGACTGCATCATCGACCAGGTGGCCGCGGAGGATCCGAACACGATTCAGTCGGCGCCGGCGACCACCGCGCCGACGAAGAAGTGTGTGGGTTCCACGGTCAGCATCAAGGTGAAGAACGCGATCACCGACACCCGTGGCAAGACCGAGCCCAAGGAGAATCCGGGCCTGGTCGGGGAGACGCCGGACCCGGGGCTGACCAACGACCCGCTCTTGGAGCCGACACCCGCGGCGTCGTGAAGCGGGCGAAGGTCACGGACGGTAGGGTCTGCACGTTGACTCGCCACCCGTAGAGGAGAAGCGCCACATGGACGCCGGAGAAATCGCAGGTCTGATCGCGGCGGGCGCCTTCCTGATGCTCGTCATCGTTCTGGCCGTGCCGATTCTGAAGCTGGGCCGCACCGTCGACGCGGCCACCCGGGCAATCAACGAGGTCACCGACCGCACCGGCCCGCTGCTCGGCAACGTCAACGAGACGGTGGAGAACGTGAACACCGCGCTCGGCCAGGTGCAGGTCTCTTTGGACGGTGTCAACCTCCAGCTCGCCAAGGTCGACACGATCACCGAGCACGCGGCGCACGTCAGCTCGAACGTGGCCAACCTGTCCACCGTGGTGGCCGCCGCGGCGGCGAACCCGCTGGTCAAGGTGGCGTCGTTCGGCTATGGGCTGCGTAAGGCCGTGAACAACCGGCGGCGCAGCGACGAGGACCGCGAGGTTCGCTCCACCATCAAGCAGCGCCGCAAGGCCGGTCGCTGAGCTTTCCTGACGACGAAAGGCACGTAATGAAGCGCCTGCTGTGGCTGGGCGTCGGCTTGGCCGTCGGCGCCCTTGTCGTTCGCAAACTCACCCGCAAGGCGAACGAATTCACCCCGTCCGGCATAGCCACCTCGCTGTCGCAATCCGCTGGCGGTCTGGTGGAGTCGATGCGTAGCTTCGTGGATGAGGTCCGCGACGGCATGACGGAGCGGGAACAGCAGATCCAGCAGGCGTTCGCCGAGGGCGAGCTGTATTACGACGACGAGCAGGATGATGCTCAGGAGGGCCGGCGATGAAGACGGCAGAGATCAAGCGGCGCTATCTCGCGCATTTCGAGGCCAACGGGCACACGGTCGTGCCTAGTGCCCCGCTGCCGGCTATCGACGACCCCAACCTGCTGTTCATCAACGCCGGCATGGTGCAGTTCGTGCCGTACTTCCTGGGTCAGCAGACGCCGGCGTTCTCGCGTGCGGTGAGCGTGCAGAAGTGCATCCGGACCCCCGACATCGACGAGGTCGGCAAGACGTCCCGGCACGGCACGTTCTTCCAGATGAACGGCAACTTCTCATTCGGCGACTACTTCAAGGAAGGCGCGATCAAGCTCGCCTGGGACCTGTCCACCAACGCGGTGGACGCGGGCGGCTTCGGGCTGGACCCGTCGCGCATCTGGCCGACCGTCTACCTCGACGACGACGAGGCGTTCGAGCTGTGGCGCGCGATCGGCGTGCCGACCGAGCACATCGTGCGCCGTGGCAAGAAGGACAACTACTGGTCGATGGGCATCCCGGGTCCGGCGGGCCCGTGCTCGGAGCTGTTCTACGACCGCGGCCCGGAGTACGGCAAGGACGGCGGCCCCGAGGTCGACGAAGACCGGTTCATGGAATATTGGAACCTCGTCTTCATGACGTACGAGATCACCGACGTGAAGTCGAAGGAAGACTTCCGGATCGTCGGTGACCTGCCCGCCAAGAACATCGACACCGGCATGGGCCTGGAGCGCATCGCGTCGATCCTGCAGGGCGTCGACAACCTCTACGAGATCGACGAGGTCCGCCCGATCCTGGCCCGCGCGGCCGAGATGACCGGCAAGAAGTACGGCGCGCACTCCGGTCACGTCGCGGGTGACTCACACCCCGACGACGTGCGCCTGCGGGTGATCGCCGACCACGTGCGCACCGCGCTGATGCTGATCGGCGACGGGGTCACCCCGTCCAACGAGGGCCGCGGCTATGTGCTGCGCCGCATCATGCGCCGGGCGATCCGGTCGATCCGCCTGCTCGGCTGGCAGGCGCCGGCGCTGCCCGAGCTGCTGCCGGTGGCCCGCGACTGCATGGCCCCTTCTTATCCGGAGCTGGCGGCGGAGTTCCAGCGGATCGCCGATTACGCGTACGCGGAAGAGGATTCCTTCCTGTCCACGCTGCGCGCGGGCACGACGATCCTGGATGTCGCGATCGACGAGTCCAAGAAGTCCGGCAAGTCGGCGCTGTCCGGCGACCAGGCGTTCCAGCTGCACGACACGTACGGCTTCCCGATCGACCTGACCCTGGAGATCGCGGCCGAGCAGGGCCTCGACGTCGACCAGGAGGGTTTCCGGCGGCTGATGGCCGACCAGCGGTCCCGCGCGAAGGCGGACGCGGCGGCACGCAAGACCGGCCACGCCGACCTGAGCGCCTATCGTGGCGCGCTGGACGCCGGCGGCCCGGTGCAGTTCACCGGTTACCAGGAGATCAGCCGGGAGTCGCGGGTCCGGGCGCTGATCGGCGGCGGTGGCCGGCTCGAGGTGGCCGGCGAGGGTGAGTTCGTCGAGCTGGTTCTCGACACCACGCCGTTCTACGCCGAGGGCGGTGGCCAGCAGGCCGACACCGGCATCATCAAGGTCGGCGGCGGCCAGCTCGAGGTCGTCGACGTCCAGCAGCCGCTGCCCGGCCTGATCGTGCACAAGGCGCGGGTGATCCGCGGCGAGGTGCGCGCGGGCGAGTCGGCGGAAGCCGAGATCGACATCACCCGGCGCAAGGCGATCTCCCGCTCGCACACCGCGACCCACCTGATCCACCAGACCATGCGCCACTTCCTCGGCGAGTCGGCGACCCAGGCGGGTTCGCTCAACGCCCCGGGCCGGCTGCGCTTCGACTTCAACACCCCGGGGGCCGTCTCGCCCACGGTGCTGAACGACGTCGAGCAGCAGGTGAACGAGGTGCTGCTGCGTGACCTCGAGGTCCACGCGTTCATCACCTCCCAGGAGGAAGCACGCCGGCTGGGCGCGATGGCTCTCTTCGGGGAGAAGTACGGCGATGAGGTCCGGGTGGTTGAAGTCGGCGACTACGCACGTGAGCTCTGCGGTGGCACGCACGTGGCCCGTTCGGGTCAGCTCGGCCTCGTGAAGATCCTCAACGAGCAGTCGATCGGCTCCGGCGTGCGCCGGGTCGAGGCGCTCGTCGGCATCGACGCGTTCGGCTTCCTGGCCAAGGAGCACCTGATGGTGTCGCGCCTGGCCGACCTGTTCCGGGTGCCCGGCGATCAGGTCGCCGACCGGGTCGAGCAGACCGTCACGGCGCTGCGCGACGCGGAGAAGGAACTCGAGAAGCTGCGCGCCCAGATGGTGCTGGGTGGCGCCGGTGCGCTCGCCGAGCAGGCGCGTGACCTGCGTGGCGTCGCCTACGTCGGCGCCGAGGCACCCGAGGGTGCGGCCGGTAACGACGTGCGTACCCTTGCGCAGGAGATTCGGGGGAAGATCGACGCTGCCCGTCCGGCGGTGGTCGCGGTCGCCTCCCGATCGAACGGTAAGGCGTCGCTGATCGTAGCTATCAATGGCGCGGCGAAGAGTCGCGGGCTGTCCGCGGCGGAACTGGTCAAGGGCGCCCTGTCCGGCCGGGGTGGCGGTAACGCCGACCTCGCGCAGGGTGGTGGCATTCCGGCCGACCAGGTGCCGGTGCTGCTAGCGGCAGTTGAGAAGGCGGTAAGCGAAGCTGCCGGCTGACGAACAACACGGAGGGTGACCGCATGAGCGAGCGGAGCGAGCGAATCGGCAAGCTCAGTGCGGAATTTGCTCTTGGCAGCTCGGAGCGGAGCGAGGAGCTGGCATGAGCGCACTGTCGCGGGGTAGGCGACTGGGCGTCGATGTCGGTAAGGTGCGCGTCGGGGTCGCCGTAAGCGACCCTGACGGGATCCTGGCCACCCCCCTGGTCACGGTGCCCCGTGACATGGGTGCGGCTCCCGATGCCGTGCCCGGCGACATAGCCGAACTCGTTCGTCTCGTGGGGGAACACGAGGCGGCCGGGATCGTGGTAGGGCTCCCGATCCGCCTCAACGGCGCCGAGGGCCCTGCCGCCATCGACATTCGTGCGTACGCTGGGCGACTGGCGGAGGCGGTCGGTCAGGTGCCGGTCGTGCTGGCGGACGAAAGGATGTCGACCGTGGTCGCGACCCGACGACTCGCCGAGCGTGGCGTGCGCGGAAAGCGGCAGCGGGCGGTCGTCGATCAGGCGGCCGCGGTGGAGATCCTGCAGAGCTGGCTGGACGCGCAGCGGAGGCAGAGATGATCGACGAGCTGGACCTGGCGTTCGACGAGCACGCCGAACGTGGACCATCGCGCCATCGGCGGGGCGGCCGCAGCGGCAAGAAGAGCTCGGGTAAGTCCGGCATCGCCTTCTTGATGGCTTTTATCCTGTTGGCCCTTTTGGGCGGCGGTGTCTTCCTCGGCTACAACAAGGTGAAGGGTTTCTTCACCGCGGCCGACTACGACGGACCCGGGACTGATCCGGTTCAGGTGACTGTCGCGAAGGACTCGACTCTCACCGATATCGGCAACACCCTCGTCGAGTCCGACGTGGTGAAGAGCACGAAGGCGTTCGTCAACGCGGCGGGTGAGAACCCGCGCGGCAAGAACATCCAGTCCGGGACGTACAACCTGCGCAAGCAGATGTCCGCGGCCAACGCCGTCACCCTGTTGCTCGACCCCAAGGCGCGGATCACCTCCGGCATCACCATCCCGGAGGGCAAATCCGCCCAGCAGACGTACGAGCTGCTCGCCAAGGCCACGAACATCCCGGTCAAAGACTTCCAGACCGCCGGGAAGGACCCGATCAAGCTCGGCGTGCCGGATTACTGGTTCAACCGGCGTGACGGCAAGACCGCGATCAAGACGATTGAGGGCTTCCTGTTCCCGGACACGTACGAGTTCGACCCCAAGCTGACCGCCGACCAGATCCTCAAGGTGATGGTGCAGCGGTTCCTCACCGTGACCGGTGAGATGGGCTTCGCCGACGCCGTGCAGAACAACCTGTCGATCTCGCCCAACGAAGCCCTCGTCGCGGCGTCCATCGCGCAGGCCGAGGCGCTCAAGGACGAGGACATGGCCAAGGTTGTCAAGGTGCTTTACAACCGGGCCTACTCCAAGAAGTTCGACTGCAGTTGCCTCGGTCTGGACAGCACGGTCAACTACTGGCTGCGGCTGACCGGCAAGGGCGGCAAGGCGTCCGAGCACCTCACCGTGTCCGAGTTGCACGACCCGAAGAACCCGTACAACACGTACGACAAGCCGGGCATGCCGCCGGGCTCGATCGGCAACCCGGGCAAGATCGCGCTCGAGGGCGCCATGAAGCCGACGTCGAACTTCCCGTACTTCTACTTCGTCAGCATCGACACGGCAGGCACGATGGCGTACGGCAAGACGCTCGCCGACCACAACGCCAACATTCAAAAAGCCTGCAAGAACGGGATTCCGCTTTGCTGATGACGGCTGTGCTCGGCAAGCCGATCGCGCACTCGCTCTCCCCGGTGATCCACAACGCCGGCTTCGCGGCCGCCGGGCTCACCGGGTGGAGCTACGTGGCGATCGAGTGCGCCGAGGCCGAGCTGGCGGCGGTGATCGACGGCCTCGGCCCCGAGTGGGCCGGGCTGTCGCTGACCATGCCGCTCAAGGAGGAGGCGCTTCGCCTGGCGGCGAGCGCCACGGCGGTCGCGCGGGCGACGGGTGCGGCCAACACGCTGGTACGCCGCCCGGACGGCACCTGGCACGCCGACAACACCGATGTGTACGGCATGGTCCGGGTGCTCCGGGAAGCGGGCCTGCAGCCGGCGCCGTCGGTGACCGTGCTCGGCGGCGGGGGGACGGCGCGGGCCGTCCTCGGAGCGGCCGCCGAGCTGGGCGCGACGTCGGTGACGGTAGTGACCCGCCGGCCGGAAGTCCGTGACGAGCTGCGCCCGGCCGCCGAGGCGCTCGGCATCGAGCTGGCCGGCGCGGCTTGGGCCGACGCGGCGAAGCTGTTCCACGCCGACGCGGTGATCTCCACGGTCCCGAAGGGCGCCGCCGATCACCTCGCGTCCGAGGTGGCCTGGCAGCCCGGCACGGTCCTGTTCGACGCGATCTACGACCCGTGGCCGACCCCGCTCGCGGCGGCCGCGGAAAAGTCCGGCATTCCGGTGGTTTCGGGCCTGGATCTGCTGCTCGGCCAGGCACTCAGCCAGTTCGAGCAGTTCACCGGCGTGACGCCGGCCCCCGAGGCCGCGATGCACAAGGCTCTGTTCGAGGCCGCCACCCGCCGCTGAATCAGGCGGGCATTTCCGCCGCCGGGCCGGAGCCGCGTGTCAGCGCCGCGACCGTGACCAGCGCGGCCGGCGCCCCGGCGATGCCCCTGCACGGCCAGCGACGCCCTAAGCAGCGGGTGGGTGCCGAACCGGTTAAGCAATCGGGCGTTGAGCTGGCTCGTCGCGGTGAGCCCGATCGCGTTCAGGCCGAACAACAGCCCGAACGTCGTCGGCGACAACCCATAGCCGTCCTGCAGCACGAATGACGAGTTCGACAGGTAGGCGAACAGCGCGCCGAAGGCGAATCTCTGCGCCGGAGGTCGGTTCTTTCATTCCGCTGAGCGGGACGACGGCGGGGCCGCGTCGGAGCGGGTCGGCGGCGTGCCAGACTCTTACCCGTGTTGCGCTGGCTTACCGCAGGTGAATCCCATGGCCCGGCTCTCATCGCACTCCTCGAGGGCGTTCCCGCCGGGGTGGAGGTGACGAGCGCGGAGATCGGCCGCGATCTCGCGCGCCGCCGGCTCGGCTACGGCCGTGGCGCCCGGATGAAGTTCGAGCAGGACGAGCTCGAGCTGATCGGCGGCATCCGGCACGGCGTGACGCAGGGCAGCCCGGTCGCGATCCGGATCGGCAACAGCGAGTGGCCCAAGTGGCAGACCGTGATGGCCGCCGACCCGGTCGACCCGGCGGAGCTGGCCGCGCAGGCCCGCAACGAGCCGCTGACCCGCCCGCGCCCCGGCCACGCCGACCTGGCCGGCATGCAGAAGTACGGCCACACCGACGCCCGCCCGATCCTGGAGCGTGCCAGCGCCCGCGAGACCGCCGCCCGGGTAGCGGTCGGCGTGGTGGCGAAGGCGCTGGTCAAGCAGGCACTCGGCATCGATATCGTCTCGCACGTGATCGAGCTCGGCTCGGTGGTCGCCAAGTCCGGCCTGATCCCGACGCCCGACGACTTCGACCGCATCGACGCCGACCCGCTGCGCTGCCTCGACCCCGAGGCGAGCGCCCGGATGGTCGCCGAGGTCGACGCGGCCAAGAAGGACGCGGACACGCTGGGCGGCATCGTCGAGGTGCTGGCCTACGGCGTACCACCAGGTCTCGGGTCTCATGTGCAGTGGGACCGCAAGTTGGACGCCAAGCTGGCCGCCGCCTTGATGTCCATCCAGTCGGTGAAGGGCGTGGAGATCGGCGACGGCTTCACCCAGGCCCGCTCGCGCGGCTCGGTGGCGCACGACGAGATCATCCCGACCGCCGGCGGCGTCAAGCGGGTCACCGACCGGGCCGGCGGCCTCGAGGGCGGCATCACCAACGGCGAGCCGCTGCGGGTCCGCGCCGCGCTCAAGCCGATCTCGTCGCTCAACCGCGCCCTGCAGACCATCGACATCACCACCGGCGAGGCAGCCACCGCGATCAACCAGCGGTCGGATGTCTGCGCGGTGCCGGCCGGCGCGGTCGTCGCCGAGGCGATGGTGGCGCTGGTGCTGGCCGAGGCCGCGGTGGAGAAATTCGGCGGCGACTCGGTCGCCGAGATCCGCCGAAACCTCGCCACCTACCTGGACAACCTGGTGATCCGCTGATGGCGCCGGTCGCGGTCGTCGTCGGCGCACCCGGCGCCGGTAAGACCACCATCGGCGGCCTGGTGGCCGAGCTGCTCGGCGCCCCGTTCGTCGACATCGACGCGGTCATCGAGGCCGAGGCCGGCAAACCGATCCCGGAGATCTTCTTCGACGACGGCGAGGACGCGTTCCGCCTGCTCGAGCGAACCGCCATCGCCTCCACCCTGTCGGATTTCTCCGGCGTCCTGGCCCTCGGCGGCGGCGCCATTCTGAACGAGGGCACCCGCGACCTACTCAAACAGCACACGGTCGTCTACCTGTCGGTCGAACTGAGCGACGCGGTGAAACGGGTCGGCCTCGGCGCCGGCCGCCCACTGCTCGCGATGAACCCGCGCGCCACCCTGAAATACCTGCTGGACCAGCGCCGCCCGCTCTACGCCTCGGTCGCGACCCACACGGTCGCCACCGACAACCGTGAGCCCGCGGACATCGCCGCCGAAGTCGCCGCCCTGCTCAAGCTGGTGTGACCGACAAGACGCCACGGTCGGAGCGGCGCCGCGATAAGACTGTTCTCATGTCACGAGCGGTTCGTTTCGACCAGTACGGCGACGTGGACGTCCTGCGCATCGAGGACGTCGGACCGCCCCAGCCCGCCGCCGACCAGGTCCTGGTCGAGGTGGTCGCGGCCGGCATCAACCCCGGCGAGATCTCCATCCGGTCCGGCCTCCTGCACGACCGCTGGCCGGCCACGTTCCCGTCCGGCGAGGGCAGCGACTTCGCCGGCCGAGTCGTGTCGGTCGGCAGTTCAGTCACCGATTTCGCGATAGGTGACGAAGTCCTCGGCTGGTCCGACTGGCGGTCCTCACACGCCGACCACGTGGTGGTCCCGGCCGACCACCTGACACCCAAGCCCCTGGCCCTGGACTGGATCCGCGCCGGCGGCCTGTTCGTGGCCGGCGTGACGGCGTACGCGGCGGTCCGCGCCGTGCAGCCCACCGTGGGGGAGACGGTCGTGGTGAGCGGCGCAGCCGGCGGCGTCGGTTCGCTGGCCGCGCAGCTGGCCCGCAACGCCGGCGCGCACGTGATCGGCATCGCCGGCTCGTCCAACGAGGGCTGGTTGCGCTCCATCGGCGTGACCCCGATCGCCTACGGCGACGACCTGGCGGCCCGGTTGCCCTCCGGCGTGGACGCTTTCATCGACACCTACGGCGGCGGGTACGTGGATCTGGCCGTCAAGCTGGGCGTGGACCCGTCCCGCATCAACACGATCATCGACTACGGCGCGGCGGCGAAGGCCGGCGCAAAGACCGAGGGAAGCACCGCAGGAAGCGACCCCGAAATTCTGGCGTTCATGGCAAACGAGATCGCCTGGGGCCGAATCGTCCTGCCGATCGCCGCCGTCTACCCGCTGGAGTCAATCAAGGACGCCTACACGGAACTGGCGGCCCGCCACACCCGAGGCAAGATCGTCCTTTCGCTGGAACTGCCTGCAAGCGCCGGCCGCCAGCCCGCGTCGGCTTGATCAAAAGTCCACTCGCCGGACCCGCACTGTGTCTGGCAACGCCTTCCGTCCGATGGCTCGCTGCGAACCGTAGAGCTGGACTGTCAGCCGTCCTCCGGACCAAGTGGCCAACTGGGACAGATCGACAGGCTCGCGGATCCAGCTGAGCTGGAGTTCCGTCAACCCCTCGAATGCGACGATCGGCGCGAGATCGACGGAGTTGGCGTGACTGAGTCGCATCGTCCGCAGCGCCGGGGACACGATGACCTCGCCGAGCCGCTCGCAGATGTTGTCGAACAGCGAAAGCCTGTGGAGATCCGCCAGGCGCACCAACACCGCCAAGTCGTCGGCTCGGCAGCCGTTTTGAAGGCGGAGAGTCCCGAGTCGAGGAATGTCATCGGCAACCCCGCCAAGCGAAACCTGCATGGCACCCAACCCAAGCAGGTCGAAATGGGGGAGGGCTAATGGCGCGAATGATTCGATTCGTCCGCCGTGGAAAGCGGCTGACGTGAGACTGGACAGCGCCGACAGCGGGGACAGATCGCCGATCTCGCGCGCCACTCGAAGGTAAACGTCGGTGAGATTCGTCAACTGCCCAATTTCGGCAATCTCCTCGGCGTTGAGCCCACGGCTCGGAAACAGGGCGATGCTGACGAGGTGCGGAAGACGGCGTAGGGCACGGATCCCGGCGGCGGTTGTTTCTCGGTTCGGATCCTCAATATGCAGGTACTTGATATTGGGAAAGCGCTGAAGCCCATCTGGCGAGCCTGGAAGCCCGCCCGTGCTGATGATTGAGGTGACCTTCGTGCTGCCCGGCAGGTCGGCGAGTTCCGCCTTAATGCCGAACTCGAGTTCGAGCTCACGCAGATTTCGCAGCAGCTTGGTCGGCGCGAGCAGTCTGGGTTCGCGAAGGCTCACCCGGCCGTCGTCCAGCGGCGCTTCAGCCAGGACAGCCCCGGCGTATTCCTCCGGCGGAAAGTACTCCCATGCGGCGATGAGCTCGCGTTGCACCTTCGGCCGCGCATCCTGAGCGAACCGGGCGAGGAAGCCGACTGCCCCCGCACCGTTTACCAGGGCAGCGGTTCGAATTACGGCGCACGCTTGAGCCTCGGTGAGTGCCGCCGGGTCGACAGGCAGTCGCCGAAGTAGTGGCGCGCCCACGGCACTCAGCGACCGTGATTCACCCCGGCTGCGCGGAGGCAGCAAACCGTCGAGCCGCCGATTGATAGCGGTGAGCAGCTCCGGTGGTTCCAACGACGGCAGCGTTTCCAAGCAGGCCGCGGCCAGCAGGACCAGGGTGCGGCGGTGTGGTGGCTCTCGGTCGGCTCGGTGCAGGATGCGCTCGATCAGCTCGGTGCGCATCGGGCCGTTGCCGTGGCCGGCGGCCATGATGATGATTTCGCGCCAGGTGTCCAGGTGGGCCTGGGTGGCCAGCATGCCGCCCATGTTCTGTTCGGCCGCCTCCCGGGCCGCCAGATACTCCTGGAAGGTTCGGTGCACGAAGTCGATGCGGCCCGCTGCTGGTTCGCGCAGGATGCCGCTTCGTTCGATCAGGTGGGTCAGGACGTCTGCGGCCGGGGCCTCGACCCGGGGCATGCCGGCCAGCCGGCGGGTCAGGAAGTCTTCCGCGTCGGTTCTGGTGAGTTCGGATTTTCCGTTCAGGGACAGCCGCCACGCGAGGTCCTGCAACAGCTGCAAGCGCTCGCGTGCCGTCATCGCGGGCATCGTCGACGGCACGCCGCGTTCGGTGTCGCGGCGTTGCAGCAGCATGTCGACCGCGGCCTGGTAGATGCCCATCCGGTCGGGCGGCAGGTGTGTCTCCCGGTCGAGATTCAACGCGCACAGCATCGCCGCGAGCAACGGATTTCCGGCGAGCCGGTAGAGGTGCCGGTTGGCGGCCAGCTGGGTGAGCAGCGCCTGTTCGTACCGGGCCAGCTCGTGGCTGGGGCACGGCAGGGACGGCGAGGTGCGGGCCGCCCGATGCCACTGGTCGATCAGCGCGCGTACGTCCGCCGAGGACAGTCGCTCCAGGGTCAGGGACTCGAAGCCCTCGGCGTCCAGCCAGCGGACCGGGGCGGCCGGTGGGCGGGAGGTGACCACGACCAGCGACGACGGGTAGGTGTCCAGTAATTCCTTCAGCCAGGCGCGGACCCGGGGGCGGCGTTCGACCGGCAGCTCGTCGACGCCGTCGACCAGGAGCAGGGCGCGGCCCTCGTCGAGCTGGCGGTGCACCCAGCCGGCGGGCATCGTGCCGGTGATCGGGTCGGCGACGCCGGTCAGGAACTGTTCCGGCCGGGGAAGGGCAGCAGACCAGCTGCGGAGCTTGATCAGGAAGGGGACGCGGCCGTTCCACTCGGCCAGGGAGCCGGTGAACGCCTGGCGGGCGGCGGTCACCGCGAGCCAGCGCAGCAGCGTGGACTTGCCGGCGCCGGCGTCGCCGCGGATGAGGGTGCGGGTGCGTTTGGCCAGGGCCTGCTCTACGCGTTCGGCGCCGGCGCCGTCGGGGCGGGCGTGCCGGATCAGGCTGGGATCCCAGATCGGCGACAGCGTGCGGGTGGTGCCCTCGCCGGTGACGCTGAGGCTGATGTAGGCGACGCTCAACTCCGTCCGGGGGCGGAACTGGGTCTCCACGCCGACCAGTTCGAGGACGTTGAGCTTGTTGGTCAGGACCTCGGCGTACCTCGGCAGGAATTCGATTGTCGAAAGGCCGGCGATCGCCAGCTGGTGCAGGACCGTCGACATCATCTCGGTCAGGTCGGTCAGGCGGCTGAGCATCTCGACCGAGGCGCGGTTCGCGAACGGGGCGGCACGCTGCACGAACTGCGTGAAGCAGTGGCTGCAGTCGTCGAGCGCCAGGTCGTACAGCCGCCGGCCCAGATCGGACAGTGCGGCCGGGGGTGCGTTGGTGCGGAGGTGCGCCGCCAGGCGGGCCGGTTCGATGTCGGCCGCGAACAGGGCCTCGTCGGACAGGTCCGCCCGGCGGAACGTGTCGGCGACCGCGTCGAGGGCGGCGATCGCCTCGTTCGGTGGCAGCGCCGCGAAGCGGGTGGTGAGCAGCGGCGCGAGGCGCTCGGCGACCTCGTCCACCACCGACTCGATCTGTCGCTCGCCGCGCCGGCGGCTGAACTCGTCGGCCGCCTTCTGGTGCAGCAGCTCGCTGAGCGGGAGGGTGCGTTCCCGGGTCTGCTTGCGGCCGCTCAGCCATCGAGTGAAGAACGGTGTGACGACTGCGCGGCCGACGTTGAGCAGGGCCGTCTCGATTCCGGTCAGGGTGACCACCCCCGTGCTCACCGTAACTAGTTGGCGCGAGCCTCCAATCGTTCGATGCGCTCGATCAGGGGGGCCAGGACGGTCATCAGCGAGGCCGGGGGCGTGCCCTGAGTGGAGTTGAGGTGGGCGTAACCGGCCAGGGCGGCGGTGACCGTGCGGCGGGTCGAGCGGGCGTCGGCACCGCGGGCACGCAGGAGTTCGCCGGCCGAGCCGTCGGGTTCGCCGGCCAGGGCGACGAGCAGGTGCTCGCAGCCGACGTAGTTGTGGCCGAAGCCGACCGCCTCGCCCACCGCCAGCTCCAGGGCCACCGCGGCCGGCGTGCTGAACCGCAGGCCCTCGGCGGCGGCGCCGGGCTCCGGTGTGGACGGGGCGGTCAGCGAGGCCGGGGCGACGTCCATCGCGGCGAGGATCTGCAGGGCCAGGTTGCCGCCCTCGGTCAGCACGCCGGCGAGCAGGTCGCCGGTGGTCACCACAGTGGCGCCGGCCGACTTGGCCCGCTCGACGGCCAGGCCCAGCGCCATCACTGAGCGGCCGGTGAAGGAGGGCAGCCGGTCCGAGAACGACGCCGGGTCGAGGTCGGTCAGGCTGACCTCGCGGATCGCCTGCACACGGCGGATGGCCTGCTCCAGGGCCCGCTGGCAGATCGCCGAGACCGGGACGCCGGAGTCGCGGACCGCATCGGCGAGGTCGTCGGGCAGGTACACGTTGATTTTCGGCATGACCCAGTTGTAACCCCTCTAGGGGCATAAAGATATAACCCCAATTTGCGGTACGGCGGGTGGCGCGAAAACTGTCGGACGTCCGGACTAGGGTTGCCGCCGTGGTGACGCGCATTCAGGTGGGTGGTGACCGGGCGTACGACGTGCTGGTCGGCAATGATCTCGGCGGCGAGCTGCCGGGGCTGATCGACGGTGCGGCGCGGGTCGCGGTGCTCTATGCGGCGCCGTTGCGGGCGCGCGCTGAGCGGATCGCGACGGCGCTGCCCGGCGTGACCCCGATCGAGGTGCCGGACGCGGAGCGCGGCAAGAGCGTCGCCGTCGCCGCCCGATGCTGGGACGAGCTCGGCAAGGCCGGCTTCACCCGCACCGACGTGGTCGTCGGGGTCGGCGGGGGAGCGGTCACCGACCTGGCCGGGTTCGTGGCCGCGAGTTGGCTGCGCGGGGTGCGCTGGGTGCCGGTCTCCACCTCGCTGCTCGGCATGGTCGACGCGTCCGTCGGCGGCAAGACCGGGGTCAACATCGACGCCGGCAAAAACCTGGTCGGCGCGTTCCATCCGCCCGCCGGGGTGCTCTGCGATCTCGACGCGCTGACGACTCTGCCGGCCGACGATCTGACCGCCGGGCTCGCCGAGGTGATCAAGTGCGGGTTCATCGCCGATCCGCGGATCCTCGAGCTGGTCGAGGCCGATCCGGCGGCGGCGACCGACCCGGCCGGGCCGGTGCTGCGTGAGCTGATCCAGCGGGCGATCCAGGTCAAGGCGGACGTGGTGAGCGTCGACCTCAAGGAGTCGGGGCTGCGCGAGATCCTCAACTACGGACACACCCTCGGGCACGCGATCGAGAAACGCGAGAAATACACCTGGAAGCACGGCCACGCGGTGTCGGTCGGGATGATCTTCGCGGCGGCGCTCGGTGAGCTGTCCGGGCGGCTGGACTCCGCCACCCGAAAACGGCATCGAGTCGCTCTTGAGCTTGTCGGGCTGCCCACGGCGTACGAAAAAAGCGCCTGGAGCGATCTCCTGAGCGCGATGCGCGTCGACAAGAAGACGCGGGCAGCGACCTTGCGGTTCGTGGTTCTGGACGGCCTGGCGAAGCCGGGCATTCTCACCGGTCCGAGCGAAGACACGCTGCGCGAGGCGTACGCGGAGGTGGCGCGATGATTTACGTGCTCAACGGGCCCAACCTGGGGCGGCTCGGCACCCGGGAGCCGGAGATCTACGGGTCGACGAGCTACGCCGACGTGGTGGCGCTGTGCGAGAAGACCGCCGCGAAGCTCGGGGTCGAGGTCGAGGTGAAGCAGACCGACGCCGAGTTCGAGATGATCGGCTGGCTGCATCGCGCCGCCGACGAGGGCGCGCACGTGGCGCTCAACCCGGCCGCCTGGACGCATTACAACATCGCGATCCGGGACGCATGCGCCATGCTTCGCGGAAAGCTCATCGAGGTACACATCTCCAACGTCCACCAGCGCGAGGAATTTCGGCACAAGTCAGTCATCTCGGCCGTTGCCGACGGCGTAATCATGGGTCTGGGCATCGATGGTTACCGGTTGGCGCTGGAGCACCTGGCCCAGGTGGGCGACCGGGCTTAGTCGCCGGTAAACTCGGACGGTCACCGATCGTTTTCCTCAACCAAGGCAGACAGGGTTTTAGAAGAACATGGCTTCCACGAACGACCTTAAGAACGGCCTGGTGCTCAACCTCGACGGCGATCTGTGGTCCGTCGTGGAATTTCAGCACGTCAAGCCGGGTAAGGGTGGAGCGTTCGTGCGCACCACGCTGAAGAACGTGCTTTCCGGGAAGGTCGTCGACAAGACCTTCAACGCCGGCACCAAGGTCGAGACCGCGACGGTCGACAAGCGCACGATGCAGTACCTCTACCTCGACGGCGAAGACTTCGTCTTCATGGATCTGGACACCTTCGACCAGATCACCGTGCCCACCGGCACCGTCGGGGAGAACGCGAACTACCTGCTCCCCGAGGCCGAGGCCACGGTCGCCACGCACGAGGGCGTGCCGCTCTACATCGAGCTGCCGACCAGCGTCTTCCTCGAGGTCACCTACACCGAGCCCGGCCTGCAGGGCGACCGCTCCACCGGCGGCACCAAGCCGGCCACGGTCGAGACCGGCGCGACCGTCAACGTCCCGCTGTTCATCACCACCGGCGAGAAGATCAAGGTCGACACCCGCGACGGCCGTTACCTCGGTCGTTCCTGATATGGCGGAGGCCCCCAAGACCCAGATGCCCGCTCGTCGCAAGGCGCGCAAACGGGCACTGGACGTGCTCTACGAGGCCGACCTGCGGGACCTGCCGCCGAGCGAGGTGCTGCGCACCTACCTCGAGCGGATCGAGAAGCCCCGCCCGGACCACATGGACTACGCGGTCACCCTGGTCGAGGGCGTGGCGAAGAACCTGGACCGTATCGACGAGCTGCTGGCCAGCTACGCCGAGGGCTGGACGCTGGAGCGCATGCCGGTCGTCGACCGCAACCTGGCCCGCATCGCGGTCTTCGAGCTGCTCTACGTCCCGGAGATCGACGACCCGGTCGCGATCACCGAGGCGGTGGAGCTGGCCAAGCAGATGTCGACGGATGACAGCCCGCGGTTCCTCAACGGCATCCTCGGCCGGATCGCCGAGTTCGCCTCCCGCTAGATCCGCGTCTCTCGAAGCCGCCCGGCTGGTTCGGGCGGCTTCTTCGCGTCTCGCCGAGTTCGGTCACAGACGGTCGGCAGTACGCCAAGATCGGGCAGGTTCGGGCGGCGATGGTGTGGCGTCGCGGTCAGTGACCGGACGGTTGTCGACGGGGTGGCGACACGGCGTGAATTGAGTTTTCACGTTCGCTCGATGTGCGAAAACGGGCGTTGCTGTTTGAGGCTCCGGCCCGCCCGGCACGATAAGTGACATCGATGAGACCGCTTTTGAGGCACCTGTGACGGGCTGTGCCGGGCCGGCGGAGTTGATCGTGGGTGATCCGCTCCGTCGTGGGCCGGCCGGCGTCAGGCGAGCCGTTGCGGGCCGCGGTGATCCGGGAACGCGAAAGGCCCGCGAGGGGTCGCGGGCCTTCGGTCGTGCTGGGGGATGAAGTTGTGGTTGGGGGGAATCAGCTGGCGAAGAACGCGCGCGGGTCGGCCACCAGGACACCCTGCTCCGTCAGGCGCTCGATCAAGCCCGAGGGGGAGATGTCGTAAACGATGGCGAGCGCGCGCAGGTCGTCGGCCCGGATGGAGAGGACGCGGCCGTTGTAGTCGCCGCGCTGCTGCTGGATGGCCCGGGCGTAGCGTGCGACGTAGGCGAGGTCTTCGCCGGTGGTGTCGTACAGCTTCTCCAGGTCGAGCACGATCTTGTTGGTGGCCTCGAGACGGACACCGCTGCCGTCGGGCAGCAGTTCCGAGACGGGAACGCGGTAGAAGTCGGCGAGCTCGGCGAGACGCGACACGGTGACCGCGCGGTCTCCCCGCTCGTACGAGCCGACGACGACGGCCTTCCAGCGGCCGTTCGACTTCTCTTCCACACCCTGCAAGGACAGGCCCTGCTGCTGCCGGATGGAGCGCAGGCGGGCGCCCAACGACTTGGCGTACTCAGACGGCATTCGGAACACTCCCAGTACTGTGCTGGCCCGGAGGGTTCTTCCTCCGCGATCGCTACGCAGCGTGACGGTACGCAGTGTGAGACCGCCGGTCAAGTGTTGGTTACCGATGAGTCGCACGGCCCTCGGGAGATCTGCCGGATTCGTCCGACTGGCCCCAGGGGTCGGGCACGTCACCATGGTCAACGCCGCGTCCACTGGTAACGTAGCGTCAGCCATCGGGACATCCCCGTTCGGGGGTTCCGTCGACGTCCTTTAACGACCCGTCCCGTGAGGCGGGGAAGGGGGTCCGCCGTGGCTTCGCCGCGTGCCGACACGACCAGCAAGATCATTTTGGGTGAGTCCGACCTGCATCGGGTCGTCGATCGCATCGCCCACCAGATCCTCGAGAAGACCTCCGGCGCCACCGGCACCGTGCTGCTCGGGATCCCGACCCGCGGAGTGCCGCTCGCCCAGCGCTTGGCGGCCCGCATCCACGCCTTCGAGGACGTCGACGTTCCGGTCGGCTCGCTCGACATCACGCTCTACCGCGACGACCTACGGCTGCACGCGACCCGGGCACTCGGTAAGACCGACCTGCCCGGCGGCGGCATCGACGGGCGGCGGGTCATCCTCGTCGACGACGTGCTCTTCTCCGGCCGTACGGTGCGGGCCGCTCTTGATGCTTTGAATGATGTCGGCCGGCCCTCGTCGGTGCAGCTCGCGGTGCTGGTCGACCGCGGGCACCGGGAGCTGCCGATCCGGGCCGATTACGTCGGCAAGAACATCCCCACCGCGCTCGACGAGAGCGTTCGGGTCTCGCTGACCGAGATCGACGGGCTGGACGAGGTCAAGCTGACCGGGGGCGAGAAATGATCAAGCATCTTCGGTCGGCCGCCGATCTGGACGCGGCCACCGCCACTCTGATCCTGGACACCGCCGGCGAGATGGCCGCGCTGGCCGGCCGGGAGGTCAAGAAGCTGCCCACGCTGCGCGGGCGGACCGTCGTCAACCTCTTCTACGAGGACTCGACGCGGACCCGGATCTCCTTCGAGGCCGCGGCCAAGCGGCTCTCCGCCGACGTGATCAACTTTTCCGCCAAGGGCTCCAGCGTCTCTAAGGGGGAGAGCCTGAAGGACACCGCGCTCACCCTGCAGGCGATGGGCGCGGACGCGGTGGTCATCCGGCACCCCGCCGCGGGCGCGCCGCACCGGCTCGCGTCGTGGGTGGACGGTTCCGTGATCAACGCCGGGGACGGCACTCACGAGCACCCGACTCAGGCTCTTCTCGATGCGTACACCATGCGCTCTCGTCTTGGTGGTTTGTCCGGTTTGCGAGTGGCGATCGTCGGCGATGTCCTGCACAGCCGGGTGGCCCGCTCGAACGTGCTGCTGCTGACCACGCTGGGCGCCTCGATCACCCTGGTCGGGCCGCCGACGCTGATTCCGAACGACGTTGCCGCCGCGCTCTCGCCGGAGACGAAAGTGTCGTACGACCTCGATAGCGTTCTGCCCGACATGGACGTCGTGATGATGCTTCGAGTGCAGACCGAGCGCATGCAGGACTCGTACTTTCCTTCCGCGAGGGAATACAGCCGGCGCTACGGTCTTGACGGCGCGCGCATGCGCAAGCTGCCGGAGCACGCGATCGTCATGCACCCCGGGCCGATGAACCGAGGGATGGAGATCGCGCCCGAGGTGGCCGACTCCTCCCGCTCCACGATCGTCGAACAGGTCGCCAACGGGGTTTCCGCCCGGATGGCGGTTCTCTATCTGCTGCTTGGGGGCAAAGCGTGAGTTCCTGGCTTTTGAGGGGCGTCTCCGTTCTAGGCGCCGCGCCGGCCGATCTGCTGTTGAGCGACGGTGTCGTTTCCGACATTTCCGATAACTCCGCGACGGTGATCGACGCGTCCGGTCTGGTCGCTCTGCCCGGCCTCGTCGATCTGCACACCCATCTGCGTGAGCCGGGCCGGGAAGACGCCGAGACGGTCGAGACCGGCTCCCGGGCCGCCGCGCTCGGTGGTTACACGGCGGTCTGCGCGATGGCCAACACCTCGCCGGTCGCCGACACCGCCGGCGTGGTCGAGCAGGTCTGGCGGCTGGGCCGGGAGGCCGGGCTGGTCGACGTGCAGCCGATCGGCGCCGTCACGGTCGGGCTGGCCGGCAAGCAGCTCGCCGAGCTCGGCGCCATGGCCACCTCGGCCGCCAACGTGCGCATCTTCTCCGACGACGGCTTCTGCGTCGCCGACCCGCGCCTGATGCGCCGCGCCCTGGAATACGTGAAGGCGTTCGACGGCATCATCGCCCAGCACGCCGAGGAGCCACGTCTCACCGAGGGCGCCCAGATGCACGAGGGCGAGGTCAGCACGCGTCTCGGCCTCACCGGCTGGCCCGCGGTCGCCGAGGAGGCGATCATCGCCCGCGACGTGCTGCTCGCCGAGCACGTCGGCAGCCGCCTGCACGTCTGCCACGTCTCCACCGCCGGATCGGTCGAGGTGCTGCGCCAGGCCAAGGCCCGCGGCGTCCGGGTCACCGCCGAGGTCACCCCGCACCACCTGCTGCTCACCGACGAACTGGCGGCTTCGTACGACCCGGTCTACAAGGTCAACCCCCCATTGCGTACGGCGGGGGATGTCGCCGCTCTTCGCGACGCGCTGGTCGAGGGCGTCATCGACGTTGTCGCCACCGACCACGCGCCGCACGCGGTGGAGGACAAGGAGTGCGAGTGGGCGTACGCCCGGCCCGGCATGCTCGGCCTGGAGACCGCCTTCTCGATCGTGCTGAGCGTCCTCGGTGAGCGGTGGGAGCTGATCGCCGACCGGATGTCGCGCACCCCCGCCCGCATCGCGGGCCTCGACGGGCACGGCACCGACCTCGCGGTCGGCTCGCCGGCCAACCTCACGCTGGTGGACCCGTCCGCCCGCCGGGTCATCGACCCGAGCGAGCTGGCGAGCCGCAGCCGCAACACGCCGTACTCGGGCACCACCCTGCCGGGTCGCATCGTCGCGACCTTCCTCCGGGGAGAGCCGACGGTCCTCGACGGGAAGGCTGTTAAGTAATGAGTAAAGCGATCCTCGTGCTCGAGGACGGACGCACGTTCCATGGATCTTCTTACGGAGCCGTGGGCGAGACATTCGGCGAAGCCGTGTTCACGACCGGCATGACCGGTTACCAGGAGACGCTGACCGACCCGTCCTATCACCGGCAGGTCGTGGTGCAGACCGCCCCGATGATCGGCAATACCGGGGTGAACGAGGAAGACGACGAGTCGGCCCGCATCTGGGTGGCCGGCTATGTCGTGCGAGACCCCGCGCGGCGACCGTCCAACTGGCGTTCTACCGGTTCGTTGGAAGATCGCCTTGCCGCCGAGGGTGTCGTCGGGATCAGCGGGATCGACACCCGGGCGCTGACCCGGCACCTGCGTTCGCGAGGGGCCATGCGGGTGGGCGTGTCCAGCGTGGATCTGGACCCGCAGTCGCTGCTGTCGCGGGTGGTGGGTGCGCCGCAGATGATCGGCGCCGACTTGTCCGCCGAAGTTACGACATCTTCGACTTATGCGGTTTCTGCCGTCGGCGAGCACCGGTACACGGTTGCCGCGCTCGACCTCGGCATCAAGCGCAACGTTGCCCGGCGGCTCGCCGCGCGCGGTGTCACCACGCACATCTTCCCGGCCTCGTCCTCGATCGAGGAGCTCCTCGCGGTCAGCCCCGACGCGGTCTTCTTCTCGCCCGGCCCCGGCGACCCGGCCACGGCCGACGCGCCGGTCGCGCTGGCCCGCGAGGTCATGCGGATCCGCAAGCCGCTGTTCGGCATCTGCTTCGGCAGCCAGATCCTCGGGCGGGCGCTCGGCTTCGGCACCTACAAACTGGGCTACGGCCACCGCGGCATCAACCAACCGGTGCTCGACAAGACCACCGGCAAGGTCGAGGTCACCTCGCACAACCACGGCTTCGCGGTCGACGCGCCGCTCAACACCGTGATCGACACCGACTTCGGCGGCGTCGAGGTGTCACACGTCTGCCTCAACGACAACGTGGTCGAGGGCCTGCGGGGGATCGACGTCCCCGCCTTCACCGTCCAGTACCACCCCGAGGCCGCCGCCGGCCCGCACGACGCCGACTACCTGTTCGACCGGTTCGTCGAGCTCGTGGAAAAGAAGGGCTGACACACCATGCCTAAGCGCTCCGATTTGAAGCATGTGATGGTGATCGGCTCCGGGCCGATCGTCATCGGCCAGGCCTGCGAGTTCGACTACTCCGGCACCCAGGCCTGCCGGGTGCTGCGCGCCGAAGGGCTGCGCGTCTCGCTGGTCAACTCCAACCCCGCCACGATCATGACCGACCCGGAGTTCGCCGACGCCACCTACGTCGAGCCGATCACCCCGGAGTTCGTCGAGCTGGTCATCGCCAAGGAACGGCCGGACGCGATCCTGGCGACGCTGGGCGGGCAGACCGCGCTGAACACGGCGGTCGCCCTGCACGAGAACGGCGTGCTGGAGAAATACGGCGTCGAGCTGATCGGCGCCAACATCGACGCCATCCGCAAGGGCGAGGACCGGCAGCTCTTCAAGGAGATCGTGGCGCGCGCCGGCGGCGATACCCCGCGATCGCGGGTCTGCCACTCCTTGGACGAAGTTCGTGACACCGTCTCGTCGCTGGGGCTGCCCGTTGTCATCCGTCCCTCGTTCACCATGGGCGGCCTTGGCTCCGGCATGGCCCACAATTCCGAAGATCTGGAACGAATCGCCGGTGCCGGCCTCGCCGCCTCGCCGGTGCACGAGGTGCTCATCGAGGAGAGCGTGCTCGGCTGGAAGGAGTACGAGCTCGAGCTGATGCGCGACAAGCACGACAACGTCGTGGTCGTCTGCTCGATCGAGAACATCGACCCGATGGGCGTGCACACCGGCGACTCGGTGACCGTGGCCCCGGCCATGACGCTGACCGACCGGGAATACCAGGACCTGCGCGACCTCGGCATCGCGGTGCTGCGCGAGGTCGGCGTCGACACCGGCGGCTGCAACATCCAGTTCGCGATCAACCCGGAGGACGGGCGTCTCGTCGTCATCGAGATGAACCCTCGGGTGTCCCGCTCGTCGGCCCTCGCCTCGAAGGCCACCGGCTTCCCGATCGCGAAGATCGCGGCGAAGCTGGCCATCGGCTACACCCTGGACGAGATCCCGAACGACATCACTCTCAAGACGCCGGCCGCGTTCGAGCCGGCCCTCGACTACGTGGTCGTGAAGATCCCGCGATTCGCGTTCGAGAAGTTCCCCGGCGCCGACCCCGAGCTGACCACCACGATGAAGTCGGTCGGCGAGGCGATGAGTCTCGGGCGGAACTTCGCCGAGGCGCTGAACAAGGCGATGCGGTCCATGGAGACATCGGCGGCCGGTTTCTGGACCGTTCCCGACAGCTCTTCTTTGGACGACACTTTGTCCGCTTTGCGTATCCCGCATGACGGCCGTCTTTACACCGTCGAGCGTGCCCTCCGGCTCGGTGCTTCGATTGAACAGGTCCATGAGGCCAGCGGCGGTATCGACCCGTGGTTCCTCGAAGAAATCCAGGCGCTGGTGGAGCTTCGTTCGGACATTTCGGACGCTGCGGTGCTCGACGAGGAGCTGATGCGCCGGGCCAAGCGGTCCGGGCTGTCCGACCGGCAGCTCGCCGCGTTGCGGCCCGAGTTCGCCGGCGAGGACGGCGTTCGCTCGCTGCGGCACCGGCTCGGGATCCGCCCGGTCTACAAGACCGTCGACACCTGCGCGGCCGAGTTCGAGGCCGACACGCCATATCACTACTCGTCGTACGACGAGGAGACCGAGGTCGCGCCGTCCGACCGGCCCAAGGTGATCATCCTGGGCTCGGGGCCGAACCGGATCGGGCAGGGCATCGAGTTCGACTACTCCTGCGTCCACGCGGTCATGGCGCTGCGCGGCGTCGACTACGAGACCGTCATGGTCAACTGCAACCCGGAGACCGTGTCGACCGACTACGACACCGCCGACCGGCTCTACTTCGAGCCGCTCACCTTCGAGGACGTCCTCGAGGTGTTCCACTCCGAGGACACCAGCGGCAAGGCCGCCGGCGGCCCCGGTGTGGTCGGCGTGATCGTGCAGCTCGGCGGCCAGACCCCGCTCGGCCTCGCGCACCGGCTCAAGGCCGCCGGCGTGCCGATCGTCGGCACCTCGCCGGAGTCGATCGACCTGGCCGAGGACCGCGGGCTATTCGGCGCCGTGCTGCACAAGGCCGGCCTGCGCTCGCCCGACCACGGCACCGCCACCAGCTTCGAAGAGGCCAAGGCGATCACCGAGACGATCGGCTACCCGGTGCTGGTCCGCCCGTCCTACGTTCTCGGCGGCCGCGGCATGGAGATCGTCTACGACGAGCCGACCCTCGAGGGCTACATCGAGCGGGCCACCCAGATCTCGCCCGACCACCCGGTGCTGGTCGACCGCTTCCTCGACGACGCGATCGAGATCGATGTGGACGCGCTCTGCGACGACACTGGCGAGGTCTACCTGGGCGGCGTGATGGAGCACATCGAGGAGGCCGGCATCCACTCCGGCGACTCGTCCTGCTCGCTGCCGCCGGTCACCCTGGCCGGCTCGCACCTGGCCGAGGTGCGCCGCTACACCGAGGCGATCGCCCGCGGCGTCGGGGTGCGCGGCCTGCTCAACGTGCAGTACGCGTTGAAGGACGACTCGCTCTACGTGCTGGAGGCCAACCCGCGCGCCTCCCGGACCGTCCCGTTCGTCTCCAAGGCGACCGCGGTCCCGCTCGCCAAGGCTGCGGCCCGCATCATGCTCGGCGCGACGATCGCCGAACTGCGGGAAGAGGGCCTGCTCCTTCCCGAGGGCGACGGTGGCACCACGCCGGAAAATGCGCCGATCGCCATCAAGGAGGCGGTGCTGCCGTTCAAGCGGTTCCGCACCCCGGCCGGCAAGGGCGTGGACAGCCTGCTCGGCCCGGAGATGAAGTCGACCGGCGAGGTGATGGGTATCGACGCCGGCTTCGGCCAGGCGTTCGCCAAGTCGCAGGCGGCGGCGTACGGCTCGCTGCCGACCACGGGCAAGATCTTCGTCTCGGTGGCCAACCGCGACAAGCGCACCATGATCTTCCCGATCAAGCGCCTCGCCGACCTGGGCTTCACGATCGTGACGACGGCCGGCACCGGCGAGGTCCTGCGCCGCCACGGCATCGCCTGTGAGGTCGTCCCGAAGCACTTCGAGAGCCCCGGCCAGAACGCCGTGGCCCTGATCCTGGCGGGCGAGATCGCAATGATCATCAACACCCCGCAGGGCTCGGGCGCGAGCGCGCGCTCCGACGGTTACGAGATCCGCAGCGCGGCCGTGACCGCCGACATCCCGAGCATCACGACGACGCAGGGCGCGGCGGCCGCGGTGATGGGCATCGAGGCCCTGATGCGCGGCGACATGTCGGTCCGCCCGTTGCAGGAGCTGCACGCCGCCCTCCGGGGCGACAAGTGACTCCAATTTCCGCCGCGGTGGCGGGGCGTCGTTCTGCGGCGGTGGCGGGGCGTCGTTCTGCGGCGGTGGCGGGGCGTCGTTCTGCGGCGGTGGCGGGGCGTCGTTCTGCCG
>NZ_JBEZYA010000011.1:170849-172554 GCF_040638295.1 Actinoplanes sp. NPDC026619
GCGGTGGCGGGGCGTCGTTCTGCGGCGGTGGCGGGGCGTCGTTCTGCGGCGGTGGCGGGGCGTCGTTCTGCGGCGGTGGCGGGGCGTCGTTCTGCGGCGGTGGCGGGGCGTCGTTCTGCGGCGGTGGCGGGGCGTCGTTCTGCGGCGGTGGCGGGGCGTCGTTCTGCGGCGGTGGCGGGGCGTCGTTCTGCGGCGGTGGCGGGGCGTCGTTCTGCGGCGGTGGCGGGGCGTCGTTCTGCGGCGGTGGCGGGGCGTCGTTCTGCGGCGGTGGCGGGGCGTCGTTCTGCGGCGGTGGCGGGGCGTCGTTCTGCCGCGGTGCGGGAGCGTCGTTCTGGCGCGGTGGCTGGGCGCCGCGAGGTAGTTCGGTGACGGCGTTCGAGCGGGCGGTCCGGCCGGTTCTCTTCCGGATCGGCGGGGGAGACGCGGAGAAGGCGCACGAGTTCACCCTCGGGCGGCTGGCGGGGCTCGGGGCGGGTGCCCGAGGGCTGCTGCGCGGTCGCTACGCGACCGACGCGCCGGTCGAGGTGTTCGGGGTTCGGTTCCCGAACGCGGTCGGGCTCGCCGCCGGGATGGACAAGAACGGGCTGGCGCTGCCGGCGTGGCCGTCGCTCGGCTTCGGATTCGTCGAGGTCGGCACGGTCACCGCCAAGGCGCAGCCGGGGAACGACAAGCCTCGGCTGTTCCGGCTCCGGGACAGCGACGCGATCATCAACCGGATGGGCTTCAACAACGCCGGAGCGGCGGCGCTCGCCGCCCGGCTCGAGGCGCTGGGGCCGATCGGGGTGCCGCTCGGCATCTCACTCGGCAAGTCCAAGGTCACGCCGCTGGAGGAAGCGGTCGAGGACTACCTGACGTCCTACCGGCTGCTGCACCCCTATGCCGACTACATCGCGGTCAACGTCTCGTCGCCGAACACGCCCGGCCTGCGCTCCCTGCAGGACAAGTCGGCCATCGCCGACCTGCTGGCCGCGCTGGCCGGGGACACGCCGGTCCTTGTCAAGATCGCCCCCGACCTGACCGAGCCGGCCATCGCGGAGCTGCTGGAGGTCTGCCTCAGCCACGGCGCGGCTGGGGTGATCGCCACCAACACGACGCTCGCCCGAGACGGGTTGGCACCGGCCGATCAGCCCCGGGCCGCCGAGGCCGGTGGCCTTTCCGGCGCGCCGCTGACCGAGAAGGCCCGCAAGGTCGTGCACTTCGTGCACTCCGAGACCGGCGGCCGGCTGCCGATCATCGGCGTCGGCGGGGTGATGACTCCCGGCGACGCCACCGCAATGCTCGACGCGGGCGCGTCGCTGGTGCAGCTGTACAGCGGATTCATCTACCACGGTCCCGCGCTGGTGCGGGGTGCGGCGCGGGCGGCCGCGGCGCATCGAGCGCACGCGGCAGCGGAAACCCGATGACCACCCGCCCGGTGAGCGAGCACTCGCCCGCCGGGCGGAAGTCAAGGTGCCGCCGCCGCAGGACGTCGCCGCATGGGCGCCGGTTGCGGCCCGTGCGCCGGTTGCGGCCCGATCTTGGCGACTTGGTGTTCGCACGGCGCAGAAAGTCGCCAAGGTCGCGGGTGGGGTGCGCGACCCCGGCGCGATCTTGGGGAGTTGGTGTTCGTACGGCGCAGAAAGTCGCCAAGGTCGCGGGTGGGGTGCGCGACCCCGGCGCGATCTTGGGGAGTTGGTGTTCGTACGGCGCAGAAAGTCGCCAAGGT
>NZ_JBEZYA010000011.1:172653-311570 GCF_040638295.1 Actinoplanes sp. NPDC026619
TCGCGGATCGGGTGCGCGAGTGCGCGCGGCGCGGCGGGCGCGGTACCCGGCGGTGCGCGGGGCGCGGCGGTGCGCGGGGCGCGGCGGTGCGCGGGGCGCGGCGGTGCGCGTGGCGGTGCGCGGGGCGTGGCGGTGCGCGGGGCGTGGCGGTGGCGCGGGGCGTGGCGGTGGCGCGGGGCGTGGCGGTGGCGCGGGGCGTGGCGGTGTGGGAGTGCGCGCGTGGGGAGATGTGGCTGTGAGGTGTGGGCGTGAGTGAGGGTGCGCGGGAGCTTCTTGCGCTTGATCGGGCGCATGTGTGGCATCCCTACGGGCCGATGCCGGGTCGGAGCGATCCCTATCTCGTGGAGAGCGCCCAAGGCGTTCGGCTCCGGCTCGCCGACGGGCGGGAACTCGTCGACGGGATGTCGTCGTGGTGGGCAGCCATTCATGGGTACCGGCATCCGGTGCTCGATGCGGCCCTCGCCGATCAGGCCGGCCGGATGAGTCACGTCATGTTCGGCGGGCTCACCCACGAGCCGGCTATCGACCTGGCCACCACGCTGGTCGAGCTCTCGCCCGACGGCCTGGAGCACGTCTTTCTGTGTGACTCGGGCTCCGTGGGGGTCGAAGTCGCGATCAAGATGGCGCTTCAGGCGCAGCTCGCGCTCGGGCATCCGGGCCGGCGCCGGCTGCTCACCTGGCGCGGCGGCTACCACGGGGACACGTTCCACCCGATGACCGTGTGCGATCCGGAGGGCGGGATGCACTCGCTCTGGACCGGGGTGCTGCCGGTGCAGGTCTTCGCGGACGTGCCGCCGGCCGAGTTCGACGAGGGTTACGCCGCCGCGCTCACCGCGCTGATCGAGCAGCATGCGCACGAGGTGGCGGCGGTGATCGTCGAGCCGGTGGTGCAGGGGGCCGGGGGGATGCGGTTCCACCATCCGGAGTACCTGCGGGTGCTGCGGGAGGCGACCGCGGCGTACGGAATATTTCTGATCTTCGACGAGATCGCCACCGGGTTCGGGCGGAGCGGGGAGTTTTTCGCGGCCGATCACGCCGGCGTCAGCCCCGACATCATGTGCGTGGGCAAGGCCCTGACGGGTGGTTATCTCACTCTTGCGGCGACCCTGTGCACCTCGGAAGTCGCCGCGGCCATCTCGGCCGGTGCGGGTGGTGGGCTCGCGCACGGGCCGACCTTCATGGGCAACCCGCTCGCCTGCGCGGTCGCCAACGCCTCCCTGGGGCTGCTTCGCGGCGGAGACTGGCGGTCCCGCGTACGGCTGATCGAAAACGGTCTACGGCGTGATCTGGAGCCGCTTCGCGGGGCGCCTGGCGTGGCCGACGTGCGGGTCCTGGGCGCGATCGGAGTGGTGCAGCTCGATCATCCGGTGGACATGGCCAAGGCGACCGCCGCGGCTGTCGACGCCGGGGTCTGGCTGCGGCCGTTCCGGGACCTGATCTACACGATGCCGCCGTATGTGGCGGACGAGGACGACGTGGCCCGCATCGCCGCGGGCATCGCCGCCGCGGCGGCAGCGGGCTGACGCCGAAACCGGGCGGGCTGGCGCCGAAACCGGGCGGGCTGGCGCCGAAACCGGGCGGGCTGGCGCCGAAACCGGGCGGGCTGGCGCCGAAACCGGGCGGGCTGGCGCCGAAACCGGGCGGGCTGACGCCGAAACCCGGCGGGCTGACGCCGAAACCCGGCGGAGTGACGCTGGGACCTCGGTGGGGTGGGCCCGGCATGCCGTCGCGGAGGCGGCGGAACGACGACACCGTCGCGGTAGCGGCGGGCCGACTGAACCGTCGCGATCGCGACGACTGACACGGAAGAGGGAACGCCGCGATGGAGACCTTCGGGAAACGGCTCACGGACGCCATGGGGAAGCGGGGACCGCTCTGTGTCGGCATCGATCCGCACCCCGCTCTGCTGACCCGCTGGGGCCTTACCGATGACGTCGCCGGCCTGGAACGCTTCGCCCGTACGGTGGTCGACGCCCTGGCCGATCGGGTGGCTGTGATGAAGCCGCAGTCCGCGTTTTTTGAGAGATTTGGGTCACGTGGCATCGGCATTCTTGAGTCAACTATCCGACAGTTACAGGAGGCCGGAGCCCTCGTCCTGCTCGACGTGAAGCGCGGCGACATCGGTTCGACGATGGCCGCGTACGCCTCCGCTTATCTTGATCCGTCAAGTTCTTTGAGTGTTGACGCGATTACTCTCAGTCCCTATCTCGGGGTCGGCTCGTTGCAGCCGGCATTCGACCTCGCGGCCGCGAACGGGGCCGGCGTCTTCGTTCTCGCGCTGACGTCCAACCCGGAGGGAGCGAGCGTCCAGCATGCTGTCGCGAACGACGGCCGGACCGTCGCGCAGACCGTGATCGATGAGATTTCCCAGCTCAACAAGGGTGCCCAGCCGCTCGGCAACCTCGGGCTCGTGGTCGGAGCGACGATTGGACGGACCGGTCATGACCTGTCCGAAGTGAACGGTCCACTGCTCGCTCCGGGCCTCGGAGCGCAGGGCGCGACCCCCTCCGACCTGCGCGCGGTCTTCGGCGAAAGCCTGCGCAACGTGCTGCCGTCGTACTCACGCGAAGTTCTCAACGCGGGACCTTCCGTGTCCGAACTTCGGGCCGCGGCAGAGCGCGCCGTGGATGACTGCAGGGCCGCTCTCGGGTGAAACGCGCCTGCTTATCAGGCCCCTGGACAACCGGAGCGGGGGTACCCCCACGTTGCCGAAACCGTCGTTGACCGCTAGTTTTCCCGGCGCCGGGAACCACATGCCCCTTTGGTTCCCTGGCACACCACGTTTCACAGAAGCGCCGGTATTGATCTACCGCCGCGATAGGGACCTGAGGAGAACTGGTGCCGCTCCCGTCACTGAGCCCCGAGCAGCGCGCTGCAGCGCTGGAGAAGGCCGCGGAAGTTCGCAAGGCCCGGGCTGAGCTGAAGGAACAGCTCAAGTCCGGCAAGACCACCCTGGCCGCGGTTCTTGACCGCGCCGAGGGGGACGAGGTCGTCGGCAAGCTGAAGGTCTCGGCCGTGCTTCAGGCGCTGCCGGGCATCGGCAAGATCCGCGCGACGCAGATCATGGAGAAGCTCAAGATCGCTGACAGCCGCCGGCTGCGCGGTCTCGGCGACCAGCAGCGCAAGGCCCTCCTGGGGGAGTTCGCTGCGAACTGACTCATGGGCTCGTGTTGAATGAGCCTTGTGAGCATGGATGACGACGCGCGCCCGGCAGCCCGCCTCACCGTCCTGTCCGGCCCTTCTGGGGTCGGCAAGGACAGCGTGATCGAGCTGATCCGGGCGCGCTCGCCTTGGATCAAGCTCTCTGTGTCGGTGACGACCCGGAAGATGCGCGACTACGAGACCGACGGCGAGCATTACCACTTTGTGAACCGCTCGGAGTTTCAACGACTGATCGACGGCGGTCAGCTCTTGGAGTGGGCCGAGTTCGCCGGGAACCTTTACGGAACCCCGCGGGCCCAGGTCGAGGGCTGGCTGAGCCAGGGCCGTCCGGTCCTGCTCAAGATCGACCTGCATGGCGCGCGCCAGGTGCGTGCCGTCATGCCGGAGGCGCAGCTGGTGTTCCTGGCGCCGCCGAGTGTCGAAGAACTCAAGCGCCGGCTGGTCGGCCGGGGCACCGAGGACGAGGAAACGATTCGTCGCCGGCTGGCTCACGCCGACGAGGAGCTGTCGCACGAGAAGGAATTCGACCGTACGGTCGTCAACGACTTCGTCGAGCGGGCAGCGGACGAGCTGGTAGGATTGCTCGGTTCGTCATTTTTGACACCTGCGCAAGCTCCCGAGCATTAAGGATCTTCCAACAGTGGGAACCATCGCGAACCCCGAAGGCATCACCAACCCGCCGATCGACGAGCTGCTCGACAAGACCTCGTCGAAGTACTCGCTGGTGATCTTCGCGGCCAAGCGCGCCCGCCAGGTGAACGCGTACTACAGCCAGCTCGGTGAGGGCCTGCTGGAGTATGTCGGGCCCCTGGTCGAGACCACCCCGCAGGAGAAGCCGCTCTCCATCGCCATGCGTGAGATCAACGCTGGTCTGCTGACCGCCGAGGCCACGGACAACCCGTAAGCCCCCGGTTATCCACAGCTCTGAGTTATCCACAGCTCTGGCATCTGGTCCCGCGTCCGGTCCTCGGACGCGGGATCATTGCTGTCATGACCGAAGTCGTGCTTGGCGTCTGCGGCGGGATCGCTGCCTACAAGGCCTGTGAGTTGCTCCGTCTGTTCACCGAGTCGGGGCACAGCGTGCGGGTGGTCCCGACCGCCTCGGCGCTGCAGTTCGTCGGGGCGCCGACCTGGGCCGCGCTCTCCGGCAAGCCGGTGGCCACGCAGGTGTGGGACGACGCGCACGAGGTGCCACACGTGCGGATCGGGCGGCAGGCGGAGCTCGTCGTCGTCGCGCCGGCCACCGCCGACATGCTGGCCAAGGCCGCGCACGGCATCGCCGACGATCTGCTGACCAACACGCTTTTAACGGCAACATGCCCGATTGTGTACGCGCCGGCCATGCACACCGAGATGTGGGAGAACCCCGCGACTCGCGCGAACGTGGCCCTTCTCCGCGAGCGTGGCGCAATCGTGATCGAACCGGCCGTCGGTCGCCTCACCGGGGCTGACACCGGCAAGGGGCGGCTGCCGGACCCGTCGGCGATCTTCGAGCGGGCTCTCGGCGTACTCAAGCGGGGTCCGAATTTTGACCTTTCGGGCCGGCATGTGCTGGTGACGGCTGGTGGGACGCGTGAACCCATAGATCCCGTGCGTTTTATCGGAAATCGGTCATCCGGCAAGCAGGGTTATGCCATCGCCAAGGTGGCCGTGGCCCGCGGCGCGCGAGTAACGCTCGTCACTGCGAACGTCGCGCTGGCCGATCCGGCCGGGGCCGAGATCGTCCGCGTCGGCACCACCGAGGAGCTGCGCACGGCGACGGTCAAGGCCGCCGTCGATGCGGACATTGTGGTCATGGCGGCCGCGCCCGCCGATTTCCGGCCGGCCGCGATGGCGCACCAGAAGATCAAAAAGACCGAGGGCGGTGTACCGGAACCTATCGTTCTGGTGACGAACCCGGACATCGCCGCCGAGCTGGGCGCCAACAAACGTCCTGGTCAGGTGTTGGTTGCCTTCGCTGCCGAGACCAACGACGCGCTCGAGCATGCGCGGGTTAAATTGGTCAAGAAACGTGCCGACGTGATCGTCGTCAACGAGGTGGGTGTGGACCGCGTCTTCGGCTCCGACCACAATGAGGTCACGCTGCTTGGGGCCGACGGCAGCACGACGGCCCTCGGTGAACTCCGGAAAGAAGATGTGGCCGATAGGATTTTCGACCACGCCATCACGCTTCTGTAACGCCAGGTCGATGCCGGTGAGACGGCATAGCACCCATGCGTCCTTCGCGGTGCGTGATGACTACACTCTCGCGATACGTTGAAATTCGACAAGCTGAGGAGCACCGTGGCACGCCGCCTGTTCACCTCCGAGTCGGTCACGGAAGGCCACCCGGACAAGATCGCTGACCAGATCAGCGATGGCATTCTCGACGCTCTGCTGGCGCAGGACCCGCGCAGCCGGGTGGCGGTCGAGACGCTCATCACCACCGGCCAGGTGCACGTGGCGGGTGAGGTCACCACCCAGGCGTATGCCGATATCCCGAGCATCGTCCGCGAGACGATCCTGCGCATCGGCTACGACTCGTCCAAGAAGGGCTTCGACGGCGCGTCCTGCGGCGTGAGCGTGTCCATCGGTGCTCAGTCGCCCGACATCGCCCAGGGCGTGGACAGCGCGCTCGAGCTGCGTGCCGGCGACTCCGAGCACATCCTCGACTCGCAGGGCGCCGGCGACCAGGGCATGATGTTCGGCTTCGCCTGCTCGGAGACCCCCGAGCTGATGCCGCTGCCGATCGCCCTCGCGCACCGCCTGGCCCGCCGGCTCTCCGCAGCCCGCAAGGACGGCACGATCCCGTACCTGCGTCCCGACGGAAAGACCCAGGTCACGATCGAGTACGACGGTCTCAAGCCGGTCCGTCTCGACACCGTGGTGGTCTCGTCGCAGCACGCGGCCGACATCTCGCTCGAGTCGCTGCTCACCCCCGACATCCGCGAGCACGTGATCGCGCCCGAGCTCGAGGGCCTGGGCATCGACACCGAGGGCTACCGGCTGCTGGTCAACCCGACCGGCCGCTTCGAGATCGGTGGCCCGATGGGTGACGCCGGCCTCACCGGCCGCAAGATCATCGTCGACACCTACGGCGGCTACGCCCGCCACGGTGGCGGTGCGTTCTCCGGCAAGGACCCGTCCAAGGTGGACCGCTCCGCGGCGTACGCGATGCGCTGGGTTGCCAAGAACGTCGTGGCCGCCGGCCTGGCCGAGCGGTGTGAGGCCCAGGTCGCCTACGCGATCGGCAAGGCGCACCCGGTCTCGCTGTTCGTCGAGACCTTCGGCACCGAAAATGTGCCGGTGGAGCGGATCGAGAAGGCGATCAACGACGTGTTCGACCTGCGTCCCGCCGCGATCATCCGCGACCTCGACCTGCTCCGCCCGATCTACCAGCAGACCGCGGCGTACGGCCACTTCGGCCGGGAGCTGCCCGACCTGCTGTGGGAGAGCACCGACCGGGCGCAGGACCTGAAGAACGCCGCCGCCTGAGTCTGGTTCTTCGACCGGCGCCCCCGAGTTTCTCGGGGGCGCCGTTTCGTTCATGGCTTCGTCGCTGTGACCGCCACGGTGGCGTAGCGCATGACGAAGCTGTCGGCGATGGCGCGTTCGGTTGCCGCGAGCAGTTCATCCATTTTTTCCTTCGGGAGGCGGCTCATCCCGCCGAAGGTGGGCAGCTGGTCCAGCCAGTCCTTCTTCGTGTAGGCGCGCTCCCAGTCGACGCGCCAGCGCTCCGCCCGGGTGAAACATCCGGATTGCTCCAGGCCGCCCTCGGCTGCGGCGAACATCAGGTCGTACGTCTCGAGGATCGGGCGATCGCCCGCCCATACGTTGGGAAAGCCTGACAAAACAGACTCGTAGGTCGTGGCGAACGCTTTCCTTGTCGCGGGTTCGGGCTCGAAGACATTCCAGATCAGGGCGATGCGGCCGGTCGGGTTGAGGAGTTCGGCGGCCTTTGTCGCGCCGGCGATCGGGTCGACCCAGTGCCACGCCTGCGCCGCCACGATCGTGTCGAAGTGGCGGCCCTGGGCGTCCCAGTCCTCGAACTTCGACACCTCGACCTCGAGGCCCTGGCTGCGGGCCTGCTCGGCCATCCGTGGGTCGACGTCGAGGCCGAGCACCTCGCGCTTCTCGGCCTGGAACTGGCGGGCCGCTATGCCGGTGCCGCAGCCGACGTCGAGCACCCGTGGGCCGGGATTATTCGCGGCGATCCGGTGGATCAGCTCCGGGGGATAACTCGGGCGGGCGCGGTCGTAGCGCTCGGCCTCCGCGCCGAACGACTCGGCGGCCTGCCGCTGCTGATGTGACTCGGTCATCGGGCTCACGCTCCTTGCGGCCGTATAGTGGGCACGCGCCCACCTTAAGTGGGCGAGCGCCCACTCGCTACCCCTTCGTCGTTCGGGAGAGACTTCGTGCCAACCGGTGTGGCGCTTCGAGACGTCCGTGAGCAGTTGTTCGCCGCCGCCGAGCGGGTGTTGCTGCGCGACGGGCCGTACCTGCTGACCAGCCGGGCGGTGACCGCCGAGGCCGGGGTGGCCAAGGGCGTGCTGCACCGGCATTTCACGGATTTCGACGACTTCCTGACGGAGTTGGTGCTCAACCGGATCGGCCGGGTCGAGCGGCAGGCCGAGTCGCTGCTGGAGTGGGCCGGTCAGGGCTCGCTGGTGGCCAACCTGGCGACGGCGCTGCAGCAGATCTTCAACCCGGTGGCCGTCGCGATGGTCAGCCTGATCACCTTCCGCGACGATCTGCGCGCGCGGCTCCGGTCGGCGCGCGGACGACCGGGGATTCCGCTGCTGTCCGAGGCCGGCGAGATGGTGGCGGCCTACCTGGCGGCCGAGAAGGAACATGGCCGGCTGGCGCCCGGCGCCGACGTGGAGACGCTGGCCCCGATGGTGATCGGCTCCGGGCATCTGCTGTTCGCCGACCGCAGCGACGCGACGCCGTCACCGGCGGCGGTGGAACGGATGGTGGCAGCCGCGCTGTCGGGCGCCGTGCGCGGTTGAGCCCGCCGATTCCTGTCACACCCCTTCGGCAGAATGTTCCCCGATGACCAGCAAGAGCGCACACAGCGAACGAGTCCCGGCCGAGCGGTTGCCGGTCGCCCGGGTGTGCGTCGACGTGCCCCTCGCCCACCTCGACCGGCCGTTCGACTACCTGGTGGCCGCGGCCGACGACGAGGCGGCGCAGGCGGGGGTGCGGGTCAAGGTCCGGTTCGCGGGGCAGTTGGTGACCGGCTTCCTGCTCGAGCGGATCGAGTCGTCGCCGCACGCCGGCAAGCTGGCCTACCTCGACAAGGTGGTCTCGCCGGAGCGGGTGCTCGACCCGGAGGTGGCGCGGCTGGCGCGAGCGGTCGCCGACCGCTACGCCGGAAACCTCTACGACGTCCTCCGGCTGGCGGTCCCGCCCCGCCACGCCCGCGTCGAGGCGCAGACCACCCCCGACCCCAAGCCGGATTTATCCGACATGGAGGATCCGGCGGGCAGCGCGGCCCCGACCGTCGAGTCGCCAGGCCCAGGAGCTGCGGAGCCGGGTGTTGCGGGAGCTGCGGAGCCGGGTGTTGCGGGAGCTGCGGAGCCGGGTGTTGCGGGAGCTGCGGAGCCGGGTGTTGCGGGAGCTGCGGAGCCGGACGCTGCGAGGGCTGAGGCTGCGCAGGCTGTGGGTTCGGGCGCTGGTTCGGAGGCAGCTGCGGACTCGGGCGACTCGGGCGCGGGCGTGGGGTTGGCGGCGGTTCTGCCAGCGGGGAAAGGGCTGCCTGCCGCTGGGGGGTGGGATTCCTACACGGCGGGGCCGGCTTTTTTGCGGGCGCTCGAAGATGGGCGGGGGGTTCGGGCTGTTTGGGGGGCGCTGCCGGGGGAGGACTGGGCCACGCGGATTGCGGAGGCTGCGGCGGCGACTGTCCGGGCTGGGCTCGGGGCGGTCATCGTGGTGGCGGATGCGCGTGACCTCGAGCGGGTCGATCGGGCGCTGGGGGCGGTCCTCGGGGACGGGCTGCATGTGGCGCTCAATGCGGCGCTCGGGCCGGCTGAGCGATATCGGCGGTTCCTGGCGGCCAGCCGGCATCGGGTGCCGGTTGTCGCCGGAACACGGGCGGCCATGTGGGCGCCGGTCGCCAAGCTGGGGCTTGTCGTCATCTGGGATGACGGCGACGATCTGCACGCCGAGCCGCGAGCGCCCTATCCGCACGCCCGGGAGGTGCTGCTGACGCGGGCCCGGCTGGCTGACTGCGCGGCCATGGTGGCGGGGTATGCCCGCACCGGCGAGGCGCAGCTGCTGCTGGAGACCGGGTGGGCCAAGGAGATCGCGGCCTCGCGGGACGTGCTGCGCAACCGGGTGCCGGCCATCGCACCCACCGGTGACGATCCGCAGCTGGCGCGGGACCCGGGCGCGGCCACCGCGCGGCTGCCCAGCCTGGCCTGGCAGGCCGCTCGGCAGGCGCTGCAGGCGGAGACGCCGGTGCTGGTTCAGGTTCCGCGGCGGGGCTATCTGCCCTCCGTCGCGTGCGCGGAGTGCCGGACGCCGGCGCGGTGCCCGCACTGTTCGGGGCCGCTGTCGCTGGCGGGCGCCCGGGACGTGCCGACCTGCCGCTGGTGCGGGCGGGCGGCTGCCGACTATTCGTGCCCGGCCTGCCACGGGCGCCGGCTGCGGGCGTCGGTGACCGGCGCCAAGCGGACCGCCGAGGAGTTGGGGCGTGCGTTTCCCGAGGTTCCGGTGCGGACCTCGGGGCGGGACGAGATTCTCGGCACGGTGCCGGCCGGGCCGTCCCTGGTGGTCGCCACGCCGGGGGCCGAGCCGGGGGCCGAGGGCGGTTACGGCGCGGTGCTGCTGCTGGATACGTGGGCGCTGCTGACCCGTTCCGATCTGCGGGCGGCCGAGGAGACCATGCGGCGGTGGTTCAACGCGTCGGCGCTGGCCCGGCCGGCCAAGCAGGGCGGCAAGGTGGTCGTGGTGGCCGACGGGTCGCTGGCCACGGTGCAGGCGCTGATCCGGTGGGACCCGGCCTGGTTCGCGACCCGGGAACTGGCGGAGCGGCGCGAGCTGGGCTTCCCGCCGGCCGCGCGGATGGCCAGCCTCACCGGCCTGCCCGCAGCCGTCGCCGAGCTGCTCGGCGCCGCGAAGCTGCCCGACTCGGCCGAGGTGCTCGGCCCGGTCCCGGCCGACGACGAGCAGGAACGCATGCTCGTGCGCACGAACCGTTCGCAGGCCGCGGCGATGGCGGCCGCCCTGCACGAGGCCGCAGCGGTCCGCAGCGCCAAGAAATCCGCCCTCCCGGTTCGCATCGAGATCGATCCGGCAACGATCTTCTGACCGATGAATGCGGGGCGGCGGGGATTGCGTCTGGCGTGGATGATCGGGGGATGGATGCTGGTGAAGCCGCTGGGATTCTGCTTGCGCCGCCCACTGACCGGGAGCCGGATGCCGCCTATGCGGCGTTGCACGCGCACGGGCCGGTGCTGCAGGTCTCGGAGTCGCTCTTTCTTGTTTCCGGCTATGACGCCGTTGATCGGGCGCTGCGTGACTCGGCGATGGAGACGTTCGACAAGGAGCAGCTCGACTCGGCGTGGCCGGGGTGGCGGGAATATCGGGCGATCGCGCTCTTCGCCGATTCGATGCTGCGGTCCAACGCGCCGCACCACACGCGACAGCGCCGGCTCGCGGCGGGTGTTTTCACCGCGCGGCGGGTGGCGGCTCTGCGGGAGACCATCGCCGGGCAGGTCGACGAGTTGCTGGGTGGGCTCACGGCGTACGGCAGCGGGGTGGATCTTGTGGGTCGCCTGGCCTATCCGCTGCCGATTTGGGTGATCACCGCGTTGCTGGGGGTTCCGGAGGCTGATCGTGGGCGGTTCCGGCGGCTGGCCGAGGCGTTGACCGGGGTGCTCGAGCTGCACTGGACCGAGGAGGATCGGGTCAAGGCCGACGCGGCCGCTGACGAGCTCATCGACTACTTCGCGCACCTGGTCGAGCTGCGCCGGGCGGAACCGGCCGATGACCTGGTCACCGCGCTGGCTGCCGCGCACGATGCGGACGGGGAGCGGCTCACCGCCGACGAGTTGCTGGCCAATCTCGCGTTGCTGCTGGTAGCCGGGTTCGAGACGACCACCAACCTGATCGGCAACGGCGTGGTTCTGCTGCACGACCATCCGACGTACGCGGAAAAGCTGCGCGAGGATCAGGAGCTGGCCACGGCGTACGTCGAAGAGATCTTGCGAATTGATGCGCCGGTGCAGCTCACCACCCGGCGGGCCGCCCGGGAGGCGCAGGTTGCGGGGGTTGCCGTGCCGGCCGGGGCCGAGGTCGTGCTGCTGCTCGGCGCCGCCAACCGGGACCCGGGCCGATTCGACCGGCCGGACGTGTTCGATCCGACCCGGGCGGGGCCATCGCCGCTGTCGTTCGGCGCCGGTGTGCATTACTGCCTCGGTGCGCCGCTGGCCCGGATGGAAGCGCAGGTGGCGCTGTCGGCGCTGCTGCGGCGTTTTCCCGATCTCGCCCTTGCGGCCCGGCCGGTGCGTCGCGCCCGGATGAACCTGCGCGGCTGGCGCGAGCTCCCGGTCACGCTGGCGAGATGATCCGGTCGGCGACTCCGTAGGATAGGAGGCTGCCCGCCCCGCAATGATTGTCAGGAGTACCGCCGCGTGACCGTTCAGCCCATCCGTCTCTTCGGTGATCCGGTGCTGCGGACGCCGGCCGATCCCGTCGTCGATTTCGACAAGGAACTGCGTTATCTCGTCCGGGATCTGGTCGAGACCATGCAGGACGAGGGTGGCGCCGGCTTGGCCGCGCCTCAGCTCGGTGTCGGGCTGCGGGTCTTCACGTTCGACGTCGACGACGTCGTGGGGCACATCATCAACCCGGCGCTGAGCTTCCCCGACGAGGAGGAGCAGGACGGGCCCGAGGGTTGCCTCTCCATCCCGGGCATCTACATCGACACCAAGCGCCGGCAAAACGTCGTGGCCAACGGCTTCAACGAGCATGGCGATCCGATCCAGTTGGTCGGCACCGGTCTGATGGCTCGGTGTGTGCAGCACGAGACCGATCACCTCGACGGCGTTCTCTTCCTGGACCGGCTCGATTCGACCGGCCGCAAAGAGGCGATGAAGCAAATCAGAGCAGCCGAGTGGTACGACGCGGGGGCGGCCCCGACGATCAAGGAGAGCCCGCACAGTCGCGGCATCTTCGGCCTGGGGCGGTGACCGGATGCGCCTGATCTTCGCCGGCACGCCGGCCGTGACGCTGCCCGCTCTGGATGCGCTGGCGGCTTCAAAGCATGAGCTTCTCGCCGTCGTCACCCGCCCGGATGCGCCGGCCGGTCGGGGCCGCCGTCTGCTCCGATCGCCCGCGGCCGCCTGGGCCGACGAGCGTGGCATCGAGGTGCTGACGCCGGCGAAGCCCCGGGAGCCAGAGTTCCAGGAGCGGCTGAAGGAGCTGGCTCCGGACTGCGCGCCGGTCGTCGCCTACGGCGCGCTGGTGCCGCCGAGCGCCCTCGAGATCCCCAAGCACGGCTGGGTCAACCTGCACTTCTCGCTGCTGCCGGCCTGGCGTGGCGCGGCGCCGGTGCAGCACGCGGTGCTGCACGGCGACGAGGTGACCGGGGCCAGCGTGTTCGAGCTGGAGGCGGGCCTCGACACCGGCCCGGTCTACGGCACCCTCACCGAGGACATCCGGCCCGCCGACACCTCCGGTGACCTGCTCGGACGGCTCGCCGTCTCGGGCGCGGGCCTGCTCGTGGCGGTGCTCGACGCGATCGAGGCCGGCACCGCGGTGGCGCACCCGCAGCCGGGCGACGGGGTGTCGTTCGCGCCGAAGCTGACCGTCGAGGACGCGCAGATCCGCTGGTCGGACCCGTCGTTCGCGGTGGACAGGCGGATCCGGGCGTGCACGCCGGCGCCAGGCGCCTGGACGACGTTCCGATCGGACCGGGTCAAGCTCGGTCCGGTGAAGCCGATCGCCAATGGTCCGGCCCTCGCCCCTGGCGATCTCCTCGTGGAGCGCAGCCAGGTGCTCGTGGGCACGGCCACCACACCCGTTGCGCTCGGCGAGGTGCGCGCGGCCGGAAAGAAGGCGATGGCGGCCACCGACTGGGCTCGCGGCTCGCGGATCCAGTCAGGGGAGAAATTCGAATGACTTCGCATCAGGCAGATCGGCCGCGTGGGTCCGGAAGACCTCGCGGGGCCGCAGGTCCGGGCTATGCCCGCGACGATCGCACGGGCCGGGCTCCGCGAGGCGGTCGCCCTCCGTCGGATCCGGCACGGCAGGCTGCGTACGAGGCGATCGCCGCCGTTCACCGCGACGACGCGTACGCGAATCTCGTGCTCTCCGACATCCTCCGCGACATGGGGCTGAGCGGTCGCGACGCCGCGTTCGCCACCGAGCTGACCTACGGCACCCTGCGCGCGCTCGGCACCCTCGACCTGATCGTGGCCGACGCGGCGGGCCGTGACGTGGCCCGCATCGACCCGCCCGCCCGCGACGCCCTGCGGCTCGGCGCCTACCAGTTGCTGCACACCCGGGTGCCGGCGCACGCGGCGGTCAACCAGACCGTCGACCTGGTGCGGTCGGTGGCGCCGGGTGCGGCCGGCTTCGCCAACGCGGTGATGCGCACGATCTCCGAGACGTCGTTCGAGGACTGGATCGCGAAGCTCGCCCCGGCCTACGACGAGGACCCGGTCGGGAACCTGTCGGTGGTGCACAACCACCCGCAGTGGATCATCCGGGCCTTCTCCGAGGCGCTCGGTGGCGACCTGGACGACACCGCCCGGCTGCTGATCGAGGACAACCAGGCGCCGACCGTGCACCTGTGCGCGCGCCCGGGCCGGGCCGAGGCGGTCGAGCTGGCCGACGAGGTGGGCGGGCAGCCGGGGGCATTCTCGCCGTACGCGGTGTACCTCAACGGCGGCTCGCCGCGCGAGCTGGCCGCGATCCACGACGGTCGCGCGCACGTTCAGGACGAGGGCTCCCAGCTGGTCGCGGCCGCGCTGCTGGCCGCGCCGATCGAGGGCCGGGACACCCGCTGGCTCGACCTCTGCGCCGGGCCGGGTGGCAAGGCCGGCCTGCTCGGGTCGATCGCCGCGTCGCGGGGCGCCGAGGTGACCGCGGTCGAGGTGGCCGAGCACCGGGCCCGGCTGGTCGAGCACGCCACCGAGGGCATGCCGGTGACCGTGCTGCCGATGGACGGCCGTTCGGTGGGGCGCGATCCCGACCTGCCGGAGGAGTCGTTCGACCGGGTGCTGGTCGACGCGCCGTGCACCGGCCTGGGCTCGCTGCGACGCCGGCCCGAGGCACGCTGGCGGCGGCAGCCGTCCGATCTGCCGGCGCTGACGAAACTGCAGCGGGAACTCCTGGTGGCCGCGCTGCGAGCGGTCCGTCCGGGCGGCCTGGTGGCGTATGTGACGTGTTCCCCGCACCAGGTGGAGACACAGGTGACGGTCACCGAGGGGGCCCGGCGCAGCGGCGTCGAGGCCGACTTCGTCGACGCCCGCACCCTGCTGCCGCCGGGCATGCCGAAGCTGGGCCCCGGCCCGACGGTGCAGTTGTGGCCGCACCGCCACGGCACCGACGCGATGTTCCTGGCCGTCCTGCGCCGCACGGCCTAGTTTTTCGGCCTCTCGAGGGCCGCGAGGTGATGCAGCACGCCGCCGGTCCAGGGTGGGAAGCCGGCGGCGAGGACCGAGGCGACATCGGCGCCGGCCGGGTCGACGACCAGGCCGGCGTCGAGCGCGCGGTGGACGGCGGCGGCCATCGCGTCCGGGTCCGGGCCGGCGTCGAGCAGTGTCTGGACGAATGACGTCGCGCCGGCGCGGATCACGACCGGGATGCCGCCCTGGGCGCGGACCTCAGCGGCCGCGTCGTCGTCGGTGACCTCGACGACGGGCGCGTCCGGCGCGAAGAAGACGGCGGCCAGCGGGTTCGCGACGACCTGCGGGAACCCTTTCGGCCCAGTGGTCGCCGCGGTGGGTCCGGCCACTGTGCGCATGGCGTAGAAGAGATGACTCAGCGCGGGAAACTCCGGGGCGCTCAGCAGCGGGCGGAAGGCGGCAGTCTCGATCTCGAAGGCGTCGTCGATCGGTGCTGCCGCGCTGCGGACCGCGACGTCGAGAACCGCGGCGAGTGCCCGGACCGGCGAGCCCGCCGACCGGCGGCGGACCTCGTCGGCGAGTCCCGGAGGTTCCTCGGCCCCGCCCGGAATCCGGTAGCCGGGTCGCTCCCAGCGCTGGGTGAACGGGCCGGCCGGCTGGGCCAGCACCCAGGCGCGGGCGGCCGCCACCACGTCGTCGGCGAGATCGTCCACCAGGCCCGCGACCAGCGCCTGCGCCGGGTGGAACGTGGTGCCCGGGCCGACGATGTCGAGCACGGTCGCGGCGATGCCGGCCATCCGGGTCACCCGCACCACGCCGCCACCGCCGGGCATGATGCCCATCCCGGTCTCGGCCAGCGCCCAGACCACCGAGGGATCGCGCGGCCCGACCCGGTGGTGGCAGGCCAGCGCGAGCTCGAAGCCGCCGCCCAGTGCCGAGCCGTTGAGCGCCGCGGCGACCGGCCGCCCCAGCGTCTCGAGCCGGCGCGCCTGATCACGCAGCGGGACCAGCAGGCCGTACGTCTCGGCTGCCTCGTCCGGGGTGATCTCGCCCGGGACGAACTCCGGGCCGGCGATGAACGAGCGCTTCGCCGACGTGAGCACCACGCCACGCAGCTGGTCGAGCCGGCCGGAAAGGTCGTCGAGGCAGGCGGCGAGCCCGTCGTGGTGCCGCCGGTTGAGCATGTTGGCCGCGCGGCCGGGATCGTCGAGGGTCACGGTCACGACGCCGTCGGCGTCCCACATCCAGCGGGCCGAGCCCAACTGTTGGAGATTCGTCATACCGTCAAGCTAGCCAATTGTTGGATGAACATCCAACGGTAGTCTTGGGGCATGGCGGACGACGAGGATGCGGCTCTGGTCGATGTGCTGCGCGCCGTCGCCGACCCCATCCGGTTGCGCATCGTGCAGACGCTCGCCGACGGCCGGGCGCACGGCAAATGTGGCACTCACTGGGATTTCGGGGTGCACAAATCGACCATGACCCACCACTTCCGCATCCTTCGCGAGGCGGGGCTGACGCGCACCACGGTGACCGGCCGCACGCACACCATCGAGCTGCGCCGCGACGAGCTGGACGCCCGCTTCCCGGGCCTGATCGCGGCCCTGGCCAATCAGTTCGAGTAGTGGATCTTCAACTTCGACGGGCCGGCGTTGCGGTACGAGCCGGTCATCTTCTCGCCGTTGAGCCACAGGAAGCAGCGGATCGCCCGGTCGCCCATCTGCCAGGCGGTGTCGTCCGGTGGGAAGCCCAGCCAGCCGATCCGGCTCTCCAGGTTGCTGTCGTCGCGCAGACCGGTGAACTTGGCGATCGCCTTGTCACAGCCGTCGGCCAGGGCGTCGCTGCTGATGTCGTCGGAGTTCTTCGCGGTGGTGGCGAAGAGGCCGGCGAACTCGGCGGTGTGAGTGGTCGCGCAGGCCACCGGGTGCATCTCGGTGACCGACTCGCCGTCGATGGTGGGGTTGGCGCAGGCCATCCGCAGTTTGCCGCCCGCCTTGACGGCGCCCTTCATGGTGGCCGAGCGGCGCACCAGGGCGCCGTCGACCGGTGACGTCTCGGCCACGTCGCAGCGGACCCAGTGAGCGCCGCCGGCCAGCGCCTCCTTGCCGGGCAGCACCGGCTGCAGCACCACCCAGCCGGTGCGCCAGTCGGCGCCGAGGAACGTGGTGGCCTGCTTCGAGCAGGCGGCGAACGCCTGCGAGAGGCCGGCGTTCGCCACGTCGGTGACCGCGATCGTCTCGACCAGGTGCGGGTCGGTGCAGGGCACCGGGGAGTAGTCGTCGGCGGTGCCGGTCTGAGTCAGCTCGGCGTGGCAGGTGCCGGCGGCGGGGCGGAACTGGGTGGCGGCCGCCATCGGCTGCCAGCCGTTGGTGAGATCGCCGTCGACCCCGGCCGGAAGCCCGGAGCAGCCGGCGAGGAGCCCGGCACAACCGGCGAGGAGCGTGCACGCCAGCACGGCCAACGCCCACCGTCGCATCGGTCGCCTCCCAGCCCTGTCTCGGACGCGCCACTCTATCGGGTGTCCCGGGCCGGTTATCCACAGCCCGCGAGGAGTCGGAGCCCGGCCACGCCCGAAGCCCTAGACTTCCCCTCGTGAGCGCAAAGCCGATCATCGCCCCGAGCATCCTGGCCGCCGATTTCTCCCGTCTCGCCGACGAGGTGGGCGCCATCGAGGGTGCGGCCGACTGGGTGCACGTCGACGTCATGGACAACCACTTCGTGCCCAACCTGACGATCGGGTTGCCGGTGGTGCAGAGCCTGCGCAAGGCCACCGCCATCCCGTTCGACGTGCATCTGATGATCACCGATCCGGAGCGGTGGGCGCCGGGTTACGCGGAGGCGGGCGCTTACAACGTGACGTTCCACGCCGAGGCCTGCGACAACCCGGTGGCCCTGGCCAAGACGCTGCGCGCCGCCGGTGCCAAGGCCGGGCTGGCGATCGACCGGGACACGTCGGTGGAGCCGTACCTGGAGCTGCTTCCCTACGTCGACACCGTCCTGATCATGACGATCAAGGCCGGCTTCGGCGGGCAGAAGTTCATGCCCGAAATGCTGGAGAAGGTGCGCGACGTGCGCCGCCGGATCACCGCGAAAGATCTGTCGGTCCGCCTCGAGGTCGACGGCGGCATCGCGGCCGACACCATCGCCCAGGCGGCCGAGGCGGGGGCCGACGCGTTCGTCGCCGGCACCGCGGTGTACGGGGCGGAGGACCCGGCCGAGGCGATTCGCAAACTTCGGGCGCTGGCCGTGGAGGCGCAGTCGGCCGCATGATGGATCGGCCAACAGCAACGAGCGGGGAGACCGGATGAGCACCGGCGTGGTGCGGCACAGCGCGGAAGACCTCGGGGCCGACCCGGAGGATCGTCCTGACCTGATCCTGGTGGTCGACGACGACCAGGACATCGCGGGTTTCGTCGAGTTCAACCTCAAGGTTCAAGGCTACGAGGTGATCCGGGCCGGCGACGGCGAGGAAGCGCTCCAGATCATGGAGAACAAGCGCCCCGATCTGGCCGTGGTCGACTGGATGATGCCGGGCATGGACGGTGTCGAGCTGACCCGCCAGTTGCGCGCCGAGCCGCTCACCTCCGCCCTCCCGGTGATCATGCTGACCGCCAAGGGGATGACCGTCGACAAGGTCGTCGGTCTGACCGCCGGCGTCGACGATTACCTGGTCAAGCCGTTCGACACCGCCGAGCTGATCGCCCGGGTCGCCTCCACGCTGCGGCGCAACAAGGAGTTCCGCGAGGTGTCCCCGCTGACCGGTCTGCCCGGCAACGCGCGGGTGCGGCGCGAGGTCAACGACCGGATGAAGGCCGGCGGCGAATACTCGGTGGGTTACATCGACATCGACCGCTTCAAGAGCGTCAACGATGTGTATGGTTTCGACCGTGGCGACGAATTCATCACCTCGCTGGCCCGCAGCCTGCACAAGGCGAGCGCCGCGATCGGCAAGCCGTCGATCTTCCTCGGCCACATCGGCGGCGACGACTTCGTCTTCATCTGCACCCCCGAGCAGGTGCTGCCGCTGACCCAGGCCACGGTGACCGACTTCGAGCAGGCCGCCGACCGGCTCTACGACCCGAAGGACGCCGAGCGCGGCTACATCGAAGTCCCCGACCGGCGCGGCAACAAGAACCGCGCCGCCCTGGTCACCCTGTCGATCGGGGTCGCCCAGGCGACGCTCGAGGGCCGCAAGTTCGCCGACCCGCGGGTGGTCATCGCGGTCGCGTCGGAGATGAAGAAGGTCGCAAAGTCCCAGCCCGGGTCATATGTGGCGATCGATCGCCGCCGTGCCGACTCGGACGAGGAAGACTAGGTCAATTCCGCCCTACAAGATGTGAGATGGCTCGCGGGGCACTTGCAAAGTCGATCGCGCGTGTAAGACTCGGGGTTAACCCACCACGCGCTGGCGGGATCGGTGAAATTCCGAACCGGCGGTGATCCGAGGCGAAAGCTTCGGTAAGCCCGCGACCCGGACGCCTGACAAGGCGGCCGGTGGACCTGGTGAAACTCCAGGGCCGACGGTTGATCGAGCGAGAGTTCGGTCAGACAGTCCGGATGGGAGACAGCGCGCGGGATTGGACTCTGGGTGCTCCCAGAAGCCAAGGGTGCGCGCAGCGTACCCTTCTGTCCGATTCCTGGCGTTTCTCCCGCTCAACCTCAGCGCGTGACCGTGCCGCGCTGAGAGGACGAAGCGGATGGTGACCGAGGACGAGGCGATGCGCCGCGCGATTGCGCTGGCCGCGCGGGGCCTCGGCACGACCAGCCCCAACCCGGTGGTCGGTTGTCTGCTCCTCGACGCCGACGGCGAGATCGTCGGCGAGGGCTTCCACGCGTACGCCGGTGGGCCGCACGCCGAGATCGTCGCCCTCGCCCAGGCGGGGGAGCGGGCCCGCGGCGGCACCGCGCTGGTCACCCTCGAGCCGTGCAACCACACCGGCCGCACCGGTCCCTGCAGCCACGCGTTGATCAACTCGGGCGTCAACCGGGTGGTGATCGCGGTCGACGACCCGACGCCGGTGGCATCGGGCGGAGCGGTCACGTTGCGCGCCGCCGGGGTCCAGGTCGAGACGGGTGTCCGCCGTCGGGAGGCGGAGCAGGGCAACATTGCCTGGCTGACCGCGGTCCGGCGGGGCCGGCCCTACGTGACCTGGAAGTTCGCGGCAACGCTGGACGGGCGGTCGGCCGCCGCCGATGACACCAGCCAGTGGATCACCTCGGCGCCGGCCCGCGCCGACGTGCACCTGCTGCGCGGCACGATGGACGCGATCATGGTCGGCGCCGGCACCGTCGTCGCCGACGATCCGCAGCTCACCGTGCGCGACCTCAAGGACGGCACGCTTGCCATCAAGCAGCCCCTTCGGGTGGTGGTGGACTCTCATGGGCGTACACCTGAAAAAGCGCGAGTCCGCGACGTCGCCGCGCCCACCTGGATCGTCACCACCCGCGAGGTCGGCGCCGGGCCGGAGGGCCGCGTCGACCTGAACGCCCTGCTCCAGGCCCTGTTCGGCCGGGGCATCCGGTCGGTGTTGCTGGAGGGCGGCCCCACGCTGGCCGGTTCGTTCCTCGCCGCCGGCCTGGTCGACCAGGTGATCGGTTACGTGGCGCCGAAGCTGCTCGGCGCGGGCAAGGCCGCCCTGCTCGACGCGGGTGTCGCCACGATCAGCGACGCCATCGAACTTGATCTCACCGACATCGCGCAGATCGGTCCCGACCTGCGCTTCATCGCATCGCTCCGGACAAAGCCATCCGACCGCCCCGCCCACCACCCTTATTCGGAATGAGAGGCTCCTAAATGTTCACGGGCATAGTCGAGGAATTGGGCGAGGTAATTCGCCTCACCGACGCGGGCGGTGACTCGGCCGTCATCGCGGTACGCGGGCCGCTCGTCACGACCGACGCCAAGCACGGCGACTCGATCGCGGTCAACGGCGTCTGTCTCACCGTGATCGACAACGAGGACGGCGTCTTCACCGCCGACGTGATGGGCGAGACGCTGCGCCGGTCGTCGCTCGGCGCCCTCCAGGTCGGCAGCAACGTGAACCTCGAGCGGGCGGCCGCGCTCGGCGACCGCCTCGGCGGCCATCTCGTGCAGGGCCACGTCGACGGCGTCGGCAAACTGCTCAGCCGGGAGCCGGCCGATCAGTGGGAGGTCCTGCGCTTCGCCCTCCCCGCCGCCATTTCCCGGTACGTCGTGGAGAAAGGCTCGATCACCGTCGACGGGGTGTCGCTGACGGTCATGGCAGTGGACGACGAAACGTTCAGTGTCGGGCTGATCCCGACGACGCTGAAGCTGACCGTGCTGGGATCCAAAGCCGTGGGCGACCCGGTGAACCTCGAGGTCGACGTGATCGCCAAGTACGTCGAGAAGATGCTGGGAGCCCGCAATGTTTGAGGACATCGAACAAGCCATCAAGGACGTTGCCGACGGTCGCGCGGTGATCGTCGTCGACGACGAGGATCGCGAGAACGAGGGTGACCTGATCTTCGCGGCCGAGAAGGCGACGCCGGAGCTGGTCGCGTTCATGGTCCGCTACACGTCCGGCTACATCTGCGCGCCGATCACCGAGGAAGAGGCCGACCGCCTCGACCTGCCGCCGATGTACCACACCAACCAGGACCGTCGCGGCACCGCGTACGCGGTGGCGGTCGACGCGGCCGAGGGCGTGGCCACCGGCATCTCCGCCGCCGACCGGGCCCGTACGCTCCGGCTTCTGGCCTCGGCCGACACCCGCCCGACCGACCTCACCCGGCCCGGCCACGTCGTGCCGCTGCGGGCGAAGGCCGGCGGCGTGCTGCGCCGTCCCGGCCACACCGAGGCCGCCATCGATCTGGCCGTGCTGGCCGGTCTGCGCCCGGCCGGCGTGCTGTGCGAGATGGTCAACGACGACGGCACCATGCAGCGCCGCCCCGACCTGGAGAAGTTCGCGATCGAGCACGAGGTCACGATCATCACGATCGCCGACCTGGTGGCCTACCGCCGTTCGCTGGAGCAGACCGTCGAGCGGGTGGTGGAGACCAAGCTGCCGACCGAGCACGGCGACTTCACCGCGGTCGGCTACCGCGCCAAGGCCGACGGCGGCGAGCACGTGGCCCTGGTCTTCGGCGAGCTCGGCGACGGGCAGGACGTGCTGGTCCGGGTGCACTCGGAATGCCTGACCGGGGACGTCTTCGGCTCCAGGCGCTGCGACTGCGGCCCGCAGTTGGACGCGGCGCTGCAGCGGGTCGCCGAGGCGGGCCGGGGCGTGGTGCTCTACATGCGCGGGCACGAGGGCCGCGGCATCGGCCTGCTGCACAAGCTGCAGGCCTACCAGTTGCAGGACCGCGGCTTCGACACCGTCGACGCGAACCTCGAGCTGGGGCTGCCGGCCGACGCCCGCGACTACGGCACCGGGGCGCAGATCCTCTACGAGCTGGGCGTGCGCTCGATGACGCTGCTCACCAACAATCCGGCCAAGCGGGCCGGCCTGGAGGGCTACGGTCTGACCGTGCTCGGCCGGGAGGCGCTGCCGGTGCGGCTGTTCCCGGAGAACGTGCATTACCTGCGGACCAAGCGTGATCGGATGGGGCACCTGTTCGAGGCGTTGGGCTGACTCGCACTTCAGAAAAAGTGACAATGGCTGAAACAAGGGGGCGAAATGGCCGGCTTTGGTGACCCGCACATGGAGACCGTCGACGCCGCCGGGCTGCGTCTCGGCATCGTCGGTGCGCGCTGGCACACCGAACTGATCGACCACATGATCGAGCGGGCGAAGGCCGCAGCCGAGGCGTGCGGTGTGACGGACGTGATCATCCACCGGGTGGCCGGCACCGTCGAACTGCCGGTCGTCGCGCAGGCCATGGCCAAGCGGTGCGACGCGGTGGTCGCGATCGGCGTGGTGATCAAGGGCGAGACCGAGCATTTCGAGTACGTCTGTGACTCGGTCACCACCGGTCTCACCCGGGTCGCCCTCGACGAGCGCACCCCGGTGGCGCACGGCGTGCTGACCGTGCACAGCCTCGGCCAGGCCCGCGACCGGGCCGGCCTGGAGGACTCGATCGAGGACAAGGGTTGGCAGAGCACGGTGGCAGCGCTGGACGCCGCCCTCGTGCTGCGCGAACTCAAGTCCTGACCGGCTCAGCGACGCAGCACCACCAGACGGGCCCGGTCGTCCTCGGCCGCGATGCCGAGGCCGGTCGCGGCCTGCAGTTCGGCCGCGATGCGCGCCCGGCCGGGCTGGAACGACAATCCACCGCCGGTGGCGACGGCCCGCATCCGCACCGAGCGAGGCACGCCGTTGCAGAGGATCTCGGCGCCGCCCCGGCCGACCGCGACATGCGCGCCGGCCCGCTGCGCGAGCGACACGCCGACCCGGGCCGGCGCTCCCGGCGGGCAGATCGCCACATAATGCACGTCGACGATGGTTCCCCCGGGGAGCACCGTGGCCGATTCGAGGCGTAAGCCAAAACGGGCCACCGCGCTTCCCGGCGGAGCGACGGCCGCGTTTCCCGGCGGAGCGGCGGCCGCGCTTCCCGGCGGTGTGCCGGCGGCGGTTACGAACAGGAACGCGATCGCGAACATGGCGATGCGCAGGCGCATGGGACTGCCCTCCCGTGGGCCCGGGAGCCGCCTGCCCCAGCAGCGGTATCACCCCCGTGCCCGCCGGGACACCATGGCAGCCGCCCGCCGCCCGCGGGGGTGACCGTCCGTGATCCGACCCGGCGAGGATTACAGCCGGCCGGCCTCGATGATCCGGGCCACGAACTGGCGGGTGCGGGCCTCGATCGGGTCGCCGAGCACCTGCGCGGGCGGTCCCTGCTCCAGCACCCGGCCCTTGTCGAGGAACGCCACCCGGTCGGCTACCTGACGGGCGAAGCCCATCTCGTGGGTGGCCAGGACCATCGTCATGCCGTCGCCCTTGAGGTCGCGGATCATCGTGAGCACCTCGCCGACCAGCTCCGGGTCGAGCGCCGAGGTGACCTCGTCGAGCAGCAGCAGGCGCGGGTTGTTGATCAGCGCCCGGACGATCGCGACGCGCTGCTGCTGGCCCCCGCTGAGCCGATCGGGATAACTGCCGGCCTTGTCGGCCAGCCCGACCCGCTCGAGCCACTCCATCGCCTGCGCCTTCGCCTCGGCGATCGGGCGGCCGTGCACCTTGGTCGGGGCGAGGGTGATGTTGTCGAGCACGGTCATGTGCGGAAACAGGTTGTAGCTCTGAAAGACCAGACCGATCTTCTGCCGTACGACGTCGGGGTCGACCCGCGGATCGGTGATGTCCTCGCCGTCCAGCGTGATCGTGCCGTCGTCGATCTCGGTGAGCAGGTTGACGCAGCGCAGCAGCGTCGACTTGCCCGAGCCGGAGGCGCCGATCAGCGCGATCACCTCGTGCTCGTCGACGGTCAGGTCGAGCCCGTCGAGAACCAGGCTGTCGTTGAACGTCTTGCGGACGTCGGTGCAGGTGAGAACCATCAGGTCCCCGCATTCTGGCGTCGGGCGGCCCGCAGAGTCACCCAGTCGGTGATGCCGATCAGCGGCAGGGCAAGAAGAACGAAGAGCACACCCGCGACGATGTACGGCGTGAAGTTGTAGCTGCCGGCCTGACTGATCTGGGCCGCCCGGATCGCGTCGACCGGCCCGGCCAGGGAGATCAGCCCGACGTCCTTCTGCATCGACACGACGTCGTTGAGCAGCGGCGGGGCGGCCCGGCGCACCGCCTGCGGCAGCACCACGTGACGCATCGCCCGGCGGTAGTTCAGCCCGAGCGAGCGGGCCGCCGCCATCTGGCTGGGGTGCACCGACTCGATGCCGCCCCGCAGCACCTCGGCGATGTACGCCCCGTAGGTGATCGTGATGGCGGCGCCGCCGAGCACGGTCACGCTGGGCGTCCCCTGCAGGCGCAGACCCGGGACGCCGTACGCGAACAGGTAGATCGTGATGATCAGCGGCAGGCCGCGGAGAGTGTAGGTGTAGCCGGTCGCCAGCGCCCGTACCGGGAAGAACACCGGCCCGCGCAGGGTGCGCAGCACCGCGATCAGCAGTCCGAGCGCGACCGCGCAGGTCGCGCAGACGACGAACAGCCGGAGGTTGAGCCAGAGCCCGTCCAGGATGGCGGGCAGCGCTTTCCGGCCGAGATCGACCCGGAAGAACGACTGCTTGACCCGCTGCCAGCCCGGCGCGCCGGTGATCAGCACGCCGAGCAACGTGCCGAGGACCGCCGTGGACAGGGCCGCGAGCAGCACGGAGCGGATCGCCTTCCGGCGCCGGAAGGCGATCCGTCCTAGCTGAACGTCACTCGGCTGGGGTAACCCGCTCACTGGAGCTCGGGAGCCCCGCCCGTGCTGGCCAGCCACTGCTTCTCCAGCACCGCGAGGGTGCCGTCCTGGCGCAGCTGGTCGACTGCGGTGCTGACGCAGGTGGTCAGCGACGAGCCCTTGTCGAGCACGAGGCCGAACTGCTCGGGGGTGCCGACCGAGGCGAGCTGGCCGACGATGATGCCGCCGTCGAGCTCGGCCGAGGTCATGTAGAACGCGGTCGGCAGGTCCACCACGATGCCGTCGACGGTCTTGTTGACCAGGGCCGCCTTGGCGTCGTCGTTGTTGTTGAAGACCGACGGCTGGGCCGATGGCTTGATCACGTCGGTGATGGCCTGGTAGCTCGTCGTGCCGACCTGGGCGCCGAGCTTGGCGTCCTTCAGATCGGCGAGCGACTTGGCGTTCGCGATCTTCGAGCCCTTGATCGTGATCACGGTCTGCTTGACGAGGTAGTACGGCGAGGAGAAATCGACGGCCTGCTTGCGCTCGTCGGTGATCGAGAACTCGTTGATATCGAAGTCGTACGACTTCGGGCCGGGCGCGATGGCGTTGTTGAACGTCACAGAGACCCAGGTCACGTTTTCGGCCGAATAGCCCAGTCGCTGCGCCACCTGATAGGCGACGGCCGACTCGAATCCCTTGCCGTTGCTGGGCTTGTTATCGCTGAACCACGGCTCGTAGACCGGGTTGTCGGTGCCGATCGTGATCTTGCCGGCGGTCTTCGTGGCCAACGTCGAAGGCGTGCAGACGTTGGTAGAAGCGCTGGCAGAGGGGGTTGTGGCGGTGGTCTCGTCGGCGGGAGCGCAGGCCGCGAGGGCGGCGAGAGCGAGAGCAGCGCCACCACTGGTGAGGAGGGTGTTTCGGGTGACCATGACGGCGAGCCTAGGGCACGTCTCACCTGCTGGGGGCGTTCGTATCGATCCCGTGATGACTTGTCACAATGGCGGCCGTGAAGACGTTCGAAGAGCTGTTCGCCGAGCTTCGGGAGAAGGCGGAGACGCGCCCCGAGGGCTCGTCCACCGTTGTGGCCCTGGAGCGAGGGGTCCACTTCATCGGGAAGAAGGTCGTCGAGGAGGCGGCCGAGTCCTGGATGGCCGCCGAGCACGAGGGCCCCGAGCGGGCCGCGGAGGAGATCTCCCAGCTGCTCTATCAAGCTCAGGTCCTGATGATCGCGACCGGTCTCGACCTCGAGGATGTGTACCGACATCTCTGACGTGCGGTTGTGAAACCCATCCGGATTTCAGGCACGAAGGAGCACGTCCGATGCTGCGCATCGCCATTCCCAACAAAGGCACGCTGTCCCAGCCCGCCTCGCAGATGCTCAAGGACGCCGGCTACCGCCAGCGCACCGACCCGAAAGACCTGATCTGCCGCGACGAGCCCAACAACGTCGAGTTCTTCTACCTGCGCCCGCGGGACATCGCCACCTACGTCGGCTCCGGCGACCTCGATCTCGGCATCACCGGCCGGGACCTGCTGGTCGATTCCGGTGTCGCCGCCGAGGAGATGGTCGACCTGGCGTTCGGTGGAGCGACGTTCCGCTGGGCGGCCCCGCCCGGCACGATCGCCTCGGCCGCCGAGGTCGGCGGCCGGCGCATTGCCACCGCGTACCCCGGCGTGGTCTCGCGGTATCTGGCCGAGAACGACCTGAAAGCCGATGTCGTACGCCTGGACGGCGCCGTGGAGAACGCGGTCCGCCTCGGGGTGGCCGATCTGATCGCCGACGTGGTGGAGACCGGCGCGACCCTGCGTCAGGCCGGCCTCGTCACGCTCGGCGAGCCGCTGCTGCGCTCGTCGGCGATCCTGATCGGCCGGCCCGGCAACGCGCCGGCCGGTGTCGCCCAGCTCATCCGCCGGCTGCAGGGCGTGCTGGTGGCCCGCAGCTACGTGATGCTGGCCTACGACGTACCGGCCGAGCTGCTGGAGAACGCGACCGCGCTGACCCCGGGCATCGAGTCGCCGACGGTGTCGCCGCTGCACCGGGAGGGCTGGGTCGCGGTCGAGGCGATGGTCAAGCGGGCCGAGGTGCACCGGGTCATGGACGAGCTCTACGAGCTCGGGGCCAGGGCCATCCTGGTCACCGATATCGCCAACTGCCGGCTGTAGGCTGAGCCGCGTGGAGACGGTGACATATCGGCCGCGCAAGATTCGCTGGGTCGCTGGTTCGCTGGCGGGCGGCGTGGTGGTGCTCTTCACCGTGATCAGCTTCGGCCTGCACGGGTCGAGCGGCTTCGAGAACTCAGGGCAGTTCGAGCGCGGCGACCAGACCGCCATGATCGGCCTGGGCATTCTGCTCGGGCTGGGCATCCTGGCGTTCTGCCGGCCGCGGGTGATCGCCGACGCCGACCACATCCGCATCCGCAACGTGGTGGGCGGCTACGACCTGCCCTGGTCGGTGGTGCGGGCGGTGCGCTTCGACCGCAACTCGCCGTGGGCGCAACTGGAGCTGGCCGACGACGAGCAGGTGTCGATCCACGCGCTGCAGGCGGCCGACAAGGACTACGCGGTCGAGGGAGTGCGCGCACTCCGGGCCCTCCATTCGGCCGCCGTCAAGGCCTGATAGACTTCCCGGCAGTCGACCACGTCTCCGGTTTGCCGGAGGCGCGAAAGAGGAGCCCGCTGGTTCCCACCCGCCGTCATCAAGACGTCGGGTCCGGTCACCCGGATCGGCCTGATCTTCAAGGAGATTTGGTCCGATCTCGGGGAGCGCTCCTCAAGAGCGCCGATGACCGGTCGAGCGGGCCCTGGCATGCGCTGATTCAGGCGCAACACCGGGGCCTTCTGCTTTCCCGGCGCCCCGTACCAGGGGATGCGCTGGGGCCGACCGACATTGGCAACGCCTCCGCGGGTGGGACCGCGGCGGCGTGGAAAAGTAAACCGTTCTGAGGAGGCCCCATCAGCGTCGAACCACGCGTTAACGAACAGATCCGGGCACGTGAGGTCCGTCTGGTCGGCCCGGAAGGTGAGCAGGTGGGCATCGTCCCGCTCGAGCGCGCCCTCCAGCTGGCTGCGGATGTTGACCTGGACCTGGTCGAGGTTGCTCCGATGGCGCGGCCGCCGGTGTGCAAGCTCATGGACTTCGGCAAGTTCAAGTACGAGAGCGCACTGAAGGCACGCGAAGCGCGGCGCAACCAGCAGCAGACCGTCATCAAGGAAATGAAGCTCCGCCCGAAGATCGACCCGCACGACTACGAGACCAAAAAGGGCCACGTGGTGCGGTTCCTCAAGGCGGGCGACAAGGTCAAGGTGACGATCATGTTCCGCGGTCGTGAGCAGAGCCGCCCCGAGCTGGGTTTCCGGCTCCTGCGCCGGCTCAGCGAGGAGATCTCGGAACTGGGCTTCGTAGAGGCCAGTCCGAAGCAGGACGGCCGCAACATGATCATGGTTTTGGCCCCTCACCGGGCTACCAAGGCAGCCGCAGCTGCGACGATCGCGGCCAACGCACGCCCGCCGCGGGAGCCGCGCGAGGGCGATGGTGCCGAGAGTGCCGAGGCACCGGCGGCCGAGGTCGTCGACACCACCGCAGAGTAGTCAAGCTTTTCCGCCCGGCCCCGGCCGGGCGGAAAGATCAGAAAGAGGCTTCAAGTGCCGAAGTTCAAGCCCCACACCGGTACCGGCAAGCGGGTGAAGGTAACCGGCAAGGGCAAGCTCCTGACCGAGCAGGCCGGCAAGCGTCACCTGCTGGAGGGCAAGTCCTCCAAGGTCACTCGTCGGATGACGGGCACGGTCACCGTGGCCAAGGCCGACACCAAGCGCATCAAGAAGTTGCTGGGCCGCTGACGCGCGCGCCACATACGTTCCCCTGTTAGGAGTACTGAAATGGCACGCGTCAAGCGGGCTGTAAATGCCCAGAAGAAGCGCCGTACCCTGCTCGAATCGGCCAGCGGGTACCGCGGACAGCGTTCGCGGCTGTACCGCAAGGCCAAGGAGCAGGTGCTGCACTCGATGCAGTACGCGTACCGCGACCGCCGTGACCGCAAGGGCGACTTCCGCCAGCTGTGGATCACGCGCATCAACGCGGCCGCTCGTGCGAACGGCATGACCTACAACCGCCTCATCCAGGGCCTCCGGCTCGCGGAGATCGAGGTGGACCGCAAGATCCTGGCCGACCTGGCCGTCAACGACGCCGCCGCCTTCGCGGCCATCGTCGAGGTCGCGCGGGCTGCCGTCGTGGCCGAGGGCACCGGCGGCGCTTCCGCCCAGGCTGCCTGATTCACGAATCGAAGTTGGGACGCCCTCCGAGTATCGGGGGGCGTCCTGCTTTTCGCGCCCGAGTCCCGGAACGGTCGGCGTTTTCGATGACTTTTACGACTCGTACTCCTCGAATTGTCGCGGCCCGGCGTCTGCAGCGCCGTAGGGATCGCGATCAGAGCAGGCGATTTCTGGCCGAAGGGCCGCAGGCCGTGCGCGAGGCGCTCGCCGCGGGGGTGGTGCTCGAGCTGTTCGGCACCGAGGCCGCGCTGAACCGGCACGGCGATCTCGCGCTGCTCGCGCCGAGTGTCTCCGCGGTCGACGACGACGCGATCGAGGCGCTCACCGAGACCGTGCAGCCGCAAGGCATCGTCGCGGTCTGCGAGCAGATGGACGTGACGCTGAGTGCGGCGCTCGCCAAGCGACCACGGCTGGTGGCGGTGGTGGCGGAGATCCGTGACCCCGGTAACGCCGGGACGGTCCTGCGGACCGCTGACGCGGCCGGCGCGAGCGCGGTGATCTTCGCGGGCGACGCGGTCGATCCCTTCAACGGCAAATGCGTACGCGCGTCGGCGGGCTCGCTGTTTCATGTAGATGTGGTGCGGACCGATCTCTCCTTGCTCGACGACCTGCGGGATTTCGGGCTGCAGACGCTCGCGACCAGCGGATCCGGCGCGGATGACCTTGATTCGCTGATGGACGACGGGGTGCTCGAGGCGCCGACCGCGTGGATCTTCGGGTCGGAGGCGCACGGGCTGCCGCGCGAGGTGCTCGACGCGGCCGACCGGCGGGTGCGGGTGCCGATCTACGGCGGCGCGGAGAGCCTGAACCTGGCCGCCGCGGCCGCCGTCTGCCTGTTCGCCTCGGCGCGGGCACAACGCTGATGCGCGCCCTGGTCTACGACGCTGTCGGCGCGCCGGTCGCGATGCGGCAGATCCCCGAGCCGGTGCTGCCGCCGGACGGCGCGATCGTCGAGGTCCGGGCGACCGGGGTGTGCCGATCGGACTGGCACGCCTGGCGCGGTCATGACCCGGTGTCATTGCCGCACGTGCCCGGTCATGAGTTCGCCGGGGTCGTCTCGGCGCTGGGGCGTGACGTCGACGGCTTCGCGGTGGGTGACCGGGTCACGGCGCCGTTCGTCAACGGGTGCGGGCAGTGCGACTACTGCCGGTCCGGCAACGCTCAGGTGTGCCCGGACCAGACACAGCCCGGCTTCACCCATCCGGGATCGTTCGCCGAACGGGTGGTGGTGCGCGCGGCCGGCACCAACCTGGTGCGGCTGCCGGACGAGATCGACTTCGTCGGCGCGGCCGCGCTCGGCTGCCGGTTCGCGACCGCGTTCCGGGCGCTGCGCGGAGAGCTGCCGGCGAACGCCACCGTCGCGGTCTACGGCTGCGGGGGAGTGGGGCTCTCGGCCGTGATGATCGCGGTGGCGCTGGGCGCGCGCGTGCTCGCGGTGGACCCGTCACCGGCTGCTCGCTCGGCGGCCGCCGACCTCGGCGCGGTGCCGAAGACCGAGATCGTCGGCGAGGCGGACGTGGCGATCGACGCGTACGGCTCGGCGGCCACCGCGATGGCCTCGGTGCGCAGCCTGCGCCGCCGCGGCCGGCACGTGCAGGTCGGCCTGATGCTGGGCGGCGAGGCCCGCGCGCCGCTGCCGTGGGACCTCGTCGTCGCGCACGAGCTGGAGATCTTCGGCTCGCACGGGATGGCCGCGGCCGACTACCCGGCCATGCTCGACCTGGTCGTCGCGGGCAAGCTGAACCCGCGGCGCCTGGTCGGCTCGACCATCCCGCTGGCCGAGGCCGGCGACGCGCTCATGCGGATGGACGATCCGGTGGCCCGCGCCGGAGGCATCGTGGTGGCGGTATGCTGACGGCGTGTCAGGTCCGATGATGCTGTTTATCCGGCCCGCTGGTCGCGGGCGCCGGATCTGACTTCTGCGCGCTTCTCCCTGACCGGCGGGCTGCGGCTCAGCCGCTCTCCGTAGACTGCCCCGTGGCATTTCCGGTGTGAGGGAGACCATGTCCTACCGCAACGATCCGTACGATCCGAAGCAAGCCGTCCTGCTGTCGCCTGACTCGCTTTCCGAAGCCGTCGCGGCCGCTGAGAGCGCGTTTGCCGCCGCGTCCGATCTGGACGGGCTGGGTGCGCTGAAGCCGGCTCACCTGGGCGACCGCTCGCCGGTCTCGCTCGCCCGCCGGGAGATCGGTTCCCTGCCGCCGGCCGCGAAGTCCGACGCCGGTAAGCGGGTCAACGAGGCCCGCCAGGCGATCCAGGGCGCGTTCGATGCCCGCCACGCCGCGCTCGAGGTCGAGCAGGCCGCGAAGGTGCTGGTCGAGGAGCGTGTCGACGTCACCCTCCCGTGGGACCGGCGGCCCCGCGGTGCCCGGCACCCGCTGACCACGCTGATGGAGCACATGGGCGACCTGTTCGCCGGCATGGGCTACGACGTGGTGGAGGGCCCCGAGCTGGAGCTCGAGTGGGCCAACTTCGACGCGCTCAGCATCGGGCCGGACAACCCGGTGCGCGGCACCATGGACACGTTCTACGTGGATTTGCCCGGCCTGGTGCTGCGCACGCACACGTCGCCCGGCCAGGTGCGCACCATGCTCACCCGGCAGCCGCCGATCTACGTGGTCTGCCCCGGCCGGACCTACCGCTCGGACGAGCTGGACGCCACGCACAGCCCGGTCTTCCACCAGATCGAGGGTCTGGTCGTCGACGAGGGCATCACGATGGCCCACCTGCGCGGCACCCTCGACCACTTCGCCAAGGCGATGTTCGGGCCGGACGCGCGCACCCGCTGGCGGCCGCACTACTTCCCGTTCACCGAGCCGTCCGCCGAGTTCGACGTGTGGTTCGCTCATCACCGGGACGGGCCGCGCTGGGTCGAGTGGGGTGGCTGCGGCATGGTCAACCCGCGGGTCCTGGTGGCCTGCGGCATCGACCCCGACCGGTACTCGGGCTTCGCGTTCGGCATGGGCGTCGACCGCACCCTGATGTTCCGCAACGGCGTGGGCGACATGCGCGACCTGGTCGAGGGCGACGCGCGCTTCACCGTGAACTTCGGCATGGAGGTCTGAGGCGATGAAGACTTCGCTTTCCTGGCTGCGTGACTACGTCTCGCTGCCCGCCGGCCTCTCGACGGAAGAACTCGACGATGCGCTGACCAACCTCGGCATGGAGGTCGAGTCGATCGTCGACCAGGCTGCCACCGTCCAGGGTGACCTGGTCGTCGGCAAGGTGCTGACCATCGAGGAGCTGACCGGCTTCAAGAAGCCGATCCGGTTCTGCACGGTCGACGTCGGCCGCGGCGCCCCGCAGGAGATCGTCTGCGGCGCCCGCAACTTCGCGGTCGATGACCTCGTTGTCGTCATCCTCCCGGGCGGTGAGCTGCCGGGCGGGTTCAAGATCGGCGCGCGGAAGACCTACGGTCGCAACTCGAACGGCATGATCTGCTCGGCCGCCGAGCTCGGGCTGGGCAGTGACCACTCCGGCATCATCGTGCTGCCCACCGGCACGCCCGGTGCGGACGCCCGCCCGCTGGTCGGGCTGGACGACGTCGTGGTCGACGTGGAGATCACGCCGGACCGGGGCTACGAGATGAGCCTGCGCGGGCTCGCGCGCGAATTGTCGTACAGCTTCGAGGCCGCGTACACCGACCCCGCTCTGATCGCGGCGGCCGCCGGCACGGCCGATGTGCCGCACGCCGTGACCGTCGAGGACACCGTCGGCTGCGACCGGTTCTCGGCCCGGGTGGTGCGCGGCATCGATCCGAACGCGCCGTCGCCCGACTGGATGCAGCGCCGCCTCGTCGCGGCCGGCATCCGCACCATCTCGCTGCCGGTCGACATCACCAACTACCTGATGCTCGAGCTCGGCCAGCCGATGCACGTGTTCGATCTCGGCCGGCTCAGCGGCTCCCTCGTGGTCCGCCGCAGCCGGCCCGGCGAGAAGCTGACCACCCTCGACGGCGTGGCCCGCGTGCTCGACGCCGAGGACATGGTGATCTGCGACGACACCGGCCCGATCTCGCTCGCCGCGGTGATGGGCGGCGAGACCAGCGAGTGGCAGCCGGACACCGTTGACGTGCTGCTCGAGGCCGCGCACTGGGACCCGATCATGGTGGGTCGCACCGCGCGGCGGCACAAGCTGTTCAGCGAGGCGGCCAAGCGCTGGGAGCGGGGCGTCGACCCTGGCCTCACCCTGGTCGCGCTGGAGCGGGCGGTGCAGATCCTGACCGCGCACGCCGGCGGCACCGTCGACGAGCGGGTCCTCGACCTCGACCACCGCACTCATCCCTCGGTGATCCTGCTCGACCCGGCACTTCCGGGGCAGCGGGTCGGCGTGCCGTACCCGGCTTCCCAGGTGGTGGAGCTGCTCGAAAAGGTCGGCTGCACGGTCACCGGCGTGGAGCCGCTCGAGGTCACCCCGCCGAGCTGGCGGCCCGACCTGGTCGCCCCGATCGACCTGGTCGAGGAGGTGGCCCGGCTCGCCGGTTACAACGACATCCCGAGCCTGCTGCCGCCGGCCCGCGGTGGCAGCGGCATCACGGCCGCCCAGCGTCGCCGGCGCACGGTCGGCCGGGCGATGGCCGAGAGCGGCTACGTCGAGGTGCTGTCCTACCCGTTCGTGGCGCCCGCCCTCGCCGACGCGCTCGGCTACGCCACCGACGACCCGCGGCGTAGCGCGGTGCGGCTGACCAACCCGCTGTCCGAGGAGGAGCCGCTGCTGCGCACGTCGCTGCTGGCGCCCCTGCTCGGCGTCACCCTCCGGCGCAACCTCAGCCGCGGCCTGCGCGACCTGGCGCTGTACGAGATCGGCACGGTGTTCCTGCCGTCCGGGTCGACCACCCCGCCGCCCGTCATGGGCGTCGACCGGCGGCCCACCGACGCCGAGTGGGACGCGGCCAACGCGTTCGTGCCGGCCCAGCCGTGGCACCTCGCCGCCGTGCTGACCGGCGAGTTCGCCCCGTCCGGCTGGTGGGGCGCCGGTCGCGCCGCGATCTGGGCGGACGCCATCGCGGCGGCCCGGGTCGCGCTGTCGGCCGCGGGCATCGCCGACGCGCGCGTCACCGTCGCCGCGGCTGCGCAGACCCCGTGGCATCCGGGCCGGTGCGCGGCCGTCTCGGTGGACGGCACGGTCATCGGGTACGCCGGCGAGCTGCACCCGGCCGTGGTGTCGGCGCTCGACCTGCCCAAGCGGACGGTCGCCATGGAACTCGACCTGAGCGCCATCCCGGCCGCCCCGGTCGTGGAGGGCATCCGGATCTCGGCGTTCCCACCGGCGCTGATCGACGTGGCACTCGTGCTCGACCGCACGGTTCCGGCCGCCGAGGTCGAGGCGGCGCTGGCGTCCGGCGCGGGCGAGCTGCTCGAGTCGGTCGCGCTGTTCGACGTGTACGAATCGGATCAGCTCGGCGAGGGCAAGCGGTCCCTCGCGTACAAGCTGATCTTCCGTGCCCCGGACCGCACACTGACCTCCGAGGAGGCCCTGGCGGCCCGGGACGCCGCGGTCGCCGCGGTCGCCGCCCGGCACGGCGCGACGCTGCGCGGAGCGTGACGGCCGGTCACCGGCCCGCAGTTCAGTCCTGTGGGCCGGTGACCGACCGGTAGTAGGCGATCTTGCCGCGGATGTGCGCGCGCTGCCGCAACAGCGTGTCGATCCGCTCCTCGACCTCCCGGTCGTGCTCCTCGAGCAGCGCGATCCGATCGGGAATCGACTCCTCTTCCCGGCTCAACTCGGCGAACTCGAGCATCCGCGCGATCGGCATGCCGGTGTCACGCAGGCACCGCAGCATCTCCAGCCAGCCCACGTCGTCATCGCGGTACTGCCGCCGCCCGCCGGACGTGCGCGGCACATCCTCGAGCAGCCCGATCTTCTCGTAGTAACGCAGCGTGTCCAGGCTGAACCCGGTCTTCTCAACGACCTGTCCGGGGGTATAGGTGGGCATGCCCGTCAGGCTACGCGTCGAGCAGCGGCCGACTGACCACGAGCCAAGCGGCCAGATCACCACGTAGACAGCGGCCAGGTGACCACGAAGGGCATGGCCAGATGACCACTGATCATGGTTCTGGGTCGACATCCTGACCGGCTCGTCGCGGATCCTGGCCCTGCGCACGCTCCCGGACGCTCTGCCCGGCCGGATGGAGATCATCGAGCTTTGGCCGTTCTCGCAGGGCGAGATCGCGGGCGAGCCCGATCGCTTCGTGGACGCCGCCTTCCAGCACGGCCCGGGCCTGAGCCACACTTCCGCGCTGCGCCGGAAGGACTATCTGGAGCGCGCGGTAGCGGGTGGATTTCCCGAGGCCGTGCGTCGCGTTCCTCGTCGCCGAGCCGCCTTCTTCGACTCGTACCTCACGACGCTCATCGAGCGTGACGTACTGGAGATCTCCAGCATCGAGCGCCGCGGCGAGTTGATGAAGCTGCTCGCTCTGCTGGCCGCCGGCGCGGCGCATCTGCTGGTCCCCGGGACGTTGGCCGGCCAGTCCAGCATTCCGCGCAGCACGCTGGTGCGCTATCTGGAGCTGCTGTCCTCGGTCTTCCTGATCAAGACCATCCCGGCCTGGTCATCCGATCTGACCCGGCGGGCCATCGGCACGCCGAAGCTGGCCGTGGTCGACACCGGAGTGGCCTGTCACCTCATCGGGCAGGACTCGGTGCGCCTCAACGAGCCCGGTGGAGCCGCCGGGCAGATCATCGAGAACCTCGTCCTGATGGAACTGGCCCGGCAGCTCACCTGGTCGCAGGAGCGGGCGTCGCTCCGTCACTACCGCACGAAGGACGGCGTCGAGGTGGATGCCGTGCTGCAGACGCCCGACGGCCGGGTCATCGGGGTGGAGGTGAAGGCCGGATCAAACGTCCGCACCGAAGACCTGCGCGGACTGCGCCAACTGGCCGACCTGCTCGGCGACCGGTTCATCGCCGGCTACGTGCTCTATGCCGGACAGCAGACGCTTCCGTTCGGCGAGAAGATCCGGGCTCTTCCGCTCGATGCGTTGTGGCGGCTTGCTCCCTGACGGTCAGGCGATCTGGACCGGGGTGCCGTTGGGTGGGGCGCCGAAGCGTTCGGCGGCGTTGCCGCCGCGCAGGAGCAGTTCGTAGAACGGGCTGTCCCAGCCTGAGCTGCCGGGGGCGAACGACATCGTGCCCGACGGGACGGCGAAGACTCCGTCGCTCACCACTGCCTCGGCTTCCGTCTCGCCGATGCGGACCCGGACCGTGGCGCCGACCGGGGCCGGTGGCTCGTGCCAGGACGTTTTCAGGTTGCCGTAGCCGTCGGTCCAAACCACCGACCGGGGCGGCGGGGGTGGGACGGTCAGCTCGGCGCCGAGCAGGTCGTTGCCGCGGGCCAGGTCGGCGACGGCGGCCGGGAACACGTCGCGGGAGCGGAACTGGGAGCCGGCGTCGGCGACCTTGACCGCGCGGATCGGGCGCTCCAGGAACGACATGCTGAAACCGGCGGCCACGCCCACCACCAGCACGCCCGAGGGCAGGCGGCACGCGGACAGCGGTTCGCCGGCGTTGTCGGTGCGCGCGTCGTCCTCGTCGGTGCGGGGCGCTACGTTCGCGTACACAATCCGGTTTGATGGTCCGTCGCCGAAGGCGAGTTGAGCGACGCAGAAGCCGGCGCCGACGGTGTCGAACGGGCGCACCGGCACCTCGGTCGTCTCGGCGTGCCGCATCAGTTTGGCGAAGCGTTGCCGCACCTCGGCGAACGCGAGGTCGCCGGCCCCGTAGTCGGCGACGATCGTGATCAACATATGGGTAGGTTATCGGCATGTGAGCAGGCGCCGTGACACTCTGGATCTCATGCGGGACGAACCACTTCGCCAACTCGGCTTCCTCACCATCGGGCTGTTCGATCCGGAAAATCCCCGGGCCGGCCACGAGTCGACCTTGGAAATCATCAAGCTGGGGGAGGACCTCGGCTTCGACAGCGCCTGGGTGCGCCACCGGCACCTGCAGTACGGCATCTCCTCGCCGGTCGCGGTGCTCGCCGCCGCCTCGCAGCGCACCTCGCGGATCGGCCTGGGCGCCGCCGTCATCCCGCTGGGCTGGGAAAACCCGCTGCGCCTGGCGGAAGATCTGGCCACCGTCGACGTGCTGTCCGGCGGCCGGCTCAACCCGGGCGTCAGCGTCGGCCCACCCATGCAATGGGACAAGGTCAAAACCGCGCTCTATCCGCACACGGCCGACGCGGAAGACTTCAGCTACGGCCGGGTGGAAAAACTGCTTGCTTATGTACGCGGTGAGCCCGCCACCGACTTCGCCGGCAACGAGGGCTTCGAGGTCTTCTCCAACCGGATCGAGCCGCACGCGCCGGGACTGGGCAGCCGGATGTGGTACGGCGGGGCCAGCCTGCGGTCGGCGCAGTGGGCCGGCGAGAACCGGATGAACTTCCTGACCAGCAGCGTCGTCAAGGCCGAGGAGGCGGAGGACTTCGCCGAGATCCAGCTCTCGCACATCCGCACGTTCCGCGCCCACCACCCCGACGGCGAGAAGGCCCGGGTGTCCCAGGGCCTGGTGGTGATCCCCACCGACTCGGCAACTTCCGATCAAAAGGCCCGCTATCAGGCGTACGTCGAGAAGCGCACCCCCCGTACCGCCGCCCCGCAGGGACCGGCGCGGATGCTCTTCTCGATCGACTACGTCGGCAGCTCCGAGCAGATCGCCGAGAGGCTGCACGCCCACGCGGCGTTCCGTGAGGTGGACGAGGTCGCGTTCGCGCTGCCGTTCAGCTTCGAGCACGACGACTACGTGCAGATCCTCACCGACATCGCCACCAAGCTCGGGCCGGCGCTCGGCTGGAAGGCTTCGGTCTAAAGAGCCGGCACACTCGCCGGCTGCCCGTCGACCAGGTCGGCGACCGGGATCAGGGCGGCCGGCTTGCCGGACATCAGCACCAGGGTGGTGGTCGGGGCGGGCGTTCCGGTGTCCTGGGCGGCCATGCTCCGCAGCCTGGCGACCTCGGCGGCGGACACGGTGACCTTGCCGTCTTTGCGGGTGGCCCGGACGTCGCCGAGGGGGCCGTTGAGCACCAGGCACAGTTTCCGGTCGCCCTGCTCGGCGTAGTAGGTGTCCGCGTCGCACATGCCGATCACCCGGCCGACCAGGCCCGGGGCCTTGGTCACCTCGGTGGAGATGCCGTCGTTCACCGCATACACGGTCAGTTCGTGGTCGCCCGGGAGCAGCAGCGGATCCCGTACCACCGCAAGTGCCGCGGTCGCGCCCAGCGCGACCAGCACGACCGCCCCGGCCACCCACGGCCATCTGCGTTTTTTCGCCATGGCAGAGACCCTATGGACGCTCGCCGGGCCGGCGCCTGAGCCTTTGTACTCAGCGGAGGTACGGCTAGCACTACCCCCGAAAAGGGTGCCTGCGGTAGGGACTTCCGGCGCCGCCCCGAATAGCGTTTTCGCCATGACGACAACGACCATGACCAGGGCATCCGCGGCGGTGACGCTGAGCGCGATCAGCCGGGTCTACGGGCGGGGCAACGCCTCGGTCCGGGCCGTCGACGACGTGACGCTGGAGTTTCCGCGCGGCGCCTGGACGGCCGTGATGGGCCCTTCGGGCTCCGGCAAGTCGACCCTCTTGCACTGTGCCGCCGGGCTCGAGCGGGTCGACTCCGGCCAGGTCCTGCTCGGCGACACCGACCTCACGACGGCGGGCGACCGCCTCCTGACGTCGCTGCGCCGCACCCGGATCGGCTTCGTCTTCCAGAGCTTCAACCTGATCGGCTCCCTCACGGCGGCGCAAAATGTGGCGCTGCCCCTGCGCCTGGCCGGCCGGCGGCCGTCGTCCGCGCTCGTGCGCGACACGCTCGCCTCGGTCGGGCTGGCCGACCGGGCCCGGCACAAGCCCCGCGAGCTCTCCGGCGGCCAGCAGCAGCGGGTGGCGATCGCCCGGGCCATGGTGACCGGGCCCGACGTGCTGTTCGCCGACGAGCCCACCGGAGCGCTCGACTCGACCTCGGCCGTGACCGTGCTGGAGCTGCTCCGCCAGATGGCGTCGGCCGGTCAGAGCATCGTCATGGTCACCCACGATCCGCTCGCCGCCGCCCGCGCCGACGCGGTGGTCTTCCTGCGCGACGGCCGGGTGGTCGACCGGCTCGCCGGCGCGAGCGCGCGTGACGTCGCCGCCCGGCTCGCCTCGCTGGAGGTCGGGTCATGATCGCGCTGTTCGCGGGTTCGCTGCTGTCGGTCACGCTCGGCGTGGCGCTCGTGCAGTCGTCACTGCTGCTGCTGATCACCGCGGCGACCCTCGACCCGCCGGCCGGCCTGGGCACCGCCGAGCGGATGGAGTTCTCCGACAACATCACCGCCGCCGTCTCCATGCTCGGCCTGATCCTCGGCATCGCCACGTTCCTGGCCGGATTCATCATCAGCTCCACGTTCGCGTTCACCGTCGCCCAGCGCCGCCGCGACTTCGCCCTGCTGCGCCTGGTCGGCGCCGGCCGTGGCCAGGTGCGCCGGCGGCTGCTGCGCGAGGCGGTGCTGCTCGGCGGCCTCGGCGCGGCGGCCGGAGTGCCGGTCGGCCTCGCGGTCATGGCCGGGCAGGCGGCGCTGATGAGCCGTCTGGGCTTCGTGCCGGCCGGCTTCGAGGGCCGGTGGCAGCCGTGGATCCTCGGCGTCTCGTTCGGCACCGGCATCGTCCTGGCCCTGGCCGGGGCGATGGTCGCGGCCCACCGGGCGGCGCGGGTGCAGCCCCTGGAGGCGCTGCGCGACACCGGTGCGGCGGCCAGGGTGATGACCGCGACCCGGTGGATCGCCGGGCTGATCTTCGCGGGCGGCGCGCTGGCGCTGATCATCGTGGCCCCGGTCGGCGGTCCCGGCGGCGGCGCGGCCATGGCGATGAACGTGCCGTTGCCGGCGGCGATCGCGGCCGCCGCGCTGAGCCCGCTCGTGGTGCCGCTGCTCGGGCGTCTGCTGCCGACCGGCCGCGGAGTGCTCGGGGTGCTGGCCCGGGCCAATCTCTGGGACGCGCGACGGCGCAGCGCCTCGGTGGCGGCGCCGCTGATCGTGCTGGTCGCGCTGGTCGTCGGCACGGCCGCGGCCGGCGCGTCGTTCACCGACGCCGGCATCAACGAGCTGCGCCGCCAGACCCACGCCGACCTGGTGGTCACCGCCACCGGCCCGGTCGGTCCGGCGATCGCCGCGGTCCCCGGCATCGCGTCGGCCTCCACCGAGCTGTCGATGCCGGCGACCGTCGTCGCGGGCGACGAGTCGGAGTCGGCGTCGGCCCTGGTCGTCGACCCGGCGACCTACGCTCTCGCGCACTCAGTGACCGGCGGGCTGTCGGCGCTGGCGGGTCACGCCGCGGCGGCCGGTCCCGGCGGCGAGGTGCCGACCAGCGGGACGGTCCGACTGTCGCTGCCCGACCTCGATCTCGGTGCGGTGCCGATCGTGGCATCGGTGCCGGTCACCATCAGCGGTGGCGTCAACCTGCTGCTGCCGCCGGGCCTGGTGCCGGACCGACTGCTGGCCGACGCGCCCGCGCAGTCCTTCGTCACCCTGGCCCCGGGCGCCTCCGCCGAGCAGGTGCGGGCAGCGCTGGGCCGGATCGGGACGGTGACGGACGCCGACGACTGGCTGCGCGACGACGCGGCCGCCCGCTCCGCGGTGAACGACAAGATCTTCCTGGTGGTGATGGGCCTGGGCGCCCTCTACGCGCTGATCGGCGTGGTCAACTCGATCGTGATCGGCGCCGCGTCGCGCCGCCGGGAGTTCGCCGCGGCCCGGGTGGGCGGCCTGAGCCGCCCGCAGGTGCTGCTGGCGGCCCTGCTCGAGTCCTCTGCCGTGACGGTGGCCGCGATCCTGCTGGGGGCCGCGGCCGGCGCCGGCGCCCTGATCGCCGCCGCCCGCACCACCTCCGCGGTGACCGGCACCGCCACCGTGACGCTGCCGTGGCCGCTGATCGCCGCCGTCTGCGCGGTGGCCCTGGTCGCAACCGGAGCCACCAGCCTGATCACCTCCTGGTCAGCAACCAGGCCCGCCCCGATCACGCTGCTGGCCGCCCGCGAGTAACCGCAGCCAAGTGCCGCCTCGCATCGCCCGGCACGGCTGCGCGTTCTCAACCAACCTGGTTGAGCCTCGGTCCAGCCGCGCACTGATTTGCCGAGAAGAGCGCGTGCAGCCATGCCGACATACGGATGTGATAACCCGAACTAGAAGGGTCGAGGATAATGAGATATATGGCACGCGACAGTTGGGTGGCGGATCGAATTCAGGAGTTCGATCGGTTACGTGGGCGGTGGGTAAAAGCATGGTCGGGTGTTGAGATGGCGCTCCGCGAGGAAGCTGCTCTGGGTGGTGGCCCGCAGTTCGAAGATCCTGCCGTGGCTTGCCTCCAGATGCTGGTTCTCGGCGCCCACCTGAGCGATGACTCTTTCGTGACCGTTGGCACCTATCAGGACGACGATGTCTGGGGTCTGCGATTAGGCCAGCAGACCAATTACGCGTCAGCAGAATGGACTGGAATCTACCGTCTACGAGGTCTGCCTGAGCTGCCGATCGGCGAGATCAACGACGTCTCAGTACTTCTCGACGAGGAACTCCTTGCCGAGGTGGTCTTGCGCATCCACGGTCAGCCGGTACTGCTGATGGCCGGTGAAGTGTACGAGTCTGCCGAGAATCGACTGAGCCTCGTTGCCCTGGACGAATCGGTTCTGGTGTTCACTGACCCTTCGGCAGCGGAATCATCGGAATGGGTTCCCAAACAGCGCAGGAAATAGCCCGTCTAGGTTTCCCGTGATTACGAGTTCCACGCGGCGGTGATGTTGGCATTTTCGCGCTACGACGCGACCCTTGACAGTATTCGGCGGCCGGATCGTCCGCCGAGCCGATAGCGTCACGTGAACTCGGCGTTGCGGCACTCAATTAGCTGCCGACGGCGCTCGTGAGCGGAAACCTCTACAGCAGCCCTTGGCCGAGCGAGAGTGCGAATGCGGGGCCTGGTCGGCGCGGCTGCCAGCCGACGGCCAATGCCTGCTGGATGCCCGCGGCAACGGTCGCGGGGCGAACAGGCACGCTCGGTAGACTGAGCCAGTTCCCGGGATGCGCGTACGGAAGCGCCACCACCAGCGGTGCACCGGATCCATCAGGGAGTTCGGCAACGAACGTCAACGGTGACCAGCCGAGGGCTTGACTGTAGGTCGGCCTACGTCTCACCAGCCAGCGAAATTCGAGGCCATCCACGACGATGCGTCTGGATCCTCTACTGGGCAATGTCACGAACCACCTCCGCGTTAGGCCCGCCCTGATTCGGCAGGCTAACCGAATAGCGCGGCAACGACTACCGAGTTCAGGTTCATGCCATCAGTTATGACGGGCAGTTGAGGGTCTGCAAGACCTTGCCAGTCTCAACGTCCAGGACGACCGCTGCCCTGGCTGAGAATTGGCCACAAACCGTTGCCGCGTCGAAGGATCTCACCGTGTGAGCGGGTTCCCCAGGAACGCCAAGAAGGGCCGCGCCCGTTGCCATGATGATCAACCAGCGTGGATGTCGCCACAGTGTCCGGCTCGGAGCGATCTGAGGGGGAGAGTCGAGATCGATGACGGGCACGTCCGTGATCCTAAAGGCTGAAAGCGTGGCCGCGTCCACACTTGGTGGGCCAGAACCCGAAACTCGCGGACACGACGTCCGCCGACGATCAAGTGGTGCCGAGTCTCGTTGAAACGGTGCCCAGACCCGCAGAGATAGTCACTGGCATTGCAGGAAGGGCGAGCCTTTAGCGTTTAAGCCGGCCAAGATCAAGTATCCTCATCTGCCGCAGACAGGCGCAGCGGCGGGTCGTCGACCGGGCCGCTCCGATCTGTCCGATGCGCAGGGTGCGGGCGCCGGCCACCTTGGGGAAGGCGGCGCCGGTGTTCACTTGCTCAGCCTGCCGCCACCCGGCCCAGCTCAGGGCCGCCCGCCGCCCTCGGCCAGACCAACGCACGGCGGTGAGTTCTCCATGCACCTGATCCGGTCGACGCGGGGCTGAGCTGGAACGGATCAGGTCGATTTGCCGATATGCGGACGTTGCCGTGACGGGTCAAGCAGGCTTTCGTGCACTGCGTTCGTCGAGGCGGTCAGGGCGAAACGTATCGACCGCGGCGGACATCGCGTCCTCGCCGGCCGTGCGGAGTCCGGCGACGACACCATCGATGTCTGCGGCTGGACGATTCTGGCTGAGCTTGAACTTCGCCTCTACCCGGCTGATCACCAGCTGCACGCCGACGATGGCGCGCAGTTGACCGGTGAGGTACTTCTCCGGCGCGTCGTCGACCGACCACGGGTGTTCACGTCCCTGCTCGTGCCGCTCGGTCAGCCGCCTGACCATTGCCGCCACCCAAGCTGGGTCGTCGTGCACCCGGAGCTCACCGTAGACGTGTGCGGTCACGTAGTTCCAGGTCGGCACCACTCTGCCGTGCTCCCGCTTCGACGCGTACCAGGACGGCGTGATGTAGGCGTCCGGCCCGCGGACGATTGCCATCGCCTCACCGATCGGCGGCACTTTCCACTGCTCGTTATTGCGGGCCAGGTGCGCCAGCAACGATCCGTGCGGGCCGACGTCCGGGTCGTAGATCACCGGCAGATAGGTGGCCTGCAGGCCATCCACCGTATTGGTGGTCAAGTCGGCGGCATTCGCGTTCCTCAGCAGCTCATCAACGTCGGCGCCGGTAGCGGAGAATTGCGCGGAGGTGTACACCGGCGTCCTCGATTCTGGGGCTGTGGCAGAGCTGCGCCGCGGGATCGAACGGCACAAGACTAGTCGCCGGCTGGACGGCGTCCGGGTCTGCGAGCCGGCCGCTGCGCAGCGCGGGCGCCGGCCCCCGGGGAGGCCGGCGCCGGCGTTTACTTGGTCGGCACTACGTCGGCCGGGCGCTGGACCTGGACCGGGACGCCGTAGTCGGACAGTTCGACGATGAGCTTGCCCTTGCCGGACTGCAGCTTGCCCTTGACCGTGGAGCTCCACGTGAAGCCGGTGGCCACCTTCGCGATCCGCTTCTGGGCGTCGAGGGTCACGTCGCCGCGGGTGGTCGACGTCGACTTGCCTGCGTCGCTCGTCACGGTGTACTCGAAGTGGAGCGTGCCGTCGGCGTTCTCGGTGATGGTCGCGTTCTGCTCGCGCAGCGCCTTCATCAGCGCCGTCGGATCGGGGGTCGCGGCGGCGTTCTCGACATCGCCGCCCTCGATGGAGAGGTGGTCGAAGGTGCCCGGGTGCTGTCCGTAGCGGCTGTACTTCTCGCCACCGCTGTGGGGTGGCTTGCCGTCGGCCGGGGGCTCGGTGCCCTCGTACTTGGTGCCGTTGATGAGCAACTGGACCAGGAAGCCGTACTCGTTGGCGGCCTTGAGATAGCCGGTCTTGCGGGCCGGGTCGAATGCGCCCTGGTAGACGGAGTAGTCGGTGGTCACCTTCACCCGGTAGCTCGAGTCGCCGCTCGCCGTGGCCGCCGCGGCCAGTCGCAGCGCCGGGGTCTGCGCGGTTGCCGGGGGAGGGCCGGCCACGGTCGGCGCCTGGGTGCCGCCGGTGATCGTCAGGCCGGCGGCGAGAGCTCCGGCCAGGCCGGCCGCGCCCAGCGCGTACCCGATGCGCATTTTGGTCTGGTGATGGTGGTGGTTGCGGGCGGCGCGGGCGACGAGGCCGGCGGGGAAGTCGACACCGTCGGCCTCGTGCTGCATGGCCGCGGGCAGGTGGTGCTCCAGCTCAAGACTCATGATTTTGCTCCATTCCAGGCCCGGGAATCCTCTACATCCCAGGCGGCGGTCAGCTCGCGGAGACGTGCCATGCCCCGCGAGGCGCTCGACTTGACGGTGCCGACGGAACAGCCGAGGGTCGCGGCTGCCTCCGCGTCGCTCAACTGCTCCCAGTAGCGCAGAACCAGGACGGCGCGCTGCCGCGGCTGGAGCTGGGCGAGCGCCTGGATCAGCGCATGCCGCAGGGCCAGCACGTCGGCGCCGTCGGGTTGGCCGGGCGGCTCGACCTCGGCGAAGACCTCCGGCCGTCGCCGGCGACGCCGCCAGCTGTCGATCGCGAGGTGATAGAGGGTGCGTCGCAGGTAGCCCTCGACGTCACCCTGCACGCGGCCCCACGAGCGCATCACCCGCTCGAGCGCGGCTTGCAGCAGGTCCTCACCCGCGGTGCGGCTGCCGGCCAGCAGCACCGCGGTGGCGAGCAGGACCCGGCCGCGTTCCGCGACCAGGGTGTCCAGCCCTTCGAAGCTCGGTCTCCGTCGCACAAGCTCTCCTTTCGTCCGTCGCGACCAAGGACGATGGCGCGGCGCGAAAGGTTGACTTGTCGTTGTGGCTAGCGGCCGGGGAGCAGCAGGACGTCCGCGATCACACAGCCGTCGTCGGTCAGGCGGGCGCGGGCCGGGCTGTCGTAGACGACCAGGACGCGGTCGTTGCCGAGCATGCTGATGCCCTCGGCGTGGTCGTCGCCCTCGCCGAAGGTGAGCTCCAGCTCGCGGGAGATCAGGTTGTCGCGCACGATCTGGGGCGTGTCGAGGCGGGCGGCGCCGTGCCACCGGTAGATCCGCACCGGGCCGTCCAGGTCCATCGTCGGGCCGGCCAGGATCAGCAGGTCGTCGCCGTCCGGGCAGAGGTCGCGCACGCCCAGGCCCTCCAGGTCGAGCACGTGCTTGCGGTACGGCTCGCCGTCGTCGAACTCGCGCAGCCGCAGGCGGTCGGGGTTGTCGTCGGCCACGAACGGGCGCAGCTCCAGCACGAACGCCCAGCCGCGCAGCACCGGGCCGCGCAGGCCGAGGTAGACCCGGTCGCCCCGGACCGCGATGCCCTCGATATCGAGGCCGTTGTCCTTGCCGGGAATCGGCAGGAACGGGCCCAGGTGCTCGTCGTCGCGCAGCAGCGACCGGATGTTGTCCCGCCGGCTCAACGCGGCCGCCCGGTGCCGCACACCGTCGACCACGGTCTCGCGCACCGGCGTCGGCACGCCGTCGACGTCGGCGATCGGCACCCGCACCAGGATCTGCCGGTTGTCCTGCCCCTCGACCCGGGACAGCCGCTTGAGGGCCTTGCCGCCCTCGTGCTGCTCCTTGATCTGCTTGCGGCGCAGGCTGTGTGACCCCACCGCCCACAGGAACTCGCCCACGCGGGCCAGGCCCTCGACGTCGGCCTCCTCGTCGGCGTCGTCGCCGGGCAGGTCGACGAGGTCGGCGAGCCGGAACGAGGTCTCGTCGCCGAACTCGGCCGCCTTCTTCGGGTCGTCGGCCATCAGCCGTTCCACGGTCGCGGTCTCGTCACCCGCGATCCAGAGCACGTGCCCGTCGAGCCGGACCGCGGAGAGGTTGGTGTGGGTGGCCGCGTCACGGGACGTCTCCCCGAACCGCAGCCGAACCGTGTAGTCGACCGTCATGGCGTAATCGTGTCACCGCCGCGCACGGCCGTTGCCGGATTGTCAGCTTGACGGCTGAGGCGCGGCCACCGGGCTGCGGTTGCCGGCCTCGTCGACGGCGCGGACGCCGAAGAAGACGTTGTCCTTGGAGAGGTCGACGGTCGCGGTGGTCACGTCGCCGACCGGCAGGCTGTGGGTCCAGTCGGGGTCAGTGGTCTCGCGCCACACCAGTTCATAGCCGGCCAGGTCGGGCTCCGGGTTCGGCTGCCAGCGCAGGGTGGTCTCGTTGGTCAGCTGGGTGGTGTCGATCACCACGCCCTTCGGGGTGCCGGGCGCCTGCGCCAGGGACCACAGGGCCGCCGCGTTCACCCGGGCCACCCGGGCGATGTAGCCGAAGTCGCAGAACTCGATCAGGTCGCCGAACTGCACGCCGTCGACCACCCGGACGTCCTGGTGCTCGTGCGCGAAGTTCTCCCGGGGCTCGGTGAAGCGGGCCGCCGGGTAGCCCCGCAGCAGGAACGAGATGTGGTCGCTGCCGCGCAGGTAGCGGTCGCGGCGCCAGATCGGGCGCACCCGCATGCCGGTCAGCGATTGCCGGGCGACGGCGGTCACGAAGCGGCCCAGCTGCCGGGACGCGCCGTCGTTCTCGCCGCCGACGCTCCGTCGGATGTTCGCCTCGGCCGCGGTCTCCGCGGTGGGCACACCCTCCACGAACAGCCGGACGGTACGGGAATCGTCGGGCGTGCCGTCGTGCGCGTCGCCCGTTCCCACGATGTCGTTGCTGAACGCGCCCTGCACGTCCGTGCCCTGGTCCTTGAAGGTCTGGGCCAGGTGGTCGGAGCCGTACAGCCCCTGCTCCTCGGCGGCCACCGCGGCGAAGACGATCGTCGCCGCCGGGGCACGGGTCGCCATCACCCGGACCAGCTCCAGCACGACCGCCACCCCGGACGCGTCGTCGTCGGCGCCGGGGGCGTCGCTGGTCGCGTCCATCACGTCGGTCACGCGCGAGTCGTAGTGGCCGGTCACCACGTACACCCGATCGGGCGTGACGCTGCCGCGCAGCGTGGCCACGACGTTGGTGATGCGGGTCGGCGCCGGGATCCGGTTGGACACCGGCTGGATGAACGAGTCGAGCGCGACCGTCATCCGCCCGCCGGAGCGCGCCGCGTGCGCCTGCATCTCGGCGAGGATCCAGTCGCGGGCCGCGCCGATGCCCCGCGCCGGGTCGTCCTGCGCCGACAGGGTGTGCCTGGTGCCGAAGGCGACCAGGCGCCGGATGATCGCCTCGACGCGCTTCGGGTCGATCTCGCGGAGCATCTCGCGCAGCTGCGGATCAGCCGGCTGGCCGGCCGCCTCCGCCGGGCCGGCGAGACCGGCCGTCACGACCGCCGCGGATGCTGCCATGAACGTGCGCCGAGTCGGCTTGGCCATGCTGACCACTCTCGTCCCGGCGCCACGTCATGTCCATGCCTGTCGATGTCCGGCCTCTCGGTTGCCGGCGTCAGGAGGTGGCGCTGGGGACGGGCGCCGGTGTGCCGGGGACGGCGCCGTTCCCGGGGCCGTTGCCGTTGCCGTTACCGGGGCGCTGGTGCGGGCCGCCGTTGCCGAGCGGGCCGTTGCCGCGTTCGCCGAAGCCGCCGCCGCGCGGGCTGTGCTGGAAGTTCATCCGGCCCCGGTCGTCGTGCCGGTCGAAGACGGCCCATGCCGCCCCGGCGCCGCAGGCGCCCAGCACCAGGCCGATGACCAGCGCGCCGATGGCGGCCAGCAGCGGCACGCGCCGGGTGCGCAGGCCTTCGCGGGGCGCTCCGGCCGGCTGCCACCCGGGCGGGGGCTGCGAGCCGGGCGGCGGCGTCCAGCCAGGCGGGGGAGTCCAGCCGGCCGGCGGCGGTGTCCAGCCGGGCGGGAACGGCCCGGACTGCGCGACGTGCTCAGCCTGGGCGGGCGGGCCGGAGGCGGGCGGGCCGGAGGCGGGTGTAGAGGCGGCGGGTGTAGCGGCGGCGGGTGTGGCGGCGGCGGGCGTCGCCGGCGGCACGGGTGGCAGCTTCTGGGTGGGCTCGTTCGACGGCTTGGCCGCCGGTTCCTCGGCGCTGGGAGTGGGCTCGCTCATCGACGGCTCCGGATCGGAGGGGTGGTGCTGGTGGGTACGAGCATGGATGACATACCTGAAAACCCCATGGGCGTACGCCTATGAAATGCCTTTGAATCGGCCAGCGCGAGGCTGTGAGATCGTCAGGCGGCGGCCTGCTGGCGGAGCCCGGCGGTGAACACGGTGGGCTGGCCGGTCGCCTCCAGGACCGACATCCACAGGTCGCCGTTCGGGTCGACCTGGTTGCGACTGGCCACTGCCACCGGGATCGGGACGTGCACGAAGCGATTGCGCCAGCTGCCGACGACCATCTCGGTGCGGCCGGCCATCGCGGCATGCACGGCCGCCTGGGCCAGGCGAAGGCAATAGACGCTGTCGTACGGGTTGGCCGGCACGCTGCGGATCACGTAGCTCGGGTCGATGTATTTGAGGTTGGCCTCCTCACCGGCCGCGGCGAAGTCGTCGAGGATGCGGCTGCGCAGATAGATGCCGAAGTCACCGAGCCGCTTGTTGCCGGACGCGTCGGTGCCGTCCGCGCCCAGATAATCCTGCCCGGCGCCCTCGGCCACCACGACCAGCGCATGGCCGCGGGACCGGACCCGTTCGCGCAGGTGCGGCAGGAACGCCTCCACGTCGACCGGCACCTCGGGGATCAGCACGTAGTCGGCGTCGTTGTTGGCCAGCGCCGCATAGCAGGCGATGAAGCCGGAGTGCCGCCCCATGAGCTGCACCAGGCCGATCCCGCCGGGCTGCGCGGTGGCCTCGGTGTGCGCCGCCCGGATCGACTCGGTGGCCTTGCCGAACGCGGTCTGGAACCCGAAGCTGTGCCCGATGAACGGGATGTCGTTGTCGATCGTCTTGGGCACGCCGACGACCGAGATGCGGCGGTCCCGGCTGCGGATCTCGCGGGCGATCCGCTGGGCGCCACGCATCGAGCCGTCGCCGCCGATCACGAAGAGGATGTTGACGCCGAGCTGGTCGAGGCAGTCGACGATCTCGGCCGGGTCCTGGTTGCCGCGGGAGGTGCCGAGGACCGTGCCGCCGTGCTCGTTGATGTGGTCGACGAACGACGGGGTCAGCTCGACCACGTCCTGGCCGTGCCGGGCGACCATGCCGCGGTAACCGTTGCGGAAGCCGACGATCCGCCGCACGCCGTAGTGCGAGGTCAGCTCGAGCACCAGCCCACGGATGACGTCGTTGAGGCCGGGGCAGAGACCGCCGCAGGTGACGATGCCGACCCGGATCTTCGACGGGTCGAAGAAGATCTGCCGGCGCGGCCCGCCCGGCTCGAACGACGGCGGCTCGCCGGTGCGCCCGGCCAGCAGCGCCAGGGTGTCGTCGAACAGCACCCGGTCGTTCTCGTCCACGTAGTGCTCGGTCGTGCCGCGCCGGGTCACGAGGCTGCCGAGCGGCGAGCCGATCCGGCACTCGCCCAGCGTCTCCACCCGCAGATCAGCCGAATCCATGGCGGCAGGTTAGGCCGCCAACGTTTCAAGAAAGGGCCTGCTCGATCCCCGTCTCTTGGCGGCCCAGGAAGACCGGGTCGCGGTGGGACAGGGCGTCGTACGCGGCCTTGACCACGGCGCCGCGTTCGCGGATCACCGAGTTGCGCCACGGGGCGGTGTAGATGCGGACGGTGTCGTCGCCGACGCCGGTCGCGTCGACGCCCAGGTGGCGGCAGAGCGTGACCGCCCGCTCGATGTGGTAGCTCTGGGTGACCACGATGGCCTTGTCGACCCCGAAGATGCGATGGGCCCGGGCGCACGAGTCGTAGGTGTCGAAGCCGGCGTAGTCGAGCACCACCTTCGACGCCGGCACGCCCCGGGCGACCAGGTAGACCTGCATGGAGCCGGGCTCGTCGTACTCCCACCGGCGGTGGTCGCCGGACACCAGGATCGCCTTTACCTTGCCCGCGTCGAGCAGGCGCTTCGCGATGTCCAGCCGCGCCGCCAGGAACGGCGACGGCTCATTGTCGGCGTAGACCTGCGCGCCGAGCACCAGGGCCACCGGCGCCTCCGGCACCGAGGCCTCGGCGTACACCTGCCCGGCGGCCCCGCCCCGCACCCAGAGCGACGAAGAAACCAGCACGAGTACGGCGAGTAGCCCGCCGAACGCACCGACCGTGATCAGCCGGCGGCAAAAGCGAAAGACCAGGTACGGGAGCGGCACCTGCTCGACGATGCCATTTCGTGTCAACATGGCGGGATGGTCCATGACATCGACGATCCCCTCATGCTGTGGGCGGCTGAGCAGCCGGGGGCGCGATTCTGGATCCGGCCCGGTGCGATGGCGGTGGCCTGTGCCGACCTGTGCCGCGGCGACCGGGTGGCGATCCACGGCGATCCGGCGGCGGTGGCCGCGTTGCTGCGTGACGAGGTGCTGCCCGATGTCGGTCCGAGCTATCGACCGGTCGGCGGCGAGCAGTTGATCGCTGACGTGGTCGGGCTGTCGCCGCAGCTCAAGGTGGCGGGGCGATTCGCCTGGATGGACGTGGCCGGGGCGGTCGATCGCAAGCAGGCCGGGCGCTGGCTGTTCGACGACGAGCTCCCGGGCGTGACGGCGCTGCTCGACGAGTTCTTCCCGAAGTCGTACGCGCGACCCGGCGGCAACGGGGTCTACCGATGGGCGGGGCTGCACGACTACGACGGCACTCTGCTCGCTGCGGCCGCCGACGCGTGGACCACTCCGGCCGTCGGGTTCCTGGCCGGAGTGATCACCCATCCCGCGGTGCGCGGCCGGGGCGTGGCCCAGGCGATCTGCGCGTATGTCACTAACGAGCTGGCGGCCGGTCGCAACCGGGTCGCGCTGCTCGCCGACTACGACAATGTGGCGGCGATCAGCGCGTACCGCAAGCTGGGTTTCGATCTTCGGCCGGTGGCCGCGGCGCGGGTCAGCTAAGCCTTTCAGCTAAGCCTTTCAGCTAAGCCTTCAGTTGAGTCGGAAGCCGGCCTTGAGCAGGTCGCGTTCGCGCGACGACGGGCCGACCCGCAGTTCGAAGTCGCCCGGCTCGACCACCCGGCGGCCGTCCGCGGTGACCAGCGAACAGGCCGACGCCGGCAGCTCCAGCTCGACCGTGATCCGCTCGCCCGGGGGCACGGTGACCTGCTTGTACGCCTTCAGCTCGTGCACCGCCCAGGTGACGCTGGTGACGAGGTCGGAGACGTACATCTGAATTGTCTCGAACGACGGCCTCGTGCCCTCGTTGCCGAGGGTGACCGTCCCCTTGACCTGATCTCCTTCGACCCGGACCGACAGGTCGCTGTACGTCACCGGCGAGTACGACAGGCCCTCGCCGAAGACGAACAGCGGGTCCTGGGTGAGGTCGGCGTAGCGGGTGCCGTGCTGACCGCGCAGCTGGTTGTAGTAGACCGGCTGCTGGCCGACGTGCCGCGGCACCGAGAGCGGCATCCGGCCGGTCGGCTCGATCAGGCCGAGGACCAGCTCGGCGACCGCCCGGCCGCCGCGCATGCCGGGGTTGAACGCCTGGACGACCGCGGCCGCGTTCAGCGCCGACGGGGGCAGCATGCACGGCTTGGAGTTGAGCAGGACCACGATCATCGGGGTCTTGGTGGCCGCGATCGCGTCGAGCAGCGCGATCTGCCCGCCCTGCAGCTCCAGGGTCGCGGTCGACTTGTGCTCGCCGGTCAGGTTGACCGTGTCGCCGACCACCACGACCGCGTAGTCGGCCCGGATCGCCTCGCCCCGGGCCAGGTCGATCAGGTGCTCGTCGACCGGCGCGCCCTGCGAGACCGGCGGCCGCGGCTGGCCGTCCGGGTAGGTGTCACCCTCCGGGTCGGCGACCAGGCGCTCGATGTCGGCGCCGCGGGCGTGCGTGATGTCCCAGCGCTGCGGCGCGACCGCCCGGAAGCCGTCGAGAATCGTCTCGGTCAGCTCGCGCGGGTGGCCGTCCGGCATCCAGTCGACCTGGCCGGAGTTGCCGGCCCAATCGCCGAGCTGCGCGGACACGTCGTCGGCGTTCGGCCCGATGATCGCGATGCGCGTGAAAGCGCTCTCCGGATCGAGCGGAAGCACCCCTTGGTTGCGCAGCAGCACCAGGGAACGGCGGGCGACCTCCAGGTTCAGCTCCTGGTGCTCTTCGATCCCGATCACTTCGCGCTGCCGTTCCGGAGAAGGCGCCCGAGGATTTTCGAACAGGCCCATCGCGAACTTGAGCCGCAGGATCCGGCGGACCGCGGCGTCGATCTCCTCCTCGGTGAGCAGCCCGCGCTCGACCGCCTCCTGAGCGCCCTCGAAGAACGCCGGCGTCGTCATGACCAGGTCGTTCCCGGCCCGCACCGCGACCGCGGCGGCCTCGGCGTAGTCGGCGCAGACCTTCTGCTCCCACACCATCCGGCCGACGTTGTCCCAGTCGGTGACGAGGGTGCCGGTGAAACCCCACTCACCCTTGAGCACGTCGTTGAGCAGCCAGCGATTCGCGGTGATCGGCACGCCGTCCATCGACTGGTAGCCCAGCATGAAGACCTCGCAGCCCTCCTTGGCCACCCGCTCGAACGGCGGCAGGAACCAGGAGCGCAGCTTGCGCGGGCTGATGTCGGCCTCGCTCGCGTCCCGGCCGCCCTGCGTCTCGGAGTAGCCGGCGAAGTGCTTGGCGGTGGCCAGGATGCCGGTCGGGTCGGAAAGCCCGCCACCCTGGTAGCCGCGGACCATCGCCGCACCCAGCTCGCCGATCAGGAACGGGTCCTCGCCGAACGTCTCGTCGGTGCGGCCCCAGCGCAGGTCGCGGGTGATGCACAGGACGGGGGAGAAGGTCTGGTGGATGCCGGTCGCGGCCACCTCGACGGCGGTGACCCGGGCCACCCGCTCGACCAGAGCCGGGTCCCAGGTCGCCGCCATCGCCAGCTGCGTCGGGAAGATGGTGGCGCCCGGCCAGAACGAGTGGCCGTGGATGCAGTCCTCGGCGGTCAGCAGCGGGATCCCGAGCCGGGTCTCGGCGACGAGGTCGATCGCCTCCAGCATCTTCGCCGGCGAGGTGTGCAGGATCGAGCCGGCCAGCTTCTCGCTGACGATCTCCTTCACATCTCCGCGGGCGTCCAGCTGGAGCATCTGCCCGACCTTCTCCGGCAAGGTCATCCGGGCGATCAGATCCTCGACCCGTTGCCCGACCGGCAGGTCCGGATCGCGGTACGGGAAGACTTCAGCGGGCACTCGTGCCTCCGGTCGTCACGACCGCGGTGGCACGGTCAGTGGAACGCTAACAACCGGCAGTCTTCCAGGACGGAACCGGTTCCGGCACCCCGTGCCGGTTCCGGAACTGTTCACTTAGCTATCCGAATCACTTTCATCGATGCTCGGGACCTCGAAGCCCGCGGCCACGATGGCATCGAGGCGGGCCTCCTCGGCTTCTTTCTCGCGCTCGGCGAGCGTGGCGTATTCCACCAGGGCCGACGGGTCCGCTCCGTCCTCGAGGCGGTCGAAGAAGCGCTGGGTGGTCCGGACGGCCTCGGCGTAGGCAGCCGCGGTCTCCCGGATCGTGATGATCGACTTGTCTGTCATGCGCACAGTCATACCCCGCGGCGCGCGGTGATGCCTAGGGCGGCCGCCTCATCGTCGCGCCCGTGCCGGACGTAGGCGGCCCGGAGGCGTTCGATCGCTTGCCGACGAAGCTCCTGGTAGAGGTCCGGGTCCCGGTCGATCAGAGCGTCATAGCCGAGCAACTCTTCCCGGCGGTGCGCGAACTCACCCTCGTGGTCGCCCAGCTCGCAGCTGACGACCGCCAGGTTGCGCAGAGCGGAGGGGAGATGGTGCTGGTCGGCGGGGCTTTCCGCGGCCAGCGCCCGCAGCAGGGAGACGGCCTCGGCGGCGGCCGTCTGCGCCTCCGGATGTTCCTTCAGGGCCGAGTGCCGCAGGCCGAGATTGCTGAGATGACGCGCCAGGTCGGACCGGAGGACCGGGTCGGCGGCCGCGAGGTCGCGGTACCGGCGCACCGCCTCGGCGGTCCTCTCGTATGCCTCGCGATGGTGGTCGAGATGAGCCAGGAAGTTGCCGAGATTACCCAGGGCGCTGGCGAACTCGGCCTGGTCGGCGGCGTTCTTCGCGGCCAGCACCCGTAACAGCGCGACCGCTTCGCGGCCCGTGGTCAGTGCCTCTCGCTGCCGGCCCAGCGTCCACAGGCGAATGCCGAGGTTGTTCAGGCCGCGGGCGAGTTTGTCGGAGAAGGCGGCGGGATTGTCGGCCGCGAGGATCCGCCACAGCGCAACGGCCTCGGCGGTGACCTCGTGGGCCTGCTCGTGTTCGCCGAGGTCGGCCAGGCGGGCGCCGAAATTGACCAGGATGCGGGCCCGATCGGGCTGGCGGCCGGCCGGGAGGGCCTGCAGGATGTCGACCGCCTCGGCCGTGACGTCCAGGGCCTGCCGGAACTCGCCCAGCGCACTCAGGTTCTGGCCGAGGCCGCACAGGGCCAGGGCGAGATCGGGGCTGCCTGCCGCCGAGGCTCGGAACAGGTCGACGGCCTCGCTGGTGGCTTCGTGGGCCGTCCGGTGGTCGCCGATCGCCGCCGCATAGGCGCCGAGGTTGATCAGCACGCCGGCGAGCGCGGGCCGGCGCCGGGCGTCCTCCGTGGCCAGGATGCGGCCCTGGGCGGCCGCCTCGGCGATGGCCTCGATCGCTTCCCGGTACTCACCGAGGTCGGCGAGGCTGTTGCCGAAACTGTTCAGAGCGCGTGCCAGGCCGGGCCGATAGTCGGGATTCTCGACGGCGACGACGCGCCACAGCGCGACTGCTTCGGTGTCGGCCGCCAGCGCCTCCCGATGGTGCCCGAGGTCGGACAGCCGCACGCCGGCCTCGGTCAAGGCGTGAGCCAGGCCGGGCCGGGCGGCGGGGTCGGCCGCGGCCCGGGATCGGTGCAGAGTGACGAGGCGCTGCGCGATGGCTCCACGGCTTCGCAGCAGCATGGCCGGCGCGAGTTTCTGGTCGAGCCGCGTCATTTCCGCGATCGGCGCCTCCAGCCCGGCGATGAACGTGGCCAGGTGCTCGTCGAGCTTCGCCGTGTAGTGGATGGTCGCGTAATCGATCGCGACGTCCGCGAACTCGGCGCCGCCGGTCTGCCAGACCTGCGCCACGATCGGCAGCGCGCCGGGAAAGACGCTCGCCGCCCGGGTGAGCACCTGGAGTGCGTGCCGCCGCTCGTCCTGGTCGAGGTCGGTGAGCAGCCTCGTCGCCAGGTCCGGCTGCCGGATCAGCCGATCGGCGATGAACCAGTCGCCCAGCAGGTCGGGCTCGAGGCGCAGGGCCGGGTACAGATGCGTCACCCACCGCGCGGCGTTGCGCACCTGCACCTCGGGGGCGTCGGAGAGCTCCGGCACCCGTCGCAGCACCCGCACCGCGGCCTCCTCGCCGGAGCCGCCGCGCAGTGCCATCGCCAGGATGCACCGCTGCCGGGCCTGGCTGCCCAGGGACGACACACCCCACGTCTCGGCCGACGCGGACGACTCCCACCACGCCTCCTCGTGGGCGAACAGCTCGCCGATCACCTCGGCCACCGGCGTGTTCCGGCGGGGTTCGGCGGCGAGCGCTGTGAGCAACGCCCGCGCCTGGAGGACCAGCAGCGTCTCGTGGTTCTCGCCGACGTGGCCGGCCAACGCCGTCGGGGAGGGGGCTCGCACGCCCAGCTGCACCGCGAACCGGCCCACCGCCAGCGCGTACCACCGCTCCCGGTCGCCGGCGCCGCCGAACGCGGCCACGGTCAGCACCGGTTGGCCCCGGGTGAGCCACCGTGCGGTGTCCGGCACCCGCGGCCGGAGCCCGGCCAGCAGGGCCTCGCCGTCGCGCGTGATCAGCAGGATCCGGATCCGGGGCTCGGCGTCGTGGGTGGCGGCCGCGGTGAGGAGGCCGGGCAGGTCGGCTCGGGTGTCCGCGTCGTCGACCAGGATCAACGCGGGATTGCCGGCCGCCGCGATGACCCGTACGGCTGAAGCGCCTTGGTCCGGCGCCAGCCAACCGGCCACCCATGGGGTCGGCAGGGAGAGGCCGAATTCCAGAGCGAGACGGGTTTTGCCCACGCCGGCCGGGCCGGACAGCACCGTCACGGCCAGCGGGACCTCCTGGTCGCACCACGTCGCCAGTTGGTCGAGCTCGGCGACGCGGCCCTGACGTGGCATCACCCGGCGAACCGCGACGAGCAGGTCGAACACGCCGCCGCCCGCGGCCGGCTCCACCGTGGTCAGAACCTGGGTGCGCGCCTCGACGACCGTCGCGCGCCGGTCTCGCGCGCGCAGCCGCATCTCCCAGGCGACCCAGCACCCGGTCAGCACGACCAGCCCCGCGGTCAGGCTCCATGACCAGCCATTGGTGGCCACGTTGGTCAGCGCGCCGACCGCGACACCGAGGAGTGTCGAGACGCCGCCAGGAATTCCGTACCGCTCCCACCGCATCCCTACAGGGTTCACACCGGGCAGCGGGTGCGCGATCGCCCGCGAGGGCAGAAATCGACGGCGGTCATCCGGCGACGCCTGCCGAACTGGCCGCGGTGCTCGCCGGTTTCGCCGCCGACCCACCCGGCCCGGAGATCACCCGCCTGGTGTCGGCTCTGTGCCGCCCGGATTGATCAGCGCCGCCCGGGGCGCACAGTCGGCGACCGCGAGCGGGCCGTGGGCCGTCTTCTCCTCGATCGTCGCGCCGCCGAGCGAGATTCGGCAGGTGATGGTCGCTTTCGCGCCGGTGCTGGTGCTGCGCGCGGTCAGCGTCGTGCCCAGCACGAGATCGGACTGCGGCGCGTCGACCGTCTGCGACCACGGGAGCGTCGCGGTGATCCGGGCCGCCGGCGGGCCGTACGAGATCTCCGCCGTGCCGCTGCCGCTCACCTCGAGCTGAACCGGGATCGGCGCGTCCTGAAGCTTGAAGGTATTTGGCGAGGGGCTCGCGCTCGGCTGAGGCACGGGGCTGCCGCCGCCGCTGCACGCGGCGGTGAACAGGACGGCGGCGAGAGCCACGACAGATCGGCGCATGGCGATCATCTTGACGTAGTGAGGGCCAAACCGCGGTCGTGGGCGGTCTGTTCGAACTCGGCGGAGGTGACGACGGCGGCGAGCGGCAGGCCGGCGCCGAGGGTCTTGGAGAGGGTCAGGATGTCCGGCGTCACGCCGTCGCGCTGGAATGCGTACCACTCGCCGGTGCGGCACAGCCCGGTCTGCGCCTCGTCGAGGATCAGCAGGCCGCACGGTAGGAGTTCGGCGTCGGGATCGCGTAGTTGCCGGGCGCGGCCGGACCGTACCCCTTGCGCCCGGAGCTGTAGGTGGCGCTCGCCGCCGCCTGCGTCATGCCGTGCCAGGACCGGGCGAACGAGATCACCTCGTGCCCGCCGGTGACCAGCTTCGCCATCCGGATGGCCGCCTCGTTCGACTCGGCCCCGGTGGTCAGCAGCAGCACCTTTTCCAACGGCTCGGGTAAGGAGGAAGCGAGCCGGCGAGCGAGGTCCACGACGGGGCGCGACAGCATGCCGCTGAACAGGTGGTCGAGGGTGGCGGCCTGCCGCTGGATCGTGCCGACCACGGCCGGGTGCGAGTGCCCGAGGATCGCGCTCATCTGCCCGGACGTGAAGTCGAGCAGCCGCCGGCCGTCGGCGGTGAACACGAAGCTTCCCTCGGCGCGTTCGATGATGTCCGGGACGAAGCGGCCCGCGCCGGAGTAGCGGACCAGGTGACGCTCGGCGTCAGACCAGAACGATGGCATGTGTACGACGCTAGGAAGCTCCCGGGGATCACGTCCAGCTCAGTCTTTCCGGCATGCACGGGCGCTGACTCAGGCGATTGCCGGTGAACGATGCCCCCGTTGGGTATTGGCAGGCATGCCCTCGTCCCGTACCGCCCGCATGAGCCCCGCTCAGCGGCGTCTCACCCGCGCCGCCCCGAACCCTGCCGAGGGCTTCACCAGCGAGACGGCGACGGTGTGCGACCTGCCGCTGCACATCCGGCAGCGCACCGACCCGGACGGTGCCGCGCCGACGTGGCTGCTGCTGCACGGCCTGGCGGTGTCGCACCGCTACCTCATGCCGACCGCCGCGGCGCTGCCCGGCTCGGTGTTCGTGCCCGACCTGCCCGGCTTCGGGCTCTCCGGCAAGCCGGAGAGCGTGCTGACCACCGAGCAGCATGCCGAGACCGTCGCGGCCTGGATGGACACGTCCGGCCTGGCCGCCGTCGAGGTGCTGGGGCACTCGTTCGGCGCCCAGGTCGCGGTCGAGCTCGCGATCCTTCGTCCCGATCTGGTCGGCTCGCTGACCCTGGCCGGCCCGACCGTCGACCCGGCCGGACCGACCGCCGGCGCCCAGATCCGCCGCCTGATCCGTGATCTGCTCGGCGAGGACCCGCATCAGGTGCCGATCGCGTTTCGCGACTTCTGCGACGCCGGGCCGCGGCGCATCCGGCGAACGCTCGAGTACGCCGTGAACCATCACATCGAACGCCGCCTCCCGCTGGTCGAGGCGCCGGTCCTGATCCTGCGCGGGGCGAAGGACCCGATCGTCCCGGCCGGATGGGCCACCGCCGCGGCCGCACTGGCCGGCGCCGGTCGTTCCGCCGAGGTTCCCGGCGCGGCGCACAACGCCGTGACCACGGCCGGCGCCGCGGTCGCCGCGCTCGCCGTCACCCACGCCGCCGCGCCCCGGCCGGACGACCGCCGGATGCCCCTCGAGCACGGCGCCTCGGCCGCCCAGGCTCGGCGGCTCGCCGAGCAGGTCCTGCACGACTGGAACATGACCGACCGGACCGACGAGGTCCTGCTGGTCACCACCGAGCTGGTCCAGAACGTCACCAAGCACACCACCAACGGAGGCGAGCTGCGGCTGAGCCGCCAGGACGACACCGTGCTGATCGAGGTCACCGACTCGGACCCGCAGATGCCGCACGTGAAGCGGTCCGCCCCGACCGTCACCGGTGGCCGCGGTCTGCTCCTCGTCTCGTCCGCCGCCCGCCGGTGGGGCAGCCGGCCGGTCCGCTGGGCCGGGCGCACTGGCAAGATCGTCTGGGCGGAGATCGCCCGGCGGTTACCGAGCTGACGCCTTCGCGCGTCAGGCGGTCAGAAGGCGGCGCCAGCGCGCTTCGGTGTAGTCGAACCGCGGCGCCGAGTCCAGGAAGCGGTGCAGGCCCGGGAGAAGCCGGCCGGGGGCGGTCTCCTGGGGGTAGTGACCGGCGCCGCCGATCTCCAGCACCTGGCAGTCGGTCAGGGTGCCGGCCACGGCCAGGTGGTGCTGCGGCGGGATGACCCGGTCGTCGCCGCCCCAGGCCAGCAGAACCGGCAGGCCGGCGAGTTGCTTGAGGTGCTGGGTCGCGCTGACCGACTGCCCGCGCCAGTTGATCACGGTGCGGGCGGTGCGGAGGAACGTGCGGCGCTCCCGCCGGTCACCGAGCCGGCGCAGGCCCTCGGCCACCGGTGCGGCGTCGGCCCCGGCCAGCAGGGCGGGCGCGATCGCGGCCACTCCGGACAGCAGCCAGCGGGTGAGCCACTCGGGCGCCCGGGCCGCGGCGGCGATGAAGGCACGCGCGCCGGGCAGGGTGGCGGCGCGCAGGGCCGGGGTGAGCTGACGGCCGAGGCCACCGCTGCTGATCAGGACGAGCCGATCCGTACGCTCCGGGAATTGGTAGGCGAACTGCATGCCGATGCCGCCGCCCAGACTGTGCCCGACGATGGTCGCCGACGGGTGCCCCAGGGCCACCAGGAGATCGCGCAGCGACGCGGCCAGCGCCCCGAGCGAGTAGTCACCGGCGGGCGCGCCGGAGTCGCCGTGGCCGGGCAGGTCGGGAGCGATGACGGTGTGCGTGCGGGCGAGCTCGTCGATCAGGTGGTCCCAGGTGCGGCGGGTCGCGCCGAGCCCGTGGATCAGCAGCAGCGGCTCGCCGGCCCCGGCGATGGTGTAGACGATGTCGCCGTCCCCGACCCGGACCCGGCCCTCGCGACGGGTCGTCGCCGGCCGGATCATCAGTTCTGCTGTCATGCGTCCAGGATTCCGGTTGCGCGGCCCGGCGTCAGGAGTGCAGACGCCCCTGATCATGGTGGTGCTAGCACCCAGGAGCGGTGCGGGCATAACCATGCCCGGTGAAACACGCACCGGCGTGTCGATCCGGATAGAGTCGGCGCATCGGACACGATGCTGCCCTGGTCCTCGGCGGTTCCCCAGACGAGGAGAAGGTGCAGCATGAATATTCGTCCTCCGGCAGCACGCCATGGATGAGCGGATCTTCCAGGTGGCCGGGCTCGTCGCCCGTGAGCCGGCCCGCGCCGGTGACGGCGCCGGGGTGGCGGGCGCATTGCGCCGACTGTGCAGCGTCGCCGAACGATCGCTGACCGCCTCGGGGGTCGGGATCAGCGTGATGGCCGAGAACGGGCTGCGTGGGGCCTCGGCCGCCTCCGGGCCGGCCTCCGAAGCCATCGAGGAGCTGCAGTTCACCTTCGGCGAGGGCCCGTGCCTCGACGCGTTCACGACCCGGCAGCCGGTGCTGGTGCCGAACCTGGCCGATGCGGCGATGCGCCGGTGGCCGGGATACGCGCCGGCCGCGCACGGCCGCGGCCTGCGGGCGGTGTTCGCCTTCCCGCTGCAGATCGGTGACGCGCCGATCGGCGTGCTCGATGTGTTCCGGGACCGGCCCGGCGCGCTGTCGGCCGAGCAGTTCCACCTCGCGCTGACCTTCGCCGATGTGGCCGTCACCGCGCTGCTCGACGGACAGGAACAGGCGACGCCCGGCGCGGTGGCCGAAGGCCTGGACGACGCGATGGGGCAACGGGCGGAGTTGTATCAGGCGCAGGGGATGGTGTCGGTGCAACTGGGGATCCCGCTGGCCGACGCGCTGGCCCGATTACGTGCCTACGCGTACGCCGAGAACCTGGCGCTGGGAGACGTAGCCCGGGATGTGGTCGCGCGTAGGCTCGCGTTTGGCGGCGACCCGACATGACCACCGTCCGACGATCGGGCCCGGCTGAACTTCATGGCCGCCTCCGACCAGAGCGCCCGGCTGCTGGAGCTCATCCAGCTCCAGCACGACGACGGACCCTGCCTGGACGCGTTCCGCACCGCCCGCCCGGTGACCAACGTGAACCTGGCGGCCGCCGCCGGCACGTGGCCGAAGTTCGCACTCCGCGCCACCGAGGCCGGCTTCCGCACCGTGCACGCCTTCCCGCTGCGCCTGCGCAAGGAGGTGATCGGCGCGATGAGCGTGTTCGGCAGCAATACCCAGCTCGACGACGCCGACACCCGGATAGTGCAGTCCCTGGCCGACGTGGCCGTCATCGGCCTGCTCCAGGAGCGCGCCGTCCGCCGCGGCGAGGTTCTCACCGAGCGGCTGCAGGACGCTCTGAACAGCCGGATCGTCATCGAACAGGCCAAAGGCATCGTCGCGCAATCCCGCGGCGTGACCCCCGACGAGGCCTTCGCCCTGATCCACCGCTACACCCGCCACCACGGCCGCCGCCTCAGCGACGTCACCGGCGACATGGTCCGGAACCTGCCCGAGCTCCCGGACCTGGACGTCAAGTAACCGACCCGGGCACGCGCATGCCGTGGCGCTGACGACGGCGATCGAACGGCCGAATGTGTGTTGGCGATCGAGGGCGCTCCTTGATACGGTTCTCTGCATAGTCATGCGGAGGTTGGTATGGGGATCCGGGTCGCGGTTGCGGGAGCCAGTGGTTATGCGGGAGGCGAGCTTCTGCGTCTGCTCGCGGGGCATCCAGAGTTCGACCTCGTGGCGGCCACGGCGCACTCGCAGGCAGGGGCGCCCGTCACCGCCGTACACCCGCAGTTGGCCGGTCTTGATCTGACGCTCGGGGTGACCGATGCGGCTGGCTTGGCCGACGCTGACCTGGTGTTTCTTGCTCTTCCGCACGGGCAGTCGGCGGCCGTCGCGGCGCAGTTGCCGGCGGAGGTGAAGATCGTCGATCTGGGGGCCGACTTCCGGCTTCAGGACGGCGCGCTGTGGGAGAAGTACTACGGTGGCGCGCACGCCGGCGCCTGGACCTATGGCCTGCCCGAATTGCCCGGTCAGCGGGAGCTGATCAAGCAGTCGTCCCGGGTGGCGAACACGGGTTGTTATGCGGCCACCATCACACTCGCGCTGGCGCCCCTTCTTAACGGAGGGCTCGCGAGCCCGGCGGATGTGGTCGTGGTGGCCAGCTCCGGCACCTCCGGGGCGGGGCGCAGCGCCACGGTGAACCTGCTGGCCAGCGAGGTGATGGGTGATCTCTCGCCGTACAAGGTGGGTGCGCACCAGCACGTGCCGGAGATCAAGCAGGCGACCGGCGCGACGTCACTCTCGATGACCCCGGTCCTCGCTCCGATGCCTCGCGGCATCCTCGCCACCGTCACTGCCCGCTTCCTCAAGGACGGCGACCCGCGGCAAACCCTCATCGAGGCGTACGCCGATGAGCCGTTCATCCACGTGCTGCCCGCCGGGCAGTGGCCGCACACCGCCGCCACCTCGGGATCCAACTCCTGTCATCTGCAAGCCACCGTCGACCTCGACTCCGGGCGGATCATCGTGGTCAGTGCCCTCGACAACCTAGGCAAGGGCGCCTCCGGCCAAGCCGTGCAGTGCGCCAACCTCATGTTCGGCCTGCCCGAGACGATGGGCCTGTCCGTGTTCGGAGTTGCACCATGACTGTCACCCACCCCAAGGGCTTCCGGGCCAGCGGTGTCGCCGCCGGTCTGAAGGCCACCGGCAACCCGGATGTCGCCCTCGTCGTCAACGACGGGCCCGATTTCACCGCGGCCGCCGTCTTCACCGGCAACCGGGTGAAGGCCGCGCCGGTGCTCTGGAGCCAGCAGGTGCTCAAGGGCGGCATCGTGCGGGCCGTCGTGCTCAACTCGGGCGGCGCCAACGCCTGCACCGGGTCGCAGGGTTTCCGCGACACGCACGCCACCGCCGAGCACACCGCGACCGTGCTGCGTGGCGGCCCCCGGCCGCAGATGGTCGGGCCCGGCGACGTGGCGGTCTGCTCGACCGGGCTGATCGGCGAGCTGCTGCCGATGGGCAAGCTGCTGCCGGGGGTCAGCGCCGCGGCCAAGGCGCTCGACAAGGACGGCGGCGCCAAGGCCGCCGAGGCGATCATGACGACCGACTCGGTGGCGAAGAACGCGGTCGTGCAGGGTCAGGGCTGGTCGGTCGGCGGCATGGCCAAGGGCGCCGGCATGCTCGCGCCGGCGCTGGCCACCATGCTTGTGGTGATCACCACCGACGCCTCGGCCGACAACGAGGTGCTCGACGCGGCGCTGCGTGAGGCGACCCGGGTCACCTTCGACCGGATCGACGCGGACGGCTGCATGTCGACCAACGACACCGTGCTGCTGCTCGCGAGCGGGGCCTCCGACGTGCAGCCGACGCCGGAGGAGCTGACCGCGGCGGTCACCACCGTCTGCCACGACCTGGCGCAGCAGCTCATCGCGGACGCCGAGGGCGCCACCAAGCACATCGCGATCGTCGTCGAGGGAGCGGACAGCGAGGCCGACGCGGTCGAGGTGGGGCGCACGGTGGCCCGCAACAACCTGGTCAAGACGGCGCTGTTCGGCAACGACCCGAACTGGGGGCGCATCCTGGCGGCGGTCGGCACGACGCAGGCCAAGTTCGAACCCGATCGGATCGACGTCGCGATCAACGGAGTGTGGATCTGCAAGGGCGGCTCGGCCGCCGAGGACCGGTCGAAGGTCGATCTGTCCGGGCGGGACGTGACCATCACGATCAACCTGCGTGAGGGCGCGATGGCGGCGACGATCTGGACGACGGATCTGTCGCACGCCTACGTGCACGAGAACTCGGCGTATTCCTCATGACGACACCGCTGGAGAAGGCCGGCGTCCTGATCGAGGCGTTGCCCTGGCTGGAGCGTTTCCACGGGGCGACGGTGGTGATCAAATACGGCGGGAACGCGATGATCACGCCGGCGCTGCAGAAGGCGTTCGCCGAAGACATCGTCTTTATGCGATATGCCGGAATTAAGCCGGTCGTGGTGCATGGCGGTGGTCCGCAGATCAGCCGGATGCTCGACCGCCTCGGGATCGAAAGCGAGTTCCGTGGCGGTCTCCGGGTCACCACGCCCGAGGCCATGGACGTGGTTCGGATGGTTTTGACGGGACAGGTCGGACGATCGTTGGTCGGGCTGATCAACCAGCATGGACCGTTCGCGGTCGGGCTCTCCGGCGAGGACGCCCGCCTGTTCACCGCGACCCGCCGGGGCGCCGTGATCGACGGGGAAGAAACCGACATCGGCCAGGTCGGCGACGTCACCCGCGTCGACACCAGCGCCGTCGACGACCTGATCGCGGCCGGTCGCATCCCGGTCATCGCCTCCGTGGCGCCGGACAAGGACGGCGTCGTGCACAACGTCAACGCCGACACCGCGGCCGCGGCCCTGGCCGAGGCGCTCGGCGCCCGCAAGCTGGTCGTGCTCACCGACGTCCCCGGCCTCTACACCAACTGGCCGGACACCTCGTCGCTCACCACCCGGATCGACGCCGACGCCCTCGAGAAGCTGCTGCCCAGCCTCGAGGCCGGCATGGTCCCGAAGATGGAGGCGTGTCTGCGCGCCGTCCGCGGCGGCGTGCCTGCCGCGCACGTCGTCGACGGCCGCGTCCCCCACTCCACGCTGCTCGAAGTCTTCACCTCCGAAGGAATAGGAACGATGGTGATCCCCTCATGACCGGGCTCGTCGACCGGTGGTCGCAGTCGATGATGAACAACTACGGGACGCCGCAGCTCGCCCTGGTCCGCGGCGAGGGCGCGGTGGTGACCGACGAGAGCGGCAAGCAGTACACCGACTTCCTCGGCGGCATCGCGGTCAACGCGCTCGGCCACGCCCACCCGGCCGTGGTCAAGGCGGTCACCGACCAGATCTCCCAGCTCGGGCACGTCTCCAACCTGTACATCGCCGAGCCCTGCGTGGCCCTGGCCGAGCTGCTGCTGGCGCTGGCCGGCCGGCCCGGCCGGGTGATCTTCGGCAACTCCGGCGCGGAGGCGAACGAGGCCGCGTTCAAGCTGTCCCGCCTGACCGGCCGCACCCACGTGGTGGCCACCGACGGCGCGTTCCACGGCCGCACGATGGGCGCGCTCGCACTGACCGGCCAGCCGTCCAAGGCGGACCCGTTCCGGCCGCTGCCCGGCGAGGTGACGCACGTCGCGTTCGGCTCCCTCGAGACGCTGGACAACGCGGTCACCACCGAGACCGCCATGGTCATCCTGGAGCCGATCCAGGGCGAGAACGGCGTGGTCGTGCCGCCGACCGGTTACCTGGCCGGCGCCCGGGAGATCTGCACCCGCAACGGGGCCCTGCTCGTGCTCGACGAGGTGCAGACCGGCATCGGCCGCACCGGACACTGGTTCCACCATCAGAGCGAGGGCGTCGAACCCGACATCATCACCCTGGCCAAGGGCCTCGGCGGCGGCCTGCCGCTCGGCGCCTGCATCGCCTTCGGCAAAGCGGCCGACCTGTTCACCCCCGGCTCGCACGGCACCACGTTCGGCGGCAACCCGGTCGCCTGCGCGGCCGGCCTCGCGGTGGTCCGCACGATCGCCAGCGAGGGCCTGCTCGACCACGTCAAGCGGGTGGGGGAGCAGCTGCGGCGCGGGTTGGAGAACAACCCGCTCGTCGACCACGTGCGTGGTGCCGGCCTGCTGCTCGGTGTCGTACTCAAGGCACCGGATTCCAAGCGGCTTGCGGCGGCCCTGCAAGACGCCGGATTCCTCGTCAACGCGCCGCAACCAAACGTCATCCGGCTTGCGCCGCCCCTCATCGTCAGTGCCGAGCAGGCCGACGCCCTCATCGCCGCCCTGGATGGACTCTCATGACCCGCCATTTCCTGCGCGACGACGACCTCAGCCCGCAGGAGCAGGCCACGGTCCTGGAGCTGGCCGCCGAGATGAAAGCCTCGCGGTTCGCTTACCGCCCGCTGGAAGGCCCCCGCTCGGTGGCCGTCTTCTTCGACAAGGTCAGCCTGCGCACCCGGCTCTCCTTCGAGGCCGGCATCGCCGAGCTCGGCGGCCAGCCGATCATCGTGGACACCCAGGCCACCCACTTCGGCCGGGGCGAGTCGCTGTCCGACGCCGGCAAGGTCGTCTCCCGCTATGTCGCGGCCATGGTCTTCCGCACCACCGGCGACGACCGGCTGGTCGACCTGGCCTCCGGGGTGAACGTGCCGGTGGTCAACGCGCTCACCGACGGCTTCCACCCCTGCCAGCTGCTGGCCGACCTGCAGACGATCCGGGAACGCTTCGGATCAACAACCAACCGCAAGCTTGCGTACGTCGGTGACGCCGCCAACAACATGGCGCACTCCTATCTGCTCGCCGGTGCAACGGCCGGCATGCACGTGCGCGTGTCCGGCCCCTCCGGTTTCGACCCGTCTCCGGTGGTCGTCTCCCGGGCGGCCGAGATCGCGGCCTGGACCGGTGGCTCGGTCGAGGTGCTGCGCGACCCGTTCGAGGCGGCCGACGGCGTGGACGTGCTGGCCACCGACACCTGGACGTCGATGGGTCAGGAGGGCGACGGCAAGGACCGGCTGACGCCGTTCTGGCCGTACCAGATCAATGAAAAGCTCCTGGCCGCCGCCTCGCCGGAGGCGATCGTCCTGCACTGCCTGCCCGCGCACCGGGGCGAGGAGATCACCGACGACGTGATGGACGGCCCGCAGAGCGCCGTCTTCGACCAGGCCGAGAACCGCCTGCACGCACAGAAGGCGCTGCTTGCTTGGCTGTTGTCGGTGAACGCGGCATGACCGCCTGCACCGAGCGGCACCGCCGCAGGTTGCCCGCTCAGGCCGCAGGCGAGGGCCAGAAGGGCATGCCTGAGGCAGGCTCAGCATGACCGGGCCGGTGACCCGCGCCGGGCGGCATGCCCGGATCGTCGAGCTGATCAGGGCGAAGCCGGTCCGGTCGCAGACCGAGCTCGCCGAACTCCTGGCGGGCGAAGGCGTGCAGGTCACCCAGGCCACCCTGTCACGGGACCTGGAAGAGCTGGGCGCCGTGAAGGTCAGCGGCGCCTACCTCATCCCGGAGGACGGCAAGCGCCCGCTGCGCGACGCCGAGAACGCCCCGGCCCGTCTCCTGCGGCTGCTTCGGGAGTTGCTCACCGGTGTGGACGCCAGCGGCAACATCGCGGTCCTGCGCACCCCGCCCGGGGCAGCGCAGTTCCTGGCCAGCGCGCTGGACCGCTCCGGACTGACCGATGTCGTCGGCACCATCGCCGGCGACGACACGATCTTCGTGGTGACCCGGGATCCCAGCCCCGGCGGCGGCGCTGCCCTCGCCGACAAGCTGATCGGCTGGAGCCGCTCCGACCTCGACCATCTGGAGAGTCACTCGTGACAGCAGAACCGCAGGACTCGCCGGTCGAGATCCACTTCCCGGACTTCGCCGACCACGTGCAGGGCCTCGTCGGCCACCACGTGGAGTTTTTCCTCGCCTCCAACGAGACGCTGCGCTCGCATCTCAACGAGACGCCGTACGGGCACAAACTGACCTGGCTCGACTTCACCGACACGGCGGAGAAGGGCTGGTCGACCCGGGAGTTCCTCAACCTGTTCAACGTGATCAACGGCATCGCGTTCGGCGACCGGGGCATCCCGATGCCGCAGTGGGTGATGGTCGACCTGATCCTGATGCCGTCGGCCGCGGTGATCGCGAGCCTGCCGCAGGACGCGTTCGCCGAGATGGTGGAGCGCTCGACGTTCCGCTTCGACACCGACGTGAAGCGGCTCCTGCGGGAGGTGCTGGACAGCATGCGGGCCGGCGGTTACACCGGCCCGGTGCCGGTCGGCGGCTACTGTGCCGCGCCGAGCGCCGCCCCCGGCACCTGGGTCGGCTGGTCACTCTGGTCGCTGATGCCCGCGGTCGGCCTCGGCCAGGCGGCCAAGGCGCTCGCGCTCTCGGCCTACCAGGCGAAGAAGCTGGACGGCGTGACCCAGTACGACAACAGCGCGTTGAAGGTGCACACCCGGTTCGGCCCGCTGAAGATCCTGGTCGCGACCGTTCCGTTCCACACGTCGCCCGGCTCGTTCGTCTACGAGAGCGACTTCACCATCCCGCCGGCCGGGCCGGGCATGCCCAAGGCGAGCTTCCTGCTCGACCCGTTCGACTACGAGCGCCAGGCCGCCATGCAGAAGACCATCGAGGCCGGGCAGAGTGAGTTCTACGTGCTGCCGCCCGGCCACCTCGCCATCGACGGCACGACGTACGTGCCCGTCCTCGAACTCTCGTGACCACCGACTACCTGGGACCCATCACCATGACCAAGCGCAAGATCGTTCTCGCCTTCTCCGGCGGCCTGGACACCTCGTACGCCCTCGTCTCGCTGCGCGAGCAGGGGTGGGAGGTGCTCACCGCCAACATCGACACGGGTGGTCTGCACAGCGGCGAGGGTGAGTCGGTGAAGGCCCGGGCCGAGGAGCTCGGCTCGGCGGGGCACTTCATCGTCGACGCCCGCGAGGAGCTCTACTCCCGCGTCATCACGTACGGCGTCAAGGCCAACTACCTGCGCAACGGCGGTTACCCGTCGTGCGTCGGCGCCGAGCGCATGATCCAGGCGGAGAAGGTCGTGCAGGTCGCGATCGAGAACGGCGCGGACGCGGTCGGCCACGGCTCGACCGGCGCCGGCGCCGACCACGTGCGGTACGACGCGGTGATCCGGGCGCTCGCCCCGACCATGGAGATCATCACCCCGATCCGGGACGAGCGGCTGACCCGCGAGCAGGAGACCTCCTTCCTGCAGGAGCGCGGGGTCGAGGTCAGCGCGAAGACCACCACCTACTCGATCAACGAGGGCCTGATCGGCACCACGATCGGCGGTGGCGAGACGTACGGCTCCTGGGATTACCTGCCGGAGAGCGCCTGGACCTACACGAAGTCGATCGCCGACGCCCCCGCCGACGGGGTGGAGCTGATCCTGTCGTTCGAGAAGGGTGAGGTCGTCGCGGCCACCACGGCCGACGGCGTCTCGATCGTCGAGCCCGGCTCGCCCAACTACGCGATCCTCAAGGAACTCAACGACCTCGGCGGCGCGCACGGCGTCGGCCGCGGCATCCACATGGGCTCGACCATGGTCGGCAACCTGGCCCGGGTCGGTTTCGAGGCCCCCGGCATGCTGATCCTCATCGCCGCGCACCGTGAGCTCGAGCGGCTCGTGCTGAGCAATCGCCAGCAGAGCACAAAGCAACAGCTCGGCACGACGTACGGCGATCTGCTGCACGAGGCGGTCTACTACGACCCGATCCTGGACGACCTGCGCGCCTACCTCGACTCGAGCCAGTCCCGGGTCACCGGCGACGTGCGGGTCCGCCTGCAGAAGGGCAACGTGGTGCTGCTCGGCAGCCGCAGCCCGTTCAGCCTGCTGGACGCGGCCGAGCGCCAGGGCGTGGTCTACGGCTACGGCTCGTCGATGTGGACCGGGGAGCAGGCGCGGGCGTTCGCCCACATGTACGCGGTGCCGGGCGCCATTGCCCAGGCGGCAGCATCAGAAAAACCCGTCTAGCCAAGCCACTTCAGAAGCTTGGCGAGACTGTCCCGGATGTCCTGCGCCGGGCAGAACTCGTTGTCGGTGTGCGCCAGCAGGGGATCGCCTGGCCCGTAGTTGACCGCGGGGATCCCCAGCTGCGCGAATCGCGCCACATCCGTCCAGCCCAGCTTGGCCTCGACCACGCCACCCACCGCCTCGACGAACTCGCGGGCGGCCGGCTGGTCGAGGCCGGGCCGGGCGCCGGGAGCCAGATCCTGCACCTCGATCTCGAACCCGGCGAACAGCTCGCGCAGGTGGGCCTCGGCCTCTTCGCCGCTGCGGTCGGGGGCGAACCGGTAGTTGACCCAGACCCGGCACTCGTCCGGGATGACGTTGCCGGCGATGCCGCCCTCGACCTTCACGGCGTTGAGGCCCTCGCGGTATTGCAGGCCGTCGACGATCGGCTGCCGCGGCTCGTAGGCGCGCAGGAGGTCGAGGACGGCGCCGGCGCCGTGGATGGCATTGACGCCACGCCACGAGCGGGCCGAATGGGCGGCCACCCCGGGCACCGTGATCTGGATGCGCATGGTGCCCTGGCAGCCGCCCTCGACGGACGCGTTGGACGGTTCGCCGAGGATCGCGAAGTCGCCGGCCAGCCAGTCCGGATGTTCGCGCACGAGCCGGCCGAGGCCGCTCAGACGGGAGGCGACCTCTTCATGGTCGTAGAAGACGAAGGTGAGGTCGTGCCGGGGCTCGGGCAGGGTGGCGGCGATCTGCAACATGACGGCCACGCCGCCCTTCATGTCGACCGTGCCCCGGCCGTACAAAATGTCGTCATTGATCTTGATCGGCAGGTTGTCCTTGATCGGCACCGTGTCGAGATGACCGGCGAGCACCACCCGCGATGGGCGCCCCAGCGACGTGCGCGCCACCACCGCGTCGCCGTCGCGCAGCACCTCGAGGTGGTCCAGAGCCCGCAGAGCGCTCTCGACCGCGTCGGCGATCGCCTTCTCGTCGCCGCTCACCGAGGGAATGTCGCAGAGGGTGCGGGTGAGGGCGACGACGTCGCCGGTCAGGTCCAGGGTCATGAGAAAACCCTAACGGTAGGGTTCACAGCACGTGAAAGGGGAAATCCGGTGTCGGAAAGCGATGTGCCCACGCGGCTCTGGGGCGGACGGTTCGCGGGTGGTCCCGCCGACGCGCTCGCCCGGCTGAGCGTGAGCGTGCAGTTCGACTGGCGCCTCGCGCCGTACGATCTGCTCGCCTCCCGGGCGCATGCACGCGTCCTGGCCGGGGCCGGCCTGCTCGACGCCGAGGAGCTCGGCCAGATCCTCGCCGCGCTCGACGATCTCGACGCGGCGTGCGCGGCCGGCGAGTTCCGGCCCACCATCGAGGACGAGGACGTGCACACCGCGCTCGAGCGCGGCCTGCTGGAACGCCTCGGCACGCTCGGCGGCAAGCTGCGGGCCGGCCGCTCGCGCAACGACCAGGTCGCCACCGACCTGCGGCTCTACCTGCGCGACCACGCCCGCGGACTGGCCGTCTCGCTGGTCGAGCTGGCCGACGCCCTCACTGAGCAGGCCGCCCGGAACGTCGACACGGCGGCGCCCGGCATGACCCACGTGCAGCACGCCCAGCCGGTCACCTTCGGCCACTGGCTGCTCGCCCACGTCCAGCCGCTGCTGCGTGACCTCGACCGGCTCAGCGACTGGGATTCGCGCGCCGCCATCTCGCCGCTCGGTTCCGGCGCACTGGCCGGCTCGTCCCTGCCGCTCGACCCGGCCGCGGTCGCCAAGGAGCTGGGCTTCACGGCGCCCGCGGCGAACTCGATGGACGCGGTCGCCGACCGCGACTTCGTGGCCGAGTTCCTGTTCGTGACCGCGCTGATCGGCGTGCACCTGTCCCGGCTGGGCGAGGAGGTGGTGCTCTGGACCTCCACCGAGTTCGGCTGGGTGGAGCTGGACGACGCCTTCGCCACCGGTTCGTCGATCATGCCGCAGAAGAAGAACGCCGACATCGCCGAGCTGGCCCGGGGCAAGAGCGGCCGGCTGATCGGCGGCCTGGTCGCGGTGCTGACCATGCTCAAGGGCCTGCCGCTGACCTACGACCGGGACATGCAGGAGGACAAGGAGCCGGCGTTCGACGCGATCGAAACGCTCGAGCTGCTGCTGCCCGCGCTGGCCGGCATGATCTCGACGATGACGGTGCGCGTCGACCGGCTCGCCGCCGCCGCCCCGGTCGGCTTCTCCCTGGCCACTGAGGTCGCCGACTGGCTGGTCCGCAAGGGCGTGCCGTTCCGCGAGGCGCACGAGATCACCGGTCAGCTGGTGGCGCTCTGCTCGGTGCGCGGCTGCGAGCTGGAAGACCTGACCGACGACGACCTGAAAACAGTCAGCGGCCACCTCGACCCGTCGGTGCGCTCTGTGCTGTCGGTCGAGTCGGCCCTGGCCAGCCGCACCACCCCGGGCTCGACCGGCCCCGGCCCGGTCGCCGAGCAGCTGGCCACCGTGCAGCACAAGCTGGACAGCTGGCGCCAGTGGGCGGTCGAAAAGGTGGTCCCCCGCTAGGCGGAGCTGACGTATCAAATTCTGCGGATGGTGGTGGCTATGGCCGCCACCATCCAGCTTTTGTCAAGCGATCGAGATCGCGCTATCAGAAGTGTCGGATTGCTGACTGTTCTGTAAGTGCATTAACTCTGCCTATAGTAGCGCGGGGTCGTTGCCGCGAATTTCGGAGGTCGCCGATGCAGGTCGTATCCGTAATGAACTACAAGGGCGGTGTCGGCAAGACCACGCTGACGGCAAACCTGGCGGCGGAGATCGCAAACGTCGGGCATCGTGTTCTCATGATCGATCTAGACCCGCAGGCCAACCTGACATTTTCCTTCTATACCGTGGATGACTGGACCAGCGAAGTGCGTGAGGCGCGCACTATCAAGCGGTGGTATGACGGCGAAATTCCTGGCCGCGATGTTCCGCTTGATCAGTTGATTCTTACACCCGAGAGAGTGAATGATCGGGTAAAGGAGAACGCTGGGCAACTCGATCTCGTCTCCTCCCATCTGGGCCTGATCGACATCGATCTGCAACTCGCCTCGCGTTTGGGTGGCACCACGCTGGCCGAGTCGAAGCGGAAATTCTTGCAGGTCCACGGTTGTCTCAAGGTCGCACTGCAGGCTCCGGCGTTCCGTGACTACGACGTGATCCTGATCGACTGTGCGCCCAACTTCGGACTGGTCACCAAGACCGCGATCGTTGCCAGTGATTTCGTACTCGTACCGGCCAAGCCGGACTATTTGTCGACTCTCGGTATCGGCTACCTGAAAGGCAGCGTGAAGAAACTCGTCGAGGAATACAACGCCTATGTATCTCACGATCCCGGCGGCCGAGATGGTGCGCGACATATATCTCCAGAATTTGCAGGAATAGCATTCATGATGATGCAGATCCATGCCGGTCAGCCGATCCTGCTGCAACGGACTCAGATAGAGGAGTTGCGAGAGGCGGACATCATGCCGATTCTCGAGACCTCGGTGCGCAACAGCCCTCGATACTTCGCGGAGGCCGGGCCGACGGGAATTCCCGCGGTTCTCCACGGTTCTGCCAATGACCCGGTAAGTGCTGAACTTCGCGCTTTGACCAAGGAATTTGTGCACGCGATCACCGGACGGAGGTGAGCGGAATGGCCGTCGATATGGTCGGCACCATTCGCCTGCTCCACCGGGTGTTCGGTTTTCTCACCGGTCTGTCCGCGGACGAGCTCAAGGACGTTGCGGAGGGCCGCCGTGACCTACTTCTGGATGGTCCGCCGCGCCCAGGGAGTACGCCGGCGGGGGTTCCTGTTCAAGTGCGGGTGCCGGCCAATCCGGCGGCAGGCAAACCCAAGCGGGCTGACGTCGTCGCACCCGACGATGCCGAGTATGAGGAGATTGCCGCCAAGCTCCGCGGATTCACGACGCTGGTAGACGGCGAGACCTACCTCAAGGGCCTGCGACTCCGCGGCCGGAAGCCGCTCAAGGCGGACCTGGTCCGGCTGGGTTCTCAAATGGGACTGACTCTGTCGGAGAGTGCCACGGTCGCCGACCTGCAAGGACGATTGGTGAACCACGCGATCGGCGCGAAGAAGAAGTATGCGGGGTTGTCCCAATGGTGATGGTCGATGCTCCTCGTCGATCGATGCACCTGATGGACGGAAGGCGTGTCACGCTCGGCGACCTCATCGAGGCCAAGCTGCTGAGCGTGGGTGAACGAGTACGGTTCACACGTCCGCGGATGGGCCTGGCGTACAGCGCCGAGGTGACCGAGCCGGGAAGGCTCCGTCTCGACGACGGACTTGAGTATCGTTCGCCGTCCCGAGCAGCCATGATCGCTGCCAACATGCGTGCAGTCGACGGATGGCATGTCTGGATCGTGGAGTCGAGCGGTGCCTCGCTCGATGCGCTTCGCCAGGAACTCCTGGATCGGGTGGTCGTCGGCACGGCAGCGGGCCAGGGCCGAGAATCCGGCGGCGACGAGGCAACGCGTCTCCACGAATGGCTGCGTTCGGTACGCAGCCGAGCGGAAGGCGAGACTCCGGAGCAGGTTTCGGTGCGTGAGCTGCTGTCTCGCTGGGGCGCCAAGGACCGCGGGGACCAGATCAGCCGGATCGAGGCCGACCTTGCGAATCATGGTCTGGCCACCCGTCCGAACTTCCGGAGCGTCACCCTCGAAACCGAGATCGTCATCATTACCGCTGCACAGGAAGCCGAAAAGGAGACACAAGAAACTGGCGACACGGGATCCGCATCATCCGATGACTCCGACGAGGACGACGACCGCTACATCGGACTGATGGTGGGCAATTTGCCATCCGCCCTCGGCGGGATCGTCTCGGTCGCTCCGACGGCGACGCTTCAGGAAGCCATGACAAAGATGCTGCTCAACGACTACTCGCAGCTCGGGGTGTTGTCGGGCAGGCACACGCTGGGCGGTGCGGTCACATGGCAGTCGATCGCGCAGGCCCGTCATCTCGATCCGGACGCTTCGCTGTCGGACGCGACCGTGGGCGCGCGGGACGTCGGCTATCGTACCGACCTGCTGGAAGTCCTTCCTGAACTGCAGAAACGTGGCTTCATGTTCGTGCGGGATGCCAACAACGCGATCGCCGGAATCGTGACGGCGGCGGACGTGGCGGGGCGCTACGGCGTGATGGCAAATCCGTTCATTCTGATCGGCGATCTCGATCGCCTGCTTCGCCGAGCGATCGCCCGGGCCGTACCGATCGCCGACGTAGTCGCTCTATGCGACGCACAAGGTCGCCGAGGGATCGTGAGCCATGACGACATGTCGATGGGTGACTATCAACGGGTCTTGGAGAATCCCCACCTTTGGGCCCGAATGAACTGGGACCTCGATCGGCATGCCTTCGTCGGACGCCTTGCCGAGATTCGCAAAGTCCGGAACGACGTCATGCATTTCAATCCAGATCCGGCGCCGGCCAACGTCGTCGAGCAGTTGCGCTCCATCAACGAGGTACTGCGGCGCTACGCGGCCTGATGAAGCCATCCTGCTAGGTGGGGATCACGGCTGAGTAGTCGACGATGTCGGACGGCGCGGGTTGGCTGATCTCGGGGAAGGCCGCGCCGAACTCGGTGAGCCGGACGTTGATGGCGCCGTTCTCGCCGATCGCGATCGGGTACGGTTCGCCGGTCGCGGCGACGTAGAAGGTCTGCGAGCCGTCGGTCAGGGTGATCGCCGGGACGCCGTCGACCTCGGTGGGTGGGCCGAGCGTCACCGCGGTGTTCGGCTTGAGCACCTCGCTGAGGTCCGCCATGAAGAAGATGCCGGTCACGTCGACGTTCTCGTCGGTGGCCCGGACCCAGCGATCGCCGGCGGTCGCGACGGCCTTCCGGCCTCGGACGGGATCGTCGGCGACAACCGTGGTCCACCAGGCCTCGTTGGGCTTCACGTACTTGATGCCGCCGACCGCGAGCATCTCCACCCGGGCCTGCTCGATCTCGCACCAGCCGCGGAGATCCTCGCCGGCCACCTTGAAGTCGATGACCATCTGGTGGCCATCGGTGTCGGTGTTGTCGATGGCCAGGTGGAACGACTTCGCGCTGTTGAGGGCGTGCCGGGCCCGCTCGAGAATCTGATCGGCGCCGACGGCCGCGGCACCGCTGGCGGAGGGCGCCGGTGCCGGCGCCTCCTTCTTCTGGCAGCCGGTGGCGAACAGAGCTGCCACGGTCAGAACAGCAACGACCTTCATGGATATGCATTAGCGCACGACGAAGCCGCCCCGGGCCAGTGGCCCGGGGCGGTGGTTTCTCAGATCAGATGAGCCAGCGGTTCTTCTGGACGATGGGGAGCTTGGCCCAGATCTTGCCGAGGCCCCAGGTCTGGCCGGCGTAGGTGAGGGCGAAGACGATGGCGGCCAGGCCGTAGATGACGTGGTAGTCGACGATCGGGTTCGAGCTGCCGGAGGCGATGGGCCATTCGGCGAACCACATGAAGGCCATCATCAGTGGTGCGGCGACGGCGGAGACGCGCAGGCCGATGCCGAGGATCAGGGCGAGGCCGAGGCCGAGCATGCCGATCATGAAGGCCCAGTTGGCGAAGGGGGTGCCGGCGATGCTGTGGAAGAAGCTCTTGAGCGGTCCGGCTTCGACGGTGGACAGGAAGCCCTTGGTCGGGGAGCCGCCGTGGATCCAGGCTTTGGCCGACGGGGTGGCGTAGCCGAAGCCGAAGGTCTTGTCGAGGAAGGCCCAGAGGAAGATGAAGCCGGTGCCGATGCGCAGGGTGGCGAGAGCACGGGCGGCGGGCTTGGTGAGGATCGCGCCCGGGGCTTCGACGGTCTCGAGCTGGTGGGCGTGAGCGGCGGTGGTGGTCATCGTTGCCTCCGGGTCTCATTTATCTCTCACCACTGAGACTCCTCTGATCCGGCTGTGCGGACCCGGGCTGAAGTCCCCGAACCGGCGGGACCAAAGTCCCGCGCAGGACACCCGCCAGGATCACCACGAGCACGCCCGCCGCCGGCACCACGAGCAACCCGGCGCGCAGGCTGGTGGCGTCGGCGATGGCGCCGACCACCGGCGGCGACAGCAGGAAGCCCAGGCGCATCAGCCAGGACAGGACGGTGAGGCCGGTTCCGGGCCGCAGGCCGGGCAGTTGGTCGGCCTCGTGCATGGCGGCAGGGACGAGCGTGGCGACCCCGAACCCGGCGGCGGCGAAGCCGAGGATCGTGCCGGGGACGCTGGGGAAGGCCAGCGCCAGGCCCATCCCGGCAGCCACGATCACGCCGCCGGCGCGGGCGACCGTGCGCTGCCCGAAGCGGTCGACCAGCCGGTCGCCGATCAGCCGGCCCACGAACTGGGCGCCGACCAGGGCGATGTAGCCCCAGGCCGCCACCGCGGCCGCGGTATGCAGCGAGCCGGAGAGGTACAGCGCCGCCCATGAGTTGCCGGCGTCCTCGACGACCGTGCCGCCGATGGCGATCAGCACCAGGGCGCCCATGATCAGCAGGATCCGCGCTCCGGGAAGCGACCAGCCGGCCGCCGGGCGCTCGGCAGACTCGGGCTCGTCGGGTCCGGGCAGGCAGAACTGGCGGGCGACCAGCGCCACCGTCACCAGCAGGGCTCCGGAGACGGCCAGATGGAGGCCGACCGGCACGTCGAGGGCGACCGCGGCGGCGGCCATCGCGCCGCCGGTGACCGCCCCGATCGACCAGATCGCGTGGAACGAGTTGAGGATCGATCGGCCGTAGCGGCGCTGCACCCGCAGGCCGTGCGCGTTCTGGGCGACGTCGGTGATCGCGTCCATCGCGCCGGCCAGGAACAGCGCCGCGGCGAACACGACCGCGGCCGGCGCCAGGCCGGCGAACAGGACCCCGGCCGCGGTGAGGAAGGTGCCGGCGGCGGCCGTCGTCGCCGAACCGAATCGGCGGATCAGCACCCCGGCGGCCAGCCCGGCCACGATCGCCCCGGTCGGGAACGCCGCGACCGACAACCCGTATGCCGCGTTGCTGAGTCCGAGATCGGCCTTGATCTGCGGGTAGCGCGGGATCAGGTTGGCGAACAGCGCCCCGTTGGTGAAGAACAGGGCGGCGACCGCGAGCCGGGCGCGCCGGTCGGCAAGATCCGGTGTCATGCGTACGATCGTACACATGGTGTGTACGACCGTACGCATAAGCGGCCTTACTCGCCGGACGGAGCGGTAAGCGTCACGCCGAGTCCGACCGGAGTGCCGAAGCTCGGCGTGCCGTCCGCGTTCCAGGTGAACTTCTGCGCCCGGGTCGACCGGTTGAGATCGCAGTTGCCGGCCGAGTTCGTGGTGGCGTGGTAGACGATCCAGTCCTCGGTGCCGTCCGGCGACTTGAAGAAGCCGTTGTGACCCGGTCCGTACACGCCGGCCGCGTTGTTGCGCTGGAAGACCGGAGTGGCCGACTTGACCCACGCCGACGAGCTCAGCGGGTCACCGCCGTTGTAGGTGAGGATGCCGAGCTTGTAGTCGGGCGTGGAGCAGTGCGAGGCGGAGAAGACGATGAACGTCTTGCCGTCGTGCTGCAACACCTCGGCGCCCTCGTTCACCGCGCCGCCGACGGTCTCCCAGCTGTAGGTGGCGGTGGACAGCAGGTGGCGGGTGCCGGCCGCGGTCCAGGGGTTGGACAGCTCACGGATGAAGTTCGGCTGCGACCCGTTGTAGTACGTGCCGAGCAGGTAGAGCTTGCCGTTCAGTTGCAGGATGCTCGGGTCGAGCTCCCACGTATTGTCGGCGGTCGGGTCGAGCAGATCGGCCTTGAACGTGTACGGCCCGATCGGGTCGGCGCCCGCCGACTCGAGCACGTGGATGCGCTGGGTGCCCAGGTTGTACGGCTCCTGACCGGCCACGTAGTAGAAGTACCACTTGCCGTTGAGCAGGAAGAACTCCGGCGCCCACATGGTGCCCGCGCCGTTCGGCCGGGTCAGCGTGAAGATCGTCTGATCGATGGCCGAGGCGAGCCCGCCCAGGGTCGCCGACTTGCGCATCGTGATCTTGTTGGTCCAGGTGGTGGTGGCCAGGTAGTAGAAGCCTCCGTAATAGGTGAGCCACGGGTCGGGGCCCTGCACTTTCAGCGGGTTCGTGAAAGTCTTCGCGGTGCTCGCCGGGTAGCCGGCCAGCCGCCAAACCCGCCCCGCATCCGTGGTGCACGGCAGTTGCACCAGTCCGGTGCCGGAGGCGGCGGTGGCGACGCACCTGCCGGAATGGACGGCAGCCAGTTGGAAGCCGGTGCCGGACGCCCGCAGCTGGAAGCGCTGGTTGCTCTGTCCGTTGCAGGGCCACTGGATGATCTGGGCGTTGTCGGCGGTGCTCACGCCGGACACATCGATGCAGTTGGTGCCGGCCGGGGTGGCGATGGTGAAGGTGTCGGTCGTGCCGGTGACCGGGGTGAAGGTGAACGACTGGGCGCAGGTCGCCTGGGTGAGCTGCAGGCCGGCGGTGGTGGCGCCGCCGGGGACGGTCACGCAGTTGCCGTTCGGCGCGGCGACGGTGCTGGTGAAAGTGGTTGCGGCCTCGGCGCGGGCCGGTGCCACGAGGGTCAGGAGCAGGGCGGCGGCGAGGACGGCCGCGCCCTGTCGGGGGTTTCGGAGCATGGGGATCCCCTGACGTGAGGACAGGGTGGGGGAGCACCTTCGAAAACCTTTTCAGGACGATAACCCTGCACTGTGCAGCGCCGGAAGGTGCAATGTGGACCGAAAAGTTTTCGGGACCAGGATCTCATTCCGGGATCCGGCGCCGCCCGGCGAAACCCAGGTCGAGGCGGTGGTACCACTCGAGCGCGGTGTCGCCCTCCAGCCAGCAGAGCAGGACCGGCACGTCGTCGAGGTCGGCCGGGAAGTCGACGAGCAGGGGAGCGACCCCCTTCAGCTCGGCGCCGGTCTGCTGCACCTCGATCATCAGCTCGTTGAGCCGGGCCTCGGCCGCCTTGCGCTCCGGCAGACCGCCGAGGGGAGTGGGCCGGCCGCCGGGGGTCAACGCCGCGGACAACTCCACCATGTCGGCCCGCACCACGACGATCTCGTCGAGCACGGGCATGAGCCGCTTCAGTTCCTGTCGAGCCTCTGGCACCGTGAACAGACCCATGTTGATCAGTGTGGCATCACCGATCCCGTGATCATCGGACCGGTGACAAGCCGGTAACAAATGTCGTGGGCGTTCGTGCAATCTATGAAAGAACTTGCGGCAACGAAACCGGCGCGATCGCGGTCGACTCCCGGACGACCAGCTCCGGGCGGAAGAGGTACTCCGAATGCGGGGCGCCATGGCCGTTGATCTCGTCGACCAGCGACCGGCAGGCGGCCACCGCCATCGAGGCCACCGGCTGGCGCAACGTGGTCAGCGGCGGGTCGGCGAAGGCGATCAGCGGCGAGTCGTCGAAGCCGATCACCGAGACGTCCTTGGGCACGTCCAGCCCGCGCCGCCGGGCCGCCCGGATCGCACCCAGCGCCATCAGGTCGGAGGCGCAGACGATGCCGGTCACCCCCTGCGCGAGCAGGCGATCCGCGGCCACCTCGCCACCCTCGACGCCGAACAGGGTGAGGGAGACGTCCGGCTCCTCGACACCGAGTTCGCGTTTCATCGCGGCGCGGAATCCGGCCAGCTTGCGCTGGGTGCTGATGAACCGGTTCGGGCCGGAGATCAGGCCGATCCGCCGGTGGCCGAGCGCCACCAGGTGGCTGACCGCGAGGTCGCCGGCGAGCCGGTCGTCGCACGAGACGAAGGGCGCCTCGATGCCCTCGGCATAGCCGTTGACCAGCACGATCGGAAGTGGACGCTCGAGCAGCCGGCGGTACCGCTCGTGATCGGCGGCGGTGTCCGCGGACAGGCCGGAGACGAAGACGATTCCGCTGACCTGACGGTCGAGCAGCATCTCCACGTATTCGTCCTCGGTGACCCCGCCCGGTGACTGGGTGCAGAGCACCGGGGTGAACCCCTGCTGAGCCAGTGTCGACTCGATGACCTGGGCGAACGCCGGGAAGATCGGGTTTTCCAACTCGGGGACGACCAGGCCGACGAGGCCGGCGGAACGCTTGCGTAAGCGTTCCGGCCGTTCGTAGCCGAGGACGTCGAGCGCGGTAAGAACCGCCATCCGGGTTTCATGGGAGACGCCGGGCCGGTCATTGATGACCCGCGACACCGTCGCCTCGCTGACCTGGGCCTGTCTGGCGATGTCGGCCATCCGTGCACGCATGGCGCACACCGTAGCAAGCGATCAACGAATGCAAGCTCTTCCATAATCTGCAAGTGCTTGCTAACGTCCCGGCAACACGGCTGACACAAGGTGATCAATACCTGTCGCCGTTCGCAAGTTCTTCCGAAGAAATAGACGACAGGAGCCCCATATGCGCATCCGTACCGCGGGTGTCGTCGCCGCTGTCACCGTCTGTCTGCTCGCGAGCGCCGCAGGCTGCGGCGACAAGGACTCCCCGAGCGCGAGCACGCCGTCCGCGAAAGCGGCAACCGGCGAGCTGGTGATCTGGGCCGACGACAAGCGGGCCGCCGCCCTCAAGCCGTTCGCCGACAAGTTCGGCACCGAGAACGGCGTGACCGTCAAGATCCAGGCGATCTCCAAGGACCAGCAGACCACCTTCGTCACCGCGTCCCAGCAGGGCAGCGGCCCCGACGTGATGGTCGGCGCGCACGACTGGATCGGCAACCTGGTGCAGAACGGCGCGATCGACCCGGTGCAGCTGTCCAGCGAGCAGTCGTCCGGCATCGCCGCCAACGCCCTGAAGGCCGTCACCTTCAACGGGCAGACCTACGGCGTCCCGTACGCGACCGAGAACCTCGCCCTGATCCGTAACACGGACCTCGCCCCCGAGGCCCCGAAGACGATCGAGGACCTGGTCTCGACCGGGCAGAAGCTCAAGACCGCTAAGAAGGCGTCCGAGATCCTCGCCCTCCAGGTGGGACAGACCGGCGACGCCTACCACCTGTACCCGCTGTACGCGTCGGCCGGCGGCTACCTCTTCGGCACCAGCGCGAACGGCGACTACAACGCCAAGGACCTGGGCGTCGGCAACGCGGCCTCGCAGGCGGCGTTCAAGAAGATCGCGACGCTCGGGGAAAAGGGCTCGGGCGCCCTCAAGCGCTCAATCACCTCGGACAACTCGATCGCCACGTTCACCGGCAAGAAGAGCGCCTACCTGATCTCCGGCCCGTGGGCGATCACCGACGTCAAGAAGGCCGGCATCAAGTACGACATCACGCCGATCCCGCCGTTCGCCGGTGGCAAGGAAGCGACGCCGTTCCTCGGCGTGCAGACCTTCTACGTCGCCTCCAAGGGCAAGAACAAGGCCCTCGCCCAGGAGTTCGTCACCAACTACGTGACCACCCCGGAGCTGGCCGTCGCCCTCTACAACGCCGAGCCCCGGCCGCCGGCGCTGACCGCCGCCTTCGACCAGGTCAAGGGCAGCGACCCGGACCTGGCCAAGTGGCAGGAAGCCGGCCAGGACGCGATCCCGCTGCCGGCGATCCCGGAGATGGCCGCCATCTGGGACCCGTTCGGCAAGGCCGAGGCCGCGATCATCGGTGGGGCCGACCCGGCCAAAACCATCGAGGCCGCCGGCAAGACCATCTCGGGCTCGATCAAGTAGGAGCGGCTCTCTCGGGTCTGCCCGAGAGATTCCCGGCTCGGACCGCATCCGATCCACCGTCCCGGAGGGAGGCAATCGCATGTCTGATGTCGTCGGCACCGGCACGGTTGCGCTCAGCCGTGGCGAGGATCGTCCTCGCGGCGTTGACGTCGCGGTCTGCGGTGTAGCCGCAGGCCGCGCAGTCAAAGACGCGGATACCCAGCCCGAGGCGTTCCTTGGTTCTCGTTGCGCACTGCGAGCAGGTCATCGTGGTGTAAGCGGGCGGTACCAGCACCACCTTCCGGCCCGCCCGCTTGCCCCTGTTGATCAGCTCTCGTTTGCAGGCGCCGATCGCTGCGTCGGCCGCTTTGCGAGCCATCCGCGACTTAGCCAGAAACGCTGGCTTGAAGTCTTCGATCGCGATCAGCGCGTGGTGGTCGACCACCCTCTTGGCCCAGGCCCGGGCATCGTGGGTGTTCTGTCGAGCCGCTCTCTTCTCGATCCGAGCGGCCTGTCGTTTGGCCGCCAGGTAACCCTTCGACGGTGCGACTCCCGCAGGTCGGCGGCGCCGGGTCATCCGGCGCTGGGCCTTGGCTCGCTCAGCAGCGCACCGTTTGCGGTGGCCGAGGTGTGGCAAATCGAATCGGGGGTCGGTGGTAGTGGCGGTAGTCCTGACGCCCCAGTCGATCCCGATGCCTATCAAGTCGGCATCCGGAATCGATGTGACCTTCCGGCGCACGACGAACGACGCATACCAGTGGCCGAGGTTGTCTCGATAGACCCGGACGCTGGAAGGCGCCGAAGGCAGATCACGCGACCACACGACCGGGACGGTCACCTTGTTCGGCAGGCACAACCGACCGTCCCTCATCCGGAATCCACGTGTTGTGTATTCCAAACTCGGCCGCGCTGTCTTAAGCCTCTTCGCCCTTGGTCGACGGCGGCCTTTGACGGTGAACGAGTGTTTGAGGGCGATCGCATAGGTGCGCAGAGTCTGCTGTTCGGCGACCTGCGACCCCGCCCGCAGCCAGTCGTTATGTGCTCGGACTTCGGTGAGCAGTTTCGACAGTTTGCTGAATGTCGGCCTGCGGCCTGTCCTCTGCTGGTGGACGGCCTCGTTCCACAACCAGCGGCAACGCCCCCATTCGGCGAGCAGTTCCGCCTGCGCCGCGCGGCCGGGCCGCAGCCGGTAGGTGTACCGCACCGTCTCCAGCATGTTGAACATCATACCTACGTACCACCATCAAAAGATGTGCCAAGACTGACGGTCATCATGGAAGGCGATCGATGACGATACAGCTCGGGAGGCCACCCACGCGGGCCCTCCCCGCACCCGAGAAGGACGAGCCCCCGGCTCGCTTAGCTAGCCAAATCATCAAGGTCGTCCTGCTGGGACTGGTTGTCGCGATCGCTGTCTGGGCCGCTTTCCCGCTGGTCGCGAACGAGGCCTGGATCGGGCTCGGCCTGGTGATCGCGACCACGGCCGTGCTGCTCTGGCTCTACCTCACCCCGCGGCACATCCCGGCGAAATATCTCGCGCCGGGCACCCTCCTGCTGATCATCTTTCAGATCTTTCCGGTCCTCTACACGGCCAGCACCGCGTTCTCGAACTACGGCGACGGCCATCGCGGCAGCAAGGACGAGGCCGTCGTGGCCATCGAGAGCGGCTCGGTCACCCAGGTGCCGGGCTCCATCCAGTACGCGTTGAGCGTGGCCACCACCGGCGATCCGGCCACCGGACCACTCGTCTTCCTGATCACCGACCCGGTCACGAAGCAGGTCTCGGCCGGTGACGCGGACGGGCTGAAGAAGATCGACGACGCCACCATCACCAGCTCCGGCAAGGTGACCGCGGCCGACGGCTACACGATCCTCAGCGCCGGTCAGGCCAGCCTGCGCAGCAAGGAGATCACCGCGCTCGCGGTGCCGGTCGACGGCGGCGGGATCCGCTCGTCCGGTCTCTCCCGCGCCTACGAGGGCAAGGCCGGCCGCGCCTACGACCAGGCGTGCGACTGCATCCGGGACACGACCACCGGCAAGACCTGGACGGCGGACGAAAAACAGGGCGCGTTCGTCGCCGCCGACGGTGACCGGCTGGCCCAGGGCTGGAAGGTCGGTGTCGGGTTCAGCAACTTCACCCGGGTGATCACCGACCGGTCCGTCTCCGGCCCGTTCCTGTCGACCCTGGTCTGGAACTTCGCGTTCGCGCTCGGTTCCACCGGCGGCACGTTCATCCTCGGCATGCTGGTCGCGCTCGCGCTGCATTCGAAGAAGGTGCGCGGCCGCAACCTCTACCGGCTGCTGCTGGTGCTGCCGTACGCGATGCCGGGCTTCGCCATGCTGCTGGTCTGGCGGGACATGTTCAACACCGACTTCGGCCTGATCAACAACCTGCTCGGGCTGCACGTCAACTGGATGGGTGAGACCGGCACCGCCCGGCTCGCGGTGCTGCTCGTCCAGCTGTGGCTGGGTTATCCGTACATGTTCCTGGTGACCACCGGCGCGCTGCAGGCCATCCCGGCCGAGCTGAGCGAGGCCTCGCGGATCGACGGCGCCGGCGCCTGGCAGAGCTTCCGCCGGATCGTGCTGCCGCTGCTCATGGTCGCGCTGACCCCGCTGCTGATCTCGTCGTTCGCGTTCAACTTCAACAACTTCAACGCGATCTACCTGACCACCGAGGGCGGCCCGTTCCCGGCCGACAACCCGATGAACGGCGCCACCGACCTGCTCATCACCTACACCTACCGGCTCGCCTTCGGCGGCTCCGGCGCGCAATACGGCTACGCCGCCGCCATCTCGATCTTCATTTTCCTGATCGTCGGCGTCGTCTCGGCGATTGCCTTCCGAAGGACAAGAGCACAAGAGGAGGTGTACGCATGACCGCCTGCACCGAGCGGCACTCAGCCGGACCTGCGGACGGCGTCGCAGGCGAGGGCCAGAAGGGCATGCGAAAGGTGGGCTCAGCGTGAAGCGCTGGATCAAGCAGGTGGGTTGGCGGCACGCGGTCGGACTGCTGGCCGTGGCGTTCTCGCTCGGGCCGATCCTGTTCGTGGTGTCGTCGGCGTTCAACCCGCTCGGCACGCTCTCCTCCAGTGAGATCGTGCCCACCGGGTTCTCCCTCGGCAACTTCAGCAAGTTGCTGACCGACACCGACTTCCCCAAGTGGTTCGGCAACTCGGTGGTCATCGCGGGCGTGGCATCGGCGACGTCGGTGTTCCTGTCGGCGCTCGCCGCGTACGCCTTCAGTCGCCGCCGTTTCCGCGGTCGGCGGGTGGGCCTTCTCTCCCTGCTGCTGATCCAGATGTTTCCGCAGTTCCTGGCGGTGGTGGCGATCTTCCTCATCTTCGGGACGATCACCGATTACTGGCCCGCGATCGGCTTCAACACCTGGTGGGGCATCATCCTGCTGTACCTGGGCGGGGCGCTCGGCGTGAGCACCTGGCTGATGAAGGGCTTCTTCGACACCGTTCCGCGCGAGCTGGACGAGTCGGCCACCGTGGACGGCGCCTCGCACGTGGAGATCTTCTTCCGGATCCTGCTGCCGCTGGTGGCGCCGGTGCTCGCGGTGACCGGGCTGCTCGCGTTCATCAGCACCATCAACGAGTTCGTGCTGGCCAACATCTTCCTGACCGACTCCGGCTCCAAGACGCTGTCGGTCGGCCTGTGGGGTCTGGTCGCGGCCGAGCAGCGCAACACCAACTTCGGCGTGTTCTGCGCCGGAACGCTGCTCACCGCGATCCCCACCGTGCTGGTCTTCCAGCTGTTGCAGCGCTACATCGTCGAGGGGCTGACGGCCGGAGCGGTGAAGGGATGATTCCGCACCACGACGGCTCCGAGCTGTATGTCACGAACCCGGCGCCGGCGCTCGGCGAGACGGTCAGCGTCTTCGTCCGGGTGCCGGCCGGGATCCGGGCGAGCCGAATCCACCTCCGGTGGCTCAGCGACGGCGAGCCGGTCTTCACCTCGGCCGTCGTGGACCGGACGGACAAAAGAGGTGACGTGTGGTGGCGGGCCGAGATGCCGGTGCGCAACCCGGTCACGCCGTACCGCTTCCTGATCCGCACCAGCCAGGGCGTCCGCTGGCTGACCGGCCTCGGCCTGACCCATTACGACGTGCCGGACAACACCGACTTCCGGCTGGTCACGCACCCGGCGCCACCGGCCTGGGCGCGGGACGCCGTGATCTATCAGATCTTCCCGGACCGGTTCGCCCGTTCCGACGCGGCGATCGACCGGGAGCTGCCGGACTGGGCGACCCCGGCCTCGTGGGAAACTCCGGCGCTCCGGGGGTCCACGCAGGTCGTCTACGGCGGCGATCTGGACGGCATCCGCAAGAGACTCGACCATGTCGAGGCGCTCGGCGCCGACACCCTCTATCTCACGCCGTTCTTCCCGGCCCGGTCCGCGCACCGCTACGACGCGTCCAGCTTCGACCGGGTCGACCCGCTGCTCGGCGGCGACGCCGCCCTGACCCGGCTGACGCAGACCGTGCACGAGCGGCGCATGCGGATCCTCGGCGACCTGACCACCAACCACACCGGGATCGCGCACCCCTGGTTCACCGAGCGGCCCGATTTCTATTACCAGAAGCCCGGCGGCGGGTACGAGTCCTGGCTCGGCCACGGCTCGCTGCCCAAGCTGAACTGGGGTTCGGCCGAACTGCGCCGCCGCTTCGTCGAGATCATTCAGCGCTTCTCCGCGGAGCTCGACGGCTGGCGCATCGACGTGGCCAACATGACCGGCCGCCGGGGCGCCGACGACTGGACCTATGAGGTGGCGCGGCTGTTGCGCGAGGCCGACCCGGGTGGCCTGCTGCTCGCCGAGCACGCCCACGACGCCACCGGTGACCTCGACCGCAACGGCTGGCACGGGACGATGAACTACTCCGGCTTCACCCGCCCGGTCTGGGGCTGGCTGCGTGCCGAGGAGCTGCCGTTCGACGACTTCCTCGGCGTGCCGGGGGAGGTGCCGGTCCGGGACGCGGCGGCGACCACGGCCACCATGATGGCGTTCCAGGCGCAGATGTCCTGGCGATCCTGGAGCTCCTCATGGTCGATCCTCGGCTCGCACGACACCGCCCGGATCCGCACCGTGGTGGGCAGCGCCGAGCGGCAGGAGGTCGCGGCCGGGCTGCTGCTGACCCTGCCCGGCACCCCGATGATCTTCGCGGGCGACGAGATCGGGCTGACCGGCGACAACAACGACACCGCCCGGCAGCCGATGCCGTGGGACCGGCCCGAGTCGTGGGACCGTGCCACTTTCGACCGCTACCGCCAACTGATCAAGTTGCGGCGAGCACACCCGGCGCTGAGCCGGGGCGGTCTGCGCTGGGTGGCCGGCGACGCGGACACCCTGCTCTTCCTGCGGGAGAGCGCCGACGAGACGGTGCTCGTGCTGGCTCGTCGTCGGGACAGTGAACCGCTGCGGATCACCGACCTGCCGGCCGGGACTCGCTGGGAGAACCTTTACGGCGGCGCGAAGCCGCTGTACACCGAACCAGATGGCTCCACCACCATCGATGGCTACGGCCCGGCCTTTCAGGTGTGGGCAGCACATAACTAAGGGGACAGTGTGGTCGCGAAAAGGCTGTTAGCTGCCTTATTGAGTTTGTTCCTTCCGTTCCTCGTCGCCGTGCCCGCTCACGCCGCCGCCGATACCGCCAAAGCTCCGAGCGACGCGGTCATCGCCGGTTGGGGCGCCGACCGGCTCACCACCAACGAGCAGTACTACTTCGTCCTCCCGGACCGGTTCGCCAACGGCAACAAGGCGAATGACAAGGGCGGGCTGAGCGGAGACCGGCTGAAGACCGGCTACGACCCCACCGACAAGGGCTTCTACCACGGTGGCGATCTGCAGGGCGTGATCGACAAACTCGACTACATCCAGGGTCTCGGCACGACCGCGATCTGGCTGGCCCCGGTGTTCAAGAACCGTCCCGTGCAGGGCAGCGGCACCGACATCTCGGCCGGCTATCACGGTTACTGGATCACCGACTTCACCCAGGTCGACCCGCACTTCGGCACGAACGCCGACCTCAAGCGGCTGGTGCGGCTGGCTCACCAGCGTGGCCTGAAGATCTACCTGGACATCATCGTCAACCACACCGCCGACGTGATCCAGTACGCCGAGAACAAGTACGACTACATCGACAAGGCGACGTCGCCCTACCAGGATTCACAGGGCCGCGCGTTCGATGACCGCAACTACTCGGACGGCCAGAACGGCTTCCCTTCCGTTTCGGCAGCGACGTCGTTCCCCTACACGCCGGTATTTCCGAATAAATCGGACGCGTCAGCGAAAACACCGAGTTGGCTGAACGACCCCACGATGTACCACAACCGCGGGAACTCGACGTTCGCCGGGGAGAACAGCGAGTACGGCGACTTCTACGGCCTCGACGACCTGTGGACCGAGCGCCCCGAGGTGGTGCGCGGGATGACCAAGATCTACGCGGACTGGATCAACTCGACCGGCGTGGACGGTTACCGGCTGGACACCGTCAAGCACGCCGATCTCGACTTCTGGCCCCAGTTCACCAGCGGCCTGGCGAAGCAGACCGGCAAGAACGTCTTCATGTTCGGCGAGGTCTACAGCGCCGACCAGGAGATCGAGTCGACCTACGTCCGCGAGGGCGGGCTGCCCGCCACCCTCGACTTCTCCTTCCAGGCCGCGGCCCAGGGCTTCGTCACCGGCAACGGCTCCGGGCAGGCTCTCGCCGACGTGTACGCCAAGGATCCGCTCTACACGGCCCGCGACACCGACGCCGACCGGCTGCCGACCTTCCTCGGCAACCACGACATGGGCCGGATCGGCTCGTTCATCGAGTCCGGCAATGCGGATGCGGCCAGCTATCTCCGACGGGACGAGCTCGCCCACGAGCTGATGTTCCTGACCCGCGGCCAGCCGGTCGTCTACTCCGGCGACGAGCAGGGCTTCACCGGCCCCGGCGGCGACAAGGACGCCCGGCAGGACATGTTCGCGTCGAAGTCGGCCGACTACCTCGACGACGACCTGATCGGCACCGACCGCACCCACGCGGTCGACAACTACAACACCCAGCACCCGCTCTACCGGACCATCGCCTCGCTGGCCGCCCTGCGCAAGGCCAACCCGGCGCTGACCAGCGGTGAGCAGATCACCAGGTTTGCGGCTGCGGATAAAGGTGTCTTCGCCGTCTCCCGGGTCGACCGGACCAAGCGCAACGAATACGTCGTGGCCGCCAACAATGCCACCACCGCGCAGACCGTCACGTTCGACACCTCGTCGGCCGGCGCGACGTTCCGTGGCATCTACGGCGGCACCGGCGTGATCAAGGCGGCGGCCGAGGGGAAGCTCACCGTCACCGTGCCGGCTCTGTCCACTCTGGTGCTGCGGGGCGACACGCCGATCGGTATCGGCTCGGCCCCGGCGATCACCATCACCTCGCCGGCCGCGAACGCGCTCGTGCCCACCCGGGCCGCGGTCACCGCCCAGGTCACCGGCGACCCGCTGTCGACCGTGACCCTGGCCGCGCAGGTCGGCGACGGCCCGTGGCAGCTGGTCGGCACCGCCACCAAGGCGCCGTACACGATCTATCACGACCTCGACGGCCTGGCCGGCGGCACGACGGTGCGGTACAAGGCAGTGGTGCGCGACAGCAAGAACCGGCTCGCGTCCACCACCAGCTCGATCGTCGTCGGCACGCCGGTCGTCGGGACCAGTCCCGGCTACGCGGTCGTGCACTACCAGCGGACCAGCGGCAACTACGCCGACTACGGCCTCTACGTGTGGGGCGACGTCGACGACTCGATGGCCACCACCTGGCCCGCCGGGCAGCCGTTCATCGGCGAGGACGCGTACGGCAAGTTCGCCTACGTGAAGCTCAAGCCCGGCGCCAAGACCGTGAACTTCATCGTGGTCAGCAAGGACGGCGTCAAGGACACCGAGGGCGACCGCTCGTTCGACCCCAGCAAGAACGGTGAGGTCTGGCTCAAGCAGGGCGACACGACCGTCGCCACCAGCCAGGACTACCCGGCGCAGGACCAGAACACCGCGATCATCCACTACCACCGGGCCGACGGCGACTACAGCGGCTGGGGTCTGCACGTCTGGGACGGCGCCGCCTCCGGCACCGACTGGGGCTCGCCGCTGCAGCCGGCGTCGACCGACTCCTTCGGCGTCACCTTCCGGGTGCCGCTCGCGGCCGGGGCGACCGGATTGAACTACATCATCCACCAGGGAGACGCCAAGGATCTGCCGGACGACCAGCACCTCGACTTCGCGACCGCGGGCCGGGAGGTCTGGCTGCTCGGCGGGGTCGCCGACCGGCTGCTGCCGATCGTCAAGAAGGCCGGCGCCGGCGGCGTGATCGATCTGACCAAGGAGAGCGCGGTCTGGATCGACCGGTCGACCATCGCCTGGAAGCCGAGCGAAAACACCGACGGCAAAAGATACGAGCTTGCGTACGCCCCGGAAGGCGGCATCGGCGTTGCGGACGGCGAGCTGACCGGTTCGTATTCAACGGTCCCGCTGAAGGCTCGACGCGACGGTCTCACCGAGGCCCAGCGCACGAAGTTCCCGCACCTGTGGCAGCAAGACGCCTTTAAGGCAAATATCGGAAATGTCGGCCAGGTGCTGCGCGGGCAGGTGGTAGCCGTCGAGCGTGACGCTGCCGGAAAACTGCTCTCGGCCACCGGTGTGCAGACCTCCGGAGTGCTCGACGACGTCTACGCCGCGGCCACGAGCGCCCAGCTCGGCCCGGTGGTCGACCGAACCCGCACCACCCTCGCGGTCTGGGCGCCCACCGCCACCATAGTTGATCTTCAACTGTTCGATACGCCGACTTCGGCGGCGCAGAGCGTCGCCATGAGCCGGGATGACCGCACCGGAATCTGGACGGCGCGCGGACCGGCGAGTTGGAAGGGGAAGTACTACAAGTACCGGGTCACCGCCTGGCAGCCCGCCGCCGGCAAGATCGTCACGGCAGCCGTCACCGACCCGTACTCCATCGCCCTGTCGACCGACTCGAAGCTGAGCCAGATCGCCGACCTGAATGATCCGGCACTCGCGCCGGCCGGCTGGTCGTCCTTGCGCAAGCCGGCCGCAACCAGCCCGGCAAAGATCCAGATCTCCGAGCTGTCCGTGCGAGATTTCTCCATGGCGGACGCGACGGTTCCGGCCGCCGAGCGCGGCACCTACGAGGCCTTCACCGACCCGAAGACCGCGGGTATGAAACACCTTGCCGCACTTGCCGCGGCCGGCACCACGCACCTGCATCTGCTTCCAGTTTTCGACTTCGCCACCATTCCGGAGAGCCGGGCGAATCAAGCCACGCCGGCCTGTGACCTGGCATCCCTCCCGCCGGACTCGGAGGAGCAGCAGAAGTGCGTTGCCGCGGTGGCGGCTACGGATGGCTACAACTGGGGCTACGACCCGCTGCACTACACGACGCCCGAGGGTGGCTACGCCGTCAACCCGGACAACCGGACCGCCGAGTTCCGGCAGATGGTGCAAGGCATCAACAAGGCCGGGCTGCGTGTGGTCATGGACGTCGTCTACAACCACACCTCGGCCGCCGGCACCGACCCTAACTCGGTGCTCGACCAGATCGTGCCCGGCTACTACCAGCGGCTGCTCGCCGACGGCACGGTCGCCAACTCCACCTGCTGCGCCAACACCGCGCCGGAGAACGCGATGATGGGCAAGCTGGTGGTCGACTCCATCGTGACCTGGGCCAAGGCGTACAAAATCGATGGTTTCCGCTTTGACCTGATGGGTCATCACCCCAAGGCGAACATCCTCGCGGTGCGCGCCGCCCTCGACAAACTGACGCCGGCCAAGGACGGCGTCGACGGCAAGAACATTTATGTGTACGGCGAGGGCTGGGACTTCGGCGAGGTGGCCGGCAACGCCCGCTTCGTGCAGGCCACCCAGGCCAACATGGCGGGCACCGGGATCGGCACGTTCAACGACCGCCTTCGGGACGCGGTGCGTGGCGGCGGCCCGTTCGACGCGAACCCGCGGATGCAGGGCTTCGCGTCCGGCCTGTTCACCGACCCGAACGGCGACACCGCCAACGGCACCGCGGCCGAGCAGAAGGCCCGCCTCCTGCACGACCAGGACCTGATCAAGGTCGGCCTGAGCGGAAACCTGGCGGCGTACAGCTTCACGGACTCGTCCGGGGCCACCGTGACCGGCTCGCAGGTCGACTACAACGGTTCGCCGGCCGGTTACACGAAGCAGCCGTCGGATGCGATCACCTATGTGGACGCGCACGACAACGAGATCCTCTATGACGCGCTCGCCTACAAGCTTCCGCAAGCCACGTCGGCGGCCGATCGGGGGCGCGCTCAGGCGGTTGCGCTCGCCACGACCGTACTCGGGCAGGGTGTTGGTTTTGTGGCGAGCGGCAGCGAGCGGTTGCGGTCGAAGTCGCTGGATCGGAACTCGTTCAACTCGGGCGACTGGTTCAACCAGATCATCTGGGACTGCAACCAGGGCAACGGTTTCGGCCGGGGCCTGCCGCCCGCCGCCGACAACGCCGACAAATGGGTCTACGCCAAGCCGCTACTGGCCGACGCGAAGCTGATCCCCGGTTGCACGAACATCAACCAGACCGACTCGACCTTCCAGGAGTTGCAGCGGATTCGCAGCTCCTCGCCGGTCTTCGGTCTCCCGAGCGCCGCCGAGGTGCAGAAGCGGCTGTCGTTCCCGCTCAGTGGTTCCGCCGAGACCCCGGGGGTCATCACCATGACTCTGGACGGACGGGGTCTCGACCGGAACTACCGATCGGTGACGGTCGTCTTCAACGCCACCTCGGCGGCCACCAACCAGACCGTGGCCGCGCTGGCCGGGAAGCAGGTCAGTCTGCACCCGATCCAGCGGGCCTCGGCCGACCCGGTCGTCCGCACGGCGTCGTTCGCCCGGTCGACCGGCACGTTCACCGTCCCGGCCCGGACCGTCGCGGTGTTCGTCGAGGGATAAAGACGGGTTAGAGCTGGACGCCGGTCGTCATGCGTTCGATGAGCGTGGCGACCGGCTCCGGCCGGCCCAGGAAATAGCCCTGCGCGTAACGGCAGTCCATCCGGGTCAGCAGGTTGAGCTGCTCCTCGGTCTCGATGCCCTCGACCACGACCTTGAGACCGAGCGTGTGCCCGAGCTGGATGACCGCGCTGACCAGCTCCTGCTGCCGGAAGTTGCCGGCCAGGTCGGTGATGAACGAGCGGTCCACCTTCAGCACGTCGACCGGGATGTCGCGCAGATAGCCCAGCGACGACCAGCCGGTGCCGAAGTCGTCGATGGCGATCTTCACGCCGAGCTCGCGCAGCTCCTCGAGCCGGGCCGCGGTGACCGCGAGGTCGCGCATCAGCACCGTCTCGGTCAGTTCCAGCACCAGGCAGTGCGGCGACAACCCGGTGGTGGCCAGGGCGTAGGCCACCCGGTCGGTCAGGTCGGCCAGCTCCAGCTCGACCGCCGACAGGTTGACGCTCACCCAGGCCGGCGACGCGTCCGGGGCCAGGTCCTGCCAGCGTTTGACGGTCAGGCACGCCTCGAACAACACCCACCGGTCGATCTCGGCGATCAGCCCGGTCTCCTCGGCGAGCGGGATGAACGCGCCCGGCTGCTGCAGCCCGCGCTCCGGGTCCTGCCAGCGCACCAGGGCTTCCACCCCGCCGACCCGCCGGCCCGGCAGCGCCACCACCGGCTGCAGGTGCAGGCGCAGCTCGCCGCGGTGCACGGCGTCGCGCAACCGGCCCTCGAGGTCGAGTTTGTCGAGCAGCTGCTCGTGCATCTGGCTCTCGAAGACCTGGAAGCAGCCCTTGCCCCGGCCCTTCGCCGCGTACATCGCCACGTCCGCGTTGCGCAGCACCTCCTCGGCGTCGGCGTAGCCGGCGATGCCGGTCACCAGGCCGATGCTCACCGACACCACCGCCTTGCGGCCGTGCACGACGAACGGCTGGGTCAGCGCGTCGAGGCAGGACTGCGCGTACTGCTCGGCGGTCGCCTGGTCGGCCCCCTCCAGCAGCACCGCGAACTCGTCGCCGCCGAGCCGGGCCACCGTGTCGTGCGCGCGCAGCGCCGAGACCAGCCGGTCGCCGGTGGTGCGCAGCAGTGCGTCGCCGGCGTTGTGGCCGAGGCTGTCGTTGACCTTCTTGAAGCCGTCCAGGTCGAGGTAGAGCACCGTCGCCGAGCCGCCGGCGGTCCGGGCCCGGCTCATCGCGTGCTCGAGCCGGTCGAGGAACAGCTTGCGGTTGGGCAGGCCGGTGAGTCCGTCGTGCAGCGCCTGGTGGCGCAGGTCGTGCTCGAGGTCGCGCTGCCGGGTTACGTCGCGCAGCACCACGACCGCGCCGCCGTCCTTGGCGATCGGGCTGATCGTGTAGGCGACCCGAACCGACGAGCCGTCCGCCCGTTCGATCATGACCTCGCGCTCGGCGTCGTCGCCGGCCGGCAGTAGCTCCTGGGCGTCCCGGCCGAGCAGGCCCGCCACGCCACGGCCGGTGATCCGGCCGGCCGCCTCGTTGGCGAAAATGATCCGGTTGTCCGCGTCGACGCCGCAAATGCCCTCACCGGCGTTGGCCAGGATGCTGTCGGTGTACTCCTTGGCGAGGATCTCCCGGGCCGAGCGTTCGAGCCGCTCGGTCATGTCGTCGAAGGCCTGCCCGAGCCGGCCGATCTCGTCACCGTCGCGCAGCCCGACCCGGCGCGAGTAGTCGCCGTCCCGGATGACCTCGACGGCCCGGGTCAGCGCCTCGATCCGGCCGGTGATCGACCGGGAGATCAGCAGGCCGAGCAGCATCACCAGCAGGATGCAGACCAGCCCCGCACCCACGATGATCTTCCGGGTGGTCGCGGTGGCCGCCATCATCTCCCGGTAGAGCTGCGTGTACTCGAGGATCACCGCGCCCTTGATGATGTTGCCCGGCCCGCCCACCGGCACGACCACCTGGAGCATCGGCTCGGGACTGTCGTCGCTGTTCTCGGTGAAGATCCGGGTCTTGCCGTCGGTGATGGTGGCCTCGACCTGACCGCCCTCGTCCTCGGTGTAGAGCTTGCCGACCTCGTCCGGCTCCACGTCGGCGAGGATCCGCTCGTACTTGTCGACGACGACCATGTCGCGCTGGTGCAGGTCGTGCATGCGCCGCAGGTAATAGGCGAGACCCCTGGGGTTGTAGAACAGCGGGGTGGCGGTCTCGTCCGAACCGGTCAGCGGCAGGCCGTAGGCGACGTCGCGGGCGATGCTCAGGGCCAGCTGGCCGGCCTCGCTCTCGGCGGCGTGCCGCACCGACAGCGAGTTGGCGCGCAGCACGACCCCGCCGGTCCCGGCCACCAGAGCGGCCGCCGCCAGAAACGCGCCCAGCAGCTTGCGCCGTACGTCCATCCGCCGCCCGTCCGTCCGGTTGATCCCCGTCTTCCTGATCGGCGGACGCGGCCGGGGTTTGAGGAAGATCAGATCTGCGGGACGGTTCGGGGGATCTCGGCCGGGACGGACAGGAGCAGGGCGATGTCCTCGCCGGCCATCGGGCGGGCGAAATGAAAGCCCTGCGCCAGCCGGTAACCCATCTTGTGCAGCCGGTACGCCTGGTCGGCGGTCTCCACACCCTCGGCCACGGCCTCGATCTGCAGGCCCTCGGTGATGCCGATCAACCCGTCCACGATCACCGCCTGGGCGCTCGATCCGGTCACCCCGTCGACGAACGACTTGTCCACCTTCAGGACCTTGACCGGGCAGTCCACCAGCAGGCTCAGCGACGACTGGCCGGTGCCGAAGTCGTCGAGGGCAATGCGAAGACCAAGAGCATGCAGCTCCCGTACGGCGTCGAGCGCCTCGCCGGTGCCCAGCACCGCGGTCTCGGTGACCTCCGCGACCAGGCGGTAGGGGTCGATGCCGGAGCTGCGCAGCAGGTCGGCGACCTCTGCCGGGAAGCCGGGCTCGCGCAGCTGCCGGGCCGAGATGTTGACGCTGACCTTCTCCGGCGCGTTCTCGCCGTACTCGCGCTCCCACTCGGTGGCCTGCCGGACCGCCTCGCGCAGGATCCACCGGCCCAGCTCGACGATGTAACCGTTGCGCTCGGCCAGCGGGATGAACGTGGCCGGGGAGACCAGGCCGTGCTCCGGGTGCCGCCAGCGGACCAGCGCCTCCACCCCGGCGAGCCGGCCGTGCGGCAGCTCGACGATCGGCTGGTAGAGCAGGAACAGCTCGTCCCGCGCGATCGCGTGGCGCAGGTCGGTGGCGAGCTTGGCGTCCGCGTCGGCGAGCTGGTCCATGATCGGGTCGAACCAGGTGCAGCGGCCGCCACCGGTGTTCTTGGCGGCGTACATCGCCACGTCGGCGCGGCGGATCAGCTCCTCCGGCGAGTCGCCGGCCCGGGCGGTGGTGACGCCGATGCTCACCCGCGGCTCCAGGTCGCTGCCGCCCAGCGAGAGCGGCTCCTGCACCCGGTCGAGCACGAGGCGCATCAGCCGGGCCGCGGCCTCGTCGTCGAGACCGGGCAGCAGCAGGGTGAACTCGTCGCCACCCTGCCGGGCCACCGAGTCCTGCGGTCGCAGGCTCTCGTGCAGGCGCCGGCTGACCGTGCGCAGCAGCGCGTCGCCGGTGCCGTGCCCCATCCGGTCGTTGATCACCTTGAAGTCGTCGAGGTCGAGCATCGCCACGTGGAACGGCTCGCCGGTCGCCAGCATCGCGGTGACCTGCTCGGCGAACCGCTGCCGGTTCGCGATGCCGGTGAGCGCGTCGTGGCTGATCTGGTGGTCCAGCTCGGCCTGGTAGTCGCGCAGCTGGGTGAGGTTCGCGTCGACCGTCGCCAGCAGCCGGGTGTTGTCGCGCAGGGCGCTGATCTGCCGGATGACCACGAGCGCCGTGATCGCGGCCACGCACAGCGCGACCGTCAGCTCCTCGGGACCGTCGTCGGACTCGCCGGCCAGCAGCATCGCGGTCATCGCCGCCACCGCGACGTACGGCAGGATGCTGAACCGCAGGCCGGGACGCCGGTCGCCGGCCGGCTCGGCCGCGGCGCGCAACTGCCGCCGGGCCGCGATGACGGTGGCCAGGCACGCCAAGGGCCCGGACAGCAGCGAGGTGGTCAGGTGCGGGTGCTCGGCGAAGGCCGGGCTCAGCGCGCCGCACCCGGCCGCCACCGCCACGCCGGCCGCCAGGATGTTCAGCGCTCCCCGGTCCAGCTCGGCGGTGCCCGCGAAGGTCACCTTGACCAGGGCGGTGACGGAGACCATGGCGAGCGCGCAGACCGCGAGCATCGCCAGGTTCTGCCGGGTCCACTCGCCGCCGGTGTGCAGCCAGAGGCGCCACAGCAGCCCGCCGCAGGTGATCAGCAGAACGCCGGCGTCCAGCGCGAACCGGGTCCAGTCGCCGCGGCCCTGCTGCCGGACCGGCAGTCGCAGCATCGCCCAGATCAGGATGAGCACCACGACGACCAGCAGGCCGAGGGTCAGCGGGCCGATGTACTGGGTCGGCTCCGGGCCGCTGAGCGCGTCGTGCATGTTGCTGATCTCGCCGACGGTGAGCACCCCGCAGGCCAACGCGAGCGCCCGCCAGAACCGGCGGGTTGCCGCGGCGAGATCCATCCGGATGGAGACCCGCCAGCAGGCGTACGCGGCGGTCGCCGCCGTCGTCACCACGGGAACCCACCCGAGCCCCGGCGCCGACCACACGTGCCGCAGCCCGAGGAGCACCCAGGCCGCCTCGAGCACGACCAGCGCCAGGGTCAGCGCGGTCGCACCGCCGATCCGGCGGAGGTGGGGAGCAACGGACACGGTTGCCAAATCGGAGCGATCGCGTCGAATATGAGGAGTTCACGCCCTTGAACAGCTCTCGACAGCCCGGCGAACATCTCTTCGGCGCGCCCTAAGTTACTGGCGAGTCCAGATATATAGAACGGCATGACTGCAAGGCGCTCACCTCCGGTGGGCGCCTTTGCCGTTGGCTGGGTCACAATCGGCACTGGAGATCGCCATACGGAGGCAGGAGCGCTAGTGTACGAAACAGTTTCGTTTCGCATGGCCGTGAAGACGGGGGGTTCGTGATGGCTGAGACCACAGCCGGGCGCACCCGGCGGCTCGACGAGGAGCGGGAGCAGGCGATCCTGCGCGCCACCTACGAGTTGCTCGGCGAGGCGGGCTATCAAGGCCTACGGGTGGACGCTGTCGCAGCGCGAGCCCAGGCCAGCAAGGCCACACTGTATCGGCACTGGCCCACCAAGGCCGGTCTGGTCGCCGACGCGGTGCGGTGCTGCAAGGCCGAGTCGCCGCCGCCCGCCGACACCGGAAGCCTGCGCGGCGACCTGATGGCGTGGTTCGGCGAGATCGGCTGTTTCATCACCGGCGAGGAAGGACCGATCCTGGCCGGGCTGTTCATGGCTCTGCACACCGACCCCGCACTGGCCGCGGAACTGCGGTCGATGCAGGAGTCGAAGGTGCCGTTCGCGGAAGCCATCTGTGAGCGGGCCGAGCGCCGCGGGGAACTGCGCCCCGGCTACGACGCCGGCTTGATCGACGAGATCGTGCCTGCCCTGCTGTTCATGCACTGTTTCGCTCTCGGGCATTCGCTCGACGACGGTTACATCGCCCACGTCGTCGACGACATCGTCCTCCCGCTCCTGACCAGGTCCTGACTCTCTTCCCTGACGGACCCCGCGGCCCTGCATGCCGCGCGGGTGATCTCCGCGTGCCCTTTTAGGGGGAATCTCCATGTCCATCACAGCTTCTGACGCCCGCGTTGCGCCGGATATATCCGGTAAATCACCATCGAAGTGGCTCGCGCTCGCCGTCATCGCCGTGTCGCAGCTTCTCATCGTGCTCGACGCCACGATCGTCAACATCGCCATGCCGACGGCCCAGGTCGCGCTCGGTATCAGCGACGCCAACCGGCAGTGGATCATCACGGCGTACACCCTGGCCTTCGGTGGTCTTCTTCTTCTGGGTGGCCGGATCGCCGACTTCACCGGGCGCAAGCGGGCCTTCATCATCGGCCTGCTCGGCTTCGCCGTGGCGTCCGCGCTGGGCGGCCTCGCCCAGAACGCCGAGACCCTGTTCGCCGCCCGTGCCCTGCAGGGAGCGTTCGGCGCGTTGATGGCCCCGGCCGCGTTGTCCCTGCTCACCGTCACCTTCACCGAGGCGAAGGAGCGGGCCCGCGCGTTCGGCGTCTACGGCGCCATCGCCGGTGGCGGCGGCGCGATCGGTCTGCTGATGGGTGGCGTCCTCACCGAGTACGCCTCCTGGCGCTGGACCCTGCTGGTCAGCACCCCGATCGCGATCGTGGCCGCGCTGGCCGCCGTCCGCTTCGTCGGCGAGAGCAAGGCCGAGGGCAACACCCGCTACGACCTGCCCGGCGCGCTCACCTCGACGCTCGGCCTGGTCTCCCTGGTCTACGGCTTCACCAAGGCCGCCAGCGACGGCTGGGACTCGGCCACCACCATCTCGTTCCTGGTCGCCGCGGTGGTGCTGCTGGTCGGCTTCGTGGTGATCGAGCTGCGCTCGTCGCACCCGCTGCTGCCGATGCGCGTCATCCTCGACCGCAACCGGGGCGGCTCGTACCTCTCGGCGCTGCTGGTCGGCGCGGGCATGTTCGGCGTCTTCCTGTTCCTCACCTACTACCTGCAGCTGACGCTGGGTTACTCGGCCCTGAAGACCGGCGTGGCCTTCCTGCCGTTCACCGCGGGCATCATCGCCGGCGCCGGCCTGTCGGCGCAGATGCTGACCCGGGTCGGCCCGCGCATCCTGATGTTCGCCGGTCTGCTGATGACCGCGGCCGGCATGGTCATGCTGACCCGGATCGGCCTGGACACCGGCTTCTGGAGCCACGTCCTCCCGGCCGAACTGATCATCAGCTTCGGCATGGGCGTGGTCTTCGGCCCGATGTCCAACACGGCATTGGTCGGCGTGGCCGACCATGATGCCGGCGTGGCCAGCGCGCTGATCAACACCACCCAGCAGATCGGTGGCTCGCTGGGCACAGCCCTGCTGAACACCATCTTCACCTCGGCGGTGGCCGGATACATCACCTCGCACGCCACGGATCCCTCGCAGATCCCGGCGCTGCAGGGCGTGGCCACCGTGCACGGTTACACGGTGGCGTTCTGGGTGAGCGCCGCGGTGATCGGCGTGGCCGCGCTGACCGCCCTGGTCCTGGTGAAGGCCAGCCGTCAGGACGTCGCCGCCGCCGACGCCACACACGTGGCGGTCTGACCCGATGCCCCCGCGGCCGGCAGCGTCGCCGGCCGGGGGTCAGCGGGGCAGCAGGGCGTTGACGACGTCGGTGAGCGGGCCGATCAGGTCCTGCTCGTCGGCGGAGGCGATCGGGGTCAGGCGCAGCGACGAGCGCAGCAGCGTGATGCCGATCGCGGTGCTCAGCACCACCTGCGCCCGCAGCAGCCGCTGGTCGTCCACCGGAGCGCCCCCGGCGGCGGCGAGTTTCTCGCTGACCGCCTCGAGGATCTCCCGCCGCATGTCGTTGACCCGCTCATCGCCCGAGGTGCGCAGCAGCAACATCAGCGAATCCTGGAGCCGGGCATCGTCGGTGTCGCCGGCGAGCCGCTTGACGATCCGCTCGGTGATCTGCTCGAGCGTCACGTTCTCGGTGTTGCTCCGGATGTCGTTGACCGCCATGCCCAGGCAGGCCTCGAACAGGCCCTCCTTGGACGTGAAGTAGCGGTTGATCAGGGCGACGTTGACGCCGGCGTCGTCGGCGATGTCGCGAACGGTGGTCGCGGCGTAGCCGTCGCGGATGAACCGGACGCGCGCCTTGTGCATGAGCAGTTGCCGGGTCTGGGCCGCGTTGCGTCGCCGGCGCTCCGGTTGAACGGCCTGGGCGCTGGGCTCACCTGACACGTCGGGCCACCTCTCACTGTTGCCCGCCAGCGTATCCGACAGCCCGGCGCTAAGTAAGCAACCATTTACATATCTCGTCACGCGCCGCATGTGATCAACCACTCGTCAGCATGTAAACGCTTGTTGATGTACCGTGCCGGAGTCATTGCACGTTTACCCAAAGTCAGGTGAAGAGGATGAGCCGCCAAGCCGAGGCAGGGCACGCGCCCGCCACGCCGGCGGAGCTCGATCGGTCGGCGGCGCTCGATCAGTCGGCGGCCGGGCTCGACCGGTCGGCCGCGGGGCTCGATCAGCCGGTCGCCGGGGGAGCGCTGGCCGCAGTTCGTAAGTCGGTGCTGGCCGCGTCGCAGCGCTGGTGGGTGCGGGCGTTGTTCGCACTGGTGGCGGCCCTGATCGTGGTGGTGACGCTGCGCGGGCGCATGCCCGAGCCGGCCGACATCCTCGCGGCTCTGCGCGACACGGACGCCCGGTGGTTCGCGGCCGCGATCGTCCTGCAGGTGTTGTCTCAGGCGGCCTTCGCCTGGCAGCAGCGCGTCATGCTGACCGCCTTCGGGGTGCGGATGTCACCGCCCGTGGCGGTGCTGATCGCACTCGCCCGGTCGGCGATCAGCCTGGCGTTCCCGGCCGGCGGGGCCGTCTCTGCCGCCTACGCGGTCGGCCAGTACCGCCGCCGCGGCGCCGGCCCGGCCGGTGCGGCGACGACCATGCTGCTGTCCGGCGCGGCCTCGGTCGCCGGCCTGCTGCTCACCTACGGCGGCGTGGCCGGCTCCAGCCATCCGGCGACCGCGGTCGTGGTCGTGGTGCTCCTGCTTGCCGCCGGGACATTCGTCGTCGCGGTCGTCCGGACGCGCTCCCGCCGCGCCGTGCGTCCGCCCCGGCCCGAGCCCGCCTTCCACCTGCCCCGTGCGAGGCGTTCCGGGACGGCCGGCTCCGGGCGCGCTCCTCACCTGTCCCGCGCCGGGCGCGCCGTTCCGCCGGTTGAGGCCGGATCTGCTTTCCGGCTGCCCGGGGCGGGGCGGGCCACCGGGGCTGCGTGGCGGCTCTTTCGCGAGGCGCGCGCGGTGCGGGCACGGCATCTTGCGGTGACGGTCGGATTCGCCGTACTCAATTGGCTTCTTGATCTTGCTTGTCTGGTTGCCGCCGCTCGCGGGTGTGGCCTGTCGTTGCCGGTGGCGCACCTGGCGACCGTCTATCTCGCGGTGCAGGTCGTGCGGCAGATCCCGATCACGCCCGGCGGGTTCGGGCTGATCGAGGCGAGCCTGCTCGCCGGGCTCGCGGCCGCCGGGGCGCCGCACGCCGCCGCGGCCGCCGCTGTGCTCGTCTACCGCCTCGCCTCCTGCTGGTTCGTGCTGCCGCTGGGCCTGGTGTCGCACCTGGTCCTGCGCCTCGGCGCCCGTCATCCGGCCGGGGTGTGACGTAAGCAATTGTTGACTTAGGTAGAGTGCTGCCGATAATTAGTCAGCAAGCGTTTACATCGAGCGTGAGGGACCGACATGACGCAAACACTCGAGGCGGACGGGTCGGCCGCCGTCGACCGCCCGCGTGGCGGCAGCATGCTGGTGCTGTACCTGTCGCTGGGCGGCCTCGCCTTCGCCGTGCTCCAATCGCTGGTCGCGCCCGCGCTCGGCACGATCGGCCGCGATCTCGGCGCCGACACCAGCAGCGTGAGCTGGGTGATCACGGCCTACCTGCTGTCGGCGTCGGTCCTGACACCCATCCTCGGCCGCCTCGGCGACATGATCGGCAAGCGCAAGGTCCTCATCGGGGTGCTGATCGCCCTCGGCGTCGGCACCCTCGTCGCCGCGCTCGCGCCCAACCTGGCGGTGCTGATCGTCGCCCGCGCGCTGCAGGGCGCGGCCGGTGCGATCCTGCCGCTGTCGATCGGCATCGTCCGGGACGAGATGCCGCGCGACCGGGTGGCCGTCATCGTCGGCCTGCTGTCGGCGATCTTCGGCATCGGCGCCGGCGTCGGCATCGTGGCGGCCGGCCCGATCGTCGAGCACCTGTCCTGGCACTGGCTGTTCTGGCTGCCGCTGGCGCTGGTCGTGGTCGCCCTGCTCGGCGCGGTCTTCGGGATGAAGGAGTCGCCGGTGCGCACGCCCGGCAAGCTCGACGTGCCCGGCGCCGGCATCCTCTCGGTCGGGCTGGTCGCGCTGCTGCTGGCGATCAGCAAGGGCCAGTCGTGGGGCTGGGGCGAGGCCAAGACCATCGGCCTGCTCGCGCTCGGCGTCGTCGCGCTGGCCGCGTTCGTCCTGGTCGAGCTGCGGGTGCGTGAGCCGCTGGTCGACATGCGCCTGATGCGGGTCCGCGGGGTGTGGGCCACCGACATCGTCTCGCTGATCCTCGGCTTCGCGATGTTCGGCACGTTCCTGCTCGTCCCGACCCTGCTGCAGCTGCCCGCGATGACCGGTTACGGCTTCGGCAAGTCGGTCTCGCAGTCCGGCCTGTTCCTGCTGCCCACCGTCGTGACCATGGTGATCTTCGGGCCGCTGGCCGGCATCCTCAACCGCAAGTACGGCCCGAAGCTGCCGATGTTCCTCGGCGCGGTGTTCGTGGTCGCCGCGTTCGCGGTGCCGGCCGTGGCACACGGCTCGCTGTGGCAGGTCGTGCTCTCCGGCGTGCTGGCCGGCGCCGGCATCGGCCTGGCCTTCGCGGCCATGTCGAACGCCATCATCGAGAGCGTGCCGGCCACCCAGACCGGCGAGGCGACCAGCGTCAACACCATCGCCCGGACGATCGGCAGCAGCATCGGCACAGCCGTGGTCGCCGCGGTCATCACCTCGCACACCACGGCGCAGGGCCTGCCCACCGACGACGCCTTCACCTACGGCTTCGGCGCCTGCGCGGTGGTCGCGGTCATCGCGGTGGCCGCCGCCCTGGCTCTGCCGTCGGCCCGCCGCCGGCACGACCAGGCGGTCGCCGCCGGCGTCGGCGACCTCCCGCCCGAGCCCGCCGAACTGCACGTCCCGCACCTGGGCCGTTAGTCCAGGTACCAGGCGGCGGTCGCGCCCGCGATCGTCTCGGTGCTGACCACCGGGCCACTGGTCAGCACCGGGCGGGCGCCCCGCACCGCGGCCGGCAGCGGGGCCGGGTCCTCGCCTACGTTCACCACGCAGACGAGACCCGGCTCCCGGCGGAACGCCAGCACCTCCGGCGCCGACGGCAGCCAGGCCAGCGGGCCGTCGCCGAGGGACGGCAGCGCGCGGCGGTGGCGTAGCGCCGCCCGGTAAAGGCCGAGCATCGACGCCGGGTTGGCCAACTGCCGCTCGGCGGTGAGAGCGGCCCAGTCCGACGGCTGGGGGAGCCAGGCGGCCGGGCCGGGGCCGAAGCCGTACGACGGTGTCGTCCCGGACCACGGCAGCGGCACCCGGCAGCCGTCGCGGCCCGGCTCGCGGCCGCCGCTGCGCCGGAACTCCGGATCGCGGCGCACCTCGGCGGGCAGGTCCGTCACCTCCGGCAGGCCGAGCTCCTCGCCCTGGTAGATGTAGGTGCTCCCGGGCAACGCCAGCATCAGCAGCGCGGCCGCCCGGGCCCGGCGAACGTTGCCGTACCGGCTGACGTGCCGGACCACGTCGTGATTGGACAGCACCCAGGTCGGCGGCGCACCCACCACCGCCAGCGTCCGGATGGTGTCGTCGATGGCCGTGCGCAGGGCGTCCGCCTCCCACGGCGCCGCCAGGAACGCGAAGTTGAACGCGGTGTGCAGCTCAGCCGGGCGCAGATAGCGGGCCAGCCGCTCGGGGCTCTGCACCCAGATCTCACCGACGAAGACCCGATCCCCGGGGTACGCGTCGGAGATCCGCCGCCAATCGCGGTACACCTCGTGCACCTCGTCCACATCGAAGTGCGGATGGCGGTCTTCGGGTCGAAGAGGTGCATGCGGCGGGTGTCCGCCCAGAACTCGCCCTCGTGGTTCTCGCGCAGCCGGCTCATCGCGTCGATCGAGATGATCAGCTGGCTGCGCAGGGCCTCGCTGTCGAGCTCGGCGAGCTGCTTGGCCACCTCGGGGTTGGCCTTCGTACGCCGCCAAGGCGAACTGGCCGGCCGCATGCTGCTGTCCCTGCTTACCGGCGCCGCCACCGGCGACGACATCACGGTGCCGACCCGCCTGGTGATCCGAGGCTCAACCGCACCCCCGTCCCGAGGCTGACACCGGGGCTTCCGCTGCCTCCCCTCGATGCGCTAGCGTTCTTCTTGAACACGTTCAAATACCGCCGGCGCCGGGACCGCTGGGCCGTTGCCGGTACGGACAAGCGCCGAAACGGGGCCAGACATGGATCACTTGAGCGGGCCTGGTTGGGCCGGGTTGCACCTGGTGGTGGCGCTATGCGTACTGACGTTCGTCCCACTGGGCCTGGGAGCCCTGAGCCCGGAAAAGCTGGGGCTGGGTCGCCTCCTGGTGCGGTGGTGGCCGGCCGTGGCGGTGCCGGCGGCTGGGTCGCTGCTGCTGCCGCGCGGGGCGGTTGCGGCGCTGCTTTGCGTGCCCTATCTGGTGGCCTGCCTGGCGGTGCCGGTGGCGCTGCGTCGCGACCGGCTGGTGGCCTTCGCCGCGGCCTGCCTGCCGGTGGCGGCGGCCGGGCTGCTGGCCGAACGAGCCGGAGTCACCCTGCTCGGATTCCCACTGGGCGTCCTCGGCCTGACCGCCGCCCACTTCCACGTCGCCGGCTTCGGCGCCCTGCTGCTCGTCTCGCTGGCCCGAGGCCCGGCCCGGTTCCTGGCCCCGGCCGGCGTGGCCGTGGTCGGTCTCGGCTTCCTAGCCGGCCGCACCCCACTGGGCCAGGACGCCGGCGACCTGATCGAACTGATCGGCGCCGGCCTGCTGAGCGCCGGCCTATGGCTGGCGATCGCCTCCCGCCGAGGCCGGGCCGCCCGCCTGCTGCTGGCGCTGAGCATCATCACGATGACGCTGGCCCTGCTCTACGCGTCCGGCCAGCTGCTCGACATCCCGCACCTGGGCCTGACCTGGATGGTGCTGACCCACGGAGTGCTGAACACGGCCGCCGTCCTGACCGCACTGATGGTCGCCTGGGCCGACCGCGAGCAGGCACACCACTGGTCGCACCGCATCGGCCAGGGCCGGGACCGTTTCGAGGCAGCCTCAACCGAGCTGCTGACCTGGCAGATGCACCGCCGGGCCGGCGCCGGTGTCAAGCCGGAAACCCCGGAGGCAACGGTGGGCCTGCACATGGTGTCGCAGATCGGCATCGGCCGGCTGCGGCTGGCGGAGCCATGCGAGGTGACCGAGGTGATACGCGACCCGGACCGCACCTCCATGCACTACGTAGCGCTGCCCGGCCACACGTTCCAAGGCGACGAGCGCTTCACCGTATGGCTGGACCCCGACAACCAGGTCCACTTCGAGGTGGACGTGCGCTCCCGCCCCCTGCACCCCTTGGCCCGGCTGGGTGGCCCGCTGACGACGGCCGCGCAGAGGCTCTTCATAGCAAGATGCGCAGCAGCCCTACGCCGAGCACCAGCGCCCGCAACACAGCGGACCTGACTTCCCGCGTGCGCGCTCAGGTCAAGGACTCGCCGGGGCGGACGATCCCGCGTTGGTAGGCCAGCACGACCAGTTGCGCGCGATCGCGTACACCCAATTTTGTCATTGCTCGGTTGACGTGGGTCTTCGCGGTGAGCGGGGAGACGTGCAGGCGTTCGGCGATCTCCTCGTTGGAGAGGCCGTGCGCGACCAGTACGAGGATCTCCCGCTCGCGGTCGGTGAGCGCGGCCAGCCGGCCGAGGTCCGGTTCGGGCAGCGGCTCGAGTTCGGGGCGGCTCAGGAACCGGCAGATCAGCGAGTGGGTGGCGGCCGCCGAGAGCAGCGACTCGCCCGCCGCGACCGTGCGCACCGCGTGGACCAGGTCGTCCGGCTCGACGTTCTTGCCGAGGAAGCCGCTTGCCCCGGCCCGGAGCGCGCGCACCACGTTGTCCTCGTTCTCGAACGTGGTGAGCACGAGAATGCGTACGCCATCGAGGTCTTCGTCGGCAACGATGCGCCGCGTCGCTTCCAGGCCGTCCATCGCAGGCATGCGAATGTCCATGAGTACGACGTCGGCCCGCGTGCTCCGGGCCAGGTCCACCGCCTCGGCGCCGTCGCAGGCCTCGCCCACGACGTCGATGCCGGGTTTGCCGTCGAGGATGAGCTTGTAACCGGCGCGGATCAGCGCCTGGTCGTCGGCGAGCAGGACCCGGATCGTCATGGCTGGTCTTTCGGGGTCGGGGCGGGCAGGACCGCGCGCACCCGGAAGGTGCCGTCGGGCCGGCGCTCGGTCTTCAGGGTGCCGCCGGTGGCGGTGGCGCGTTCCCGCATGCCGACCAGGCCGTAGCCGCCGGCCGTGCCGTTCGTGCCGACCCGGTTGGTGACTTCGAGGACAACGTGGCCGGCGGTGTATTTGATCGCGAGGCCGGCGGATCCGGTGCCGTGCTTCTGCGCGTTGGTGAGTGACTCCTGCAGGATGCGGTAGGCGGCCATGTCGACCAGGGCCGGCAGCTCGCGGACGGCGCCGTGCTGGTGGTGCTCGACCTGCAGGCCGGCCGCGTTCGCCGTGCCGAGCAGCTCGGACAGGCGGGCGAGCCCCCGGGTCGGCTCGGTGACGGCGTCGGGGTCGTCGGCCTCGCGCAGCACCCCGACGACCGACGCGAGCTCGCGGAGCACGGTGTCGGAGGCGCGCCGGATGTGGTCGAGCGCCGAGCCGGCCGCCTCGGGCTGGTGGGCGAGCACATGCCGGGCCGCGCCGGCCTGCACGTTGATCATCGCGATGTGGTGGCTGACGACGTCGTGGAGCTCGCGGGCGATGCGGATGCGTTCCTCGACGACCCGGCGGCGGGCCTCGCCGTCCCGGGTCTGTTCGGCCCGGCGGGCGCGTTCCTCGACCTCGGCGACGTACGCCTGCCTGGTCCGGCTGGCATCGCCGATCGCGGTCGCCAGGCCGATCCAGGCGAGCACACCGAGGTTTTGCGGGGCCCACCAACTGCTGTCCGAGGTGTAGGCGGTGACGGCGTAGAGCGGCAGCGCGACGACCGCGGCAGTGACCCACATGCGGAGCCGGTCGAGGTCGGCGGCAACGGTGTAGACGACGACCACCAGGGCGATCATGAGGTCGGGCTGCTGCGCGTCGGCCCGGAGCGTCATCGTGACCGCGGCGACCGTGGTGATCAGCAGGATCGGGATCGGCCAGAGGCGGCGCACGCCGACGACGGCCCACACGAAGAGGCCGATGTCGATGCCACCCGGCCGTGGTCCGCCGGCGAAGTGGTGAGCGTCGGTCGCGGCGATGAACGCGGGCAGGGCGAGGACGGCGCCGAGACCTGCGTCGATCAGCAGCGGGTGCCGCATGGCGCTTCGGCGGATCCGCGCGGCCACCGTGGTGAACACGGTGACGACGGTAGGCGGTGGGTGGGCGTCACGCGTCCTCCCGAAGTGGTAGCGGGCAGGTGACCGGCCTACCGCGACGGTGGTACGGGGCGGCTCACCGTAACGGCGGTTCCTGGGAGCCAGCTCAAATACTGCGTTCGCAGTATCGACGGGACGGCCAGTTGTCTACGGATGGACGACGCCAGGCATCGACCGTTCGGTCATCGTTATGCCGAGTTCCATACATTCGCCGTTCATGATCTGTTCATGACCGGGGCATCCAAAGATTGGCATCGCATGCGATCGCTGTTCCGCCGTGGCCCGGCACCGCCGGAACCGGCCGTTGATCTCCCGGGCGAGACGGCGGTCGAACACCGCAGTGACGACCACATCGGACACTCGCTGCGGGCGCCGAGCGCGCTACATGCCTTCAACCGCTACGAGATCAAATACCTCCTGCCGAGTACGCGGATCCCCGAACTGCGCGCGGAACTGGTCCACCGTCTCGACGTCGACAGCCACGGTGCCGACGGCGGTTACGGCGTGTGGAGCACCTACTACGACACGCCGGATCTGCGCTTCTACTGGGAGAAGATCGAGGGTCTGAAGTTCCGGCGCAAGCTGCGGCTGCGGCATTACGGTGACCGCTTCTCGGTCGGCGAGCAGAGCACGGTCCACGTCGAGATCAAGCAGCGGGTCAACCGGGTCACCCAGAAACGGCGGGTCGCTCTGCCGTACCGGCAGGCTCTCGAGCTCTGCGACAAGCGGATCATGCCGGACCACGAGCCGGGTCAGCGCGCCTTCCTCGAGGAGGTCCTCGAGCTGGTGTCACTGCTGGACCTGCGGCCGGTGGCGATGACCGGCTACCAGCGTGAGGCTTACGTGGGGAGCGGCGCCGACGAGGGCATCCGGGTCACCCTGGACAGCCGGATCCGCGGCCGGGACCGCGACTTCCACTTCGCCGCCGAGGCGGAGAACCGGCTGGTCGTGCCGGCCCAGCTCTCGGTGATCGAGTTCAAGGCCGACGAGCGGGTGCCGTACTGGCTGACCGATCTCGCCGCCCGGATGAGCATGTCGATCGTCCGGGTCTCCAAGTACTGCCAGAGCGTCGAGGCCTACGGCCGGGCCCCGCGCTCGATCTTCCACATCCCCGATTCCGAGCTCAGTGAGGCCTGACGCCATGCCTTTCGACATTCAAGACCTGTCCGGCACGTTCAGCGTCGGTGACATCGCGATCGCGATGCTGCTGTCGTTCGTGCTCAGCGCCGGGATCGCGTGGGTCTACCGGTTCACCCACCGCAACGTGTCCTACAGCCAGTCGTACGTGCAGACGCTGGTCATCCTCGGCATGCTGATCTCGCTGATCATGCTCGTCGTCGGCTCCAACATCGCCCGGGCGTTCGCGCTGGTCGGCGCGCTGTCCGTGGTCCGGTTCCGCAACGCGATCAAGGAGACCCGGGACGTCGGGTTCATCTTCCTGGTGATGGGCGTCGGGATGGCCACCGGCACCCGGTTCTACACCCTCGCGATCGTCGCGGCCGTTGTGATCTGCCTGGTCATCGTGGTCATGTTCCGCTTCAACTGGTTCGCCTCCAACGTCCAGCGGCAGGTGGTCAAGGTGCAGGTGCCGCCGGACGGCAACTACACCGAGAACATCCAGGACGTCCTGATCGCCCATACCAGCGAGTTCGAGCTGATCAGCATCGAGTCGATCCGCGGCGGCGCCCTGACGGAACTGATGTACACGGTGCGACTGAAGAAGGGCCACGAGCCGGGCGGCCTCATCGCCGCGCTCGGTGAGCGCACCGGCGGCCAGCGGGTGACGGTGCTGACCGGGTACGACCAGACGGATCTGTGATGGCGCTGAAGCACCGGATCCCGGTCCGGATCCGGCACTACTGGAAGCTGCTGGCCACCTGTGCCGCGGTCCTGCTCACCTTCGGGGTCCTGTTCAGCACGGTCCGGGTGGCGCCGCTGGTCACCAGCGCGAGCGACAAGTCCGCGGACGAGGTCACGCAGAACATCAAGAGCTCGACCGACCTCTTCGACGCGACCCGGGCGCACAGCATCGGGCTGACTTTCCGGGACGCGGACTACCAGCGCCTGCTCGACTCCTACTTCAAGGACGGCGACAAGGACTGGCTCGAGGCCGACCTGACCGTCGACGGCGTCACCATCCCGAGCGTCGGCATCCGGCTCAAGGGCAACTCCACCCTCGGCCAGCTCACCCGCAACGGAAAGGCACGCGAGGGCGGCCGCGGCGGCCCCGGCGGCGGCGGACAGCGCCCGCAAATGCCCGGGGGCGGCGCCGCCCCGCAGATGCCGGGCGGAGGCGGGTTCGGTGGGTTCGGCGTCGGCGGCAGCGGTCTGAAGGCGGAGGAGCCGGAGAACCTGCCCTGGCTGATCCGCTTCGACGAGTTCGTCGAGGGCCGCCGCTACGAGGGGCACCGCGAGGTCACGATGCGCGTCTCCGGCATGGGTGGCGGCAAGACGGTCATGAACGAGGCGGTCTCGCTGAACGTCCTGGCCGCCGCGGGCGAGGCCGCCCAGCGGTACGCCTACACCAGCTTCACCGTGAACGACCGGCCGACCGTGGCCCGGCTCGTCGTCGAGCACCCGGACGAGAACTTCGCCGACCGGATCGGCCGGTCGGGCGTGCTCTACAAGAGCCTGGCCACGAGCTCGTTCACGGATCAGGGCGACGACCAGACCGATTACGCCGACGACTTCAAGCAGATCAACATGATCGGCAGTCAGGATCTCGAGCCGGTCATCAAGCTGATCCGCTGGGTGAACACCGCCGGTGACGCCGAGTTCGACCAGCATCTTGCCGAGCACGTCGATGTCGAATCGTTCGCCCGCTACGTGGCGGAACAGAACCTGCTGCTCAACTTCGACGACATGGCCGGCCCGGGCAAGAACTACTACCTCTACTACGACCTGGGGACCAAGAAGTTCCAGGTCGTCGGCTGGGACTACAATCTCACCCTGACCGGCGAAGCGGAGCAGGATCCGACGCAGACGGTCACCATGGGCGGCCGTGGCTTCGGTGGTGGCGGCCAGGGTGGTCTCCCGGACGGCATGCAGCTTCCGGAGGGGATGCAACCGAACAACGCCGGTGGTGGCGGCCGGGGCATGGGCGGCTTCGGCGGCAACAAGCTGAAGGAGCGCTTCCTGGCCAGCTCGGCTTTCCAGCAGATCTATCAGGAGGCATACCAGGACGAGTACCGGAAGATCTACGCGAGCGGGGCCGCGACGAAGGCCCTCGACGCGGCGCTGACGGTGCTCGACGACGTCAAGGGCTACGACCAGGCGGCCGGCGCCACCGAGGCGGACGGCCTGCGCACCCTGATCGACCAGCGCACGAAATTTCTCGCCGGCACTGCAACCGTCAAGGGCTGATGGCCGCGCGCCCCGACGTGCCCCGGCTCCTGCTGGTCGGCGGGGACCGGGACGGCACGCGACATCTGGAGGCGGCGGTGGCCGCCGAAGGCTGGGATGCCTGGACCGTCAGCACCGGGGCGGACGCGGTGACCGTCGCCGTCAGGTTCCGGCCGCACCTCGCCGTCATCGACATGGTGCTGCCGGACCTGGACGGACTGCAGGTCATGCGGCGGCTCCGGGCCGACCGGCCCGACCTGCCGGTGCTGTTCGTGACGACGATCGCCGGCGTCGAGGCCCGGGTGCAGGCTTTGACCGCCGGCGGCGACGACTGCGTGACCAGGCCGTTCTTTCTGCCTGAGCTCGTCAGCCGGCTGCGGGCCCTGCTGCGGCGCTCCCGCCCGGCGAACCCGGCCGCGTCGCTCTCGGTCGGCGATCTCACTCTGCACGAGCCCAGCCGGGTGGTCCGGCGCGGCGGCCGGACCCTCGCGCTGACCATGACCGAGTACGAGTTGTTGCGCTACCTCATGGCCAACGCGGGCCGGGCGCTGCCGCGGGAGCAGATCTTCGAACGAGTCTGGCAGTTCGACCCGAAAAGCAGCTCCCGCACGGTCGACTTCCACGTCGCGCATCTGCGCAGGAAGGTCGACGCGGACGGCCCGCCACTGATCCACACGATCCGCGGCATCGGCTACATCCTCGAGGAGCGCTGATGGACGTACGGATATTGGCAGTAGTGCTGTTATGACCATGTCGCTACGCTGAGTACATGAAATGCACGTTCTCCACCGATCCGGCCGGGTTGAGAAGGCCGTCTGTCGTCGCGGAGCGTGGCCGCCGGGGCTTCGCGTGAGTTAGCCATGCTGCCGCAGTGGTTGAGCGAGCTGATCGGGGAGTCGGGGTCGACCGCCCTCCCCGTCGTCGTCGTGTATTTCAGCTACCGCCTGACCTGCCGGGTGCTGGCGCCCCTGACCATCGCCTCCCTGGTCGTCCTGGTCGGCAGCAAGGAGCGATCCGAGCGAGCGCTGAAGCTGGTCGAGCTCCTCGAGTCGCCGAACGAGCCGTCAGACCGCGGCCTCGGCCGCGGGAGCCTCGGTGATCGCCTGGTCGGCCGAGTTCGGGATGAAGGCGGCCATGGCCAGGATCAGGGCCGCGACGATCACCAGGCCGATGAAGATGCGCTGCACGGCGGTGGTCAGCGCGACCGGCGAGACCGTGGCTGATGATCCGACGGTCGCGTTGGCCACCGCGCCGAAGACGGCCACGCCCACCGAGCTGCCCACCGAGCGCAGGAAGATGTTGCTGGCCGTGACCACCCCGCGCTCCGCCCAGCCCACACTGGACTGCGCGGCGATCAGGGTGGGCGATGCGGTCAGGCCCATGCCCAGGCCGATGATCAGGCAGAAGAGCGCCACCTGCCAGACCGGGGAATGGCCGCCCAGCAACAGCAGCAGGGCGCAACCGGCCAGGACCAGCGTGGTGCCGATCAGCGCGCACGCCCGGAAGCCGAGCCGCAGGTAGACCCGGCCGGCCTGGCTGCCGGAGATCGGCCAGCCCAGGGTGAGAGTGGCCAGGGCGAAACCGGCGATCAGCGGGCCGGTGCCGAGCACGTCCTGCGCGTAGGTCGGGACGTAGGAGCTCAGGCCGTACAGGATGGCGCCGATGCCGACCGAGATCAGGCCGCTGGTGACCAGGAGCCGGCGCCGGAAGATCCAGAGGGGGAGCACCGGGGAGGCGGCTCGTCGTTCGACGAGGACGAAGGCCACCAGGGCGGCGAAGCCGCCGGCGAGGATGAGCACGCCGGTGAGGGAGTCCCAGGCCCACGCCTGGCCGCCTTCGAGGGCGCCGAGGATGACCAGGACCAGTCCCAGGGCGAGCAGCCCGGCGCCCTGGTAGTCGATTGCCGGGTGGCCTCGTTCGACGCGTTCGTGGAAGCGGCGGGCGAACACCGCGGCGGCCAGCAGGCACAGCGGGATGTTGACGAAGAAGATCCAGCGCCAGGAGACGTACTCGCTGAAGACGCCGCCGAGGGTGGGGCCGACGACCGAGGCGATGCCCCACACGCTCGCGACGTACCCCTGGACCTTGGCCCGTTCCCGGACCGAGTAGAGGTCGCCGACGATGGTGATGGTGGTCGGCAGGATCGCGCCGGCGCCCAGGCCCTGCACCACCCGGAAGACGATGAGCGCGCCCATCGACCAGGCGACACCGCACATGATCGAGCCGAGGAGGAACAGGCCGATGCCCCACAGGATGACCGGTTTGCGGCCGAAGAGGTCGTTGAGCTTGCCGTAGATCGGCACCGAGACGGCCTGCGCCAGCAGGTAGATCGAGAAAAGCCAGGGAAACTCCGTGAAACCGCCGATGTCCTTGACGATCGACGGGACCGCGGTCGCGATGATCGTGGAGTCGATGGCGACCAGGGCGGTGGAGAGCATCACGGCGGCGAGGACGGGTCCTCGCTCGGACCGCAGCCCGATGTTGTTTCCCGGCACTCCGATCAAGCTACCCGAAACCCAACCTGGGGCGATTTGTCGGCTTTAGGCTCAACGGGTGGCGCTAGTAGTCGTGGCCGAGGACAACCTCGATCATCAGCGGGTCATCGCCGAGGTCGTCCGGCGGCTCGGCCATGACGTCGTGGTGGCGAACGACGGCCGGACCGGGCTGGCGGCGATCACCAAGCATCGGCCGGACCTGATCGTCGCCGACGTCGACATGCCACAACTGAACGGGCTCGAGCTCTGCCAGGCCGTCCGGGACGATCCGGAGCTGACCACGATCCCGGTGGTCCTGGTCACCGCATATCTTCTACCGGGTGATCCGCGACTGAGCGCGACCGGCGCGGCCGGAGTGATCGGCAAGCCGTTCGGGGTTCCGGAGCTGAGCGAGGCACTCCGTGGCCACCTCAACGCGCTCAAGACGCCGCACGTCGGCCATTCCCTGCTCGATGCGGTCCTGGACTGCGTCGACACCGGGGTGATGGCGTTCGACCTGCGAGGCCGGCAGTTGCTGGTCAACCGGGCGCTCAGCGACGTGTTCGGCGCCGATGACCCGGGCGCTCCGGTCGAGGACGTGGCGCGCCGGCACCGGATGCGCCGGCCGGACGGCGCCGAACTGCCGGCCGAGGAGTGGCCGATCTGGCGGGCCATGCGGGGCGAGGACGTCAGCCACGTCGAGCTGATGACGAGCGATCCGCATGGCCGCCCGCACTGGTATCTGGTCAACGCACGCCCGGTGCGCGATCAGGACGGCAGGATTGTGGCCGCCGTCTCGACCGCTCACGACGTCACCACAAGACATCGGACCCGCCAGTACGAGGTGTGCAAGAACAAGGTCCTCAAGGTGCTGTCCATCCATCCGGACGCGCCCGACGTCGGCGACCAGGTGCTGGCCGCGATCGGCGGCACCCTGGGCTGGCCGTGCCTGCGGTTGTGGCTGGCCGACGAGGAGTCGGACATGTTGCGCCCGGCCGCGGTGCACAACGCGCCGGGGGAGCCGTCGCTGCCGATGCCCACCGCCATCGGCCGCGGACAGGGCCTGGCCGGGCTGTGCTGGCAGAGCGGCGATCTGATCTGGGTCCCGGACCTGCACGCGCCGGACGCGCCGGTGCTCCCGGAGGTCGCCCAGAGCGACGCCTACCGCTCGGGCGGCGCGGTTCCGGTGCGCAGCGGCGAGCGGGTGGTGGGCGCGATGTCGTTCTTCTCGCGGACCCGGCAGGAGGCCGACCCGGCGCTCGGCATGTTGCTCACCGGCATCGCCGCGCTGATCGGCGCGTTCCTGGAGCACCGCCGGGCCGAGGTGCTGGCGCTGCACCTGGCCGCCGCGACCGACGAGTACATGGCGCTGGCCGGGCACGAGCTGCGCACTCCGCTGACGTCGATCGGCTCGTACATCGACCTGATCGCCGAGTCTTCGCCCGAGACGCCCTTCAGCGAGCTGCGGGAACTGTTCGAGGTGGTGCACCGCAACAGCACCCGGCTGCGTGAGCTGGTCGACCGGCTGCTGGACGTGGCCGGCCTCGAGTCGGGTCACATCGTGCTGGAGGAGGAGCCGGTCGACCTGACCGCGGTGGTGACCGAGGCGCTCGCGCCGGCCGGCGCCGGCCGGGACATCACGATCCGGCGGAACCGGATGGACGACGTGATCGTGCCGGGGGACCGCAAGCGGCTGCGGCAGGTGGTGGAAGCGCTGGTCAGCAACGCGGTCAAGTTCAGCCCGGCCGAGTCGACGGTCGGGGTCAGCCTGGTCGACCGCGGGCACGAGGCGGTGCTCACGGTCAGCGACACCGGCGTCGGTGTGCCGGCGGCCGAGCAGCCGCGGTTGTTCCGGCGGCTCTATCGGGGCGGCAACGCCCGGCACACCGGCATCCCGGGGTCGGGGCTGGGGCTGGCGCTGTGCCGGGTGGTGGTGGAACGGCATCGCGGCACGATCGCGCTCTCCTCGGACGAGGCGAACGGCACGACCGTGACGGTCCGCCTCCCGAAATGATGATCACTTAGGGTAGCGCCCGCCTGACACCATGCGGTGGTGACCCCGCAGATCCTGGTCAGTCTGGCGGCGCTGATGGCGTCGATCCTGGCAGTGAGCCTGTCGTCCGGGCTCGCGCTCCGGCAGCAGCGGCTGGCGAAACAGGCCAACCAGCTGCCGGTCGTCGACTATCTGTGGATCATGCGGTCGCCGGATTTCCTGCGCTGCGAGGAACGGCTGTGGGACGAGCTGCCCAAGCAGGACCAGACGCTCCGGTTCGCCGAGCTGCCGCAACCACTGCGCGACGAGACCGAGGCGATCTGCGTCTTCTACCAGAAGGTCGCCTACCTGGTCGGCCTGGAGGTCGTCGACGAGCGCCTGGCCATCGTCCCGCTGGCCTACCGCGGGCCGCGCAGCTGGGCCGCGATCGAGCCGTTCGTGGCCAACGAGCGCCGGGCCCGCAACGACGAGCTGTCCTTCTACAACGCCTTCGAAGACCTGATCTGCCGCATCCGCCGCGCCGACGTGCCCCGCATGTCGAGGACCATGTTCCCGGGCAATCGCCGCTGACGCGCGTGGATCAGCGCAGGAGGCCCTGGGCGGACAACGCCAGCCATAGCTGCACCCGGTCGGCGGTGCGGGTCAGCGAGCGGCCGGTGAGCTTCTCGATCTGGTCGAGGCGGTACCGCACGGTGTTGCGGTGCACGATCAGCCTCTCCGCCACCTGCGCGACCGACCCGTCCGCGTCCAGATAGGCGCGCAGCGTCGCGACCAGCGCCCCGGCGTGCGCGGCGTCGAAATCGCGCAGCGGCCGCAGCATCTCGCTTGCCAGGTCACGCAGCGGCACGTCCTCGCTCGCCACGATCAGCCCGGAAAGACTCATCTGCTCGCGCTGGTTGATCCCGGGCCCGCGGTTCATCGCCTCGTGCGCCTCGTAATAGCTCCACCGCAGTCCGGTCGTCCCGGCATACCACCCGCCGATGCCGACCCGCACGTCCGAACCCTGCCGCCCCAGATAGTCCTGCAACAGCAGCGCCGCCTCCCGCGCCGATTGGCCGGGCTCCAGAACGACAATCAGGCAATCATCGAGTACGGCGGTGGTCGCACCGCTCATCGGCGGGCTGCTCACGAGGCGTTTGCGCAGATCACCGCCGCCGACCGCGGGAGACAAGGTGGCGACGAGCAGCGCGTGCTCATCCTCGGCGCGGATGCCGAACGGGGACAGCCGGCGCTCGGCCTCGGCGCCACCGATGGTGCCCCGCACGAGATCCTCGAGAACCTGTCCGGCCAGGCGGCGCTTACCGGCCAGCTCCGCCTGACGGCGGGCAAGTTCCAGACCGACCAGACTGACGGCGTACGGGAGGACGTCCGCCGAACGACGAGGACGGCGGCAGCAGAGGTACGCGACCACGGTGTCCTCCACACTCACCGGCACCGCCATCGGGGTGTCGCCGCCGGCGCCGGCCTTCGCCGCGAACAGGATCTGCTCGACCGGCCACGCCGCGCTGGCCGGCGCGGTGGCGAGCACCCGCCCGTAGACATCGACGACCATCGCCGGTGCGCCGAGGATGTGGTGCAGCGACCCGATCAGCGCGCCCAGCCCGCGGCCGGACAGCAGCGCGCGGGCCAGCGTGTCGTGCTCGTCGAGCAGGTCGGCGAAGCGGCCGTACTGTTCCTCGAGGACCCGGTCGGCGACGAACCGGTCGACCGCGATGAACGGCGTCGAGTAGGGGATCTCCAGCACCGGCAGCCGGCGGTCGCGGGCCTCGGCAAGGGTGCCGGCCGGGATGCCGTCGTGGGTGAGCCCGATGCCGAAGCCGAGCCCGACCGCCCGCCCCTGCGCGACCCGGGCCACGAACTGCCGCTGTGCCGCGTCGTCGAGCTGACTCAGCCCGGTGGTCAGCACCAGCTCGCCGCCGGAGAGGAACGGGCGCGGATCGGCCAGCTCGGTGACCGCGCACCAGCGCACCGGCTGATGGAGTGCGGCCGGGTCGCCGTCGGCCAGCCGCAGGCTGAGGTCGGGGTCGGCGAGCACGTCGGCCAGGCGCAGGGTCACCGCGCGACTGTACGACTGCACAATGCGCGCGCGTAAGTCCTGTTCCCACGTCCATTTACGGTCGTGGCTGTATCCCAATACGGTGTCCTGCAACACATCGCGGTCGCCCCCGGGGAGGTCTCCTTTTGATGCAGGTGCCGGCCCGGATCGGCGGCCGCCCGGTGAGCGCCGGCGAGTGGATCGAGGTGCTCAGTCCGTGGGACGCGGCGCCGGTCGCTCGCGTCCCGGCTCTGGGCGCCGAACACGTCGCCGAGGCGGTGGCGGCCGCCTCGGCGGCCCTCGCCCGTCGCGACTTCCCGCAGTACCGCCGGGCCGAGGTGCTCGACCGCGCGGCCGAGCTGCTGGCCGAGCGCACCGAGGAGTTCGCGGTCACGATCGCCCGCGAGGCCGGCAAGCCGATCCGGGACGCCCGCGCCGAGACCGCGCGCTGCGTCGACACGCTGCGCTTCGCCGCGGTGGAGGCCCGCAAGCTCGGCGGTGAGGTGATCCCGATGGACGCCTCGGCGAGCGGGGCCGGCCGGCTCGGCTTCGCGCTGCGCCACCCGATCGGTGTGATCGCCGCGATCTCGCCGTTCAATTTCCCGCTCAACCTGGTCGCGCACAAGCTCGGCCCGGCGATCGCGGCCGGCTGCCCGGTCGTGCTCAAGCCGGCCGAGCTGACCCCGGTCTCCGCGATCCGCCTGGTCGACCTGCTGGTCGAGGCGGGCCTGCCGGCTGACTGGATCTCGGTGGTGACCGGCACCGGCCCGGACGCCGGCACCCCGCTGGTCACCCACCCGGTGCCGGCGCTGGTCACGTTCACCGGCAGCGTCCCGGTCGGGCGGCGCATCCAGGAGCTCGCGCCGCACAAGCGGGTGCTGCTGGAACTCGGCTCGAACGCGCCGGTGATCGTCGAGCCCGACGCCGACCTGGAGCGGGTGGTCGCCGGCATCCGCCAGGGCGGCTTCTCCTACGCGGGCCAGAGCTGCATCTCGACCCAGCGGGTGCTGGCCCACGCCGACATCTACGACAAGCTGCTGCACGAGCTGATAAACGCGGTCAAGACGCTGCGAGTGGGTGATCCGCTCGACGAGGACACCGAGGTCGGGCCGTTGATTTCCGAGGCGGCGGCGATTCGGGTCGAGGCGTGGCTGACCGCAGCGAAGAACGCCGGCGCCGGGGTGACCGGCGGCGAGCGCCACGGCACCACGATCACCCCCGCCGTCGTCGCCGATCCGCCCCGCCACCTCGACGTCTATCGGCAGGAGGTGTTCGGGCCGGTGATCACCGTGACTCCCTACTCCTCGCTCCACGAGGCGATCGGGTTCGCGAACGACAGCGATTTCGGCCTGCAGGCCGGAGTCTTCACCGCCAACCTCGCGGCCGCGCTGCGGGCGGCGCGCGAGCTGGAGTTCGGCGGGGTGCTGATCAACCAGGTGCCGACGTTCCGTGCCGACCAGCAGCCCTACGGCGGGTTGAAGGACGCCGGAAACACCCGGGAAGGACCGGCCTACGCCGTGCAAGAAATGACCGAACTTCGATTCGTGATGGTGAGCTCATGACAACGCCGGCAATCCAACTCACCGGTTTGCGCAAGTCGTTCGGTCCGGTGGAAGCCGTTGCCGGGATCGATCTGACGATCGAGGACGGCGAGTTCTTCTCGATGCTCGGCCCGTCGGGCTCGGGCAAGACCACGGTGCTGCGGATGATCGCCGGGTTCGAGCTGCCGACCGGCGGCACAGTGCAACTGAGTGGCCGCGACGTCACCAAACTTGCGCCGTTCGAGCGGGACGTCAACACCGTCTTCCAGGACTATGCCCTGTTCCCGCACATGAGCGTCATCGAGAACGTCGAGTATGGACTGAAAGTCCGCAAGGTGTCCCGCAAGGAGCGCCGGGAACGAGCGGTCGCGGCCCTGGCCTCCGTACGGCTGGAGGGTTTTGAATCTCGCAAGCCGGCGGCAATGTCCGGAGGTCAGCGGCAGCGGGTGGCTCTTGCCCGTGCGTTGGTCAACCGGCCCAAGGTGTTGCTGCTCGACGAGCCGCTCGGCGCCCTCGACCTGAAGTTGCGCGAGCAGATGCAGGTCGAGCTCAAGGAGATCCAGCGCGACGTCGGCATCACGTTCGTCTTCGTGACGCACGACCAGGACGAGGCGCTGACCATGAGCGATCGGGTGGCGGTCTTCGACACCGGCCGGATCGCCCAGGTCGGAACCCCCGAAGAGGTCTACGAGCGCCCCTCCACGCCGTTTGTGGCCGGCTTCGTCGGGACATCGAACCTGCTCACGGGATCGGTTGCCGAGTCTCTCGTCGGAAAAAAGGGGACATTTTCGATCCGGCCCGAGAAGATCGCCCTCGTCGAGGAAGGCATTCCGGGCACCGTCGCCGAGGTGATCTACGCCGGCCCGATCACGCGCTACGTCGTCGATCTGGACGCGGGCGTGCGGGTCACGGTCGTCGAGCAGAACCAGCGCACTCCGACCGCGGCGCTGGCCGAACTGCGGGGGAAGCCGGTTCATCTGACCTGGCACGAAGAGCACGTGATCGAAATTCCCTCTGGTAAGGAGAACGCGGATGCGGCATAGAGGTTTGATGGCAGCGCTGGCGGTCGGCGTCCTCGCGCTCGCCGGGTGCGGCGGCAGCAGCGGCGACAGCAAGGGCTCCGGCCCGGGCGGCCTGACCGTCCCCAAGATCGACAAGCTCGCCGCGCTGGGCGCCGGCGAGGGCGAGGTCAACATCATCTCCTGGGCCGGGTACGTCGAAGACGGCTCCACCGACAAGACCGTCGACTGGGTTTCCGACTTCACCAAGGAGACCGGCTGCAAGGTCAACAACAAGGTCGCGGCCACCTCGGACGAGATGGTCACGCTCATGAAGACCGGCGAGTACGACGTGGTCTCCGCCTCCGGCGACGCGTCGCTGCGGCTGATCTACGGCGGCGACGTGGCCCCGGTCAATACCGACCTGATCGCGAACTACAAAGATGTCTTCGACGGTCTGAAGAACAAGCAGTGGAACTCGGTCGACGGGGTCGCCTACGGCATCCCGCACGGTCGCGGCGCCAACCTGCTGATGTATCGGACCGACACGGTCAACCCGGCGCCGACCTCGTGGAGCGCGGTCTTCGACCCGAACTCGCCGTACAAGGGCAAGGTCACCGCGTACGACTCGCCGATCTACATCGCCGACGCGGCTCTCTACCTGATGAAGACCAAGCCGGAACTGAACATCAAGAATCCGTACGCGCTGGACGACACCCAGTTCAAGGCGGCCACCGACCTGCTCACCCAGCAGAACGCGCTGATCGGCGAGTACTGGTCGGACTACACCAAGGAGGTGCAGGCCTTCAAGGCCGGCAACTCGGTGCTCGGCACCACCTGGCAGATCATCGCCAACCTGGCCGAGGCCGACAAGGCGCCGGTCAAGGCGATCCTGCCGACCGAGGGCGCGACCGGCTGGTCGGACACCTGGATGATCGCGGCGAAGGCCAAGCACCCGAACTGCGGCTACCTGTGGATGAACCACATCATCTCGCCGAAGGCCAACGCGGCCGTCGCCGAGTGGTTCGGTGAGGCGCCCGCCAACAAGCTGGCCTGCCAGCAGACGGCGGACAAGAGCTTCTGCACCACGTTCCACGCCGACGACGAGGCCTACTTCTCCAACGTCTGGTACTGGACCACGCCGATCGCCCAGTGCCTGGACGGTCGCACCGACGTGACCTGCAAGGACTACTCGGCCTGGACCCAGGCCTGGACGACGATCAAGGGATAACGTGTCCACTCTCGTCGAGGGGCCCGGCCGCAAGGCCGGGTCTTTCCTCCACCGCCATCCCCGGCTTCGCCTCGCCGGGCTGCTGTCCGCGCCGCTGATCTGGCTCGTGGTGGCCTATCTCGGCGCGCTGGCCGTGCTGCTGATCTCCGCGTTCTGGTCCGTCAACACCTTCACCGGCCAGGTCGTCAAGGAATTCACGCTGGCGAACTTCCGCACGCTGGTGACCGAGGAGGTCTACCGCAACGTCACGTTGCGCAGCCTCGGGGTGGCTTTCTCGGTCACGGTCATCTGTGTCGTGCTGGCCGTTCCGATGGCTTTTTACATGGCGAAAGTTGCCTCTCCTAAAAGCCGGAAATGGCTGGTCATCGCGATTCTCACTCCACTGTGGGCGTCGTACCTGGTCAAGGCGTACGCGTGGCGGATCCTGCTGGCCAACGACGGGCCGCTCGACTCGATCTTCGGCGGCCCCGGTTACGGCCTGTTCGCGGTGATCCTGGTGCTGTCGTACATGTGGCTGCCGTACATGATCCTGCCGATCTACGCGGGCCTGGAACGGCTGCCCGACTCGATGCTGGAGGCGAGCGCCGACCTGGGCGCGCGGGCCGGCCGCACGTTCCGCCGGATCGTGCTGCCGATCCTGATCCCGTCGGTCTTCGCCGGGTCGATCTTCACGTTCTCGCTGTCGCTCGGCGACTACATCACCGTGCAGATCGTCGGCGGCAAATCCCAGCTGATCGGCAACCTGGTCTACGCGAACATCGGCGCCGCCAACAACCTGCCGTTCGCCGCCGCGATCGCCACCGTCCCGGTCGTGATCATGGTCATCTACCTGATCGCGGTCCGCCGCTCGGGCGCCCTGGAGGAGCTGTGACGCTGTCGCCGTATGCCAGATGGGCGTTGCGTGCCTTCATGGGGCTCGGGCTGCTCTTCATCTACGTGCCGCTGATGCTGGTGCTGGTCAACTCGTTCAACGGCGACCGCACCTTCGGCTGGCCGCCGCACGATTTCACCACCCGCTGGTGGTCGGCGGCCTGGGACAACGCCGGCGCCCGGGAAGCCCTGCTCACCTCGGTCAAGGCCGGCCTCGGCGCCACCGCGATCGCGCTGGTCCTGGGCACGATGGTGGCCTTCGCCGTGCAGCGCTTCAAGTTCTTCGGCCGCGACACCCTCTCGCTGCTGATCGTGCTGCCGATCGCGCTGCCCGGCATCGTCACCGGCATCGCGCTCGACAGCGCCTGGCGCTCGGTGATCGAGCCGCTCGGCATCGGCAAGGGCCTGTTCTCGGTGATCGTCGGGCACGCCACGTTCTGTGTCGTGACGATCTACAACAACGTGCTGGCCCGTCTGCGCCGCACCGGCACGTTTTTAGAAGAGGCCTCGGCCGACCTGGGTGCTTCGCCCGGTCAGACCTTCCGGTACGTGACGTTCCCGCTGATCCGCTCGGCGCTCCTGGCCGGTGGCCTGCTGGCGTTCGCGTTGTCGTTCGACGAGATCATCGTGACCACGTTCACCGCCGGCCCCGGCGTCACCACCCTGCCCATCTGGATCTTCAACAATCTGTTCCGGCCCAACCAGGCGCCGGTGGTCAATGTGGTCGCGGCGATCCTGGTGGTCCTCTCGGTGCTGCCGGTGTGGTTCGCCCAACGGCTGGCCGGTCCCGAGGCGGGCGCAAGCCGCACCTGAGGTCGCCCGATTTGCAACACTTGTCAGCATGGCCGTCAGTTGGCGTTTCGATGGCGATGACCTGCTCAGCGGCGTGGGCGCGGAGTGGGACGACTTCGCGCTGGCCAACGACGGCGACGCCTGCGTGCCGCCGCCGATCGGACAGGGCCTGATCGGCTTCGTCAGCAGCGCCGACCTCTGCGTGGTGTGGCACGCGATCCTCGGCCACACCCGCCGCGACCCCGGCCGGCCGGTGACGCTGACCTACCGGTGCGACGCCCCGGCCGAACGCCGCCTCATGACCGCGACCGTCACCAGCGACGCCCACGCCGAGGTGGAGATCTTCAGCTCGGTGACGCGCCGCGAGCCCCGCGCCGAGGTGCCGCTGCTCGGGTCGCCGGCCGCCCGCACCACCGACATGATCCGCATGTGCGGCTGGTGCTCCCGGATCAGGGTCGACGGCTGGGTCGACGTGGAGGAGGGCTGCCGCCGGCTGGGCCTGCTGGAACTCGAGCCCGGCCCGCTGCCCCGCGTCACCCATGGCATCTGCGACAACTGCCGGGACACCCTGACCAGCGGCATCGACCTGGAACCGGGCCTGCTGAGCCGTTGAGGCCCGGTGGCAAGCTGGGCGGGTGGCGGACAGGATCGCGCGGAGCAGCGGATGGACGCCGGCTTCCGGCGCGCCGCCGGCTATTTGCACGAGTTCGCCGGCTTCGCGGCCCGAACGACGTGAGCTGCTGTGCCTGAGCCACCCGCAATCAGGCGAGCGGCATACCTGCCGATTGGGTGTGGGTCGGCTCCGGGGCGGCGTGGTGGGTGAGGACGGCGGCGGTGGTGAACACGCCGCCGACGGCCAGCGCGCCCAGGATGCCGAGCGAGATCTGCTGCTCGTGGTCGAGCTGGCGATCGTAGTCGTCCTGGTTGATGACGGTGACCCGGCCGTTGTTCTCGATGACGTACTGCCCGTCGCGCATCTCGGCGTTGCCGTCCAGGGCGGCGAAGGCCAGCACCACGGACAGCCAGAAGCCGAAGAAGATCACGCCGGCCAGCATCGACGCCCAGTGCGGGACGTGCGGCGGCACCCACGAGGTCAGGCTCCAGCGCAGGCGTGGCCGGGTGGTCCGGTAGTACCACCGGTTGCCGATCACGCCGGCGATCACGCCGGGCACGGTGAGCAGGGCCGCGATACCGACGGCGGCCGGCGTCGGCACGAGCCGGGCTCCGGCGAGCAGCCCGGCGATCAGCACGGCCGACCAGAGCATGCCGGCGGAGCACATCGCGCTGCACACGACCAACAACCGATGCGGGATCATCACGTCGGACGCTAGCCGCCCGCGCGGTCCCGCGTGGCGGTTTCCCGCCGACCGGGCACTTCGACCGGCTCCGTCAGGCGAGGACGCGAATCTCGATGTTCTTGAAGGACACGCGAAAAGGGCCCTTCTTCGTGGCCGGATCGCTGATCAGGCCGAGGTCGAAATAGCCGCCGGCCAGGTCCTGCGCGTCCGGTAGCGCCTGTTTGCCGACCAGGATGCCGTCGTGGCCGACACCGACCTCGCCCTTCTGCACCACCACCTGCAGACGCAGATCTTTGCCCACCCCACCCGCCACGCCGGTCCACTCGTGCAGGAGGGTGCTGTCGCCGTTGCCCTGGTTCTCGGACCGGAGCTGCCATGTGTTCTGGCAGGCGTCGAGCCGGTATCTCATCGCCATCGTCGAGGCGATCCAGAGGCCCAGGCAGCTGCCGGCCCGCTCGATGCGGCCGGTCACCTCAACGGCGAAGTCGCCCTTGGTCTGCAGCTCCGGCCCCGAGCAGAGCCAGATGCCGGCCACGGTGTTCTGGATCTGCAGCTCGTCGTCGGCGAAACGGCAGTACGTCTTGCCGTTCTGGACCGAGGACGCCTCCCACTTGTACTCGTCGTTCAGCGGGTCGGAGAGCTCGAGGGTGCCGCTCGGCAAAACCATCGCCGCGGGCGCCGTCCCCGTGGACGCGGTCGCCGTGGGCGCCGCCGCCTGGGCGCGCTTGTCCCACCAGGCGCCGCCGGCCCGGCCCGCGAAGGCGAGGCCCCCGGCGAGCACCAGCGCCAGGACCACGACCGTGCCGATCAGGGCCTTGGACCCCCGGTTCCGGCGAGCCCGCTCCGGTACGACCGGGTGCGCGCGCATCTCGTGCACCGCGGTGAGCATCTCGGGCTGCCGCTCGAACACGTCGCGCAACACCGTCGTCCGGTCGGTGTCGGGGTCGAGCAGGACTTCGACCAGCTCCCGGGCCGTCGGCCGCAGCTGCGGTGCCGCGGTCAACGCTCGTTGCACGAGCTTCCGCAGCGGGCCGCTCAGCCCGTCGAGGGTGGCCACCCCGCTCATGATCCGGCCGAAGATCCCCACCGGCGTGTCGGCGTCGAACGGCGGACAACCCTGACCCGCGTACGCGACCACGCACGCCCACGCGAACACGTCCGCCGCCGGGCTGCCGGGCTCACCGAACCGCTCCGGGGCCATGTAATTGATGGTCCCGACGAACTCACCGGTCTTCGTGTGCTGGGTCGTCGGCTCGAGCGCCCGGGCGATGCCGAAGTCGATGACCTTCGGGCTGCCCGGCGCGAGCAGCACGTTGTGCGGTTTGAGGTCCCGGTGGACGACGCCCGCCTCGTGGATCGCGGCCAGCGCCGTCGCGACCCCGATGGCCAGCCCGTGCAGGTTGGCCGGGCTCAGTGGCCCGCGCCGCGCGACCTCCTCGGCCAGCGACGGCCCGTCCACGAACTCGACCACCAGGTAGGGCCGCGCGGCCTCCGGGTCGGCGTCGAGCACCTCGGCGGTGCAGAACGGCGGCACCTGCCGGGCCCGCGCGACCTCCGACCGGAACCGCGACCGGAACTCGGCACTGCCGGCCAGTTCCGCGTGCACCACCTTGACCGCCACGAGCCGGCCGTCGGCCGCCCGCGCCTTGTAGACCACGCCCATGCCGCCCGACCCGAGCCGCCCGACCAGCTCGTAGGCCCCGACGTGCGAGGGATCCTCCGGGACCAACCGGGTCTCGCTCATCTCAACTCCAGCGCTCCAGCGTGGACGATCCGCGCCACCCTACCGGGTCATCCAACGGCCGGAGCATTCTCCGGGCTGGGCCGTCTCGGCCGGCTCTCTGCTTTCCTGGAAGCATGACCTACGCCTGGCTCGGTTCGCCCGCGGCTGCCGTGGCGGAAACGGCGCGCACCCTCCTCGGCTGGCTGGCTGTTGCCAACGGCGTGACCATCCGGATCACTGAAACCGAGGCCTATCTGGGCTTGGGCCAAGACCCCGCCAGCCATGCCCATCGAGGGGAGACCTCGCGTAACGCGGCCATGTTCGGGCCGCCGGGCCATCTCTATCTTTACCGCATCTACGGACTGCACACCTGCGCCAATGTGACGTGCGGTCCGGCGGGGCAGCCGGCGGCAGTTCTCCTGCGTGCCGGGCAGGTGATGCTCGGTGCCGACGTCGCCCGTTCGCGGCGGCCCGCGGCAAAGCGCGACATCGATCTCGCTTCCGGGCCGGCGCGCCTCGTCGAGGCGCTTGGCCTGCAACTCGCGGACTACGGCACATCGGTGGTTGACGGCACGGGCCCGCTGACCTTGCATCCCCCGACCGAGCCGGTCCCCGCCGAGCGCGTCGTAGCCGGTCCTCGGGTGGGCGTAACTGCCGCGCTCGATCTGGCCTGGCGATTCTGGATCGCCGGCGACCCGACCGTCAGCGCCTACCGTCGCCACGTCCCGCGCAGCACACTTGCCAGCAAGCAACAATTGCACAAAAATGAGTAAATGCCGGTAATGCGAATGGCACTGGCCCGCTCCCGCATCTCCCGAGCGCGCCATTACGGCTTGCCGGCGACCACTCCGAAGATGGACGCCTCGACCGGCGTCGGGTGCTCGGTGTCGGAGGGGTCGGGCCGCCACTCGCTGACCGCGACCAGCCCCGGGTCGACCACCTCGAGCCCGGTCAGGAACTCCTCGACCTCGGCCCGGGTGCGCGGGTAGACGTCCGACCGCCCGGTGCGTAGTGCCTCGTCCCAGTTCGCCTTGAGCTCGGGCGTGAGGAAATCGGTGGTGGCGCAGGACATCACCAGGTGGCTGCCGGACGGCAGCGCGCCGAGCAGGGTGTGCACGATCTCGCGGGCCTGCTCCTGGTCGGCCAGGAAGTGCACGACCGCGACCAGGTTCAGGCCGACCGGCCGGCTCAGGTCGAGGATGTCGGCCTGCGCCAGGATCTTCTCCGGGTTGCGCAGGTCTTCCTCGAGGTAACGGGTGAGGCCGGCCGGCGTGCTGGTCAGCAGCGCCCGCGCGTGCACCATCACCATCGGGTCGTTGTCGACATAGACGATGCGCGAGTCGGGGGCGACCCGCTGGGCCACCTCGTGCGTGTTGTCGGCGGTGGGCAGCCCGGTGCCGATGTCGAGGAACTGCCGGATGCCGGCCTCGGCAGCCAGATATCGCACCGCGCGCTTGAGGAAGCCCCGGTTGGCCCGGGCGGCGATGCGGGCCGCCGGGTACGACTTCGCGAGCAGGTCGCCGGACTCCCGGTCGGCCGCGAAGTTGTCCTTGCCGCCGAGCCAGTAGTTGTAGCGCCGGGCCGGGTGGGCCACGCCGGTGTCGAACCTGTCGCTCATGGCGTGGATCCTAAATGGATCTTGCCGATCTCGCGAGGGTCGTTCACATTTTGGCATTCACAGCTAGCGATTGAGTGGTTACTGTGGGCGCACGAGAATCTCGGTCGGGGATTCTCGCTGTCTCGAAAGAGGCGTTCGGATCGTCTCGTTCGAGACACTCAAAAGAACAGGGAGACGCATGTCCGAGACCGGGTCGACCGTTCCCCGCCGCCAGGTCGGCCGCCTGATGCGCCAGCTCCGCGAGCAGGCCGGCATCTCGCTGATGGCCGCGGCCGAGGAGCTGGAGTTCTCCCGCGCCCGGATGTACCGGATCGAGAACGGCGAGGTCCCGGTCCGCAAACATGACGTCATCGCGATGTGCTCGGTCTACTCGGCCACCCAGCGGATGACCGAGGTGCTCATCGGCCTGGCCCACGAGTCGAAATCAAAGGGCTGGTGGCACGCGTACGGCGATATCGTCCCGGCCTGGTTCGAGCTTTATGTCGGGATGGAGCAGGCGGCCAGCCGGCTCCGCTCGTACGCCCCGAGCGTCATCCCCGGCCTCCTGCAGAGCCGGGAGTACGCGGAGTGCGTCTTCGGCCGCTGGATCGGGTCGGACAAGGCCGCCGTCGACACCGCCGTCGCCGTCCGCCTGGAGCGGCAGTCCCTGCTCACCCGCAACCGGCCGCAGGCGCCCCGCCTCGACGTGATCCTCGACGAGGGCGTGCTGCGCCGCGCGATCCCCGACTCGCTGGGCATGCGCAAACAGTTGTCGCACCTGGTCAATGTCTCGACCCGGCCGAACGTGAGCGTCCGGGTCATCCCGTTCGCCGCCGGCCCGCACAAGGCGTCGAGCTCCGGTCAATTCACCGTGCTCGAGTTCCCGGCTGTCGGAACCGCGTCACCCGAACCGACGACCATCTATTGCGAGAATCTCACCGGTGCCCTTTACCTGGATAAACTCGCCGAAGTGGAGACGTACGAGTCGATCTGGGCCGAACTGGAGAACGTCACTCTCAGCCAGGCCGAATCGGACGATCTCATCAGCGCGATCATCAAGGAGGCCGATGATTGACCTGTCCGGTGCCGTCTGGCACAAGAGCAGTCGCAGCGGAGGTAACGGCGGCGACTGCGTCGAGGTCGCGGTGAACCTTCCGGGCATCGTGGCCGTAAGAGACTCCAAGAGCCGAAACGGCGGAACCCTCTTCTTCGCTCGCAACGAGTGGCGGACCTTTGTCGAAGGCGTCCGCGGCGGAGACTTTAGATCTCCATGATCCTTTTCTTAAGGGAGCTTTAGGTGGCGGGTGCGCGCGGGGGCGCGCACCCATAGTTAACGCGCGCCGTCCCCACCGGCGCCGTAACCGTCCACCACCAGCCCCTGAGGTGCCCTGCCGTGTCGATGACCGCCGCCGCTCGTTTCCGCTACACGATGGTGGCCGGCGCCACCGCCGTGGTGATCGGATCCGGGTTCACGGTCCTCGGCCTGAGCCGCCATGCCGATGCCGAACCAGCCGCGGCCAGCGCCGCCGACCAGACCCTGGCCCAGACGGCGGCCGAGGGCGACCAGCCCGTCGACGCAAGCACCTCGACCTCGGCCACGCCCTCGCTCACCCCGTCGGCCACCAAGTCGCCGTCCCCCAGCGCGACCCCCAAGAAGACCGTCACCACCCGTGCGACCGTGAAGCCGAGCAAGACGACGAAGGCCGCCGAGTCGGCGCCGAAGACCGGCGACGCGATCCTGGACGCGGTGCTCAGCCACATCAACGCGGCCCGCACCGACGAAGGCCTCGGCGTGCTGACCCTGGACACCAACCTGTCCAAGGCGTCCGCGCTGCACAACCAGCTGATGATCGGCGGTTGCGGGCTGTCGCACCAGTGCTCCGGCGAGAAGGGCCTCGGCGACCGGTTCAGCGCGCAGGGCGTGAAGTGGAGCTCGGCCGGCGAGAACATCGGCTACGGCTCCAGCGGCTCGAGCAACGCCGAGATCATCAAGGCGGCGAACGGCCTGACCGACAGCATGCTGGCCGAGACCCCGCCGAACGACGGCCACCGCAAGAACCTGCTGAACACCGGCTTCAAGCGGATCGGCCTGAGCGTCGTGCGCGACAGCAAGGGCATCACCTGGTTGACCCAGGACTTCGTGAACTAACCCCGCCAGGCGTGGCCCGGATGCACCAGATCCAGCGCCGCGTCCAGCCAGGCCCGCTGCGCCTCGGTCAGCACCGGCGCCAGCAGCGCGTGGTCCGCCTCGTCCTTCGGCCGGCGATGCTTCGCCTTGAAGAGCAGAACCACCTCGGGGCTGAGGTAGGGAATCCCGTCCCGGCTCAGGCAGACAATTGAGGTGTACGGCCGACGCAGGCTCGCGTGACGCCGAGAGACCCAGGTGTCCCCGTCGTGCGGCTCCCGCATGACGTCGAACCGCCACAATTCGGCCGCCGCGTCCAGCGCCCACGTCTGATATTCGGCGTCGAGCGCATCCGGCGTGGCCGGCACGACGCGCCCGCTCCCGGCGACGTAGAACGCCAGCTCCGGAAACCGCCCGGCGACCTCGGCGAACCGCTCGCGGGGCACCCCGATCTCCAGGTCCTCGTGCTCCCGGGTGGTGCGCCCGAGATGCAGGTCAACCGCCCAGCCGCCGGCCACGTACCAGGGCGTCGCCACCCCGGCGAGCCGCTCGGCGACCACGGCCGGATGCCACGACTGCCATGCTTCGATGTCCGGAGTCACCCCGTGACTCTAGAGTGCAGCGGTGTCCAAGATTCTGAAGTCGCTGCTACGCATGCTGACCCCGGCGAAGCCGGCTCCCACTCGGTCGACGCCGAAGCCGGCTCCCACTCGGTCGACGCCGAAGCCGGCTCCCACTCGGTCGACGCCGAAGCCGGGGCCCAGAGGCCGGCACCTGGAATACGCGCCGAACCCCGACGGCGATGCTGACCCGGGCGAGATCGTCTGGACCTGGGTGCCCTACGAGGACGATCCGGCGCAGGGCAAGGACCGGCCGGTGCTGGTGGTCGGGCGGGAGGGCAGCGACGTGCTCGGCCTGATGCTGTCCAGCCAGAGCGAGCGCGACGGCCAGCGCAACTGGTTCGCCCTCGGCCCCGGCCACTGGGACCGGGAGGAACGGCCCAGCTGGATCCGCCTCGACCGGGTGCTGCACATCGACCACGACGGCATCCGCCGCGAGGGCGCCGTGCTCGACCGCGCCCGGTTCGACCAGGTCGCCACGAAGCTGCGCAAGGAGTACGGCTGGGCGTGACCGGACAGTCGCCCGCGCTCTCCGGATAGCGTTGTCGCATGGACGTGATGGTCGGTTTCGGTGGCAAGCAGGCGTGGCTGGCGGTGGCCGGCACCGACGCCGCCACCCTGTTGAAGGCGTTGGGCCTGCACGATCTGGGCGAGGTGCCGTGGCGGGACGGCATCGACCTGGCCCATCTGACCGACGACCGGGTGGCGGTGACCCCGCCGCTGCCCGGCGCGCGGGAGACGCTCTGGACCTTGGCGACTGGCCGCTATTTGCTCAGCCCGGCGACCAGGACCGATGTGATCGAGCTCTCCGCCACCCTGCACACCGAGGTGCAGTTCTTCGCGACCCACCGGGTCACCGAGCTGCACCGCTGGCAGCGGGCGGTGGACGGCGAGCTGGTCCGGGCGTTCGGCTATGTCGGCCAAACCGGCGAGGTGACGTCCTGGCACGGCGAGCCCGGCCCGGCCGAGCGTGACGCGGGCCTGCCGGCCGAGCTGGACGAGGAAACGACCGTTCTGGTGGACGAGAAGGATGTGCTCCGAGTGGCCGATGCCTGGAGCATCGACCCCACCACCTTGACCGGGCGTCCGGCGTCCGGTCCACTGCGTCTCGGCGCGACCGACTGAGAGAGGCCATCCGATGCGCAAGTTCGTGATCATGGGCGTTCAGGGCAGTGGCAAGGGCACCCAGAGCGAGTTGCTCTGCGACGACCTCAAGCTGGTGCACATCTCGGTCGGCGACATCTTCCGGTGGAACGTGCAGAACCACACCAAGCTCGGCGCCCAGGTGCGCCGCATCATGACCGCCGGCGAGCTGGTCGGCGACGACCTGGTCGAGTCGGTGGTGCGCGAGCGGCTCGACCAGCACGACTGGAACTACGGCTTCGTCATCGACGGCTTCCCGCGCAACGGCCGGCAGGCCGAGTTCTTCATGGAGAGCTACGACATCGACGGGGTCATCCACCTCGAGCTGCCCGAGGAGGAGGTGCGCCGCCGGGTGCTCAGCCGCCGCCTCTGCCCGAACTGCGGGATGGACTACAACCTGATCGCCGACCGGCCCAAGGAGGAGGGCCGCTGCGATATCTGCGGTCACCAGCTGATCACCCGGGAGGACGACACCCCGGAGGCGCTCGACGCCCGGCTGCGCGACTACAACGAGAAGACCCGCCCGGTCCTCGACCTGTTCCGCCGCAAGGAGTTCGTGCACGACATCGACGCGCGCCCGCCGGCCGAGGAGGTCCAGGCGTCAATTCGCGACGCCCTGCACCTCCCGGCCTACAAGGCGACGGTCTGACGCCTTCCACCTCACGATCACCGCGATCGTGGCAACTGCCAGGACCGCCGCGAGGACCCGGTGGCCCACCGCCGTCCCGGCGGTGAAATCGGCGGCCGAGCGCAGCCGAGCCCCAGCCCCGCTCGGGGCCCTCGATGATGCCGTAGAGCAGGGCGAACAACCCGCCGGTGAGCAGCGCCGTGCCGATCGGGTCGACGTTCGCGTCGTGTCGTGGCGCGCGCGGCACCCAGGCCGCGATGCCCGCCGCCAGCAGCAGCGCGACCGGCACGAAAACGCCGAACAACCGCTCGTAGCCCCACGAGCGCAGAACGACACCGGCGACGAGGCGGCAGGCGGTCGGCGCCCTGACTCAGGGCTGATGGCGCTCCTGGAAGTCGACGATCGCCTCGCCGTTGTCCCGGGCCCACGCGGTGAGCATCTTGATCGGCTCGACCAGGGTGCCGCCGAGCGCGGTCAGGCTGTATTCCACGCGGGGCGGCGCCTCGGCGTAGGCGTGCCGCTCGACCAGCCCGTACGCCTGAAGCCGGCGCAGCGTCTGGGTGAGGACCTTGCGGGAGATGCCGCCGATGAGCGTTGCCAGGTCGCCGGGTCGCTGGGGTTCGAGGCTGAGTGCGAACAGCACGATCACCGCCCACTTCTCGGCGATGATCTCGACCGCCAGGCGGGTGGGGCAGTCGGCGAGGAAGACCTGACCGGAGGCGTTGTGCACAAGACCAAAAGTTACCAGCGGGTTCCCATCGGCTCCGTAGCGTCTTTTCTCGAACCCCCTGGGAGCAGAAGGAGCCACCCATGCCACGAGTAGTTGTGTTCGACGAGACCGGCGGTCCGGAAGTCCTGCGCCTCGCCGAGGAGCCGGTCGTCGAACCCGCCGCGGACGAGGTACGCGTCCGGATCGAGGCCTTCGCCGTCAACCCGCTCGACCAGATGATCCGCGCCGGCCAATCACCGCGGCCGGTGCAGTTGCCGCACGCCCGGCTGGGTGTCGAGGGGACCGGTGTCATCGACGCGCTCGGTTCCGGCGTTACCGGCCTGGCGGTCGGCGATCCGGTCCTCCTCATCGCCATTCCCGACTTCGAGACCAAGGGCTCGTACGCCGAATACACCACGGTGCCGGCGAGCCGGGTGGTGCCCCGGCCCGCCGGTCTGGACGCGGTCGGCGCGGCGGCGTTCTGGGTGGCGCACTTCACCGCGTACGGCGCGCTCGTCGAGAGGTCCGGGATGCGGCCCGGCGACCACGTCCTGATCACCGCGGCGTCCGGCAGTGTCGGCCGCGCCGCGATCCAGGTCGCCAACCAGATCGGCGCCGTGCCGATCGCGGTCACCCGGCAGACCGGGAAGGTCCGGAGCCTGCTCGACGCCGGCGCCGCCGCGGTGATCGCCACCGACCGCGAGGACGTGGCCGAAGCCACCCGGCGGCACACCGGCGGGGCGGGCGCCGACCTCATCCTGGACGCCGTGATGGGCCCGGGCCTGGCCGAGCTCTCCCTGGCCGCGCGGCTCGGCGGCACCCTGGTCACGGTCGGCTGGCTCGACCCGCGGCCGGCGTCGTTCCCAGCGAACCCGTCGTTGACCATCCACCGCTACATGGGGTTCGCCGACCTGGCCGACCCGGCGATCGTCCGGCGCGCGGCCGCCTTCCTGGCCGCCGGCGTCCGCACCGGCGTCCTGCGGCCCACGGTCGACCGGGTGTTCGGCCTGGCCGACATCGTCGAGGCGCACCGCTACCTGGAGAAGGGCACCCAGGCCGGCAAGATCGTCGTGACGGTCTAGTTGCGCACTCGCGCGTGCTTCTCGGCGTACATCGCGGCGTCCGCCTCGGCGAGCACGTGGTCGGGGGAGAAGCCGGGGCCGCCGAGCGCGCAGCCGACGCTGCCGCCGACCCGCACCGGGCCGGTGGACAGCGGCACCTCCCAGCCGAAGCACTCGCGGATGGCGGTCGCGACCTCGGTGGCCCGGCCGGCGCCGGTGTGCGGCAGCAGGGCCGCGAACTCGTCGCCGCCCAGCCGGGCCACCGTCGCCTCCGGCCCGCACACGTGGCGCAGCCGCTCCGCGACCCGGCACAGCAGCTCGTCGCCGGCCAGGTGCCCGTAGGTGTCGTTGACCGCCTTGAACCCGTCCAGGTCGACGAGCAGCACCGCGTACTCGTCGTCGGCCGCCTCGGCGAACTGCCGCCACAGCTGCGCCCGGTTCGGCAGGCCGGTCAGCGGATCGTGGAAGGCGGCGTGCTCGAGCCGGTGCTCGTAGTCGCGCTGCGCGGTCACGTCGAGCAGCGCCAGGATCGTCCCGTGCATGGTCGGCACCGTCTCGGCCAGCGCCTCGACGACCCGCCCGTCGGCCCGGGTGATCCGCAGCTCCAGGCCGGACTCGCCCGGCGCGAGCCGGCGCAGATCCACCGCGGTGCCGTCGGCGAGTTCGGCGCGCGCCCCGTCGAGCGGCCCGGTCAGCCCGCCGGCCGCCGGGTTGGCCAGCACCACCGCGCCGTCCGGGCCGGTCACGATGACCGGGAACGGAAGCCGGGTCAGCACGTCGGCGAGCAGATCCTCGTGCCGCTGCTGCTCGATCTGCATCCGCTGGAGCATGCTTCGCATGGCGTACACCAGCGACGGAATGATCACCATGCCGATGTAGAGGCCCACCGGGAGGCGGATGTCGGTGGTCGCGAAACCGGCCACGCAGACACCGATGTAGCCGGCGATCATCGGCAGCACCCGGCGCAGCCGGCCGGTCGCGGCCCGGAACATCAGGATGAAGAAGATCGGCCCGACCACCGGGTCCTGCGCCCGCACCTGGGACAGCATCACCGCCACGGCCGCCAGCTCGAGGATGTCGATCAGAAACGGGACCAGCGCGCCGAGCCGGAACTCGGCGACCCGCAGCAGGAAGACCGCCCCGATCACGGCCGCGCTGATCGCCAGCGCCCCGCGTGACACGTGCGCCAGCTGCACCTGCAGCAGCGAGACCGCGCCGACCACCACCATCGCCGTCAGGAACAGCAGGCGAAGGGAGCGGAGCGGATCCCGGCGGATGAGGGCGGACATGCCATCAACGGTGGTCCGGCCCGGGGGCGGTAGCGGTATCGGGCGGGTAGCGACTCGGTTAGAACGTAAAGCCGCGCTGCGTCAGTTCCGCCTCGATCGCCTCGCAGACCGCCTCCACCACGGCGAACCGGGCGTAGTGCTTGTCGTCGCCGGGGATCACGTGCCAGGGCGCCCAGGTCGGGTCGGTGCGCTCCAGCATCTCCTCGACCGCCGACTCGTACTGCGGCCGCTTCTCCCGGTTGCGCCAGTCCTCGTCGGTCAGCTTCCAGGTCCGCAGCGGATCGGTCTTGCGGTCCTCGAACCGGCGCAGCTGCTCCTCGGGGGAGACGTGCATCCAGAACTTGACCATGATCATCCCCTCGGCGACCAGGGTCCGCTCGAACTCGACGATCTCGCCGTACGCCCGCTGCCACTGCTCCTTGGTCGCGAACCCCTCCACCCGCTCGACCAGCACCCGGCCGTACCAGGAGCGGTCGAACACGCTCATCCCGCCCCAGCCGGGCAGCTTCGGCCAGAACCGCCACAGGAAGTGGTGCCGCTTCTCGTCGTACGTCGGGGCCGCGAACTGCGACACCCGTACGTGCCGGGGGTCGAGGGGGGTGACCAGGCGCTTGATCGCCCCGCCCTTGCCGGACGCGTCCCAGCCCTCGAAGACACACGTCAGCGGCGGGCCGATCCGCTTCTCGCCGATCTGACCGCCGAGGATCAGCCGCAACCGGAGCAGTCGCTGCTGCGCCGCCTCCAGCCGGGCCTCGGCCTTCTTCTTGGAGATCTCGATCGGCGGTGTGGCGCTACCCAGGCGGCTCATCCGTACAGCATGGCCAAACCCGGTTTCAACTGCACGTGCGGGTGCGGGAGAATTCGGGTGTGACTCTCGTAGACGACCTGACGTGGCGCGGCCTTCTCCAGGATTCCACCGACCTGGCTTCGCTGACCGAAGCCCTCAACGGCGGAAACCTCACCTTCTATGTGGGCTTCGACCCCACCGCCGCCTCGCTGCACGTCGGCCATCTCATGCAGGTCATGACCGCCCGGCGGCTCCAGCTCGCCGGCCACAAGCCGCTGCTGCTCGTCGGCGGCGCCACCGGCCAGATCGGCGACCCCAAGGAGTCCGCCGAGCGCTCGCTGAACCCGCCGGAGGTGATCGAGGGCTGGGTCGCCCGCATCCGCGCGCAGCTCCAGCCGTTCGTGACCTACCAGGGCGCCAACGCCGCCGAGCTGGTCAACAACCTGGACTGGACCGGCCCGGCCTCGGTGATCGAGTTCCTGCGAGACGTCGGCAAGCATTTCCCGGTCAACAAGATGCTGGCCCGCGACGTGGTGCGCAATCGCCTCGAGACCGGCATCAGCTTCACCGAGTTCAGCTACCAACTGCTACAGGCAAACGACTTCTACGAGCTGCACGTACGCCACGGGTGCGCGCTGCAATACGGCGGCTCCGACCAGTGGGGCAACATCACCGCCGGCGTCGATTTCATTCGCCGCCGCGGCGCAGGCCCGGTGCACGCGTTCACCACGCCCCTGGTGCTCAAGTCCGACGGCACCAAATTCGGTAAGAGCGAGGGCGGCTCGGTCTGGCTCGACCCGGCCATGACCTCGCCCTACGCCTTCTACCAATTCTGGATCAATTCCGACGATCGTGACGTCACGCAATACCTGCGTTTCTTCAGCTTCAAATCGCACGAAGAACTCGAAGAGCTGGAAAAGGCGACCGCGGAACGGCCGCAGGCCCGGCTCGCGCAGCGAGCCCTGGCCTACGAGGTCACCGCGCTGGTGCACGGCGAGGAGGAGGCGGAGCAGGCGGTCGCTGCTTCGCAGGCCTTGTTCGGGCGAGGTTCGCTGGACTCACTCTCGGCGGGCACGCTGCAGGCAGCGTTGTCCGAGGCAGGCCTTGCCTCAGTACGCGGTGAGCTCCCCACCATGACGTCGTTGCTCCGTGAGTCCGGCCTGGTGGCGTCGGCCAACGAGGCTCGGCGCACGATCGCCGAGGGCGGGGCGTACCTGAACAACGAGCGGATCACCGACGGCGAGGCCGTTCTCGATTCCGCAGCGCTACTGCACGGTCGCTACCTGGTGCTGCGCCGCGGAAAGCGGACGTTCGCCGGCGTCGAATACGAGCGCTGACCTGAGGTTTTTCACGATCGGCCCACTGTGACCCGCCTCGCAGGGGGCCGATTTGGCATCCGGGTCCCGGGGCCTGTAATGTTTTCCGAGCCGCCAGGGAGACGGGCGAGCAAGCGGAGATCTTCGGATTGCCGCCGCGGCCGTCCTGACGGAAACCCTACGAATTGCACCGACATTTCGTCGTGTACTGTTCCGCGGGACTTGAGCTTTTTTGCGAGTGATTTCCGGAGAATTTCCCGGATTTGACGAGCGGGTAAAGCGAGGGTAAAGTTTTGGAAGTGCCCCGAGGGCAAGATTGCTTCGGGTGCGGTTGTTCTTTGAGAACTCAACAGGGTGCTAGATAAGCCAGTGCCAAAAGTTTTATCCCTGGCCAAGCTTTAGGGTTTGGCTGGAATTCCTTTGGCAACAATTTGGTTTGTTGCCGGGACATTTTTTCCACAGATTTTGTTGGAGAGTTTGATCCTGGCTCAGGACG